>CAZHYN010000001.1:0-245554 GCA_964536865.1 uncultured Planctomycetia bacterium
GGTATAGGCTCTTTTTTTATCCTGTTAAGAATTTGTACAGAATGTTTTATAGTGCTATTATATTGATAACGCAAAGCATTCTGTAATCTTTTATCTCAACACCTTAAAAAACTAATCTCCTAAATTTAAGGATATTTTTAGAGGCTTAAATAACCTAAATTCATTATAAAGAATAATAACTAAACTAAAACAGTAATTACTGTAGTTTTCCTTAACCTTAATAAGGTAGAGAGGTTATAATTGTGTTGATATTACATTTTTGTATTCTACCGTAACCTCTTGCTCTTTTATACATAATGAGGGAAAATATACTTGTCAGTAAATATGGTATTAAGAAAATTTTTAAGAAAACTTACATTCTTAGGATTAAGAAAATTCTATCTTATAGAAATAATTGGGAGAGAGAACATCCCTGCCTCTAAAACAATGGTTATCTTAGGAAATCAGCAAACTTTTCCTGTTGCTGTAGTATTAGAGGAAATTCTAAACTCTCCTATATACTGGGCGGTATCACCCTCCCTTTATAAGAAGAATTTCTTCCTCACTTTATTTTTAAAGTTCTTTGGTTGCTTTCCTCTAAATCCTATGCTTCCTAATACTCAGGGATTTAGAAAGGCTTTCTTAGTACTAGAGAAGAAAAGGACTTTGGGGTTTTATCCGGGAAAAGTCAACACAGGGGTGGTTCTTTTCTCTTTAAGATGCGGCTACGAAATCCTTCCTGTAAATACCTCTTTAGAAAAATCTCCTCACCCTTATATAAGGGTAGTTTTTGGCAAAACCTTCAATTTTTATAAATATAAAAATATCCCTATTAATAGAGAGCTTATAGATGGCTTGGTAAAAATTATCACCCACACCTTAAAAGCTCTCAATAAAGGTAACGCTTCCTCTTAAATTTTACCTTAAAAGAAAGTAAGGAATAAAATAATCCACGGGGATGATGGGATTTGTATGTGTTATCCTGAAAGGATTATCACAAAGTGATACAGCACATCCAAATAAGACGTTGGACTAACGAGTAATATCCGTGTTTTGTTTTCAAGGATACACAAGGAAGAAAAATAAAAAGCGCGGGGACGATGGGATTTGTATGTGCTATCCGCCCCAAGCGGATTGTTGCAAAGCAACTTAAGCACATCCAAAAGACATTGATTGCGTTAAATAATATCCATCCTTTTTCTTGGGAAAACTTAGAGAAAGAAAATAAAGCGCGGGGACGATGGGATTTGAACCCACGCTCACCGGATCGACAGTCCGGGGTCTTAATCCGGGCTAAACGACGTCCCCGTAAGATTCAGTTTTAAGTCTTAAGTCGTAAGTTTTGAGTATTTAATTTTAAATGAACTTTGGCTGTGAATGAGCTTAATTAGCATTTTTATTATTTGCTCGTTCTCTGTTTTAATTACATCAAGTATTGAGGTGTTATCAGTGCCCAATATTTTACCATCTTTTATTAAATTTATCCAGTTATCTACTCCAGAAGCTGAACGTAAAGCAATATTTAAAAATCGTATAAATTCTCTTCCTTTAAAATCACCACTTCCTTCAGCAATGTTAGCACCCACAGAAGTGATTGCATTAATGAATTGCTTAAATATATTTTCAAACTTTCTACAATTACTATTTCTATAACTCAATTGCTCTTAGAGGATTCTGGTGTGCCTTTTGCCAAACTTTTAACTTTTTATAACTTAAAGACTCCTGTAACCGCACTTGATTTCTTGCGACTTAACACTTTACTTAATTCCTTAAAACTAACCTATATCCGTGGGCGGTAGAGGATTTGAACCTCTGACCTTCTGAATGTAAGTCAGACGCGCTCCCACTGCGCCAACCGCCCATTTATTTAATAAAATTATATCTTTTATCATCTCCTAATCAACTCTTTTATTCTCATTATTTGAGACAAAAACTCTCTCTCAATTTCACTTAGCTTTGCCTCAATAGACCTTATACAATCTTCTATATAAGGAATAAGAATATACTCCAAAGAGTTAACCCGTCTTCTTGTTTTTAAAACCTCTTTGGATACTATTTCTAAAGCTAAATAAAGCTCTACCATCTCAAATAGATTCTTTAGAAACTCTCCTTTTTTTAAAAAAAGGAGGTCTGCTGAAGGAGGTATCTTTAAAGGAGAATACTTTTCTCTCTTTTCCTCAAAATCAATCCTGGGAAGATTTACACTAAGGATTCTCTCTCTTCTTACTTTTACCTCTAAAGGATTTACCAACTTAAGCAATTCTTCAAAATCAGAGGAAGACACCTGAAACCTTGCAAAGATGAACTCTTGTAAAAAATCCCTAAATGTGTCTTGCCAGAGAGGAAGTTTCTCTTTAAATTGTTTTATAAGGCGGTGGAATTCTAAAATCAATTTTTCCAGTTTGTCTTCTAAGAGACTGTGGCCTTTTTGAGCTAAAACTTGTCTCCTCTTTAACCTTAAAAGCTCCATTCTATTAGGATTTACTCTTCTCATCGCTTAAAGTACTTCTCTAAAATTTGAGGTCTTATTCGCCTGAGTTCCTCTTGAGGAAATTCAGCTAAAAGTCTCCATCCAATATCCAAAGTCTCCTCAATCGTTCTAGCTTTATTCTCTGATTGCTTTACAAACTCTTCTTCAAATTTATCCGCAAATTTAAGATAAAGTCTATCTAAACTACTTAGCGCTTCTTCACCTAAAATTAAAGCTAATTCCCTTATCTCCTGTCCCTTAGCATAACAGGCAAACAATTGATTCAGTAAATCTGCATGATCCTCACGAGTTTTATTCTCTCCTATTCCTTTATCTTTCAATCGAGATAGAGAAGGCAAAACATCTACTGGAGGATAGATTCCTTTCTTATGAAGAGCACGCGAAAGAATAATTTGGCCTTCGGTAATATACCCAGTTAAATCAGGGATAGGATGCGTTTTATCATCATCGGGCATAGTAAGAATGGGCATCATGGTAATTGAGCCTTTCTTACCTTTTATTCTTCCTGCTCTTTCATACACTGTGGCTAAATCAGTATACATATATCCAGGATATCCCCTTCTTCCCGGCACTTCTTTCCTTGCACTGGATATTTCTCGTAAGGCTTCGCAGTAAAAAGTCATATCTATCAAAATTACTAAAACGTGCATATCCAATTCAAACGCTAAATACTCCGCAGCGGTTAAAGCAAATCTGGGAGTGGAAAGCCTTTCAATCGTAGACTCGTTAGCTAAGTTTATAAAAAGCACAGACCTTTCCAGTGCTCCTGTTCTTTTAAAATCCTCAATAAAAAAGTTCGCCTCCTCAAAAGTAATCCCCATACTGGCAAAAACAACAGCGAATTTCTCTTCCTTACCTAATATGCGTGCCTGGCGAGCAATCTGGGCTGCTACTCTATTGTGGGGGAGACCGCTTCCCGAAAATATAGGTAGTTTCTGCCCCCTTACTAAAGGATTCATCCCGTCGATAGAGGAAATCCCTGTTTGAATAAACTCAGTAGGATAATCTCTGCTCACAGGATTTATAGGAGCTCCATTTACATCAAGAAATTTATCTACTGAAGGGGGAGGTAGCTCATCCCGAGGCAAACCTCTTCCATTAAATACTCTTCCCAAAATCTCCTTACTTACCCCAAAGGTTTCTGTTTTGCCTAAGAACCTTACTTTACTTTTATCTATATCTAATCCTCTTGTCCCCTCAAATATTTGAATGACAGCTAAATCTTCGGCCACTTCAAGAACCTTCCCAAATCTTCTTTCCCCCTCAGGGAGAATTACCTCCGCTAACTCTGCATATTTTACCCCTTCTATCTTTTTTATTACCAAAAGAGGGCCTTGAATTTGAGAAACAGTCTGATACTCCTTAAACATCTTTCATCTGCTCCTCTAATTTCTTTTGTAATTCATCAAATTTATCCAGATTCTCCTCAGGAATAAACTTTGCTCGAGATATATCCACCCTTACGGGAAGACGAACAATTTTTTTCAACTCCTTATTTCTACTTAACGCCTCCTTACTTCTGTAGTAGAAACTTAAAATCAACTTTAGCATCAGGTACTGTTTCCTTAAAGAAGTATAAGTATCCTCGGGATGGAAAGCATTCTGATGGAGAAAATCCTCACGAAGAGAGCGAGCTACTTCTAACTTTAACTTATCCTCACTAGATAAAGCCTCTTCTCCTACCAAACGAGCAATCTCCTTTAACTCCTCTTCTTCTTCCAAAAGCTTCATTGCCTCTTTCCTTAAATCCTCAAAGTCCTCACCAATTTTTTCTTTTTTAAACTCTTCTAAAATTTGATGATAAAGGGAGTAACTCAGTAGCCAGTTAACTGCAGGGAAATGCCTTGCGTTAGCTAACCTATCATCAAGTCCCCAGAAAACCTTTACCACTTTCAAAGTAGCTCGAACTACAGGGTCAGATAAATCCCCGCCGGGAGGAGAGACTGCACCAATTATACTTAAAGCTCCTCTACGTGGATCACTCCCTAAACATAAAACTTTTCCTGCTCTCTCATAAAACTCTGCCAGACGTGCCGGTAAATACGCCGGATATCCTTCTTCTCCCGGCATCTCCTCCATACGTCCAGATATTTCCCGCAAAGCCTCAGCCCAGCGAGAGGTTGAATCTGCCATCAAAGCTACCGAATACCCTTGATCTCTAAAATACTCTGCAATTGTAATTCCTGTATAAATACTTGCTTCACGCGCTGCTACAGGCATATTAGATGTATTAGCAATTATTACAGTTCTTTCCATTAAAGACTTACCAGTATAGGGGTCGGTAAGCTTTGGTAAGCTTAATAAAAGATCAGCAACTTCATTACCTCTTTCTCCAGCAGCGATATAAATAATTACTTGAGCGTCAACCCACCGTGCTATCTGATGAAGTACCACTGTATTGTGGAGAATTAAAGGACCGTGTCCCCCTACAAAGTTATGACCTAAAGGAACTTCGATATCATACACATCTTTACAATCAACTTTCTCTATTTTTTCTACCACAGGGTCAAAAAATATCTCTTCACTAATTTCTATAAACTTCTTTAAAGAGGATGGGATATTCACATGACCATTTAAAATTTTAATAATCCTCTTAAGCAGAGGGATGCTTATTTTTCTATTCTTATCTTTATAAAGATAACTACTGCAGTTGATTCCTTTTTTAAATAAAAAATTAATTATACCTTTTTGGGATAAAATATGCCTAAGTTCTGAAGGAAGGGGTATTGCTTCTAAAAAATAATTAGTTTTTTGTCTTAAGTGATTCAAATCTTTTTCTTCCTTTAATAATCGAAAAAGAAATGGATTCTTTTTAAAATCATGAAGAGAATTAATAATTAACCTATAAGTTTTATCCTTTCTTTGCTTAATAAAACTTGTTAATATTCCTAACCTTAAAAATAAAAAGCTCAATTCCTCAAGCAATCTTTTACTAGCGGAGGTAATTTCACATCTTTGGTTCTTTCTATCTATACTTCCATCACAGATTATATAGGCTCCTAAAAAAGCACCTACAGTGTTATCACTAGACCTCATAATACACTCAGGAACCTTTGCCCTTTTTGCCTTTTGAATGTAGGGTAAACCTAAAGCTACTAAGAACTCAAAAAGTGCTTTACAATCTATCTGAGCAATGTGAAGATTGCCTTTAGGGTGTTTATAAATATAAGGGGTAATTGCGAATAGTTTCTGAGAAAGATAACAAAATCTATCTATGATTCTTGGTGAACTACTATAAAATCTAATAGAGAAACTGCTTGATTTTAGATTTCCGTCTCCTATAATATAACCTAAAAATTCACCTAAATAAGGAGTTACTTTCTCAGGAACAATTATCTTTTTACCATGGTAACTACATATCTGCTTAGGGGTAGTAACAAAAATTTTGGATTTCTCCTTTATTTCTTTAAATATACTTAAAGGAATTATTCTTTCTCTCCTTAGATATTTCTTATACTCTTTAGGAAGAATACCTTTCTTAATTAAATCTTTAATACACGCTTTTATGATTTGATTAGCATGGAGATCTTTAGAGAATAAATCTCTTCTGAGAAGGATATCAACAACATTTAAGGAGACATCTTTTAAACCCAGTTTAACCTTTCTAGGTAAAGCAAGATAATCTCCTTCATTTATTTCCCCAGCAGGAACTTCTTTTAGCTGACCATCCTTTAATACTAAAAGTTTATGGACAGGTGTTACTTCTACACTTTTACCTGTTTTTGTTCTAATAAATACAGTAATATCTGTTTTTCCTTTATAAAAAGCTACCGGTTCACCAAGCTTAAATCTCTCTTTATGAAAGGATATTGTGGAGGGGTTTTTAAGCTCTTTTATGTCATAGACTTCCTCATAAGGATTTTTCAGGAGTAACTTTCCCTTTTTTACTACCTCCTTGTAAATATCTTTTATAGTAACGACTCTGCCATCTCCTAACAATACCGGGGTGTCTGCGGTTACACACTTCCCACTACCAAAGGGTCCAGGCACACAGGCAGTCCCTCCTTTAGCTACCGGGAAAAATGTATCCAAAACTCGCTGTCCGGTAGAAAGAATCTGGGAAGGCATCAATCTTTCTTTAAAAGGACGCGGAACTCTTATTGACCAGACCTGATATAACTTTACCTCAATTATCTCCTTATCTTTATCCTTAAGCTTGCAAACAACATCTTCTATAAAAAATTCCCCTTCCTTTATTTCTACAATTTCAGCTTCTTTAACAGAAGGAGGGATCATTATTTTATGCTTAATTAAACCTGTTTCCTCAACCTCTCCAATTATATCTCCTCCAACAACTTTATCCTTAGCTTTTTTTAATGGTTTAAAGAACCATTTTTTCTTTCTATCTAAAGCAGGTATATCCACGCCCCTTTTTATAAAATCTCCCTCTTTTTTATAAATCTCATCTAAGGGCCTCTGAATACCATCAAAAATTTTTCCCAAAAGCCCGGGGCCTAACTCCACACTAAGAGGAAAACCAGTTAAAACTACTTTTTCCTTTGGGCCTATGCCGGAGGTGTCTTCATATACTTGAATAAAAGCTAACTCGCCTCTTAATTCTATAATCTCTCCTATGAGGCCTAAATTGCCTACACGGACAACATCGTACATTTTTGCCCCTAAGCAGTTTTTAGCTACCACTAAAGGGCCACTTACTCTCACAATGTAGGGGGTATTGGTCTTCATCTTAAAATACCCTCCCCCACTACCTCTCTTATAAACTCTCTCATCTTCTCAAAAATAATCATCTCCTTTTTCTTTAAATCAACTAAAGGAACTATTATCTTATGAGGATAAATTTTTTTCAAGTCCTCATATAAGGATTTTTCTGTAAAAACAAACTCATAATTTTCTAAACTCAATCTTTCTTCATCTTTGAAACTAATAACATCCATTCCTAAGAATTTAAAGAAAGAGGCTATTTTCTCTGATTTAGGGCTTAACTCAGGAGTCGTTACCAAAATTACCTTAGCCATACACTACTTTTATAACCTCTTTTGCCTTCTCTCTATCTAAAGAGTAATCCAATACCCCTATGATGAATTTAATTACTTCTAAATTTAACTTTTTAGCGAAGTAAAACCAAAAAATTATCCCCAAAGAGAGAAGCTCCTTTTTTTTCTCTTCCCAAAATCCCACAAGATACTTTTTCATCAAAAAATGAAGGAGGTAATTTTTCTCTCTTTTTAAAATCTCTTCTGCTTCTTGGAAGAAAGGCTTTGTCTTAGGATTGAGAGCAAAAAAAAGCCTTCTCTCTAAATCCTGTGGTAGCCTAAACTTATCTCCATCGAGATAGTACTCCTCTTTTAACTGGTACGTTTTTATCCTTAAGAAATTTAAAATATCAAGGATAATCAGGTAAAATTTTATAAATTCTTTTAAATCCTTTTGATACTTCCCGCCTTTCTGGAGAAACTCCACTAAACTATAAGGGTTTTCTACCTCCTGGAAAAAGCCTCTTAACTCTTCTTGAGGTAGTAGTTGTTGGCAAATTTCCTTTAACATTTCTCCCTCTCTAATAAATATCTCCTCCCAGTATAGATTCTCTCTTTTTAAATTTTCCTGGCAGAGAAAAGTATCTTTGATTTTTGACAGAGCTTCTCCCAAATTTAATTTTACAATCTCTTCCAAAAGAGAAGGAGACACCAAAGTCTTCTCTAAAATACCTATTTTTCCTAAGGCAAAACTAATCGTGCTTTGGTTCATATAAGAAAAATTTATCTATCTGATCAGCGAATTTTTCTTTTAAAAATTTTAGAAATTCTCCGTAAGAAAGTAGCTCTTCTCTCTCTCCAGAGGGAGTGATTATTTTCTTCTTAGGCAACTTATGGGGATTCTTCTCTAGAAACTCCTTTACTTTCTCTAAAGCTTCGTAGATAATTTTCTCCTTCTCCTCAAGGATTCTTTTTTTTATCTCTAATTTTGCCTTAAATATCTCCTCTTCTTTTTTTCTCAAAAGAATCTCTTTTTCTCTAGAAAACCATTCTTCAAAGTGAGAGCGAGCCTCTTCTTTCAGAGTTTGTAAAATTTCGTCTTTTCTCTTTTTTGCTTCCTCCAGAAGCTTTCTTTTTTCTTCTTCCTTTTCCTGAACAATCTTTTCTAAAAAAGACTCAAGCTCCTTCATAGTTTTATTCCATTTAAAATTAACAAAGAGGTTAGCAATCCCAACACTGCGTAAAATTCTACAAATACTGCCATCACCAAAGGTTTTACAAAATCGCCGGGTTGTTTTGCCACCATATATACACCCGTAGCGCAAACCTTCCCTTGGTGTATCCCTGAAACTAACCCTGCCAAAGCTACAGGCAGGCAAGCAAAAAATATCCCTAAACCCTGATGGAAATCTAAAGAGACTGCTCCTTTGCCTAAGAAGCCTAATTTCATTATCAATACTACTCCAATTAAGAACCCATAGATACCTTGTGTCCCAGGCAGAGCGGTTAAAAGAAGCAATGGAGCAAAATTCTCCGGCTTCTCACTCATTACTCCGTTAGAGGCCTGTCCCGCTATACCTACTCCAATAGAGGAACCGATTCCTGCTAAAGCTACTGCTGTAGCTCCTCCAAAAATTGCTAAAGCTAACCCCATACCCATCTTTACCTCCTTCTAGTTTACTCTTTTGCTTCCTTTAAAAGAGCAGCGTATTTAGTCTCTATCTTTAAAGGTTGAAAGAAATCTTTCCCTAAAGCAAAGAATTTAGAGAAGAACTCTACAAATTGAAGCCTAGCAGAATGGATAAATCCTCCCATAAGATTTATAGAGAGATTAAAAATATGCCCTCCTAAAAAAATTCCTCCTGCAATAAGGAATCCTACAAAAGGAATGCTTAAGGCCAGCTTAGCTATTAAGTTTATTACCATAGCAATAACTCCTGTAGCCATACCTAAAGCAAGTAAACGAGAGTAGGAGAGGATGTCAGAGAAATAACGAGTTATTCCATATAACTCATAGAGCCCAATAGCGAATCTTTTTAAGATATTCTTACTCTCTGAAGAAAAAAGCAGTATACCTAAACCAGCCCCTATACTCAAGAACTTAAACATGGTTAGTTTAAAGATAAAAAAAGAGGGTAGACTTATAAGCATACCTGCCCAGCTTAAAAAGCTTATCGCTCTCTGATAGTTTTTATTTTTAAACTCTAAGTAGACTTTTAGAACTACGCCCAAAAGGACTTGAAGGAAACCCAAAAAGAAGCAGAAAAGTAAAAATTGAAAAGGTGAGTTTAAGATATCTATTCCTTTGAAAGGTAAAGAAATTCCTAAAAAACCTCCTAAAAGGAAGCCTACTAAAAAAGTGGAAAGTCCCAACAAAAATAGGAGTCTAAAGAATGTCTTTCCGGAGTAAGTCAACTTTTTTCTTTTTAAAATGTAGAAACTTAAACCTGCTAAAATTGCTCCATATCCAGCATCAGATATACATATGCCTACGAAAAAGAAAAAGAAGGGAGCTAAAAATACCGTAGGATCTAAAGAGGCAGGGTGGGGCACTCCATACATATTAACTAAAATTTGAAAAGGTTCAAACACTGGTTTATTTCTTAACTTGGTAGGAGGTATTTCCTCTTTAAAAGGCTCTCTTACTCTAATATAAACTTTCTCCCCAAATCTACTTAAGGAGGAGGTTAATTCTTTCTCTTCCTTTTCTAATACCCAACCTTCCAGAATAAACAGCCTCTTCGTTTTAAGAAAACTCTCTGCTAAAGCATCTTTAAAATTTTCGTTCAGAAGGTAATCGTAAAAGAGCATTAACTCTTCCTTATAGACAAGATAGGTCTTTAACCTTTTATCTAAATCCTCAATCTGGTGGTGAATTTCGGAAAGTTTTTGCTCTAAAATCTTCTTTGCTTCTATAGGAGAGTAGCTTTCAAACTCTTTCCAGATACTGATGGGTAATTCCAAAAGCTCCAACTTCTCTTCTTTCAAAATCTTAATTACCTCCTCTTTTTGTTCCTTTCTCGCACACAAAAGTATAATTTCTCTCTTTCCTAAAGAAGTAATAGGTTCCAGTATTACTCCTTCTAGCCTGGAAAGCTTACTTTTCTCTTTTGGAGATATCTTTAAGAAAAGAAGTTCAACTTTCTTAAGAGAAGCCAGCTCTTTAAGAGGGGTATTTAAAAACTCAACAGTAGAAAGACTGACTATCTTTTGTCGAATACTTTCTTCTCTCAGAAGAAGCTGGTCTTTCTCCTTTAATATATCTGTGATTTCTTTTAGTTTACTCTCTGCTTTCTTAAAATCTACTTTTTTAAATCTGTCTTTGTCGATAAATACTTTCTGAGGAAAAATATCTCCTAAAAAATTTTTCTCCCCTAACTGCTCAAATGCTCGAAACACTTTCTCTATCTTTTTCAGGGAGGAGACCTCCTGCCAAGAGAAACTCTTAGAAGAGATGTTCTCTACGTGAAGAATTTCCTTCTCCTGTAATGTTTCTATAACGGGTTTCTTTAGTTCCTGGAAACCTACAATCTGAACCTTTTTAACCCTCTCTATAGCCATCTATCTGAGAGATTAAAAGTTCCTCTAGCTTTTTAACAATATCCTGTTTCTGCTCTCTTAACTTTTCTAAAATTTGTTCACCTTCTTTATAGAGCCGTGCTTTCTCCTCTTCTATTTGTTTTAAGATCTCTTCTCTGAGTTTGGTTTTTCTTTCCTCGTACATTCTTTTTACTCTATCAAAGATATTTTTTCTTTCTTGATAGGCTAACTCTACAATCTTATTATACTCCTCTTTGGCTTGTTCACTGATTCTTTCTGCTAATTCCTCTTTAGCTCTTATTTTCTCTATAATCTTATCCAATTCTTGATTCATCTTAATTCAATTTTTCTAAGAGTTGCCGTGAAATACCAATATCAGCTACAAATATCTCCCCGCAGAAATCTAACCCCTTATTTAAAAAGAAACCCTCTTTAGGAGCAATGAAAGTAACAGTGTAATCTGCTTTTACAATGAAAGGATGAACCGCTCCTTGACGAGGGGAAAGACCGCTAGGAATATCACAGGCAACTGTTTTACTTTTACTTGCGTTTATTTGTTCAATAACCTTTTTAATAAAAGGGGCAGGCTCTCCTTTTATCCCTATCCCTAAAATTCCATCTAAAATAAAATCCTTATTCTTTAGAACGCTCTTTAGAATCCTTAAGTCCTCTTCAGTATCTACAAAATGAATCTTTTTAATCTTCTCTAGAATACTTACCTGGAATTTAACTTCCTCGCCAGCTTCATCATAATTTAAAATGGCGATCTCTACCTGGTAACCCTTGCCTAAAAGCTTGCGTGCACAACTCAATGTATCTGCTCCATTGTTACCTCTCCCAGCAATCACCATTCCTTTTTTGCCCAGATTCAACTTCTCTATGAAAGAGGTAAGTTCATAAGATGCGTTCTCAATGAGAATCCTTTCGCTCAATCCTGCTTTTTTTGCTCTCTCTTCCCACTTCCTTATCTCCTCTAAAGGAACCGTATTTAAGAAAATTTGGGCGTAATTTAAAATCTGAGAGAAATTTTCTTTAGTTAGCTGAAGCAGGGTCACCGAAGATAAACTTTTTACTTTCTCTAAAAAGGGATTTTCTCCTTTTAAAGGGATTGTAGAGATAGTCTTTTTCTTTTGCAAAATCTGCCAGAGAATTTGTTTAAACTTCTCAGAAAATAACTCCATCTTACCTATTTCATCTATTACCAAATACTCACAATTCTGGCTTAAACATTCATTTAGCTCCTTTACCGCTATTCTGTTAAATGTATCTATGTCTACTTTATACTGAGATACTTTAAAGGGGGTGGAGAAATTTATGTGGGCAAAAATGGCTTCTTCACCCAAAAGAGTTCTTACCTTAAACCCTAACCTTTTACTCTTTTCTCTTATCTCTTCAGTATAGAATCCCCTAAGATGAGGGTTCTTCTTCAATAGCTCCTTAATAAGAGTTGTTTTGCCCACCCCTGGAGAGCCTTGGATAAGGAGGTGCATCTATTCTAGTGGTTATCTTTCTCTTTTCTAAACAAATCTAAAAATCTATCTTCGTATTCCCGGTAAACGCTCCAACGATCAAGTTCCTCTTTAAGTTCTCTCGCTTTGGATATATCTTTCTTTGCTTCTTTAAAAAGAGCCTCTATCTTTTCTCTTGCAGATTGGGGAAGCTTGGTATAGGCAGCTAAGTCTTTCTTGATTTTCTCAATATCCTCCTCACTGAGGGGGAGGGGTCCTTGAGGAAGGGGTTCTCCTTTTAGATAAGCAATAAGTTTATCTATCTCTTCCTCAATAAACCTTGCTCTTTCTGTAAGAGGCATTAAATTTAAATTTAAATGGAGGTATTTATCCAAAACTTTTAAAATTTTCCCGCTTGCTTTAGGATTCTCAATCTGGACAGTGTAAATAGGAATTTCTGCTAACAGACAAATTCCTTTTACTTTAAATTGCTTAGCTACTCCTAAGATGAGCCCATTTAGCCCGCTAATCTGTCCTTGGAGAAGCACTTTTATATTAAACTTTTTAAACGTTTCCAAGAGTTGAGGATGAGTAGCTACTACCCAGAGAGAGGGTTCACTTTTATGGTCTATGGCCTCGGGCTTAGCAGCAAAGCTTATAACCATCTGGGGTTTAAATTTTTTAGCATACTCCATAATTACTCGGGCAAATTCTTCCCCTCTCTCTAAAGGAGGTTGAGCCTCACCTACAAAGAGAAGTAAATCCGGGGTAGCTCTCTGAGCTTTAGGGGCTTTAAAATAATAAAAGAAACCAGCAGGAACTGTAGGAAGTTCTGCTATCCCTTTTTCCACAATAACTGCTGCTGGTTTAAAAAAATTTCCTGCCTCTAACTTGGCAAACATTTTAAATCTCAATGCTTCTTTAAGAAATAAAGCGCTTTTGTAGGCTACCTCTCCCATTCCTGGCCAGGCTAAAATGAAAATAGGACTTTTCAACTTAGGAACTGTTATCTCCTTTATCATTGTTCTTTAATTTATCATAACTAAAGAAAAACACAAGGTTAAATTTCAATCCTTGCTACTTCGTGTGTCCACAATCACAGTAAATTCTCCTCGAGGAGGATTTTTTTCAAAATAAGTTAGGAGTTCCTGAGGATACCCTATTTTTACTTCTTGATAAAACTTAGTCATCTCTCTTACTATTGCACATCTCTTCCTTCCTAAAATATCTCGTATCTGAAGAAGAAGTTTCTTTATCCGCTGAGGTGATTCAAAAATAACTAACGTTGTCTTTACCTCCTTTAAAGGCATTAATCTCTTCTGCAGTTCCCCTTTCTTACGAGGGAGAAACCCTAAGAAGAAAAAACTATCTGTAGGAAATCCACTTAAAAGTAAAGCAGTAATAACTGCTGATGGTCCTGGTAAACACTCTACCTTTATTCCTTCTTTGTAGCAACGCCTTACCAGTTTATACCCTGGATCAGAAATACAAGGAGTACCTGCATTGGAAAGGAGAGCAATTCTTTTACCTTTCTTTAGAAGGTTAATTATGTAAGGAAGGCGTTTTTCTTCATTATATTCAAAAAAACTTATAAAATGTTTTTTAGGAAGGTTATGGTATTTAAGAAGGAGTCCACTCCTGCGGGTATCTTCAGCTAAGATAAAATCTACTTCTCTCAGCACAGTAAGAGCTCTTAAAGTTATATCTTGAAGGTTGCCTATAGGAGTTGCTATTAGATAGAGCATTGGAGTTACTCTACAGTAACTGACTTAGCTAAGTTACGTGGTTGATCTATCTCGCACCCTAAATTTTTTGCCACAAAGTAAGCAAAACTCTGCAAAGGTATAGCTACTAAGAGAGGACTTAAATCCTGATTACTTAGCTTAGGGATGAAAACTTTCTCCTCAGCCAAAGAGACGATTTCTTTATCACCTTTAGTTAAAATCGCTAAAATTTTCCCCTTTCTTGCTTTTATCTCACAAATATTGGAAATCATCTTTTCGTAGAGATTATCTTGAGGAGCGATACACACCACAGCACGGTATTCATCAATCAAAGCTATAGGACCGTGCTTCATCTCTCCTGCAGGATATCCCTCCGCAGGAATATAGGATATCTCTTTAAGTTTAAGTGCCCCCTCTAAAGCAGAAGGATAATTTATTCCTCTTCCTAAAAATAGGAAACATCCAAACTTAGAAAACCTTTCAGCTATCCTTCGGAGAAAATCAAGGTCCTTTAAAACCTCCTCCTGATAGCGAGGAATTTCCCTTAGTTCCTTTAAAATCTTTCTTTCTTGAAGAGAAGTTAAAAGTCCTTTCACCTTAGCCAAGTAAATGGTAAAAAGGGAAAGAACAAAGAGTTGGGCGGTATAAGCTTTGGTAGAAGCTACACCAATCTCGGGTCCTGCAAAGGTAGGAATAAGCGTATCTGCTTCTTTAGTGAGGGTAGAACCTAACACATTACAAATCCCCAACACCTTAGCTCCCTTTAACTTAACCTCCCTTACGCTAGCCAAAGTATCTGCTGTCTCCCCTGATTGAGATATAGCTATTACCAAATCCCCTTTTCTTATAGGGAGACTGCGGTATCTTGCTTCTGAGGAAACATCTATTTCTACACTTACTCTTGCGTACTTCTCTAACAGATACTTTCCCACAAAACCAGCATGAAAAGCTGTTCCACAGGCAAAGATAAAAATTCTTTTAAGGGTGCGAAGATACTCTTCTGATAAAGTCAAATCTTTAAATTTTACTTTCCCTCTCTTTATGTAAAGAGAATATAAGTTTTTTAGAATCTGGGGTTGTTCGCATATTTCTTTCAACATAAAGTGAGTAAACTTTCCTTTTTCAACCTGTTGAGAAGAAATCGTTACCCTCCCTACTTTAGGATATCTTCTACGTCGATGAAAATCATAAACTTCCCAATTGCTTTTGCTTATCACTCCTACCTGTCTGTCTGCCAAATTAACTACTCTCTTGGTATAAAAACTTATTGCAGGAATGTCTGAAGCTACTAAAAAACCTCCTTTAAGAACCCCTAAGCTTAGTGGCGAGTCCTTTCTTACTACAAAGATCTTATCTAAAGAGGAAACCAGTGCTACAATAGCAAAGCTACCTTCTAAGAGATTTACTACCTCCAATAGTGCTTCTAAGGGATTCTTTCTTCTTTTAATATACTCTTCCCAAAGATGAGGGATAATTTCTGTATCAGTCTGAGATCTAAACCTGTGTCCTCTTTTTAAAAGAAACTTTTTTAACTCTTTATAATTTTCCACAATTCCATTATGGACAACAAAAATGTGCCTTTGGCAGTCAAAGTGAGGATGGGCATTTATTCTATTAGGTATCCCATGAGTAGCCCAACGGGTATGAGCAATTCCTATATCAAACTGATGGGAAGAAAGTTCTCTTTTTAGTCCTTCTATCTTGCCTCTCCTTTTTTTTAAGATTATTCTTAAGGAATCTTTAACTCGGTAAGCAACCCCGCAGGAGTCATAACCCCGATACTCTAATCTCTTCAATGTCTCTACTAAAAAAATAATGGGCTTGCTTTCCCCTATATATCCTACTATCCCACACATCAGTTTACCGAGAGGGTTCTTGTGAAAGAATTTTAATATTTTGTTGACTCTTAAATTTATATCGCGACCCCAGCCGGATTTGAACCGGCGCTACAGGCTCGAAAGGCCTGAGTCCTAACCGGGCTAGACGATGGGGTCGTAGCTAGAAAGTAAATTATATTTCCAAGTTTGCAAAAGTCAACTCTTTTACTCTTGAGGAACAATTCTTACTATAGAAGCTAAACGATCGTCTTCCCCTAAATTTATTATCTTAACTCCTTGGGTTATTCTTCCAGTTTCTCTTATACTCTCCACCTTCACTCTTATAAGCACCCCCTTTTGAGTAATGCACATCACCTCATCATTTTGGCCCACCAATGTTCCTGCTATCACTTCACCAATTTTGGGAGTGAGTTTTATGTTTACTATCCCTTTGCCTGCTCGTGACTGTGTTCGGTAAGCATCGATATGAGTCCTTTTGGCATAACCTCTTTCTGTAGCAGTAAGGATATAAAAGTTCTTTTTCTTTATCCCCCCATTTAAAACCACCATTCCTACTACTCCATCTCCTTTGATTAATTTTACCCCTCTTACACCTGCAGATTTTCTTCCCGTAGGTCTTATCTCTCTAACTTTAAAACGAATAGCAAATCCCTTTCTAGTAATAAGCACTGCTTCTGAACCACTAGTAGCAACAGCTGCTCCTATTAATTTATCCTCTCCAGTTAAGTTTATAGCAAATATTCCACTTCTTCTTAAATTAGAAAATAGTGAGAGCTGGGTTCGTTTAATCAAACCTTTTTGAGTAGCCATAAAAATATATTCCTTCTCTCCGAATTCTTTTATTGCCAAAATGGTAGTAATTTTCTCTTGAGAAGAAAGGCTTAAAAGATTCACAATAGCTCTTCCTCGTGACGTGCGTGAACCTAAAGGAAGCTGATAAGTCTTAAGAGAGTAAACCTTTCCCTGGGTAGTGAAGATAAGAAGAGTGTCTTTGCTAGAAGAGACAAAAAGATGTTCTACGAAATCCTCCTCTCTAGGAGTAATAGCAGTAATACCTCTGCCCCCTCTTGCCTGGCGTCGGTAAACACTAACCGGTTGCCTTTTTATATACCCAGACCCAGTAACAGTAATAACTACGTCCTCCTCAATAATCAAATCTTCAACTTCGATCTCTTCCTTCTTAGCTAAAATCTCTGTGCGTCGAGGATCAGCGAATTTCTCTTTAATCTCCTTAAGTTCTTGTTTAATAATCTCTTCTTGTTTCTTCTCTGAAGACAGCACCAGATTATAATATTCTATTCTCTTAATTAACTCTAAATACTCCTGGTCTATCTTTTTCCTCTCTAAAGCACAGAGACGTTGCAGTTGCATTTCTAAAATACTTTGTGCTTGAGCAGGGGTAAGAGAAAACTTCTTTATCAATCCTTCCTTTGCTTCTTGAGGAGTTTTTGCCTTCTTTATAAGCTCTACTACTTTGTCCAAAAATTTTAATGCTATCTTCAGACCTTCTAAAATATGTGCTCTTCTCTTAGCCCTCTCTAATTCGAATCTGGTTCTGCGAGTAATAATTTCCTTTCTAAATCTTATATGGGAGGTAAGAATTTCTCTTAAGTTTAGAATCTGGGGTTTCCTGTTTAAAAGAGCCAGAAGAATTACCCCAAAGGTGACTTCTAAGTTGGTGTGTTTATAAAATTGATTTAAAATTACTTGAGGTTGGGCATCTCTTTTTAATTCTGCTACAATACGAACTCCTTCCTTATCTGACTCATCTCTTAGGTCAGCAACTCCTTCGATTTTTTTTGAATTGATCAAGTGAGCCATCGACTCTATAAGAGCAGACTTATTAATTTGGTAAGGAATCTCAGTAATTACAATATAAGAACGGTTGTTTTGATGCTCGATAGTAGCTCTTCCTCGCAAGGTTAGCTTACCCTTTCCTTCTCGATAAGCCTTTAAAACTTCCTCCTTGCCACAAATTATCCCTCCAGTAGGAAAATCTGGACCTTTTATAAAACGAGTTAGGTCTTTTACAGAAGCATCGGGATTGTCCAAAAGAAAAATTAAAGCGTCCACAACTTCACTTAAGTTATGAGGAGGGATATTGGTAGCCATTCCTACCGCTATCCCGCTTGCTCCATTAATAAGAAGTTGAGGTACACTGGTAGGTAAAACTTCTGGTTCCTGAAGAGAGTTATCAAAATTAGGAAAAAAGTTTACCGTGTTCTTCTCTATATCAGAAAGAAGATAATCGGCGATAGGAGCCAATCTTGCTTCGGTATACCTCATCGCTGCAGGAGGATCTCCATCGATAGAACCGAAGTTCCCCTGAGCATCAATTAAAGGATACCTTAAGGAAAAATCTTGCCCCATCCTTACCAAGGCATCGTAAACCGCTACGTCTCCGTGAGGATGGTACTTACCTAAAGTTTCTCCCACGATTCTTGCGCTCTTTTTGTGGGGCTGGTTATAGCGGAGATTAAGCTGGCTCATAGTATAAAGGATTCGTCTCTGGACAGGCTTTAGGCCATCTCTTACATCAGGGAGAGCCCTACCTACAATTACGCTCATAGCATAAGAAAGGTAGGAATCTTTCATTTCCTCTTCCAAGTCTCTAAGAATAATCGTCTGCTTTAGAAACTCCTTGACCATCTCTTTCTAAACATCAAGATTCTTAACTTGGTGGGCGTAGGTCTGAATGAATTCTCTTCTCGGTTGGGCGTGTTCACCCATAAGGATAGTAAAAATTCTATCTGCCTCTACTGCATCTTCCAGAGCAACCTGAATAAGAGTGCGCTGAGCAGGATCCATTGTACTTTCCCAAAGCTGGGAAGGATTCATCTCCCCTAACCCTTTGTATCTCTGGATATGCATCCCTCGGGTAGCTTCTTTTCTTACTGCTTCTAAAACTTCTTTTAAACTCTTAACCCTCCTCTCCTCTTTAGTTACTCCTTGCTTTAAAAGAAATTTCTCTTTTCCTTCCTCGAGATAATCTTTAAGAGAAATTCCCATCTTAGATAAGCTTTCTCCTATTTCTTTAATCTGGTAGGATTCAAATATTTCTACAGCACTGAGCTCTTCTTCCTCATAGGAAGCTAACTCTTCGTCATCAAAAGTAAAAACTGCTTTATTGTTCACCATAAGGTAATAAAGAGGGTAACGTTGCTTCTTTTCCTCAACAGCCCCCAAGTAACTCTTTAAAGGAATCCCTCTTTTTTCCAAGGCAAGAGCTAACCTTTCAAACTCCATAAGGTTTTCTATGAGCTTCTCGAAATTCTTCTGGGAAACCAATTGAGGCTGTTTCTTTTTAAGAACAAACAAGCCCATTGCTTTTGTCCCTAATTTAAGAATAATTTCATTCATCTCCTTCTCAGTATGAATATACTCCTGATAGTTCTTTGTCCAAATTCTGTATAAAGGAGGTTGGGCTATATAAATGTATCCTTTTTGAATTAACTGAGGAAGCTGACGGTAGAAAAAAGTAAGAAGTAATGTTCTTATATGAGAGCCATCTACATCAGCGTCAGCCATAATAATTACTTTATGGTATCTAAGCTTATTAACATCAAACTCTTCACCAATTCCTGTTCCTAAAGCAAATACGATAGTTCTTATCTCCTCGTTGCTTAACACCTTATCTAATCGGGCCTTCTCTACATTCAAAATCTTTCCCTTTATAGGAAGAATTGCCTGAAATGTCCTATCTCTAGCCTGTTTAGCGCTACCTCCCGCAGACTCTCCCTCCACAATGAACAATTCACAGAGTCGAGGATCCTTCTCTGAACAATCAGCGAGTTTACCGGGAAGATTGGCAGTATCAAGAGCCCCTTTCCTCCTTGTGAGCTCTCTAGCTTTGCGTGCTGCTTCTCTTGCTCTTGCTGCCAGAACCACTTTTTCTATAATCCTGTTAGCAATAGAGGGATTTTCTTCGAAAAAAGAGATTAATGTCTCAAAAACTACAGAGGTAGTTATCCCTTCAACCTCTGAGTTACCTAACTTTGTCTTAGTTTGACCTTCGAACTGAGGATTAGGAAGCTTAACGTTAATTACTACACACAACCCTTCTCTTACATCCTCTCCAGAAATGCTATTTAAGTCTTTTAGGAGATTCCTGCTTCGTGCATATTGATTTATTGCTCTAGTTAAAGCAGTTTTAAATCCAGTAAGATGGGTTCCTCCTTCTACAGTATTTATATTGTTAGCAAAGGTAAAAATTGTTTCCTTATAACCATCATTGTACTGTAAAGCCCCCTCCACCACAATCGCTTCTTTCTCCTTACAAAAGTAAAGAATTTTTTTGTGAAGGGGATTTTTGTTCCGATTGAGATACTCAATGAAGGAAACTAAACCTCCTTTGAATTTAAAGGCTACCTCCTTATCATGACGTTCATCAGTAAGGACTATCTCTAAATTTTTATTTAAGAAAGCCAATTCACGCAGACGTTGAGAAAGATAGTCAAAAGAAAACTCTGTTTTAGAAAAAATAGTTCTATCTGGCTTGAAAGTAATCTTAGTCCCTGTAGCCTTTGCTTTCCCAATGACTTTGAGGAAAGTGGTGGGTTTTCCTTTTTGATAGCGCTGGTGATAAACCTTACCTTCTCTTCTTATTTCCACCTCTAACCATTCACTTAAAGCGTTAACCACACTTACCCCTACTCCATGTAATCCTCCTGCTACTTTATAAATGCGATTATCAAATTTTCCTCCTGCATGAAGAGTAGTGAGAACTACTTCTACCGCTGGCTTTTTCTCTTTTTTATGTATATCTACAGGGATACCTCTCCCGTTATCTTCTATAGTAACACTATTATCAGAGTGAATGGTAACTTTAATCTTGTTACAAAACCCAGCTGTGGCTTCATCAATGGAGTTATCTACAACCTCATAAACTAAGTGGTGCAGGCCTCTGGTAGAAGTATCTCCTATATACATCGCTGGTCTTTTACGAACCGCTTCTATACCTCCCAGAACTTGAATGGTAGTAGCGTCGTATTTCTGCCTTTCCATCTTACCTTTTTGATAATTTCACTTTTAAATCTTTTACCTCTACTTCTTCCTTTAATTTTTTAAGAAGTTTGTTTTTCCAAAGGTTAATCTGATAACTCCAAATAGAAGAATCTACATAGATAATCAGAGTATCTTTGTAAATTCTATAAGATTTTATATGTCTTTTAGTATTTATATCTATTATCTGCTCTACTAAAGAGACAACTTTTTCTTTTTTTTCTCTATCTTTTTTTACCTCCTTTATAAATTCATTAATTATTTTTTTAATATATTGAGGCACACTATAGTCTCATAGGTAAGACTAAATATATATAATCTTCTAATCTTAAGACCGCTGGTTTATCTGGACCATAGATTTCAAAACTAATTTCTTCTTCTTCTAAGTTAGTGAGAACGTCTATTAAATAAGAAGGATTAAATCCTATCTGTAAGGAGGTTCCTTTAAAGTTAGCAGGTATTGATTCTTTAACTTCTCCTAATTGAGGAGTAGTTTTAAAAAGAAAGACCTCCTCTTTTTTTAACTCTAATTTTACTCCGGGATAATCACTGGTGGATAAAAGCTCTGCTCTTTTTAAAGCCGATAAAAAATCTCTTCTTTTAATAGTGAGTTTAACTTCTGTGGGTTGAGGAATATATTGAGAGTAATTAGGAAATTCACCTTCTATAGGTCTGGTAATAAAAAGTGTATGTTTTAAATCAAACCCTATATTATTTTTCTCTATAAAAATAAATAATTCCTCCGAATCTCTTATTATCTTAACTAATTCTTGAATGGATCTTATAGGAAGAATAAAATTAAGCTTTGTTGTTAAGTTAGATTGAGGAGAAGGTAGTTTTCTTTTAATAAAAGATAATCTCTTCCCATCTGTAGCAACTAATTTTAATTGGTCTTCATAAATTTCAAAAAATATCCCATTTAATACATAGTTAACATCCTCCATTCCTACACAAAATGAAGTTAATTTAATCATTTCTATTAAATCTTGAGAGATAATTTTTATTAAAGTTTTCTCTTTAACTTCCTCTATTCGAGGAAATTCTTGAGGATCCATTCCATTTATTTTAAACTCAATTTTTCCACATCTTATTAAAAGATTGTTCTTATAAGACTCCAAGATAATTTTCTCTTTAGGTAGTTCTCTTATTATAGAGAGAAATTTTTTAGTAGGTATTGCAACTTTTCCTTCTCTTTCGATTTCTTTTGTTGGAGTATAAGTAGTTATAGTGATGTTTAAATCTGTAGTAGTAAGTTTTATCTTATCTTTAAAAGCCTCTATTAGTATACAATTTAAAATAGGGAAGTTTTGTTTAGTAATAGAAAGAGTTGCTACTTTTTGAAGAGTTGATAATAAAATATTTTGTTCTATAACAAATCTCACTTTTAGTTATATCTAATTAATTTTAGAAATAGTAATAGTAAAGCCTGTGAATAAATTCAATTAATTGTATTTTACCAAAAAATAAAAAAAAATAAAATATCCTTATCCACATTCAACTTTTAATTAATTGTGTTAAAGTGTTGATAATATTTTTTACTTTTTCATCTTTTTTTATTAAGTCTTTTATTTTTCGATAAGCATAAAGAATGGTGGTGTGGTGTTTTGCTCCCCAAAAACTACCAATTTCTGGAAGAGAAAGTTCAGTTAGTTCTCTTATAAGATACATACCAATTTGTCTAGGTAAGACAATATTTTTATTTCGTCTGCTTTTTTTAATCTCCTGGGGAGAAAGATTAAAGTAATTAGCTACTTTTCCTAAAATAACTTCTGGGGTAATTCTTCGATAAATTTCTTTTACCATATCTCTTAAAATTTCCTTAGCTAAAACTAATGTAATAGGCTTATTTTCTATTAAAGAGTAAGCAATAATCCTAATTAATGCTCCTTCCATTTCTCTGATATTAGTAGTAATATTCTCAGCAATAAAGTTAATTACTTCTTCTTCTATTTTAACTGGTTCCTTCTCTACTTTCTTCTTGAGAATAGCTATTCTTGTTTCTAAATCAGGGGGTTGAATATCTACAATTAATCCCCAACTAAATCGAGATACCAATCTATCTTCTAATTTAGGAATTTCCTTAGGGGGTTTATCTGAAGAGATAATTATCTGTTTATGATAGTCATATAGCTCATTAAAAGTATGAAAAAACTCCTCTTGGACCGCCTCTTTTCCTGAAAGAAAATGAATATCATCGATAAGAAGTACATCTATACCTCGGTATTTCTGGCGAAAACGAGGAGTAGTTCTATTTTGAATAGAAAGAATAAGTTCGTTAGTAAATCTTTCTGAAGAAATATATTTTACCTTGATTTGAGGTGTTTTTTCAAGAATGTAATGAGCAATAGCTTGCATAAGGTGGGTTTTCCCCAACCCTACTCCTCCATAAATAAATAGGGGGTTGTAAGATTTCCCTGGGGCGTTAGCTACCGCTAAGCTAGCAGCGTAAGCCATACGATTACAAGCTCCTACTATGAAATTATTGAATGTAAATCGAGGATTAAGCCGAAGAGAATCTTGTGGTTCTTCTTTAAAACTATCGTGGATACGGCGGAAGATTCTATTTGTTCTTTTCTTTAGAAGGTTGGGGTTAACTTCAAAGTTTATCTGAAAATCTTTATGGGCAATGTCTCTTAAACATTGTTTAATTTGTAAAAGGTAATTTGTTTCCACCCATTGTTTAAAGAAATTGTCGGGAACCTCTAGAATTATTCTATCTTCAGAGAGGGTTTTTAACTTTAGAGGAGCGATCCAGGTATCAAAGGAAATCTTTCCTAAAATTTTTTTAAGCGCCTCTAGGCATTTATCCCAAAGTTTTTCCATTACTTTTTAATTCACAAAATTCACAGGTTATTCACAGAGTGATATGGTATAGAGAATTAAAATAATTATACTCTCCTTTTTTCTCTTTGCAATATTTATTTTTTTGTATTTGACAGAACAAAAAAAATTATGTAAAATTAAGCCCCTATGAAGAAGCGGTTAACTACCCCTACTAAACTGAAAGGAAAGCGAAAACACGGTTTTCGTAAAAGGATGGCCACTCATTCAGGGAGAGTGATTCTCCAAAGAAGAAGAAAGAAAGGGAGGAAAAAACTCACAGTATGAAGAATATTTTTTTAACAATAATTGACTTTTACGATTGCGCAAAATGGTTCTTTCCTACCTGTTGTAAATTTACTCCTTCTTGTTCTCAGTATGCCCGAGAGGCTTTTAGAAAATACCCTTTACCTAAGGCATTAAAAGCAGTCTTCCTAAGAATCCTTAAATGCCATCCTTTTTCTCCGGGAGGGGTTGATTACTTAGAATAAATGGAAAGACGTTTAATTGCTTTTATAGTAATTACTCTCCTCTTCTTCATCTTTTATGCTCATCTTACTAGTAAATATCTTCCCAAGAGTCCTCCTCGCTCGGTAGAGGTCAAAAAGGAAGAGCCCTCAAAAGAAGAAACAGCTCTCTTAAAAGAGGAACAGTTAGAAGAGGTATCTACAGAAGAATTTATCATAACATTCTCATTAACAGGAGGTTATATAAAAAAAATCTTTGTTAAAAAGTATCAAGAGGAGCTCCTTTTCAAAGATATAGGATTGGTTTTTACCCATCGTACTCTTCCTTTTCAACTTACCCGGGAAAAAGAAAAGATAGTTCTTTTTAATCATGGAAAGAACATAAAAAAAGAATTTCTCTTTAAAGGGTATACGCTAACCTTAAGAGTAAAGGGAGAAGAAGAGGCAGAATTAGTTCTTTTTCATAACCCTTTGAATAATAATAGATTAGAGCAAAGATACCAAGAATTCTTCTATCAAAACACTTCTTCTACTCTTAAGCGTTTTCCTCAGAAGAGAGCTCCTTCTAAGGGATTTACTTCTTCTCTTTTTGGGGTAAGAGATAGGTATTTTTGTCTAGTCTATTTTTCAGAGAAAAATTCCCTAAAGCTCTCTCGACTAAAAGATAACTCTCTCCTCTGCCAGGTGTCTATAAAGGATTCCTTCTCTATCCAAGCATTCTTAGGGCCTCAACTCTTGGGAGAATTAAGTAAATATCATTTAGAAGAGATAGTGAATTACGGGTTCTTCCATCCTATAGGGAAAATCTTAGTAAAGCTTCTTTCCCTCTTCGCCTTATGGACGAAAAATTGGGGAGTAAGTATTATTCTTCTCTCTACCATAATCTACATAGCTCTATTTCCTTTTACTTTTCGCAGTACCCAAGCGATGCGGAAGATGCAAGCACTTCAACCTAAAATAGAGGAACTCAAGAACAAGTATAGAGATAATCCCCAGAAGTTGAATAAGGAGATCTTAGAGCTTTATCGCACTCATCAAGTAAATCCGTTAGGAGGATGTTTGCCTATCTTTTTTCAATTACCAGTATTCATTGCTCTTTATCAAGTGCTCTTGCGAGTGGTAGAACTCAAAGGGGCAAAATTCTTGTGGATAAAAGATCTTTCTCTTCCTGATAGAGCGATTTCTCTTCCTTTCTCTCTCCCTTTCCTAGGGAAATATATAAACTTTCTTCCCATTCTTATCGTAGTTATAGGCCTTCTTCAACAGAAGATTGTGTCGCAAGATTCACTTCAAGCTCAACAACAAAAGTCTATGGGACTATTTTTTGCAGTATTTATTGGAGTAATCTTTTATAACTTCCCTTCAGCATTAGTGTTGTATTGGTTAATCCAGAATCTTCTTACTTTTCTCTATCAGTGGAGGATTTCCCCTAAACAAGCTTCTTCTTAGAGTCTTTTTCTTGACAATTTCTCCAATCTCTTATAAAATTAAAAACCAGAAGATTACTTACAGAAAAAGTTTCCACGTGGAAACTTTTTCGTCAGAGGCGAATCTCTGATAAGGAACTATAAGATTTATAAACACTTTTCTTCAATGAGCAAGATAATAGGTATCTGTAATCAGAAGGGAGGAACAGGGAAAACTACTACTGCGGTAAATTTAACTACCTTTCTAGCTTTAGTAGGAGAAAGGACTCTTCTCGTAGATGTGGATCCTCAAGGGAACGCTACTAGTGGTCTAGGAAGAGAAGTCTCCTCAGAAACTCCCTCCATCTATCAAGGACTGATAGGAGAAAAGTCTGGGCAAGAACTCATTGTCCCCACCTCTTGGGAGAATCTCTTTCTTATTCCTTCTTCTCTTTCTCTTACAGGAGCAGAGATAGAGCTTGTCTCTTTGGAGGAGAGAGAGAGTAGATTAAGACAGCTGTTAGAGATAATGCGGGATAATTTTGATTATATTATTCTCGACGCTCCCCCTTCTTTAGGTCTTCTTACTATAAATGTGTTGGTAGCAGCAGATACCCTTATTATTCCTATTCAGTGTGAATATTATGCTTTAGAGGGAGTTTCCAAACTTTTAAGCACTATTGAGTTGGTAAAAGAGAGACTAAATCCTCATTTGGAGATCGAAGGAATCCTTCTTACTATGGCAGATTTCAGGACTCGTCTTACCCTTCAAGTGATAGAAGAAGTAAAAAGATTTTTTAAGGAAAGAGTGTTCACCACTATTATTCCTCGCAATGTAAAATTAGCAGAAGCTCCTAGTTTTGGTAAACCTATTCTTTTCTATGATCCCTCCTGCGTAGGAACAAAAGCTTATCTTAATTTAACCCAAGAGATTTTAAAGAAAAAGATAAATCTCGATCTCTATGGTTCTCTATTAAAGGAAGGAGGCTGATTTTATGGAAAGGAAAGTATTAGGGAAAGGATTAGAGGCATTGATTCCTAAAAGAAAAGAAGAAAAGGAAAAAACGCTTCTTTATCTCTCTGTAGAGAAAATAGAACCTTCTCCTTTTCAACCTCGTCAAGAGATGGATGCCCAAGAATTAGAGGAGCTGAAAGCTTCTATCAGAGAGAAAGGGGTAATTCAACCTATTATAGTAAGAAAGGTGAGAGAAAGATTTGAAGTCGTTGCAGGAAGTCGCAGAGTTCAAGCTGCTAAGTCTTTGGGAATCAAAGAATTACCAGCAGTAGTTCGAGAGATAAGTGATAAAGAGTCTTTGGTTTTAGCTTTGATAGAAAATTTACAAAGAAAGAATCTCAATCCTATTGAGGAAGCATTAGCTTTTAAGAGATTAAACGAGGAATTTGCCCTCACCTATGAAGAGATAGCTAGACTCATAGGGAAAGATAAAGCCTCTATTTCTAACACTATCCGCCTTCTTAAACTCCCCCAGGAGATTCAGGAAGCCCTTAAGAAGAGTATAATTACCTTTACTCAAGCAAGGGCCCTTTTAGGATTGGAGAGAGAAGAGGAGCAGAAGGCCCTTTTTTACAGAATCATTAAAGAGAGACTTTCAGTAAGGGAGATAGAAGAAAGGGTAAGGAGACACTTCCCTAAGAAACCGAAGAAGAAAGTTGAAGATCCTTTTGTGGAGGAAGTAGAGGAGAGATTGAGGAAGAGTTTAGGGACAAAAGTAAAAGTGTTGCATAAAAGAAACAATCAAGGTAAAATTATCATCCAGTATTACAACTTAACGGATTTACAGAGAATAGTAGAGAAGTTATCATGAAAGAACAGGCTACTTTGGTGATCATTAAGCCCGATGGTTTAAAAAAATCTCTTACAGGGAATATTCTTACTCGCCTTTCTGAGACAAAGTTGAAGATAATTGGAGCAAAGATGGTCAAAGTTTCTGAGGAGTTAGCCGCCAAACATTATACCCATCTCAGAGAAAAACCTTTCTACCCGGAACTTATTAAATACATTACTGGACAACTCCATAGAGATAATCGAGTGATGGCTCTGGTTTACTGGGGTAAAGATGCTATTGCAAAGGTAAGAAAAATAGCTGGAGCGACCAATCCTGAAGAAGCAGAGCCTACCTCTATTAGAGGAGCTTATGGGAGAATTTTAACTAGTGGGCTTTATGAAAACGTAGTCCACGCTTCTAGTAATGAGGAAGAAGCAGAGCGAGAGATAAAGCTTTGGTTTGAACCCGATGAGATTGTTTATCCTTTATACCCCACTAGAGAAGTTACTCTGGGCAAAGTGAAAAAGAAGGTGTGGGAATGAGAGCAATGACGGGTTACGCTCAAGTAAGGAAGAAAAAGAAAGAAGAGGAAGTAGATGTTATTATTAAGTCCTTGAATGCTAAGTACTTAGATATAGAATTTTTCCATCTTCCTCCTCAGAAGATAGGTCTAGAGGCAAAATTAAGAAAATTGATTGAAAAGAAAGTTTTTAGAGGGAGAGTGAAGATATACTTCTTTTTTAAATTTTTCCCTAGAGAAAAAGCAGTTTTTAATTTACCCCTTTTTTATGATTATTACCGTCAGTTAAATAGAATAGCAGCTCTTCTCAAGATAGATAATAAGTTGAGTATAAAAGATCTTTTATCTCTTCCGGAACTGGTAAAGGTGGAACCTTTTTCTAAGGGAACAGATAATTTAATTATAGAAGGGGTTAGAGAGGGATTAACTCGGTTGATAGAGTTTCGGGAGAAAGAGGGCAAAAGTATAAAAAGAGAAATTTTAACTCACTTAAAACATTTAAAAGAAATTATAGGAAAAGTGAGGAAGGTAAAACCTAAAGTTAAAGAGGAATTAGGTAAGGAAGATATTGAGGAAGAGATAGCTCTCATTGTTTTCTATTTAAGAAGAATGAGAGAATTGGTAAATAAAAAAAATAATTTTCCTAAAGGGAAAAAAATAGATTTTCTTGCTCAAGAGATTTTGAGAGAACTGAATACTTGTATGAGTAAGACAAAAAAGGTGAAAGTAGCATCGTTAATCGTAAAAGGAAAAACTTATGCTGAACGGATAAGGGAGCAGGCTCAGAATATAGAATGAGAAAACCAAAAGTATTTATCATCTCCGGACCCTCAGGTGCAGGTAAGACTACACTTATTAATCGATTATTCCAGAAAAAATTCGTGAGAGATAATTTTTTAAAAAGTATATCCTTTACTACTCGAAAAAAACGAAGAGGAGAGAAAGAAGGAAAAGATTATTTTTTTGTAGATGATAGAAAATTTAGAGATTTAAAAAAGAAAGAGTTTTTTCTAGAGACGCAAAAAGTCTTAGACGATTTTTATGGCACACCAAAATTTTTCTTAGAGGAGGCAGAAAGAAAAGGTAAAGATTTAATTCTTTGTATTGACGTTAAAGGAGGAAAGTATTTGAAAAATAAACTGAAGAAAGATAAAATAGTTACTATTTTTATAACTGCTCCTCATCAGAAGGAACTTTTTTATCGATTAAAAAGAAGGAAGGAAGATTCCCAAAATATAAAAAAGAGAATAACACTAGCAAAAAAAGAGTTGCAATTTTTAAAATTCTATGATTATTTAATAGTTAATCAGAATATTGGGGAAAGTATAAAAGAATTAGAAAAGATATTACGAAGTAAGATTAATCGATGAGCCAAGATTATATTCCTTTAGAGCAACTTTTAGGAGCTAGTGATGGTTCCGTTTATAAACTTGCAGTGTTAGGAGCAAGGAGGGCACTTCAACTTGCAGATGGGGAAAAGCCTTTAATAGAAAAACCTTCAGAGAAAGCGTTAGAAAACGCTCTAAAAGAGATTGCTCTTAAAAGAATAAGAGTAGGAGCGAAGTTTGTTAAGAAAAAATAGAGAGAAAAGAAAAAAGGCGGCGTAGCCAAGGGGGAAGGCAGTGGTCTGCAAAACCACTATTCAGCGGTTCAAATCCGCTCGCCGCCTTAAAGAAGAATTTTTAGGCGGAGAGGAGAAATAAATTTGTTTGTAGCAAGAGGTTATCTCTATAAGTTATTCCCGCACTGCTTACAATTGAAGAGAGTAACATTAGGAAGAATTAAAAGTTGCTGAAGAGGAGAAAGAATTATGGGCGGGTGGCGGAATAGGCAGACGCCTGGGACTTAAAATCCCATGTCCCGTAAGGGACGTGAGGGTTCGAGTCCCTCCCCGCCCAGGTTAACAAAATTACAGATTTATCAATTATAAATTTCAAATTTTATAAATTAATTTGTAATCTATAATTGGCTAATTTGAAATTATATTTTTGGGCGCATAGCTCAGGTGGCTAGAGCGTCACGTTGACATCGTGAAGGTCAGAGGTTCAAATCCTCTTGCGCCCACCAGATAGGTGAGAGGGGTATGGATTTAGATACATTAAGACATTCTTGTGCGCATATTATGGCTTCGGCAGTAAAGAAACTTTACCCTCATACTAAGTTAGGGATTGGTCCTGCAATTCAGGATGGTTTTTACTATGACTTTGATATTCCAGAGAAGATAAGAGAAGAAGATCTTCCCCGGATTGAGGAGGAGATGAAGAAAATTATTCAGGAGGATTACCCTTTTATAAGGGAAGAGTGGTCGAAGACAAAAGCAGAGGAGTATTTTAAAAAAGAGGGAGAAGTTTATAAGTTAGAGTTGATTAAAGAAATACCTGGTTCTACAGTTTCTATTTATAGACATAATGATTTCATTGATTTATGTCGGGGCCCCCATATTAGTTCAACTAAAGAGGTAAAATACTTTAAACTTCTCTCTATTTCGGGAGCCTACTGGCGGGGAGAAGAAAAAGGGCCCCAGCTTATTCGCATTTACGGAACGGCATTTTTTTCTTCTCAAGAGTTAGAGAAATATCTTCAGAGGTTAAAAGAGATAAGAGAGAGAGACCATCGCCGATTAGGGAAAAACCTGGTTCTTTACGATATTTACCATGAAGAAGCTGGTGCAGGTTTAGTCTTCTACTTACCCCAAGGAGCAATTTTAAGGAGAATAATAGAGGATTGGTTGATAGCCGAACATAGAAGAAGAGAATATCAGTTAGTAGTAACCCCCCATATTATGGATAAAACTCTCTGGGAAAGAAGTGGACACCTTACTCATTATAAGGATTATATGTACTCTATTATTAAAGAAAACCAAGAGTTCATTTTAAAACCTATGAATTGTCCAGGGCATATTCTCATTTACAAATCAGAATTGAGAAGCTGGCGCAATTTACCTTTGAGAATATTTGAGCTAGGTACGGTTTACCGTTACGAAAAGAGTGGTGTTCTCCACGGTCTGCTAAGAGTAAGAGGATTTACTCAAGACGATGCACATATTTTTTGTAAGGAAGAAGATTTAGAAGGAGAGATAGAGGCAGTTTTGGATTTTGTAAAGGATGCCATGGATAAGTTTGGGTTCAAAGAGTTTGAAGCAGAGTTAAGTACTCGACCAGAGGAGTTTATTGGTGAGATAAAGAAATGGAATACCGCTGAACGTATTTTGCAGAGTGTTTTAGAGAAGAAGAAGTTTTTTTACAAAATAAATGTAGGAGAGGGGGCATTTTACGGGCCTAAGATAGATATAAAGTTGAAGGATGTTTTAAAGAGAAGCTGGCAATGTGCTACTATCCAGCTTGACTATAGCCTTCCTGAGAGATTCGAGCTAACTTACCATGCTCGAGATGGTAGAAAAAAGAGGCCTGTGATGATTCATCGAGTAATCTTAGGGAGTTTAGAGAGGTTTATTGCTACCTTAGTAGAACATTATGCAGGGAAGTTCCCTTTTTGGTTAGCTCCTACCCAGATATGTGTGATAAATATAACTAAAGAGGTGACAGAGTATGCTAAGGCAGTGAAGGAGAAACTTGCTCAGCACAGTTATCGTGTAGAGATAGATTTAACCGATCAAACTCTAGAGAGGAAGATCAGAGAAAAGGAGCTTAAAAAGATTCCTTATCTTGTAGTAGTAGGGAAAAGAGAAAAGGAGAGAAATCTAATTTCAGTAAGAGAGAGGGGGAAGAAACAATTAGGAGAGATGTCCATTGAAGAGTTTATAAGTATTTTAAAAAAAGAGGAGGTGGGCAATTAGAAAAGGTATCCGAGTTAATGAAAGAATTTTCGCTAAAACAGTCAGGCTTATTGGGCCTAATGGAGAGCAGTTAGGTATTTTCCCTCGTGATTTAGCTTTGAGAAAAGCTGAAGAATTTGAGTTAGATTTGGTAGAAGTAGCTCCTCAAGCAGATCCTCCTGTATGTAGAATAATGGATTTTGCTAAGTATAAATATGAGCAAGAAAAGAAAGAAAGAGAAGCTAAGCGCCATCATCGTCATGCCCAGCTTAAGGAGATAAGGCTTTCCCCTCGGATAGATAACCACGATTATCAAATTAAATTGAAGCATATTCAAGAATTTTTAGAGAAAGGTCATAAGGTGAGAGTGAGAATGTTTTTTAGAGGAAGAGAGGTAGCCCATCAGGAGATAGGGAGAAAGCTAATAGATAGGCTTATTACTGATGTAGAAAAATTAGGAAAGGTAGAAAGAGAGCCACATCTTTTGGGGAGAGCATTAATTTTAGTCCTTGGGCCAAAGTAACCTTGGGAGGTTAGCATGCCAAAACTAAAGACAAAAAAAGCATTAGCTAAGAGAATAAGAGTTACCAAGAAGAAAAAATTTTTACGTCAGAGAGCAGGCCGCCGACATCTATTAAGTAGCAAAGAAAGAAAGAGGAAGAGAACTTTGAGGAGAAAAGATAAAGTTTCTGCGGGTGAGAGAAAGGTGATAAAGAAAGCCCTACCTTATGCTTTCTAAAGAAAGGAGTTTAGGATGAGAGCAAGACATTCACCAGCTTCACGAAAAAGAAAAAAGAAAGTTTTAAAGTTAGCTAAAGGATATGGAGGAAAACGTTCTAAAGTATATCGACGAGCTTTAGAAACCTTAAGGAGAGCTTATGTTTACGCTTATCGCGATCGTAAAAGGAAGAAGAGAGAAATTCGTCGCCTATGGATTACAAGAATAAATGCGGGAGTCCGTGAGAAAGGAATTACTTATCATGAGTTTATCAATAGACTTAAGAAGAAGAATATTTTTCTCTCCCGAGATATCTTAGCGCACCTTGCCTGCGAGGAGAAGGAAGTATTTGATAAACTTATAGAGATAGCTAAGAAAAGTTAAAATGAAATATATTGTGATAGTTGGCTGTGGGAAAACAGGGAGGAACTTAGCTTTAGAATTCGCTACTTCTCACAATGTAGTAGTTATAGATAGAAGTAAAACTGCTTTGGATTCTTTAGGAGAAGATTTTAATGGTAAAAAGGTCTTGGGGGATGCTTTAGATATTCAAGTGTTAGAAAGTGCGGGGATAAAAGAGGCAGACGCTCTTCTGATAGTTACAGGTAACGATAATCTTAATATTGTGATTGGTAAGGTAGCTAGAAAGATGTACAGAGTGAAAAAAGTTGTTCTTCAGGTGTACGAGTTAACTAAAAAGAGAATTTTTTCTGAGGAGGGATTAATTATTGTGAATAGAACCTATCTTTTAGTAGAGGTGTTTAAAAAATGTATATTGTAATTGCTGGTGGGGGGCGCTTAGGTTCTCTTTTGGCCAAGAAGCTAAAAGAAGATAAACATAACGTATGCCTAATTGATAAATCTCTAAGAGTGTGCCAGAAGCTTGCTGAGGAAATAAAGGAGGTTTTGGTTATTAACGGTGATGCTTCCGACCCAGAAGTACTAAAGCAAGCTAAAGCTGAAAAAGCAGACGTAGTAGTAGGCGCTACTCCTGCTGATGAGGATAATATCATTATTTGTCATTTAGCTAAGGAGATGTTTAAGGTAAGAAGAACGGTAGCAAGAATCAATGATCCTAAGCACTTAACATTCTACAAATACATGGGGGTAGATGCTCCTATAGATTCTACTTCTATTATTGCTCGTATCGTTGAAGAAGAGGCTTCTTTCTCTGATGTAATGAATCTTTTGAGTATAAAGAAAGGAAGGCTATCTATCGTGAGAGTAGACATTCCTCAAGAGTCTCCTATAATAAATAAGAAGATAAGAGAAATAAAACTTCCTCCCAATTCAGTTCTTATTTCTATAATAAGAGAAACAGAAATTATAATTCCCCGAGGAGATACTGAAGTTTTAGCGGATGATGAGATAATTGCAGCAACTCTTATTGATAATGAAAAGGATCTAATAAATTCCCTTATTGGTAAGATATGAAGATGATTTTAGGAATTCTAATGGAAATTTTCTTCTGTCTTTCAGTAATTGGGGTAGCGTTTTTACTTTCCTTTATTTTCTAAAATGATTATCTCCCCAGAGAGAAAAGATTTCTCTACTATCTTTCATATCGTTGGTAGACTCTGTTTAGGATTAAGCATGTTTATGCTCCTTCCCCTTTTTTGTGCGTTAGCTTTTGAGGAATATGAGCCTTTCTATGATTTTTTAATAGGATTCTTGAGTACAGCGAGTTTAGGATTTGTGTTTATGCTCATCTTCCCTTTTAAGAAAGAAATTGGATGGCAGCATTCTTTTTTCATTGTAAGTCTGGGATGGTTAGTAGCTTCAGTGATGGGGGCTATTCCTCTCTGTCTTTCTGGACATTGGAGTAGTTTTTTAGATGCTTGGTTTGAAGCTATGAGTGGATTCGCTACCACAGGGCTAATTCTGGTTAAAGACTTGGATCATCTTTCTTTCTCTCATAATCTTTGGCGACACCTTACCATGTTTATTGGAGGTCAGGGGATAATTTTAGCTTCCATTTCTATCTTAAGTAAAGTGAGAAATGGAAGTTTGGGTCTATATATTGGTGAAGGGAGACAAGAGAAGATATTCCCTAACATTATTGCTACGGCACGATTTATCTGGAAAGTGAGCTTTATTTACCTTACTCTTGGCGTAACACTTTTTACTCTTCTTCTTTCTTATAAGGGACTAAGGATAAGTAAAGCTATAATTCATAGCTTCTGCTTGTTTTTCGCCTCTTTTGATACGGGAGGGTTTGCTCCTCAGTCTCAGAATATAGCTTACTATCACTCCTTCTCTTTAGAAATAGCAACAATGGTATTTATGTTCCTGGGAGCAATGAATTTCAATCTTCACTTCTGGCTATGGTATAAAGAAAAAAGAGAAATTTTTAGAAATTTCGAAATACGCACTTTTATATTCAGTCTCCTTTCCCTCACTATTCTTTTGTTTTTCTCTTTAAAGCCATTAACCCGCTCGGTTATTTTTCGTAAGGGATTCTATCAGTTAGTTTCAGCTCATACTGGATGCGGGTTTACAAATCTTAGTCCAGGAGAGATTCTTTCTTTAACCCCTCTTTCTTTAGTTTTGCTCATCTTAGCTATGGGGATAGGAGGAGGAGTATGTTCCACAACAGGGGGGATAAAACTTCTCCGTTTAGGATTCGTATTTAAAGCTATGGTAGGGGAGATTAAGAGAGTGATAATGCCTCACAAGGCAGTGTATCGGGATAGTTTTCACCACCTTAGGGATACGCTTATTGAGGAAAGACATTTAAAAGAGACCTTTGTTATGGTAGGATTTTATTTTCTTGCTTACTTGTTAGGGGGAGTGATAGGATTATTTTATGGTTACACCCCCTTAGCTAGTTTTTTTGAATCAGTTTCTGCTACTGCTAATGTAGGGCTTTCTCTGGGAGTTACCAGCCCAGAAATGCCATTGGGGTTAAAAATTACTTATATATGTCAGATGTGGATGGGACGTTTAGAATTTATCTCTATATTTGCCTCTTTAAGTTATATAGCTTCTTTATTTAAAAAATGAGAGGAGCGATTCTTTTTCTTTTTATTTTTGGTATGTTTCCTTTAGTAACCTATCCTCAAAGCTTAAAGGAAATTTTGAAGAATCCTCAGTATTTTGATAATCGTAAGATAGTTTTTCAAGGAGAAGTGATAGGTGAACCTTTAAAAGAAGAGGGAGGGGTATGGATTAATATAAAGCAGGGAAGAGTAGGTATAGGAGTATTTTTAGAAAACCCAGAGGAGGTTACCAAGATTAAAAATTTCGGCTCCTACAAGAGAAGAGGAGATTGGGTTCAGATAGAGGGGGTATTTTTTAACAATTGCCCAGTTCATTTAGAGAGAGATATCCATGCTTACAAACTCAAAGTAATAAAACCAGGTTTTATTTTAAGGGAGGAGATACCTCTTTTTAAAAGGAAACTCTCATTGGGTCTAGCTTTACTTTGTTTGACATTAGGGATAATTTGTTTTATAACTTTAAAATATGTTAGAAGAGATTAAGAAAATAGAAGATAGTTTCTTGCAAGAAATTGAAAAAGTAAAAAATTTAGAAGACCTAGAAGTTCTCCGCATAAGATATCTAGGTAGAAAATCTTTTATCAACCAAGCCTTTTCTCGTATTCCCAAATTGGAGAGAAACCAAAGGGCAGAATTGGGTAGAGCTTTAAATACTGTTAAGAAAAAGATTGCTTTCCTCTTAGATGAGAAAAGAAAAACTCTTTCTGTGCAAGAGAAAAAAATAGATCTCACTGTTCCTTCTTTCTCTATAGATAGAGGAATAAAACACATCCTTACACGAGTAAATGATGAGATTTGTAGCATTTTTGAGAAGTTGGGATTCATTATTATAGAGGGTAAAGAGATTGAAGATGAATGGCATAATTTTGAAGCCTTAAATATTCCCTTAGAGCACCCTTCAAGAGATGTGTTTGATACTTTTTACCTAGATTTATCATCTCCTTCTAAGGAGAAACGTAGACTTCTTTTAAGAAGCCATACCTCTCCTTCCCAAATAAGAGTAATGGAAAAAATGCGTCCTCCCTTAGCGGTTATCTCTCCAGGAAGAGTTTACAGGCCCGACAAAGTTGATGCTTCTCATTCTTTTATGTTCCATCAAGTCGAGGGTTTCTGTGTAGATAGGAATATAAATTTTTCTCACCTCAAAGGAGTCCTTTTCTACTTCGCCAGAAGTTTTTTCTCTCCTCAAGTGAAACTGAGATTTCGCCCCCACTATTTTCCTTTTACTGAGCCTTCAGCAGAAGTAGATTTGGGTTGTATCCTCTGTGAGGGGAAAGGATGTAGTGTGTGTTCCTATAAAGGATGGGTGGAAATCTTAGGGTGTGGGATGATTCATCCTAAGGTATTGAAGGCTTGTAAGATAAACCCAAAAGAATACCAGGGATTTGCTTTTGGTATGGGGGTAGAAAGAATAGCCATGCTTAAGTATAGGATAAATGATATCCGGCTATTCTTCGAAAATGATTTAAGGTTTTTGGAGCAGTTTTATGAAGTTTAGTCTAAGTTTTGTAAAGGAATTTATTGGTTTAAAAGAGCCACCGCAAAAGATAGCCGAGCTTTTAACTATGGCAGGGCTGGAGGTAGGACACATCTACCGAGAGGGAAATGATTGGATATTAGAAACAGAGGTTACCAGCAATCGTCCTGATTGGCTCTCTATTGTAGGAATAGCGTATGAACTTTCTGCTCTTCTGAGAAGAAAGTTAAAAATTAAGATACCCCGCTTGATGACAAAACCTTTATTGAAAGAGATAGATATTATCATCCAAGATGAAGAAGGTTGTTCTGTATATCTAGCTAGGTTAATAAAGGGGGTAAAGGTAGAAGATTCTCCTTCTTGGTTAAAACAGAAGATAGTAGGTTGTGGGATAAACCCTGTGAATAATATTGTAGATATAACTAACTACTGTATGATTAAGTGGGGCAATCCTTTACATGCTTTTGATTTTGATAAGATAGAAGGAGATGTTTATGTGCGAAGAGCAAAGAAGAGAGAAAAGTTTACAGGTTTAGATGAAAAAGAGAGGGTTTTAACTGAGGAGAATTTAGTAATTGCTGATGAGAGAAAGGTTATTGCTTTAGCAGGAATAATTGGAGGCAAAAATACAGAGGTAGATGGGAATACTAAAAATATCCTTTTAGAAGGAGCAATTTTTTCTCCAGTAAGAATAAGACGTTCGAGAAGAGCGGTGGGGACAGAGACAGAGTCTTCCTACAGGTTTGAACGGAGAGTGTCTTGGGAAAGGTTGAAGGTAGCTTCTCAAGAAGCAGTTAATCTTATGCTTTCTTTAGGGGGAGGGAAATTATATGGATGTATAGAAAGAGGGAGGAGACCTCAGAAAAAAACAAGGAGAATAGTTATTAGCCTCCCCCATTTAGAGAACTATCTAGGGGAGAGGATTCCTAAACGAGAGGTAAAGACAGTTCTTACCTACCTTGGTTTTCAAATGGAAAAAGTTTATAAAGAGAAACTATATCTTAAACCACCTTCTTTACGTATGGATATTTCTTCTCCTGTTGATATTTATGAGGAAGTGGCACGGATATATGGGTACGATAGAATAAAACCTACCTTACCTTTTATTCCTAAACAGATCTACAGGAGTTTCTACCAATTTAAAAAAGCATTGAGAGATTTTCTGACAAGCTTAGGTATTAAGGAAGTAATTACCTACAGCATAACCTCTCAGAGTTTGTTAGAAGAATTAAAGGAGAAGAATTTCATAAGGATTTCTAATCCCTTACGTCAGCAGGAGAACGTTTTGCGTCCTACTCTTTTATGTGGAATGATAGAAGTGGTAAAATACAATTTAAATCAGAGGGCTTCTACTCTTAAATTCTTTGAAATCGCAAATGTTTACTTCAAGGAAGGAAATGGTTACAAGGAAGGAGCAAATTTAGCTATTGCCTTTAGTGGAGAGAAGAATCAGGTCTTTTATCTTAAGGGGGTAGTAGAAGAAATCTTTAGGTTTACTAACATAGGAAGTTACTCTTGGGTACCTAAAGAAAGGGTCAATTTTGCTAATGCATTAGATATAGTGAAGGATAATCAACCTTTAGGATTCTTGGGTAAGATGAACTCAAGATTAAAAGAAAAATTCGATCTAACTGAAAATTTATACTTTGCTCAGATTGATTTGGAAAAGTTATGGGAGAAGAGAGGCCCACGATATTTTTCCCCTTTTAGTAGATTTCCTGCAGTTTTTAGAGATATAAGTATAGCTCTTAAAGAAGTTAGATTTTCTCAACTAGAGGAGATAATAAAGAAAGAGGCAGGAAGTTATTTTAAAAGAGTAGAAGTTATTGATCTCTATCAAGGGGAGAATATACCTCCTCAATTTTTTGCTCTAACTTTGAGAATTTACTACCAAGCTCCAGATAGAACATTAACTTCTATAGAAGTAGATGATATGCATAATCGTATAAGAAAAATCTTAGGAGAAATGGAAGGAGTAATTCTGCGTTAAAATATTCTTGAAAAGTATCTTTTAGTATGGTATAATCAAAATGAAAATTCCCTGCCTGTTGCGTGAGCAGGCATTGCGCCACAGCCAACACTGTTTAAGAGGGAGCTTTTCTCTCCTACTGCTGAGGCAGTGGGAGGCGGCGCCCACCTGTATGAGGACCGGACTGTTGGTGGTAAGCCTGCCACGGACACAAGGCAGGGTTTTTAATTTTCTCTTTCTGGAGAGATGGCTGTCCCTTTAGCGGTTAAATTGAGACCTAATACCTTAGAAGAATTTGTAGGGCAGAAACATCTTTTAGGAGAGAGAAAACTTTTACGGCGAGCAATCCTTTCTAAAAGAGTCCCCCCTTTAATTTTCTGGGGTCCGGCAGGATGTGGTAAGACTACGTTAGGGTTTATAATCGCTAATTATCTAAGTGCAGAATTTAAGTATCTTAATGCTGCCTTTTCCTCTCTGAAGGAGATTAAGGAGATTCTTGATCGGGCTCGTAGAGAATTTTCTAATACTCAGAAGCAGTTAATTCTCTTTGTTGATGAAATTCACCGCTTTAATAAACTTCAGCAGGAAGCTTTCCTCCCTGACACCGAACATGGGACGATAATCTTTATTGGAGCAACTATTTATAACCCCTACTACTACCTCATTCCCTCATTAATATCTCGAGCTATTGTAGCCCACTTTCACCCTCTAAGTAAAGAGGAAATAATTACTATTTTGAAGAGAGCGTTAAGAGATAAAGAGCGAGGGTTGGGGAATTTAAATATAAAGATTACCAATAGAGCCTTAGAGTATCTTGCTACTCTTTCTGGAGGTGATGCGAGAAAAGCTCTTTCTAGTTTAGAGATAGGTGCTTTAACTACCTCTTCCGATAGAGATGGGAGGATAATTCTTAACTTAGAGGTAGCAAAAGAGATAATCCAGAAGAATATCTTCTATGATAAAAAGGATTCCTACCACTACGATACTATTTCTGCTTTTATAAAATCTATCAGAGGGTCAGATGTGGATGCTAGCCTCTATTGGTTAGCTAAGATGATAAAAGCAGGAGAGGACCCTCGGTTTATTGCTCGAAGGTTAGTTATTTTAGCTAGTGAAGATATAGGCAACGCTAACCCTTTTGCTCTGGTTTTAGCTACTAGTTGTTTTAAAGCTGTGGAATTTGTAGGAATGCCTGAAGCAAGTTTAATTTTGGCTCAGATTACCATTTACTTAGCTTCTTCTCCTAAATCTAACGCTAGTTACAAAGCTCTAGAGAGAGCTATGCAAGATATAGAGAAAGAAGAGACTAAGGAGGTTCCCTTTCATCTTAAAACACACTCTTCTCACTATAAATATCCTCACGATTTTGGAGGTTACCTAACACAGAGTTATGGTGTGAGCAGAAAATATTATTATCCCCTTAGTGTAGGAGAAGAGAAAAAGATAAAGGAGTTTTTAGATAATTTAAGGTCCCCTAATAGCTAGCTTTAGCTAACTCTTTTGTAATCAATAAGTTAAAATTTAAAAACATTTTTACTTTGGTTTAATTAATGGTATAATAAAAATTCTATAGCAACCAATAAAAAGTGAAGGGTAATCTGAGAAAAAAATTATTGGACAAATTGCTTTCCCTTACTTTGGAGGAGATAGAAAGGAGGAGTAGAAATGTTGAGAAGAATTTACAAAAACTTCATGAATATATTAAGGCTAAATGTATTATGGTCTACTATCCTTTAAAGGGTGAAGTAAACCTTTTAGGGATGGTGAGGAAGGATATGGATAAAAAAAGGATATGCTTCCCTTTTATAAAAGGAAGGGAGCTGTATCCTTACGAGGTAAAAGATCTGGATGAAGATTTTATAAAAGGACCTTGGGGAGTTACTCATCCTAATCCCGAGAAGACAAAAAGAGTGAAACTAAGAGAGTTAGATTTAGTGATTATTCCAGGATTAGGGTTTAGTCCTCAAGGAGAGCGGTTAGGTAGAGGAAAAGGCTTTTACGATCGCTTTTTAAAAAAATTACCTAAGGAGACAAAAAAAATTGGCGTTGCTTTTGATTTCCAAATAATAGAAAACCTTCCTCATCAATTCCCTCACGATGAAAAGGTAGACATCTTAATTACTGACACTAACTCTTTTTAAATATCACAGCTTAAAAAATAAGGAGGTAAAAATGCTTGCTATTTATATTATCCTCGGAATACTGGCAGGGTTAGGAGGAGGATATCTTTTAGGAGAACTTTTAGGAAAAGGTAGGGTTAAAAGAGCAAGAGAAGAAGCAACAAAATTTATAGAGGAAGCAAACCAGAAAGCAGAGCAAATTATTAGAAAAGCAGATTTGGACGCTAAAGAAATGCTTTACAAATTAAGGTTAGACTTTGAGAAACAGACAAGCCAAAAGAAGGAAGGACTTGCTCATTTAGAGAGGAAGTTAACTCAAAGGGAGGAAAATCTGGAGAGAAGATTAGATTTTATAGAGAGTAAGGAGAGAGAACTCTCTAGACGAGAAGAAAACCTAAAAACTGCCTCTCGGGAATTGGAAGAACAAAGAGAAGAATTAGGTAGATTAATTGCAGAAGAGAAAGAGCATCTTCAGAAAATTTCTTCTTTAACTCCTCAAGAAGCTAGAGAACTTCTTCTTAAGAGATTTGAGGAGGAGTTACGGCAAGAGAAGGCAAAGATGTTGAGAGAGATAGAAGAGGAAGTTAAAGAAGAAGCAGAGAAGAAAGCTAAAGAGATCGTTTCCTTAGCAATTCAACGTTGTGCAGTAGAGCATACTACAGAAACTACGGTAAGTGTAGTGCAGCTTCCCAACGATGAGATAAAGGGAAGGATTATTGGTCGAGAAGGGAGAAATATAAGAGCTTTTGAGATGGTTACAGGGGTAGATTTAGTTATTGACGATACCCCTGAAGCAGTAAGTATATCCAGTTTCGATCCTATAAGGAGAGAAATTGCTCGTTTAGCTTTAGAGAGTTTAGTCGCTGATGGGAGAATTCATCCTGCACGTATTGAAGAGGTAGTGGAGAAGACAAAGAAAGAGTTTGAAAAGAAGTTGATAGAAGAAGGTAAACAAGCTGCTTTTGAGGTAGGGATTCATAACCTTCATCCTGAGTTAGTAAAGCTGTTGGGGAAGCTGAAGTATAGAACTAGCTTTGGCCAGAATGCCCTTCAACATTCTAAGGAGGTAGCATTTATTATGGGGATATTAGCTGCAGAGTTAAATTTAAATTCACATTTAGCTAAAAGAGTGGGTTTGCTTCATGATATTGGAAAGGCAGTAGATCATCAGGTGGAAGGTACACATTCTAAAATTGGAGCAGAACTCCTAAGAAAGTATGGGGAAAATGAAATTGTAGTTAATGCTGCGGAAGCCCATCATGAAGAAGCAGAGTTTAAATCTCTCTATAGCCTTCTAGCCTTAGTAGCAGATGCCATAAGTGCTTCTCGACCAGGAGCAAGAAGAGAGACCTTAGAGACTTATATAAAGAGATTACATGAGTTAGAGAGTATCGCTTCTTCTTTCGAAGGAGTAGAGAAAGCTTTTGCTATCCAAGCAGGAAGAGAGATAAGAGTTATTGTGAGTCCTAACAAAATAAAGGATGAAGAGATAGCTTTGTTGGCTTTGGAGATAAAGAAAAGGATAGAGAAAGAGATGGAATACCCTGGGCAGATTAAGATAACAGTAATAAGAGAGGTAAGGGCTATAGATTACGCAAAGTAAAAATGAGAATCTTATTTATAGGAGATATCGTTGGTAGGCCAGCACGTCAGTATTTAAGAGAGGTTCTACCGCGGATACGAGAAACGAGGAGAATAGATTTTGTAATTGCTAATGGAGAAAATGCTAGTGGTGGTTCAAGTATTGTTCCTTCTACTGCCAGAGAATTATTCTCTGTAGGGATAGATGTGATTACTAGTGGTGATCACATATTTAAAAAGAGAGAAGCAAAACAAACCTTAGAAAATATGGATGTGTTAAGGCCTCTTAATTATGGAGAGAATGCCTGGGGAAGGGGTTTCTTGATAAAAAAGATAAACGGGGTTAAAATAGCTGTAGTTAATCTTTTGGGAAGAGTGTTCATGCAACCCATAGATTGCCCTTTCAAGAGTATAAGGGAACTTCTTCCTCGTATAGAGAAAGAAGCAAGGATTATAATTGTAGATATGCATGGAGAAGCTACTTCAGAGAAGTTAGCTATGGGTTATTTTTTAGCAGGTAAAGTAAGTGCGGTGTTAGGCACTCATACCCATATTCCTACTGCGGATGAAAGGATAATCGAAAACTTCACTGGTTATATCACTGACGTAGGAATGACAGGGAGTTTTGATTCTATTTTAGGGAGAGAGAAGCATCAGATTATAGAAAGGTTTATTACCAATCTTCCTCTACGTTTTAACCTAGCAGAGAAAGACGTAAGAATCCAGGGGGTAATTTTAGAGATAGATGCCTCCACAGGGAGATGTTTATCTATTAAACGCTTAGAAGAAAGAAGGGAGGTAGAATGAATTGGGAGGGACAAGAGAGAAGGAAATTTCCTCGTGCAACCTTTCCTTGTAAAATAATTCTTTCTTCTCCTATACGACTTTTTTCTTCGCATACTGAGAATATCAGTGAAGGAGGGGTAAGGGTTCTTCTGGAGAATAAATTAGAACTCTTCACTACTGTGGGTTTGGAGATTTTTTTAGAAAAGGATAGACCAATAAAGTGTAAAGGGAGAGTGGTGTGGGTAATTGAGAGGGTCAATCCTTTAAAGAGAGAGTCCTTAATGTTCGATACAGGTATTGAGTTTAGTGAGATCTCCAACCAGGACCGTGAATATATTAGAAATTTAATAACTACCATTATATCTCAAGGGAAGGAAGAGAAGAAAGATTAACAAAGATGTTTTTAGAAAGAGTCAATTTTCCTCAAGATTTAAAAAAGCTTTCTCTTAAGGAGCTAGAAATTTTAGCTGAGGAGATACGACAGTTAATTATTAAAGTAGTCTCTCAAAAAGGAGGTCACTTAGCTAGTTCTTTAGGGGCAGTGGAGTTATGTATCGCTCTACATTACTGTTTAGATACTCCCCGAGATAGTCTCATCTTTGATGTAGGACATCAATGTTACGCCCATAAGATTATTACCGGCAGAAAAGATAGTTTTTTTCGTCTAAGAGAATATAAGGGAATGAGTGGATTTCCTAACCCTCAGGAGTCCTGCTACGATTTGTTTATTTCAGGGCATGCTTCTACAGCAGTGAGTTGGGCAGTGGGGTTAGCAGAGGCGAAGAGATTAAAGAGTGATGAGAGCGAAACAGTAGCAGTAATTGGGGATGGTTCCTTAACCGGGGGGATGTGTTTTGAGGCTTTAAACTTATGCGGTCATATTAAGAGTAACGTCTTAGTGATTTTGAATCATAACCAGATGAGCATTTCCCCCTCAGTAGGAGCCTTAACTAATTATCTTACCAAAATAATTTCTCTACCTATCTATAACAAGATAAAAAATGAGTTAGAGAGGTTACTTAAGCACTTACCTAAGTTTGCTAAAAATCTGGCAATAAAAGCAAAAAAATTTGAGGAAACTATAAAGGGATTAATTGTTCCTGGGATATTCTTTGAAGAGTTAGGATTTAGGTACTTTGGTCCTATCGATGGGCATAATTTAGAAGTTCTTATTCCTACTATAAGAAACATTCTCCACTTAAAAGGCCCAAGAATCTTACATGTGGTTACGAAGAAAGGTAGAGGATATCCTCGGGCAGAAGAGAATCCAGAGAAATTTCATAGTCCTTCGGTGAGCAAGTCTTCAAAGGTTAACAAAAGCAATGATTTTAGTAGGGTTTTCTCTAAGAAGTTAATTTCTCTAGCAGAAAAAGATAAACGAATAGTAGCGATTACTGCTGCTATGCCTGAAGGTACAGGGTTGGCATTGTTTAAAGAGGTTTATCCTGATAGATTTTTTGATGTGGGAATTGCTGAAGCAAATGCTGTAGGTTTTGCTGCAGGATTAGCTAAAGGAGGACGAAAGCCAGTAATAGCTATTTATTCTACCTTCCTACAACGCGCCTTTGATCAGATAATTCATGATGTAGCTTTACAGAAATTACCAGTTATTTTTGCTATCGATAGAGCAGGGTTAGTAGGAGAAGACGGTCCTACTCACCATGGAATTTTTGATATTTCCTATTTGAGAATGATTCCTAACATAGTTTGTATGGCTCCTAAGGATAGAGAGGAGTTAGAGGAGATGTTGGAGTTTAGCTTAAGTTTAGATAAACCGGTAAGTTTACGTTATCCCAAAGGTAAGAGCTATGTTTTAGGCAAGAGAGAGAAGATAATTTTAGGAAAAGCGGAGGTATTAAAAGAAGGAAAGGATCTGTGCATAGTTGCCTTAGGTTCCATGGTTAGAGAAGCGCACTTAGCGGTAAGTAAGCTAGAGAGAGAAGGGATAGATGTTTTCTTAGTGAATGCCCGATTTATAAAGCCCTTGGATGAGGAATTACTTAAATTTTTAGCCTCCCGTTTTAATTTAATTGTTACTGTGGAGGAAGGAGTTTTAAAGGGTGGGTTTGGTTCTGCTGTTATGGAGCTTTATGAAAAGAATGGACTTCTTGATAAGGTGAAATTGGTGAGGATAGGAGTAAAAGATGAATTTCCTACTTTTGGTAAACGAGAGCAGCTTTTAGAAATTTATTCTTTGGATTCGCAAGGTATTTATAGTCGAATAATTACCATTCTTAAGAGTAAACAATTCTTATGGCAAAGGTAAAGATAGATAAAGAAAGATGCAAGGGCTGTGGATTATGTATTCTTTTTTGCCCCTTCGGACACTTGCAATTTTCCCAAGAATTGAATAAAAGAGGTAACCGGTATGCTGAGCCTAAGAAAGGAAGTGAATGTAAAGGGTGTAAGCGGTGTTATTTAATCTGTCCTGACTACTGCATTGAGATTTACCAAGAGGATGCCTCAGAAAAAAAGTAGAGAGAAAGTTTTAATCACCGGTAATGAAGCTATAGGAGAAGGAGCGATAAAAGCAGGTTGCCGTTTTTACGCTGGCTACCCTATCACCCCCCAAAATGAACTAACCGCTTATATGGCTAAAAGGATGGATGAGGTGGGAGGCATTTTTATTCAAGCGGAGTCGGAGTTAGCGGCAATAAATATGGTGTTTGGTGCGTCAGCTTCAGGGTTCCGAGCTATGACTACTTCTTCTAGTCCAGGAATTTCTTTAAAACAAGAGGGAATATCTTATCTTTGTGGATGTCAACTTCCCTGTGTGATTGTAAATATAATGAGGGGAGGACCAGGATTAGGAAATATTGCTCCTTCCCAAAGTGATTATTTTCAAGCAACAAAAGGAGGAGGTCATGGAGATTACCGCCTTATAGTGTTAGCTCCCTCAAGTGTAGAAGAGGCATTTAACCTCACTATGTTAGGATTTGATTTGGCAGATAAGTATAGGAATCCCGTGATGATTCTTGGAGATGCTTTCTTAGGACAGATGGCGGAAGTAGTGAGTTTAAGAGAGAGAAGGAGAGGTAGAGTTTATAAAAAGGAATGGGCATTAACAGGAGCTAAGAACCGAACTCCTCGTGTTATAAGATCACTCTTTTTAAAAGAGGGAGTTTTAGAAGAGCACAATAAAGCCCTTCAGAGAAAGTATGCTTTGATAGAAAGGAAGGAGAAACGCTGGGAAGAGATAAGTCTAAATAATACTGAGATAATCTTTGTTGCTTATGGTATTTCTTTTAGGATAGCTTACGAAGCAGCAAAGATTTTAGAAAAAGAAGGTGTGAAGGTAGGAGTGTTTAGGCCAATAACTCTGTGGCCTTACCCTTCCGCTCCTCTTAGAAAGGTTTCTGAGGGTAAAAAAGCAATTTTTGTCTTTGAGCTCTCCAGTGGTCAGATGGTAGAAGATGTAAGATTAGCTGTGGGAGAAAGGCTCCCTGTTTACTTCTATGGTCGTATGGGAGGAGGGGTTTTTAATGAGGAAGAGTTAGTTAAGTTTGTTAAGAAAAAGTTAAGATAGCTATGGTCTTAGTATACCAAAATCTATGAAGAGAAAAGAAATTATAAAACCGCCTAAGAGTTTAAGAAAAGTGCCTACTCATTACTGCCCTGGTTGCGGTCATGGGATAGCTCACAGAATCGTTGCTGAGGTAGTAGATGAGTTAGAGATAAGAGAAAAGACTGTAGGAGTAGCTCCTGTAGGATGTAGTGTGATAGCTTACGATTACTGGGATTTTGATGTTAGTGAAGCTGCTCATGGAAGAGCTTTGGCGGTAGCTACAGGGATAAAAAGGTGCAGACCTAATCTTGTAGTATTTACTTATCAAGGAGACGGGGATCTTGCTTCTATTGGTATAGCAGAGACTCTTCATTGTGCTAATCGAGGAGAAAACTTAACTTGTATTTTCATAAATAATGCTGGCTATGGAATGACAGGAGGGCAGATGGCTCCCACTACTTTAGTGGGACAAAAGACGGCTACTACTCCTTGGGGAAGAAATCCGCAAAGAAAGGAAGGGTTTCCTTTAAAAGTTTGTGAATTGTTAGCTAACCTTCCTGGAGTAGTTTACTTAGAGAGGGTTTCTCTTGCTAATCCTTCTCAAGTAGTAAAAGCTAAGAGGGCAATTAAAGAGGCATTTCTTAATCAGATAGAAGGAAAAGGGTTTTCTTTAGTGGAAGTTTTAAGCCCTTGTCCTACTGTCTGGCGGATGAGTGCTCCTGAAGCAGTAAGATGGATAGAAGAAGTGATGCAAAAGACCTTCCCTTTAGGGAGAATAAAGTGACTACTACTTCTAAGTTAGAGGAAAGGATTTTTATTGCTGGATTTGGAGGTCAAGGAGTGATGGTTTTGGGGAAAATTTTAGCTTGGGCAGGATTAAGGGAGAAGTGGGTGGTTAGCTGGTTGCCTTCTTATGGAGCAGAGATGCGCGGAGGCACTGCTCATTGTTTCGTGAGGTTAGCTTCTGGAAAGATTAGCTCTCCTACTTTTGTATACCCTACGGTAGCGTTCGTTTTTAACCAACTTAGTTGGGATAAGTTCACTCCTAAAGTAAAGAAAGCTAAATTAGTAATTGTTAATAGCTCACTAGTAAAAAGTAGGTATTTTCCTTCTAATGTGAGCTTAATTCCTCTTAACCAATTAGCTTTAGAGATAGGTTCTCTTAAGTTGGTTAATACTGTAGCTTTAGGATTCTTTTTAAAGAAGAGGAAATTGTTAAAGCTTTCCACAGTAGAGAGTGTTTTAAAAAATTTTTTTAAAGAGAGAAAAATCGTTGAAATGAATTTAAGGGCTCTGCAAGTAGGGATAAATTATGGTTAAAACACGGTTTGCCCCTTCTCCTACAGGATTCCTTCATCTTGGAGGAGCAAGAACTTGTTTGTTTAGCTGGCTTTATGCTCGCAAGAGTAGAGGAAAATTTATTTTAAGGATTGAAGATACTGACCGCCTTCGTTCCAAGAAAGAATACTTAGAGGAAATTTTAGAAAGTTTAGTCTGGTTAGGCATTGATTGGGACGAGATTTTTTATCAGTCCCAGCGACTTTCTATTTACCGAGAGTATGCCCAAAAATTAGTAGAGGAAGGGAAGGCTTACTATCGAGAGGGAGCAATATTTTTTAAGTATCAATTTGATGAAGTAGAAATAGAGGATTTAATAAGAGGGAGAGTTACCTTTAGAGAACTTCCTAAGCAAGAGGAGGTAATTATAAAAAGCGACGGTACCCCTACTTACAACTTTGCTTGTAGTGTAGATGATGCTTTAATGGGAATAACTCACGTAATAAGAGGAGAAGATCATCTTTCCAACACTCCTAAGCAAATTTTGATGTATAAGGCTTTAGGGATTTTTCCCCCCCAGTTTGCTCATATTCCCATGATTTTATCCCAAAGTGGAGGGAAAATGTCTAAACGAGAAGGAGCCACTTCTATAAGAGAGTATAGAACTCAAGGATATCTACCGCAAGCAGTAGTAAATTATCTTCTTCTCTTAGGTTGGTCTCCTGGAGGAAATAAAGAGATAATTTCCTTGAGAGAGGCAAGTCAGCTTTTTGAGTTAAAAGATGTGAATAAGAATTCCTCTACTTTCTCCCAAGATAAATTTGATTGGCTTAATGCTCAATATATAAAACTGAAGCCAATAGACGAACTTACTACTTTAGTGAAAGAGTTTTTAGAAGAAAAAAAATTTTTACCCCAGGGAGTAACGCTTGATTACTTAAGAAAAGTGGTAGTTCTCTTTAAAGAGAGAATTTCCAAGTTGGCAGATCTTATGGATTGGGGATACTTTTGCTTCCATGACGATTTTTCTTACTCTTCGGATACCCAGGATATTTTAAAAAGAAAATTATCCAGAGAAATGGGGGTGTTAATAGAGAGGCTTTCCCAAATAGAGGATTTTACTAAAGAAAATATAGAGAAAGAATTTCGCCAAACCGCTCATTTTTTAGGATTGAGAGCAAAAGATTTAGTGCACCCTACCCGTATAGCTCTAACGGGAAGAAAAGTTGGCCCTGGCCTTTTTGAGACTATGGAAGTTTTAGGGAAAGAGAAGGTAATAAAGAGATTAAGAAGACTGTGTGATTGGTGGAAGGAAAGAGATTAGTATTTTTCTTGACAAATTTCTTCTTTTAGGGTATATTTGAGAAAACCTTTAAGCTGGTCCCGTGAGGCCAGCAAGGAGAGGAACAATGAAAAAGAAATTTAAAATTAAAAACCCACTTTCAAAGAGTGGGTTTTATTTTTTTTAAAATGAAGTTTAGAGAGAAAGCAAAGATTCTATCTTCCCAAGATATAAAAAGAATCCTTCACCGCCTAACTCATCAAATTTTAGAGAAAAATCCTGATCCTTACGAACTTGTTATTGTAGGAATTCAAACACGCGGTGTTTACTTAGCCAAGAGGATTCAAGAAATTATAGAGAAGGTAGAAGGTGTAAGGTTGCCTTTAGGGATTTTAGATATCACTCTATATCGAGATGATTTGACGATGATAAGGGAGGTTCCTTTAGTGAAGGAGACTAAAATCAGTTTTGATTTAAGTGATAAAGTGGTGATTTTAATAGACGACGTTTTGTTTACAGGAAGAACAGTAAGGTGCGCTTTAGATGAGATTATGGATTTTGGTCGTCCTAAGAGAATAGAGCTTTTAGTTCTTATTGACCGAGGTCATCGTGAGCTCCCTATAAGGGCAGATTTTGTGGGTAAAAATATTCCTACTGCTAAGAGAGAGTTGGTAGAGGTGAAACTTACTGAGATAGATGGAATCGATGAGGTGGTGATTTTAGAGAAAGAAGAGGATGATTAACTGGCAGAAGAAACATATTCTAGGGATAAAAGATTTGACTCGCCAGGAGATGGAGATAGTATTTAATCTAGCAACGTCTTTTAAAGAGCTTTCTCAAAGAGAAGTGAAAAAGGCTCCTGCTTTGCGAGGAAAGACCGTGATAAATTTATTTTTTGAAAGCTCTACTCGTACACGCACATCTTTTGAGCTAGCTGCCAAGCGTTTAAGTGCCGATGTGTTAAATTTTTCTTCCTCAACAAGTAGTCTTAGCAAAGGAGAAACAATAGTCGATACTATTAAGAATTTAGAGTCTTATCATCCTGATATTTTAGTGATAAGGGTAGGCTACTCTAATTCTCTTCAGTTTCTTTCTCAATATACCTCTGCTAGCATAGTTAACGCAGGAGACGGTGCTAATGAGCATCCTACGCAAGCTTTACTTGATATGTTTACAGTTAAAGAAATAAAGGGAACTTTGGAAGGATTATCTGTGCTAATTGTGGGAGATATAAAACACTCTCGGGTAGCACGCTCTAACATCTTTGGATTTCAAAAATTTTCCTCTTCTCTTAAAGTATGTGGGCCACCTACTCTTATTCCCTATGAATTTCATAAGTTAGGAGTGGATATTTCTTATAATTTGGATGAGTGTCTTCCTCAAGCAGATGTGATAATTTTTTTGAGAATTCAATGGGAACGGCAGAAATCTTCTTTTTTCCCTAGTATAAGAGAATACGTAAGTAACTTTTCTCTCACTCCTGAAAGAATAAAGAGAATAAAAAAGGATTGTCTTATTATGCATCCCGGTCCAGTAAATTGGGATATAGAGATAAGTTCCCAGTTAAAAGAAAGAATTCACCCTTTAATCCTTAAGCAAGTAGAGAATGGTTTAGCTATAAGAATGGCTACTCTTTATCTTGTAGGGACACAGAAAGGAGAGTATGAAGATACTAATTAGAGGGGCAAAGATAGTAAATTTTGATAGTATCGTAGAAGCGGATATTTTTATTCGCAATAGTCGTGTTGCTAAGATAGGAGAGGTTAATGAGGAGCCAGATAAAATTATTGATGCTCGAGGAAAATTTGTTCTTCCAGGATTGATTGATATGCACACTCATCTACGTACCCCGGGTAGAGAAGACGAAGAAGATTTGTGGTCTGGGTCAAAAGCAGCAGCTAAAGGTGGTTTTACTACCATCTTCTGTATGCCTAATACTAATCCTGCCTTAGATAACCAGGGTCAGGTGAATTGGCTTTTAGAGGAAGCAGAAAAAGTTGGGATATTAGAGATTCTTCCTGTGGGTGCGATTACTAAAGGCAGAGAAGGGAAAGAGTTATCGGAATTTGGAATGCTTAAACAAGCAGGATGTCTCTGTTTAAGTGATGATGGCAACCCCTTAGAAGATTCTTCTCTTTTAAGAAGAGCTTTAGAGTATGCTAAGATGTATGGTCTGCTTATTATTTCCCATTGTGAAGATAAAAACCTTTCTGCCTCAGGAAGTCTACGAGAGCACCTCATTTCCTCTAAGTATGGAGTGGAAGGGATTCCTTGGGCGAGTGAAAGCATAGCAGTATTTAGAGATGTAGAGTTAGCAAGGTACTTAGACACAAAAATCCATATTGCTCACGTAAGTAGTAAAAGGAGTCTCCAAATTATAAAAAGAGCTAAAGAGGAAGGGGTAAAGGTAAGTTGCGAGACCGCCCCTCATTACTTTACTCTTACTATAGAAGATTTAGAGAAGAGTCATTTTCACCCTAACTTTAAAGTCAATCCTCCTTTAGGAGATAGAGAGGATCTAGAGGCAATAAGAGAAGGTTTAAAAGAAGGGGTAATTGATTGCATTGCTACTGATCATGCTCCTCACTCTCAGGGAGAGAAGGAGTTACCTTTTGAAGAAGCACCTCCTGGAGTTATAGGACTGGAATTAGCATTTTCTCTTTCCTATACTTATTTGGTGAAGAAACAGATATTAGATTTAAAAGACCTTGTAAAACTAATGTCTTATAATCCTGCAAATATCTTAGGTCTTAAGGATAAGGGGTATATAAAAGAGGGAGCTTGGGCAGATTTAGTTATTATAGATTTATCTAAGAGTTGGCAAGTACTCCCTCATAAACTTTTTTCTAAATCCAAAAATACACCGTTTATTGGTCATACTCTCGAAGGGGTAGTAGAGTACACTATCAGTAGAGGTAAGGTTGTTTATACTGAGAAAAATAAAAATGGTTAAATTTATCCTTACCAAAGAGCTAGGAAGATTAGCTAGATGGTTACGTATTCTAGGGTTTGATACCTACTACTATACCTCTGATAATATGGGCACACTTATAATTTATGCCTTAAGGGAAAACAGAGTAATTGTTACTAGAAGAAAACGTGTTGATGATATGAAAGTAGTGGTAGTAGAAACTAATGATGTTAGAAGTCAGATAAGAGAGTTAGTAGAGAAGTTAAAACTGAAGATAGACGAAAGTTTAATGTTTTCTCGCTGTGTGATATGTAATGAGCCTTTAGAGAAAGTTGATAAAGAAGAAATCAGAGGAAAGGTTCCTGAATATGTGTATATAAGTCAACAAGAATTTTATCGCTGCCCCAGTTGTCAACGTCTCTATTGGCAAGGAAGTCATTGGGGTAATGTTAAGGAAATTTTAAAGAAGGTTTTGGCTGGAAATGTTTATAGCTGATTTTCATATTCATTCTAAGTACTCTCGAGCTACCTCCAAAAATATGAATATTTCTAATCTAATAGAATGGGCTCGTTATAAAGGGATTCATCTTTTAGGTACTGGAGATTTTACTCATCATCTGTGGCTTCAGGAGATAAAGCAAAACTTAGAGTACCTTCCGGAAAAAGGATTGTTTTTCTCTGAGGGAGTATATTTTATTCTTTCAGGAGAGGTTTCTAATATCTTCTCTGAAAGAGGTAAGGTTTATCGGGTGCATAATCTAATTATGGCTCCTTCCTTAGAGATGACGCACCAGATAAATAAGATGTTAAGCTACTACGGAAATTTGGCTTCCGACGGTAGACCGGTCTTAGGGATAAGTTGTAAAAATTTGGCTGAGGAGCTATTCAAAATTTCTCCCGATATTATGCTTATTCCTGCTCATATCTGGACTCCTTGGTTTGGTGTATTTGGTTCTAATTCTGGATTTAACTCTTTAGAAGAGGCATTTCAAGAATTCACAGATAAGATTACTGCTTTAGAAACGGGATTAAGTTCCGATCCTCCTATGAATTGGAGATTGTCTGCGTTAGATAAATTTTCTTTAGTCTCCAATTCCGACTCACACTCTCCTCAAAGAATAGGTAGAGAAGCTAATGTATTCGATTGCGAAATTAACTATTGGGAGATCAAGAGAGTCTTAGAGACCAAAGATAAAAATAAATTTTTATACACTGTAGAGTTTTTTCCTCAAGAAGGGAAGTATCATTACGATGGACACAGAAATTGTAAGGTAAGGCTTCATCCTAAAGAGACGAAAAAGCATAAAGGAATTTGTCCCGTTTGTGGAAGACCCTTAACTAGAGGGGTTCTAAATAGAGTTGAAGAATTAGCTGACCGAGAGGAAGAGTTTGTTCCTCCCAACAGCATTGGCTATAAAAGTTTAGTTCCTTTGAGTGAAATTATCGCTGAGGCTAGAGGAGTAGATAAAGGTAGTAAAGCAGTAGAGAAGGAGTACTTAAAGTTAGTTAGAGAGTTTGGTTCAGAATTCAATCTTTTAGTAAGCGTGGAAGAAAATCAACTTTTTTCGCATCTCCCTCCTAAAATAGCTGAAGGGATAAAGAGAGTGAGAGAAGGGAGGTTGAATATCATTCCTGGATTTGATGGAGAGTATGGAGTAATTAAAATATTTGATCAAACAGAGGATAAAAACAAAGACTCCCAGCTTACTCTTTTCTAATGAAAGTAGCAATAGTATTTTATTCCTTCTCAGGAAATACAGAAAAAGTAGTTCAATTTGTGAAGGATTTTTTTCTAAGAAAAAATATTCCGGTAGAAGTTTTTAGGCTAAAGCCTGTAAAAGAGGAGGTCTCTTTTTTAAGACAGGGGATACAGGCTTTTTTTAAGAAGACTATTCCTATTTTAGAGATAAATTACGACTTAGGTAGTTATGATTTAGTAGTGTTTGCCTCTCCTGTTTGGGCATTCACTATCTCCCCCGCCTTAAGAAGTTACCTCAAAAAAGTTAAAAACTTAGAAAGAAAGAAGATAGTTTGCTTTTTAACCTTTGGAAGTGGAGTTGGGGCAAAGAAAGCTTTAAGAGAATTAGAGGGTATTTTGAAGAGTAAAAGGGCAGAGGTTATATTTTCTAAGAATTTAGTAGGGGCAAAAGCAGGAGATAGAAGTTATTTAGAGGAGAGCTTTAGATATTTAAATAAGCTTTTTGACTTTCTATAAAAGCAGAGAGCCCCTGTAGCTCAACGGATAGAGCACAGGCCTCCGGAGCCTGGAATACAGGTTCAATTCCTGTCAGGGGCAAAAGAGATTGTTATGAATGTAGGAGTAATTGGAGGTTATAGTTGTTCAAGGAGAGCCTATAAACTCGCTAGGGAGGTAGGTCGACTCATCGCTCAGCAAGGGTGGATTTTAATCTGTGGAGGAGGTTCGGGAGTTATGGAAGCAGCTTGTTTAGGAGCAAAGGAGAAAGGGGGTATAACCTGCGGGATACTCCCCAGCTATACAGGGGAAGAAGCAAATCCTTATTTAGATATTAAAATTCCCACAGGGTTGGGCTATGCTCGTAATATTTTAGTGGTGAGAGCTTCCCATTGTTTAGTGGCTGTTGATGGTAAATATGGAACTCTTTCCGAGATAGCATTTGCTCTGAATGAAGGAAAACCTGTTTTGGGTATGGATACTTGGGATATAAAGGGAGTAGTAAAAGTAAAGAATCCTCGAGAAGCAATAGAGTATATTAAAAAGAAAATATTATGAAAGCAGCATTGTTTTTAGAGGATGGATTTTACCTGGAGGGGATAGGCTTTGGTTATCCTGGAGAGACAATTGGTGAGGTTGTTTTTAATACTTCTATGACAGGGTATCAGGAGATTTTAACCGACCCTTCCTATCGAGGTCAAATTGTCTGCATGACTTATCCTCTCATTGGAAATTATGGAGTGAATTCCTCTGATACAGAGTCATCAAAAGTTCAGGTGGAGGGTTTTATTGTAAAGGAGCGTTCTCGCATAGAGAGTAATTGGCGGGCAGAAAGTTCCTTAGAGAATTATTTAAAAACAAACAGAGTAGTAGCAGTGGAGGGGGTGGATACGCGAGCGATAACCCGACGTCTGAGAGAAAAGGGTTCAATGAAAGGAGTAATCTCTGTTGTTGATTTTGATCAAGAGAGTCTACGGAGGAAGTTAGAGGATTTCCCTTCTATCGTAGGAAGAGACCTAGTAGCTGGGGTAACTACAAAAGAGGTTTATGAGTGGAAAGAGGATTTGGGGTTAAGAAGGATGAAGGAAGTAAAAAAGGCATCATTTACAGTAGTGGTGGTAGATTGCGGGGTTAAATTTAGTATTTTGCGATGCTTAAAAGAGTATGTGGAGAGGGTAGTTGTTGTTCCCGCTAACACTCCTTTAAAAGAAATCTTAAAATTTAAACCTCAGGGAATCCTTTTCTCTAACGGTCCTGGAGACCCTCAGCCAGTGAGTTATGTAATCGAAACTGCTAGGGAGTTAATCCAGAGATTAAAGAAAAAAGAAATAAAAATAGGAGTTATGGGGATATGTTTGGGTCATCAAATTTTAGGTCTTGCCTTTGGAGGGAAGGCTCAAAAACTAAAATTTGGTCATCATGGAGGAAACCATCCAGTAAAAGATTTAACTACAGGAAGAATTGATATTACTAGTCAGAATCACAATTTTGTTATTCCTCCCCAAAGTATTCCTGAGGAAGGTTTAGTTCAGACACATATTAATCTTTATGATCACACACCTGAAGGCTCTGAGCATAAAGAGTTACCTATCTTTAGCGTACAGTTTCATCCCGAAGCCGGTCCCGGGCCCTTTGATGCTCGTTATATATTTGGTAAGTTCGTCGGTCTGATGAAAGTTTTATCCTAATGTTTGGATGTTAGATGTTCGACATCCAATATGAAGAGGGAAAGTTATGCCTAAACGGAGAGACATAAAAAAAATTCTAATAATTGGTTCTGGCCCCATTGTTATTGGTCAGGCATGTGAATTTGATTACTCAGGGACACAAGCTTGTAAAGCTCTAAAAGAAGAAGGTTACCAAGTAATTCTTCTTAATTCCAATCCTGCAACGATTATGACTGATCCTGGGTTTGCCGATAGCACTTACATTGAGCCGATAACGGTAGAAGTTTTAGAAAAGGTAATTGCTCGGGAAAGACCTCAAGCCTGTCTTCCTACCTTGGGAGGACAAACCGGTCTTAACGTTGCTTTTGAGGCTGCCAAAAGAGGGATATTAGATGCCTACAAGGTGGAGTTAATTGGTGCTAACCGGGAAGCTATTGCCCGTGCCGAGGACAGAAAGCTGTTTAAACTCACTATGGAAAAAGCAGGGATCCCTTTACCTCGTTCTCGCACTGTCTATTCTCTAAAAGAGGCGGAGGAGGCTTTAGAATTCGTGGGTCTACCTTGTGTAGTAAGACCTGCGTTTACCTTAGGAGGTACAGGGGGAGGAATTGCTTACAATATTGAAGAGTTTAAAGCAGCTGTTAAACGAGGAATAGATGCCAGTTTAATTGGTGAGGTTTTGATTGAAGAGTACTTGGAAGGTTGGAAAGAGTTTGAGCTTGAGGTAATGAGAGATAAGAAAGATAACGTGGTTATTATCTGTTCTATAGAAAACTTTGATCCTATGGGAATTCATACCGGAGATTCTATTACTGTAGCTCCTGCTCAGACTTTGACTGATATAGAGTATCAAAGAATGCGAATCTATGCTATAAGAGCTATCAGGGCAATAGGAGTAGAGACGGGAGGGAGTAACATTCAATTTGCCATAAATCCTAAGGATGGAAGAATAGTGATTATTGAGATGAATCCCAGAGTTTCTCGTTCTTCTGCTTTGGCTTCTAAAGCAACAGGATTCCCTATTGCTAAGATTGCTGCTAAATTAGCTGTAGGGTTAACTTTAGATGAGATTCCTAATGACATTACCAAAGAAACTCCTGCATCTTTTGAGCCTGCAATAGACTACTGCGTAGTCAAAATTCCTCGTTTTACTTTTGAAAAGTTTCCCAAAGCGGACCCTGCTCTTAATACTTCTATGAAGTCAGTAGGGGAGGTGATGGCTATAGGAAGAACATTTAAGGAGGCCCTTCTTAAAGGGATAAGAGCTTTAGAGATTGGTAAATATGGATTAGAGTCTATGATAGATAAAGAGAAATTGCCTCTGGGAGAGGTAATAGAGAAAGTAAAGCAAAATTTAACCATTCCTAACGCGAAGAGGATTTTTTATATTGCCGATGCATTTCGTTTAGGATTTAAAGTAGAAGAGGTAGAAGGACTAACTCATATAGATAAGTGGTTCTTAAATAATATAAAAGAGCTTATTGATTTTGAGGAGAAGTTGAAGAAAGATAAGAAGTTAACTCCTTACATCTTACGAAAAGCAAAAGAGTTAGGTTTCTCTGATATTTACTTAGGTAAAATCCTTCAGATTTCTTCTGAGAGGATTCGTAAGATTAGAGAAAAAGAGAAGATTTTTGCTGTATACAAATTGGTAGATACCTGTGCAGGTGAATTTGAAGCTTATACTCCTTACTACTACTCAACCTATGAGTGTGAGTGTGAAGCGAGGGTTTCTCAAAGAAAGAAAGTGATGATTTTAGGAGGTGGTCCTAACCGGATTGGTCAGGGGATTGAGTTTGACTACTGTTGTGTACACGCTGCCTTTGCTCTGAGAGAAGAAGGTATTGAGGTAATTATGGTAAATTGTAATCCCGAGACGGTTTCTACTGATTATGATACCTCTGATAAGCTTTACTTTGAGCCAATAACCTTGGAGGATGTTTTAAATATTGTCCGTAAAGAGTCTCCCTGGGGAGTGATTCTCCAGTTCGGTGGTCAAACTCCTCTTAACTTAGCTTTGGGATTAGAGAAAGAAAAGGTAAATATTTTAGGAACAAAGGCAAAGTATATAGATATTGCTGAAGATAGGGATAAATTTAGGAGCCTTCTCTTAAAGTTAGGACTTAGACAACCGGAGAGCGGGATCGCTAAAAGTTTGGAGGAAGCAAAAAAGATAGCTTTTCAGATTGGCTTTCCTGTTTTAGTAAGGCCCTCCTACGTTTTAGGAGGTAGGGCAATGGAGATAGTCTACGACTTAGAAACTCTGGAGGGTTTTGTAAAGGAAGCTTTAGAATACTCTATGAATCAGACTATCCTTATTGATAAGTTCCTTGAAGATGCTATTGAGGTAGATGTGGATTTGATCGGCGATGGGAAGAATTTTGTTATTGGAGGTATCTTAGAGCACATTGAGGAAGCAGGGATTCATTCTGGAGATAGCGCAATGTGTCTTCCTCCTTTTAGCCTCCCTAAAGAGATAGTAGACAAGATTAGAGAAGCAAGCTATGCCCTAGCAAGAGAACTAAATATTGTAGGTCTTATGAATCTCCAGCTAGCAGTGAAGAATCGCTCTATTTTTGTTCTAGAGGTGAACCCTCGAGCGTCAAGAACAGTTCCTTTTGTTTCTAAAGCTATAGGTGTAGCTCTGGCCAAATTAGCGGCTAAGGTAATGGCAGGCAATACCTTAAAACAGTTAGGATTTACCAAGGAGATAGTTCCTCTCTATCGGTGTGTGAAAGAAAGTGTTTTCCCTTTTAATCGTTTTCTAGGAGTAGATATAATCTTGGGTCCTGAGATGAAATCTACTGGGGAGGTTATGGGAATAGATTTTGAATTTGGAAGAGCTTATCTTAAGAGCCAATTAGGAGCTTCACAGAATTTACCTAAAGGAGGAGTGGTGTTTATCTCAGTAAGAGATAAAGATAAGAAAGGTATTGTTCCTGTAGCCAAGAGATTGAAAGAGCTAGGATTCAAAATCTTAACTACTCAAGGGACAGGGAAAATACTAAAGGAAGAAGGAATCGATGTAAAAGTCCTTCCTAAGCTTGCTGAAGGAAGACCCAATATTATAGACTACATAAAAAACAAACAAGTTCATCTTATTATTAATACTCCCTCGGGAAGAATCCCCCGTAAAGATGAAACAGTGATAAGAAGTACAGCAACTCTTTATAGGGTTCCTTGCATTACTACTGTAAGTGGAGCCATTGCTTCTACCAAGGCTATAGAGGTTCTCCTCTCCCACGATGTAGAGGTGAAAAGTATTCAAGAATATCATCATCTTCTGAACTCTTCTCAATTTTAGCACACAAAATATAGTATAAAACTACCCCCTGCACTATATATAGAAAAATTTCCTTATAAAGAAAAAGAATTTTCTTGACAGCTTTAAAAGTAAGTAATATAAGTAAAGCAGTTAAAGTAAATACTGTAATTACACAAAAATGTTTTAAAGAGGGGATGATGAGTTATGGAAGGACAAAATAAGAAATTAATTTCTGCGAAGGAGATAGCAAAAAAGTTCAATATTCCTTACTCTACAGTTAATCACTATACTAACCTTGGTTTTCTTTCTGTGGTAAAAAGGAAAGGGAATATGCGTTTTTATGAGGAAACCAAAGTTAAAGAGCGCCTTAAAAGAATTCTTCACCTTAAGGACGAAGGTTACCCTTTAAGGCTTATATTTAAGATGCTCAATGGCAGGTAAAAAGTAGAGGGGAGAGATGAGTTACTTTAAGATCCTTGGTTTTGATAAAGAGCCATTTTCTACGAGCCCAGATCCTGATTTCTTCTATTTAGCTAAGGATCATGAGACAGCTCTAGTTAACACCCTAATTGAGTTAAGATTACGTCGAGGTTTAACAGTTGTTCTAGGAGACATTGGCACAGGTAAAACTACTCTCTCAAGAAAGTTAATTCAGGAATTGAGAGAAAGAGAAGATTTTATTTTTCATATAATTTTAGATCCTTTCTTTGAAAATCAAACAGAGTTTCTTTATTATCTCATAAGTAGTTTTGAAATACCATTCTCTACCAATTTAACTACTCTCACTCTTAAGGAAAGTTTAGAGAAATTCCTTTTTCAAAAAGGAGTGATAGAAAATAAAATAGTAGTGCTCATCATTGACGAAGCTCAAAAACTTAGCGATTTTACTTTAGAAATGTTAAGAATTCTTCTTAACTACGAAACTAACGAATTTAAACTTCTTCAATTAGTTCTTTTAGGACAACTGGAGCTTCACACCAAAATCATGAGTATTCCCAATTTTTTCGATAGGATAAGTTTCAAATACACTCTTAATCCTTTAAGTTTTGAAGAAACCAAAGATATGATTGAATTTCGCATTCGTCAAGCAGGATATAAGGCGAGAATGCGTCTTTTTTTAGATGAGGCAGTAGAAGAGATTTATGGATATACTAAAGGGTATCCTCGCCGAATAACTATGCTTTGTCATAGGGCCCTTAAAGAGTTGGTAATGAGAAATAAGGTAGTGGTAGATAGAAAGTTAATCAGAGGTATTGTGGAAGAGGAGATCAAAACAGGATGGTATCGGGATCCTCTACTCCCGAAAGGGAGTTATTGAAACTCATTGAGGCAGAAAAGAAAAGTTCCTCTAGGGGAGGAGAGGTAAAAAAACGGTTACGTTTCTCTTTCCTAGGAGCTCTTAGAGGACGGTGGGCCTTCTTTAAGGAGGCCTTTTCTACTAATCGTAAAGTGTTTGTAGGAGATATTAGCTTGATTAATCGAATTCTTATGGGAGTAGCTATCCTTCTCGGTTTTTATGTAGTGGTAAACAACACTCTTTCTTTTCTCGCTCTACCTCGAAAGATAGAAAAGACTATGCAGGTAAAAACTAGGAATTTTAAGATTTCTTCTTTGAAGGAGTTATCTATTCTAAAAGAAGCTTCCTACTATTTAGATAAAGTAAAAAAGAGAGATATCTTTGCAATGGTGATAGAGAAGCCCAAAGTGAAAGAAAAGGAGGAGAAAAAGTTAATTAAAGAAGTAGAAGAGAAAACAAAAGATTTAAAATTGGTAGGGATTGCCTGGTCAGACAATCCTGATGCTATGATTGAGGATACCAAGGTAGAAAAGACCTATTTTGTCAAACAGGGAGATATTATAAATGGTGTAAGGATAGAGAGGATTTTTAGAGATAAAGTGGTGTTAACCTATAAAGGAGAAAAGATAGAGTTAAAATGAGAAGCAAGTTTATTACTTTGTCTATCTTATTTCTCTTATCTATTAATTTTTCCTTTTTGTATGCGGATTTAGTTTCCTCAACTAATGAGAAGATAAATAGAGATTCCTCTAGAGAAATGGAAGAGAGGATTTCTTTAGATCTGCGGAATATCGATATAGTAGATGCTCTTAAATTTTTAGCAGAGAAAGCAGGAATAAATATCGTTACTACTAAAAAAGTTAGCGGGAGAGTGACTCTCAAGGTAGACAACGTTCCTATAAAGGATATTTTTGATGTGATGCTTCGTTCTAACAATTTAGCTTATGATAAGAAGGGGAATATTTACAATGTAATGACTGAAGAAGAATACAAAGCTCTATATGGGAAGAAGTTTTCCGACCCCCGTCAAGTAAAGATAATTGATCTTAAGTATGCACTCCCTGAGCAGATATTTTCTTTATGTGATGTTTTAAAGAGCGATATAGGAAGAATATTGGTTAATCCAGAGTCAGGTAAAGTGGTGATTATGGATTCTCCTGAGAAGATTAAGGAGATTGAGGAGGCTATCGAGCGATTTGAAAAAAAGAATGTAGTTAAAGTTTTTGATATAAACTATGGAGACGCTAAAGAGATTGCTGAACGTCTCAGGAGCCAACTGGAAGCTAAAAAAGTCGGTACAGTTCAGGCAGAGGAGGCTACCAATCAGATAATTATACAGACTCTTCCCGAGAGGATGAAGGAGATAGAGAGAATAATTAAGAAATTGGATAGGAAAACTAAAGAAGTTTTAATAGAGGGTAAAATTATAAAGGTAAAGTTCTCTAAGAGTCTAACAGAGAGTGTGGAATGGGAAGGGCTTTTTGATATTGCAAGAAAGCATGGACTAACTTATCTGGGTACTTATCCTTTTAGCGCTGTTCAAGCTACTACCGATGCTTGGCGTTCACGAAAGCAGGTCTGGCAGGATACAGGGTATGTAGGTTCTTACCCTTTCAGTGGTACCACTTCTAATTACTCAGCAGGGAAACCTAAAATGGGGTTAGAGGAAATGCATATAGGTATTATTGGTAAACATGATTTTGATGCTTTAATAAAATCCTTTAGGGAGATAGGGGAAACCCAGATTATTTCCACCCCTAAAATTATTATTACGGATAACCAGGAAGCTAATCTTCATGTAGGGGAAAGACAGGCATATGTTACTACCACTACAACTACTGGTCAGACTACTAGTACAGTTTCTGAAGAGGTCAACTTCGTAGATGTGGGAACAATTCTTTCTCTAACTCCTAAAATAAACGAAGAAGGGTATATAACTTTAAAGATAAAGGCAGAGGTTAGTACGGTAATCTCAGAGTTGATTACTCCTACAGAGAACAAAATTCCTATAATTGATACATCTACCGCTGAAACTACAGTGATGGTTAAAGATGGTACTCCTATTTTAATCGGAGGACTAAGGAAGGAGGAGAAAGGATTAACTTCTAAGAAAGTTCCCTTTCTAGGAGATATACCTCTTTTAGGGAAATTATTCACTTCTTATGAACCTACGCAAGGAAGGACAGAGCTGTTGATTGTTTTAACTCCTAGAATTATAAGGGGAGATATGTTTGTAGGATATACCAAAAAGAATGTGGGGCAGAAGCCTATAAAGGGAGAGAAGGTTTACTGGGAGGTAAAGCTTAAAGAGAAAAAGGAGCTGGAGAAAGAGCTCCCTTTAACTAAAGAAAGTAAATTTAAGGGGTTTAAATTCTAATGGGGAATTTTTTTAAGAGAGCTTCTTTCTTTCTTATCTTAAGTATCTTAAGTATAAGTGTGGGGATTTTTGCTTTTTTAGGTTACCAAAGAGTTTCAATAAAGTCAAAGGCCAATACGGGATGTCTTCAGTTAGTTGAGGATTACACTAATTTAGTCAAGGAATTAGCGAAGTTTAAGGCTAAGGCAGACTCTTTAGAAGTAGACAATAAGATGCTAGTTGAAGAAATGGATCGTTTGGAGAAGCAGTTAAAGGAAGTTAAGTCAGCAAAGGAAGAGGTCATTAAACAGCTTCTTGTTTTGAAAAAAGAGTGTTCCAGAAAAGAAAAGGAGTACCATTCTCTTAGAGAGAGAGTACAGATTTTAGAGAAAGAGAAAAAGAAATTATCTCAGGACAATGTAGCTTTAAATAATGTGGTGAAAAAATTAGAAAGAGACTTAACTCAGTATAAGAGCAGGTTAGAAGAGTATAAAAAAAAGGTGGCTAAAGAGAGTGAGCTTCCAGAGGATATTAAGGAACTTAAGAGTGTGCTAGAAGAAAAGAGAAGAAAGTTTTTCCAAGGATATACGGAGCTACAGAAGAGGGCACTTACTTTAGAAAAAGAAAATCAGCGGCTTACTAACCTTCTTAAGAAAACCCAGGAAGAGCTCGCTAAATTGGAGAAAGAAAACAAAGAGATTAATTCTTCCTTAAAGAGGCAAAAAGTCTTACTGGCTGAGATAGAAACTGATAGGGATTTTTACAAAATAGAGGGAGAAAAATCTAGAATAGAACTTAAAAAGTGTAATCAGACCCTTTTTCAACTCCAAAATAAATACAGTGCTGTTTTAAGAGAAAATCAGGATCTTAAAGCAAAAATTGAGGTTATGCCCCGTAAGCTTATGGAGCTATCTCAATTAAATAAAGAACTTCTTAAGGAGAAAGCACGCCTCCACTATAACTTAGGGGTTTTTTACACCCAAAAAGGAGAGTACAAAAAAGCAATTAAAGAATTTCAAGAAGTTTTAAAGGTAGACCCTAACGATGCCGATACGCATTATAATTTAGGAGTAATATACTCTGAGTATGAGGTAGATAATGAAAAAGCAATAGACCATTTCAGAAAGTACTTAGGGTTAGCTCCTCAAGATATCTACGCTGACAAGGTAAGAGAATATCTTGTCTCTCAAGAAGTGGTTAAGGGGGATAAAGCTAAATGAGAAAAGTTATTATCTCTTTTATAATTTTATCGATTTTAATAGTCTATCCAGGGTTTCCTTTTTCCTCCAGAGAGGAAAATGATAAATTATCTAAAAGAATTTCTCTAAATTTCCAAAATATTGATATTCTAGAAGCATTAAAGTATATTGCTATAAAAGGAGGGATAAATATTATTCCTACCAGAAAAGTTTCAGGGAGGGTAACTCTTAAGGTAGATAACGCTCCTATAAAAGATATTTTTGATATTATGCTCCGCTCCAATAATTTAGCCTATGATAAGAAAGGGAGTATCTACAATGTGATGACTGAAGAAGAGTATAAAGCCCTCTATGGTAAAAGTTTTTCTGATACTAGGAAAGTGAAAGTATTCCATCTTACTTACGCTATACCAGAGCAGATTATGAAACTCTGTGAGAATATGAAAAGTGAGATTGGAAAGATATTTTTGGATTCTGAATCGGGTAGTTTAGTAGTAATTGATACTCCTCAGAATATAGAAGAGATAAGCAAAGCTATAGAAGATATAGAGAGCAAAAAAACGGTGATTAAAGTATTTGATTTAAAGTACGCTAATGCTAAAGTTATAGCCGATAAGCTTAAGGAGCAAATTACTAAAAAAGGCATAGGATTTGTTCAAGCAGATGAAGCTACCAGTCAAGTAGTTGTACGAACCCTGCCAGAGAGGATGGAAGAAGTTGAAAAGATAGTTGAGGAGCTGGATAAGAAGACAAAAGAAGTGTTAATAGATGCAAAAATCGTCAAAATTACCTTCTCTCGAGAGCTAACCCGAGGAATAGAGTGGGAAGGGCTTTTTGATGTAGCAAGAAAGTACGGTCTTACTTATATTGGTTCCTACCCTTTTAGTTTCGTAAGTCATACCACTACAGGCAGTTGGCGTTCACGAAAGCAGGTCTGGCAGGATACCGGATACGTTGGTTCTTACCCTTTCAGTGGTACAGCTTTTAATTATTCTAATAGCGGTAAAGTAGTAGGGGTTGAAAAGCTTCATGTAGGAGTGATAGGAAAGCATGATGTTGATGCTCTATTTAAGTATCTCAACACTTTAGGGGAGACAAAAATTGTAGCTAATCCTAAACTAGCGGTAGTAAACAATCAGGAAGCACGCATTCACATTGGAGAAAAACAAGCCTATATTACAAATACCACTACTCAGACAGCAAGTACCACTACGGTAGCGGAGGAAGTTACCTTTGTAGATACAGGAATTCAACTTTCCGTCACTCCAACCATAAATGAAGAGGGTTTTGTTACTATAAAGTTGAAACCGGAAATAAGCAGTGTAGCTTCTTATTTAGTTACTGCCTCCAATAATAAGATTCCCATAATCACCACCTCCACCGCAGAAACAACAGTAATTGTAAAAAATGCCACCACCATTATTATTGGGGGCCTAAAAGAAGAGAAGGAGGAGAAAAGTTCCAAGGAAGTTCCTGTGTTAAGTAAGATTCCTATGATAGGAGCCTTTTTTTCCTCAAAAAATAAAACCAAAACTCGCTCAGAACTTCTTATCTTGGTCACTCCCCATATAATTAAAGGGGATGAGCTTACTACTGGATATCAGAGAGATTTTGGGCATCGTCTGGATAAAGAGGATCAACCTTACGCTTCCTTCTCTCCCCAAAAAATAGAATTTGAGTGCAAACCTTATCAATCTTATCCTCGCTTAGATGAAAAGGAGTCTTTTAAATTAAAGCCAGCAAGGGTTTCTTATGAAGAAGATCCCAAAGGTTGAGAAAGTTGACCTAAATAAGATATCTTTATCTTTGGTACTTTTTATTTCTTTTCTCTACTTTCCCTACGTTTATACCCAAGAGAAGAGTGTTTCTTTAAAGGAGGAATATCGGAAACTAAAGGAGGCATATGATCAGGTAGTTAAAGACAGAGATAATCTTTTATTTCAGGCAAAAAATCTCCTGAAGTATAAAAAGAAGGTTAGGGAGCTGGAGAAAGAGCTCCAAGATTTACTCAAAGAGAAAGAGAAGTTTGATTTAGAGATTAAAAAAAGGGAAGACTATATTAAAGAGCTTAAGAAGAAAATTAAGGAGCTTACCCAAGAAAATACTCAGCAGTTGGAGCAAATCGCGGCTTTAAAAAATTATATTGAAAAGATGGAGGTTGAATATAAAATAATTAATGAGACAAGGAAGAAAATTAAGGAGTTAAAGGACGAAAAAAGAAAGTTAAAAGGTGAGATAAGGAAATTAACTGCTAAGATAAAGAAGCTAGAGGACGAAAAGATCGATTTAAAAGCAGAGACTTTGGTATATAAGAGGCAATTCTACGAAATAAGGAGAAAGTATGAGGAGGCATTAGCTAAGAATAGAAGATTGGAAAAAAAATTAGCTGAGGTTCCTAAAAAGTTTGCTGAGATTGCTAGAGAAAATAAAGCTCTTATAAAAGAAACTGCGTTGATGCATTATAACTTAGGAGTTTTTTATACCCAACATAAGGAGTATAAGCGAGCAATTGCTGAATTTGAAAAAGCAATTGAGCTTAATCCTGACGACCCTTATGCTCATTTTAATCTTGGTTATATTTATGCTGAGTATCTCCTAAATCGTCCCAAGGCTATAGAACATTTCAGGCATTACCTCCGGTTGGCAGATAAGAACGATAAAGATGTTGATTGGGTAAAAAAATATATTCTCACTTGGCAGGCTTGGGAAGGAAAGACCCCTCTTAAGTGAAAGAAAGGAGGATTTATGAGAAGAACTATTTTTATTTTAATTAGTATTATACTTACTCTTTCTCTTATGGATAATATAGAGGCTTCCTCTGGGAGAGTTCCAAGGGAGGAAAAAGAAGGTGCTGGTCCTCCTCAAGTATCCAGAGAAACTGCCCCCTCCAAAAAAGAAGCAGTTAGATCTCTTTCTAAAGAAAGACAAAAGAAACTAGAGGCAAAGCGTCTTCAGAAAGAGAAGGAGCTTTTACAAAAGAAGAAAAAAGCATTAAATAACACTGAATGGGATATAGAAATTGTTCCTATAGGTAGAAAAGGTAGAAAGACCAAAGACACCTTAATTTTTAAAGATATGAAAGTTTTTTCTAAGAATCTAAAAAATAAAAAATTCTCCCCTACTAACTACTCCTTACATCTTAATCAGGATGGAACTTTAGTCTGGGAAACTATGCAGACAAATCAGGATGGAAAGATTGTGTTCTGGCGAGGAGAGGTTACCCCAGATATGAGGTTTATGAGAGGGATAATTACTTTTCCTGATGAGGAGAAAAATAAAGATTTTAGTTTTAAGAGTACAGCTAAAAGAATTTTGGCTCCTTAAAATAACGAGGGAGGTGATTTATTTATACTGAATATTGGGGCCTAACCTGTAAGCCATTTGAAAATGTAGCTGATCCTAACTTTTTCTATTGTTCTTCCACTCATCGAGAGGCTTTAGCAAGGATGATTTATGCGGTAAGAGAGAGAAAGTTAGGATTTCTTCTATTGGGCAGATATGGTTTAGGCAAGACTTTTTTGAGCAAGGCCTTAGAGAAAGAGTGTTCCGATAGTAACTATAGGTTTGTATCTATCTCCAATCCTCGACTTACTCCTTTAGAACTAGTTAAAGAAATCAGCTATCAGCTGGGAGTAGTTCCAGTAGATCAAAGTTGGACTAAGGTTGATTATCTTCATAAGATAAAAGAGACTTTGGAGAAAAATTACCAGGAAGGTTTCCATACTGTCATTATAATAGATGAAATGCAAAGTATTGAAAGTAACGAAGTACTTGAAGAAATAAGGCTATTTTTCAATTTGCAGAAAGAGGTTATCTTTTTTACTTTAATCCTTTTGGCCCAATTATCTTTTAAAGAAAATTTAGAGAAGTTTCCTCACTTCAAACAAAGGATACCTATAAGATATGAACTGTCTCCTTTGGATGAAGGAGAAACAAAAAAGTATATAGAGTTCCGCTTAAAAAAAGCAGGTGCAGCTAAAGAGATTTTCTCTTCCAAGGCATGTAAGCAGATTTATGCTCTAAGTAAAGGAGTTCCTCGCTTGATAAATAATATTTGTGACTTAGCTCTTTTAGCAGGGTACTTAGATAGTTTGGAAGTAATCAAAGAAGATACTATCCTTCAAATAGCTCAGGATCTGGGGGAGACACCAAATGATTGATTTTTCAAAAATTTTTGGAAACGGTAAAGATAAAGAGAAACCTTCATCCCCCATTCATTTTGCTAAGGAACCACCCAAAGAGAAACTGCCTTCTAAGAAGGAAGCAAAGAAAATTTCCGAGAAAGAAAAAATGTTAGGTGGTATAGATGTGAAGCTTCTATATAAGGAATCTCTTGTCTTAGCAGATAAAATTTTCAGCTCTTCCCAACCTATTTTACCGGAAGATGTAAAAGAAGTTAAGGAAATAGTTGAGAAAATTGTAGATTGTATAACTAGAGAGGGCGAACGGTTGGTTGAAATCACCTTTAATAAGCTCCCCCAGGAGTACCACTTTATTTCTCTGAATATGGTTAACGTGTGTGTTCTATCTCTATATATAGGAATAGCCTTAGGTCTTTCTCGAGATAAGCTTATAGATCTAGGAATAGCTGCTCTCCTTCATGATTTAGGGATGAAAAAATATCAAAGTATAATTGATCAACCTCGAAAATTAACTCCCCAAGAGTATAAGGAAATAGAAAATCATCCTATTGTAACTGCCCAGATGCTTTCTCATCTTAAAGAGTTAAGCAGTAAAATCTTAGAGAGTATAAGTCAAGAACATGAACGTATGGATGGCTCGGGTTATCCTAAAAATTTAAAGAAAGAAGAAATTGATGAGTTTGCACAAATAATGGCAGTAGTAGATGTTTATGAAGCTTTAACTCACTCTCGTCCCTATCGCGAGGCTTATAAACCCTCAGAGGCAATTAAAATTATGTTAGAGATGAAAGAAAGATTCAGCTATACAGTGATGAATGTTTTTTTAGAAAAAATAGGAATTTATCCTAAAGGAAGTTATGTAGAGCTTAACACAAGAGAGATAGCCCAGATAGTACGACAGAATCCTAAACTTCCTTGTTATCCGGTAATCAAAATAATTTACAATAGTAAAGGAGAAAAATTAGATGAGCCTAAAGAGGTAGATTTGAGCACTAACCCGACAGTTTATATTAGGAAGTGTCTATAAATTAAAAATTTCCCTTTTTATGAAGAAATTTTCAGTATATATTTTAACAGCATTAATACTTTTTTCTCTTTATAATTTTGTGAAACTAAGGGTAGAGTTTTCTAATGAGAAAAAAAAAGGAGAGATGCTTAGTCAAAGATTAAAAGAAGCCGAAAGAGAGTCTCAACACCTAAAAGAGCTAATAAATAGTAGGGAGAAGGAGATAGATAAATTAAAGAGAGAATTAGAGGAACTTAAGTTTCCTCAGCGTCTAAAGAACGCCCTTGCTCAAGCGCAGGACCTTATAAGAAAACTGAACGATGATTTAAGTAACTTAAGAAGAGAAAAAACTCGCTTGGAGAAGGAAAATTTTTCCCTTAAAGAGAGAATAGAGCTTAGTAACAAACGAATTACTCAATTACTTGCTCAACTGGAGGAGGTAAGAGACAAATTTGAAGTTAGCAAGAAAGAAAGAGGTAGAGTTATAGCAAGAGAAATTACCAGATTGAAGAAAGCGTTAGAGGAGAAAGACAAGGAAACAGAGGATTTAAGAAAGGATTTAGAGAGGTATAAAGAGAAAGCTTCAGATTTAGAAAGAAAGGCCAAGTTCTTAAGAGCTCAACTTACTAAAGTTAAAAGAGGATTTTCTAAAGATACTTCAGATAGAAAGAGAGTGAAGCAATTAATGGCTTCTTTGGAGAGGGTAAATAGAGAAAAAGATACACTTTCTGCGGAGGTTAGACAACTTAGGTTAGAGAGAGAACAGCTACAGAGAAAAATTGATGAATTGTCCAAACTTAATCAAGATTTACAGCATCAGGTGAGCCAACTTAAAAAGCAAATAGAGGAAAAAGAAGAGCAGATAGTTAGTCTAGAGAAGAAAATTAAGAAAGGTGTCTCTTCAGTTGATACAGAGACAAGACTCCTAAGAGCTAGACTAGCTCTCCAGAAAGAGGAATTTCAAAAAGTAAATACTCTCTATCAAGAACTAAAAGAGCAACTGAAAGATTTAGCAAAGATTATCTCTGATAAAGAACAAGAGATAGAAAGTAAAGATAAAGAGATAGCTAGATTAAATCAGGAAATTTCTTATTTAAAACTTAGATTAGTAGATTTAGAAGATAGGTTGAAGGAGACACAGAGTATTCAGGACGAAGTTTTAAGAAGGTTTTCTGAAGTAGTAGAATTAAATTCTGCTCTTCAAGAAAAGTTAGGGACGATTTCTACTTTTTTAGGTAAGCCCAGGGTTAAGAAGAAAACAACCTTAAGAGAAGAATTAACTTTACCTGAAGAACCAGAAGTAGTAAGTTCTTCGGAAGGGGGGGAGAAGGAGCGAGTAGAAAGTTTAAAGAAGCAGGTAGAAGTTATCCTTCATGAAAGTTCACAGGAATAGTTTTCTCTGGATAAAAACTTTTTTAAAACTACCACTAAAGATTATCTTTCTTTTAAGTGTAGGGGGAATTTTACTTTTTTCCTATGCCAGCTATTCTAAAACTCCTCAAGAAGAGGCTAAGGAGCATTATCGCTTAGGGGAGATTTATTACCAGCATGGTCTTTATAAGGAAGCAGAAAGAGAATTTAAGAAAGCCTTACAGTTGCTCAAAAGAGAAGTTCCTTTGGAAGAGGAAGGGTCATTTCAAAAAGAGGGGAAACCTCCCTCTCCTTCTGAGGAATCTCAGTATATTATCTCCCCGGGCGATGTTCTTTATATAAGTGTGTGGGAGAATCCTGATTTGACTGGGGAGGTTATCGTACGCCCCGATGGGATGATTTCTTTCCCTCTTATAGATGAGGTAAAAGCAGCTGGGTTAACTATATCTGAGTTAGATAAAGAGATGACTGAAATGCTTAAGGAATATATTCGTTTCCCTGACGTTTCTATCTCTCTAAGAGCAATGGGGGGTCAAAGGGTAATTATTCTCGGAGAAGTAAAAAGTCCTGGAGTTTACTCTTTAAAAGGGAGAAAAACTGTTTTAGAGGCAGTAGCTTTGGCAGGAGGATTTACTAAGGACGCAGTTTTAAACAGTGTAATAGTAATAAAAGGAGGGCTCAAAAACCCCCATCCTAAACGGGTAGATTTAGCCAGCGCTCTTAAAAAAGGAAAGATGAAAGAAGATATTGTGTTAGACTCTCAAGATATAGTCTTTGTTCCAAAAAAGTTTATTGCTGATTTAAATTATTTTTTAACTCAGATTTTGGGTCCTATATCCCGAGGAGTTTATACTGCCAAGGAAATTCAACGCTGGTAAATCGGGATAGGATCGCCTGATTCTGTAAAGATTGTGATGAGTTTTTGGCAGAAAAAATATAAAAAGAATCCCAATATGGTATTTAGAAAGATTGCTGATGAGGTAATTTTAGTGCCCATAAGAAATAAAGTAGGTGATTTACAGAGTATCTATACCTTGAATGAAGTTGGTGCACGTATATGGAAGTTAATTAATGGAAAGAGAGAATTAGCCAAGATTAAGGAGATTCTTTTGGAGGAGTTCAGCGTCGATGTTCCTCGAGTTGAAGAAGATTTAAAAGCATTTGTACAGAAATTAGAAAGAATAGGAGCAGTAGAGGAAGTTAAGTAGCATAATATGGAGTGTATTTATATACCTAAGATTTCTTATAGGGAGTTTAGTGAATCAATTCACAGGAAAGTAGGAGAAAAACGAATTCCCCTTAATGGATCTATAGAGGTTACTTTGCGTTGTAACTTAAGATGTCTACATTGTTACTGTAGTTACAACTCTCAAAAAAAAGAATTAAGTTATAAAGATTTCTGTCGTATTTTTGACGAGATTGCTGATATGGGGTGTTTGTGGCTGCTTATTACAGGAGGAGAGCCACTCTTAAGAGAGGATTTTTTAAAAATTTATACTTACGCTAAAAAGAAAGGATTTATTATAACACTTTTTACTAATGCAACCTTACTTACCCCTTCCATTGTGGATTGTTTAAAAGATTATCCTCCTTTTGCGGTGGAGGTTACTTTGTATGGAATAACTAAATCTACTTATGAGAAAATTACTCGTATTCCTGGTTCATTTAACCGATGTATAGAAGGTATTCATCTTCTTTTAGAAAGAAAAATTCCTCTTAGGTTAAAAACAGTGGTGATGAATTTAAATAAACACGAGCTTTTCAAGATAAAGAGATTTGCCGAAAATTTGGGAGTAGAGTTTAGATTTGACCCTCTTATTAACCCTAAATTAGATGGCTCTAAAGAACCTTGCAAGTTGAGAATTTCGCCACAAGAAGTTATTGAGCTTGATTTAATGGATAAAAAAAGAAAAGAAGCATGGGAGGAGTTCTGTAAAAAATTTCCTTCGCCTATAAACTCAGAATGGCTTTACAGTTGTAGTGCAGGAAGAACTTCTTTCCACATAGATCCCTATGGAAATTTAAGTATTTGTATTATTGAAAGGTTCCATACCTACAATCTTTTAAAGGGCACATTTAAGGAAGGATGGGAAACTTTTATCCCTGAAAAAATACTCAGTCTTAAAAAAGATAATAGATACGAATGCAATCAGTGCCAGTTAAGAGACTTATGCGATCGTTGTCCTGGGTGGTCACAGCTTGAAGCAGGTAACCCTCAGGAAGTGGTAGATTATCTTTGTCAGATAGCTCATCTAAGAGCCAAAGTGTTTGGTTTTGGCAGAGAAAGAAAGGAGGGGGAGAAAGATGAAAAAGAGAGAAAAAAAATTCTACTCTAAACCTCAGATAAAAGAAGTTAATTTAGTGCCTCAAGAAGCAGTCCTTCTTGGTTGTAAAACTACAGCTGATCCCAGTGGGAGAACAGTTGGGCGGAATAATTGTGGTAACAGAGATAACTTTTGTCAAACCGCGGTAAGTTAGTTGTAATAAGTTAACTTTATTTAGTAAGGATGCTAAAGGTAGAAATAGGGGGAGTGGCTATTTCTCTTTCTTTTGTAGATGGTAAAGGTTGGATACCTCAAGTTAGTAAAGCAATGCATTCTTTTCTTACTAGGAGAAAAAGGTTCGATTTAGCTCTTAAGGTTCACTGCGGTTTTCTTCCCCATCTGAATGTAAAGAGAGTTGTGTTTAATTCGGGAGGAAACTGGACTCTTTTTAAGGATAGAAATAATAGATTAGTTTTTTCTCTTACTTCCCCTGCTACCGGTCCTCATCCTTATGCTTTGGCAGTTGTTGATTCTCAATTTAAAGTAGGGAATTTATACCTTAGAGAGCCAAATTACTTTCTTTCTAAAAAAGCTATTGTGAATCCTTTAGAGTACCCCTTAGATGAGGTTTTAGTAGTGCATCTTCTCTCAAGAAATAGAGGAATACTTCTTCATGGATGCGGAATTAAATACAAAGGAGAGGGGCTACTTTTTTTAGGAACTTCGGGAAGAGGAAAAAGCACCATTGCCAATCTTTGGAAGGAAGAGAAAGAAGTCGCCATTTTAAGTGACGATAGAATTGTTGTCCGCAAGAAAGGCTCCAATTTCTGGATATATGGTACTCCCTGGCACGGAGATGCAAAATTATGTTCTCCTCAGAAAGTAGTTCTAAAGAAGATATTTTTTCTTAAGCACGGCAAGAAAAATTCGCTTAAAAAGATGAAGTTAAGTGAAATAATTTCTCAGTTAGTTGTCTGTTCTTTCCCTCCTTTTTGGGATAAGAAAGGTATGAAGTTTATCTTAAGTTTTTGTTCTGATTTAGCAAAAGTTCCTTCTTATGAGCTAAATTTCCTACCTAACAGGAGTGTTTTGGATCTTATCAAACGTAAGGTGTGAAGTGCCAAAATTCTGAATTTTTAAAGTTAAGTAAGGATATATTAGAGAAAGGGTTTTCTCTTCGCTTTCAGGTAAGGGGGGCAAGTATGTACCCTTTTATCAAAAGCGGTGATACCGTGGAAATAGAGCCAAAGAATATCTCCAAAATAAACTATGCGGATATTATCCTTTACGCCAATTACGAAGGAAAAATTGTAATCCATCGAGTAGTAAAAAAAATCAAGAAGAATAATGAAACTATCCTAGCAACTAGAGGAGACTTTCTGCCACCTTCCTTAAGAGAGTTTGTTCCTTCAGAGAAAGTATTAGGTAAAGTTGTAGTTATTAGAAAGGCAAATAGGATGTTTAGAATAGATAGGGGATTTTTAAGGCTGTTGAATATTGTATATACCAAACTTTTACCTATTATTAGGTGGGGACATAGTTTTGGTGCCAAACTGCTAAAGTTTACCCCGAGCCACAGAAAGTTACCTGTGACATTACATCGGGGTGGATAAATGTCTATCCAAATACCTCCAAGCATAATTTCAAAGCAATATGCGATTGTTATATCGGGGTGGCCGGGGTTTACTAAAGCAAATTAAAAATATTATGAGGGGAGGGGATAACTTTATTACTGTATTGAGCTGTTCTATCTGGAATAAGGAGAAAAGTGGAGAGATAGAGGAAGTAATAAAGAATAATTTAGATTGGGATTATGTATTAAGGAAATCCCGTAAAGAGGGGGTTTCTTCTTTGATTTATTATTGCTTAAAGAAATTCGAGTTACAAAAATATTTGCCTTTTAAGACCTTAAAAACCTTAGAGGAAGCCTATTATAAAAATTCTCTAAGGAATATTATTATGATTAGTGAAACAAAAAAGGTATTAGAATCTTTTAAAAAAGAAGGTATAGAATCAATTATTCTTAAAGGAGTTTTCTTGGCAGAGAAAATTTATAGGAATATTGCTTTGAGAGAGATGACAGATGTTGATATTCTAATAAGGAGAAAAAATGTCAAGAAAGCAAATAGAATTTTAAATTCTCTAGGATACCCAACTCCGAAATACTATGAAGATCTTTTGAAAATATCTTCTTCCCTTAATACTTTAATGTATAAAGGTAATATACGAGTCCATCTTCACTGGCATCTTATAAATTCAACTTGGCCTTTAAACTTTTTAATAGAAAAAATTAGTATAGAAAGAATCTTTGAATACGCCAAACCTATAAAGATTGATACTTTAGATACTCTAACTTTGTCCAATGAGCATCTTTTAATTTACCTTTGCTATCATCTTTTTAATCACTCTTTTGACAGGCTGATTCTTCTGGTAGATATTCTCGGCTTGTTAAATTCTTATAGTATTGACTGGAATTTTGTTATAGAAGAGGCAGAACGTTTTAAGCTTTCATTTATTCTCTATTATGTTTTATCTTTTATATCTCAAAAAAAGGAAGAAAAGGTTCCTTACTTAGAAAGATTGAAACCATCTAAATCTTATCTCAAAAAACTTCCTCCTTCTTCTTTTACTTCTTATTTTATATACCTTCTTCTTCAAAAGGGATTTAAAAAGAAGATAAAGTTCCTTATAAATACCATTTTCCCTCCTCCCTGTGTAGTAGCTCATAGTTTCTCCATTTCTCCAAAGGAAGTAACCAGAGCTCATTATTTTTTTCGTCTTATTAAACCTTTTCTTAAATTCTTCTAAGATGTTATCAATTGTTTTTCTTTTTAGGAGTAAAGGAGACTGCCGTGTTTTTTAGCTTGCCTTAGAGCTAATTTAAAGGAAAGGAGAGCTATGGGAAGGAGGATAAGAAAGAAGAGAGTGAGGCAGGCTATTTCAACTTTTACTTCTTTTAGAGAAGCCCCCATAGCTATACTCTTCCTCATACCTCTTAAAGCATAGGTTATAGGTAGAAGGTAGGAAATTTTTTGTAACACTTGCGGTAATACCTTAATAGGAAAGTAAACTCCTCCTAAAAATCTTGAAATCCCATTTAATACCCAATTAATAGGGTTTCCTCTCTTAAACACAAGAATGAAGCTTGCTGATAGAACTCCTAAGGCACTGAAAGAGAGAATGGTTAAGAGTAAAATTACTAGGGAGGAGATGAGATTTATCTTACTTAGATTGAATCCAAAAATAAGCCACCCTAAAAAAAGATACACCATTACCCTTAAAGATACAAAGAAAAAGTTCCATACCGCTCCTAAAAGTAAAATAGTACCAATACTAGTAGGAGACATAAGAAGGATTTCTAATGTTCCTTCGGACTGTTCATAGTGGATGACTTGGCTGAAACTATTTAGGGCAGCGGAGAGATATCCACTGAAGGCAAGTCCAATTAAGACAAAGGAAAAGTAGTCCCCTCCAAATTCTTCTAAGTATTTAGAAGCTCCCTCTCCAAATAGCTTGGAGACGAAAAAGAAAGTAGCAACCGAGGCAAAAATAGAGATAAAATCTAAGAGGAAAGACAAACGGTAGCTTGAATTAATAAGAAAATCTCTCTTTAAAAAAGCAAGTAGCTTCCTAAGAAATATCATTCTTTATTATTTCTCCATATAAGTCTTTTAAAGAAGTTTGAATCTCCTTTATATTTTTAATTAGGAGAATTTCTCCCCTATTCATAATAGCAATTCTGTCAGCGACAGTTTCTGCTTCTTCCAAAAAATGGGTAGCAAAGAGGATTGTTTTTTTGAACTCTTTCGCTAATCTCTGCATAAGCTTTCTAAATTCTTTAGCCGTTAAGGGATCCAAACTTTTGGTAGGCTCATCCATTATAATTATTTCCTTTTCCAGAATAAGAGTTCTTAAAAGGGAAAGGCGATGTTTGGTTCCTGTAGAATATTGCCAGAAAGGTTTGTCTAAGTCCTCTACTTCTAAAATTTGTGAATAATTCTTTATTCTCTCTCTAATTTGATGGGAAGAAAGATTATAAATTGTAGCAAAGAATTCCAAATTCTGCTTTGCAGTAAGTTGAGGATAAAATCCATAAGTTTCCCCAGAAAAATAAGCAACCCCCCCTTTAACCTTTATCATTCCTCTTTCAGGAAGAATTAATCCACAAATTATTTTTAGAAGAGTAGTTTTACCTGCACCGTTAGGACCTAATAGAGCAAGCGCCTCCCCTCTATTTACTTTAAGATGTACTGAATTTAGAGCATAGATCCTGCGTGGGAGAAGAAAAAAATGGAAGATATCTCTCTTTATAAGAAAAGACTTGCTTAGCCCCTCTACTTCAATCATTTTCTAAAACCATACCAGAGACCTTATATCTTGTCAACGGTAAGAAAGTTGTGTTAAAATTTTAGAGAGTAAAAAGATGAAAAAAAGAGTTTTACACCTTTCCTTATTACTAATCTCTATATCTGTAGTAGTCTTTCTACTAAGTTCTCCTTGCTTTCCCCAAGAAGAAAAAAGGTTCCAAATTGTAGGAGAGATTTTTGGTGTACCAGTACCTATTGGAAATTACTACTTTGCTAAAAGAGTAGTTTTAACTTTCAATGCCAAGTGGCGTCCTACACCTAAAGATGAGGAGGAATTGGAAGATTTGGTCTGGCAGGAACTTATTCTTTCTTATGAGGCTTATCGTCGGGGGATAGAAGCTAGTAGCAAGGAGATAGATGAGCATATAGATAAGATACTAAAAGCAGAGAAGGTAAATTTCGATTGGCGGAAAGAAAAAGAAAAGTTTGAAGAGTGGACAAAAAATAAATTGGGCGTATCTCCTCAGGTATTTAGAAATCAGATAGAACATCTAATAAAGCTAGAGAAGCTCCAGCAACAAGTAATAGAGAGTATTGAACCTGAAGTTACCGAGGAGGAAGCCTACCAGAAATTTCTCGATGAGTGTAATACTCTTTCTGTAGAGTTAGTACAGTTTGATGAATTAAAAGAGGCAGAAAAGTTTTATAAGGAAGTTTCAAAACCTCAGGAAGAAGGAGCGTTAGAGAAACTTATTTGGGAAGATCTTCTCCTTTCCTATGAAGCATTTAAAAGAAAAGTAGAGGTAACTAAAGAAGAAATAGAAAAAAATATTTATAGGTATTTGAGAGGAAGGGAGGTTAGATTTAACTGGAAGAAAGATGAGAGAAAATTTAAAACGTGGCTTAAAGGTAATTTAGGTTTATCTCAAGAGGAATTCAAGAAATTTATTATTCACTTTGCAAAGATTGATAAATTGAGGCAGTTAATCTATAGAAAAGAAGCTCCTCCTATTAGTGAGGAGAGATATACATATTTTCTCAGAGAGAAAAGAGATATCGAGAGAGCTTATCAAAGGTTCTCTAAAGAATTTGGCTTTCCTCAAAATGCAGTATTGATATTTCCTACTTTCCAAGATGCTGAGGTATTTTATAAACGATTTAAGAGAGAAGCTACTCCTTGGGAAGATAGAAAAAGAAAAAAGCCTGATAGATTTAAAAGGCCGGGTTTCGTAGCTTTAGATTTTCTAATTCATATGTGGGGATTCAAAAGAGAAGATGCTTACAGGATGATAGAAAGAAAGGTTGGAGATATTTACCCTCCCGCCCCTATTTATAAAGGATATGGAGTATTTAAAATTCTTCGTGTTCGTAAAGCTAATCCTTCTGATTTTAGCAAGCGAAAAAAATACTATTTTGATAAGCTTAAGAGGATCAAAAAATATCAAAGATTTAAAGAATGGCTAAATTCTCTGAAGGAGGAAGCTAATATAAAAGTCTATAGTGATAAATTTTAAATTATATAAGGGTTTTACTTTTTCCTAGATATGATATAATTTTAAAAGAAATGAATCATCGCGAATTATCTTTAAGAGATTATCTAAGAATAATTCGCAAGAGAAAGTTTATTATAATTTCCTCTTTTATCGTCTTTATTGGTTTTTCTCTGTTTTACACCTCAGGACAACTTCCCATTTACGAAGCTACCACGACTGTAAAGATTGAGGAAAGAAAGACAATAGCTGGTCTCCTTACTGAATGGATTGTTTATACTCCTGGAGATATAATGGAGACACAAGTTAAAATTATAAAAGGTTTTCCTGTCCTAAAGAAGGTAGCTTTAAAACTAGGTTTAGTAAAGGAGGAAGATCCTGTTTCTAAAATTTATGAGATAGTAGGAAGGCTTCAGTCTCAAATCTCTACCGAAAGGGTTGGAAAAACTAACATTATCAAGATCACTGCTATCTCTCATGATCCCGAAGAGGCAATGAAATTAGCAAATACAGTAGCTGGTGTTTACATTGAAGAGAATCTTTATGAAAAGAATAAGCAGGCAAGAACAGTAAGGCTATTTATTGAGGAACAGTTAACTACGCTTAAAGAGAGACTCCATAGAGCGGAAGAGAAGATAAAAAAATTTAGTGAGGAGGAGGAAAATATTCAGATTGCTGAGGAGGTTCAGAAAAAACTAAACGATCTTGAGTTCCAGTTAGCTTCTCTTCTTCAAAAATATACAGAAAAACATCCAAAAGTAATTCAAATAAAGGAACAGATAAGAGAGTTGAGAGAGCAATCAAAGAAATTTTCTGCTAAAGCGTTAGAGTACGCACGTCTTAAGAGGGAAGTAGAAGTAAATAAAAAATTATATGCGATGTTGAGAGAAAAATTAGAAGAAGCAAGAATTACCGAGGCAGAAAAGGTTCCCGATGTAAGTGTTGTAGATCCAGCTGTTCTTCCTAAAACTCCCATATCTTCCTCAGGAAAGTTAGGGGTTTTTGTAGGAGGAGTGTTAGGGTTAGTGGTAGGGATAATTTTAGCTTTTATTGCTGAAAATTTAGATACATCTATTGGGACAATTGAAGATGTGGAAAGTATTGTGGGTTTGCCTGTTTTAGGAGTTGTTCCTTCTATAATCAGAGAAGTTGAAATAAAGAGAAGTTTCTTTAAAAAAATTAGAGATACAATCTTTCCTCCCAAGATAGATGAATCTACAGAAAGGTACGTAAGATTAATTGTTTGTTATAAACCTACTTCCTCAGCAGCAGAAAGCTATAAAAGTATACGGACAAATTTAAAATTGGATTCTTCTAAGAAAACAATTCTTATTACTAGTGCTAATCCTCAAGAAGGAAAATCTGCCCTTTTAATAAACTTAGGTTTAGCCTTCTCTGAAGAAGGTAGAAAGACTCTTTTGTTTGCTTCCGATTTAAGAAGGCCAGTTTTAGCTAAGACCTTTGGGATTTCTAAAAAACCTGGAATAGTTGATGTTCTTACGGGGAAAGTAAAATTAGAAGAGGCAATTAAGGGAGTTTCTGATATCTTATTAGGAGATATGAAATTTGAGAAGGTGGTGACTGCTCCCTCTATGAGGAATGTATGGATATTGCCATGTGGTTCCATTCCTTCTAACCCTACAGTTCTATTGAGTTCAGTAATGATGGATGAGTTGATAAGAGAAGTTAGGGAAAAGTTCGATGTAATTCTATTTGACTCCCCTCCAGTTTTAGCAGTAGCAGACACAAGTATATTAGCCCCTAAAGTAGATACAGTAGTGGTATGTTATGAAATCGGTAGAACTTCTAAAAGTGCGTTGGTACGTGCAAAGACCCAACTAGAGACAGTGGGAACTCATATAGAAGGGATTGTACTTAATCATATAAGACCACAGACAGAAAGTCTTTATACCTATCCCTACTATTATAAATATCGGTATTACGGACGAGAGGAAGGTTCCGAATTAGAGAAGAGTTAATCGTAACCGGTAAAATTAGTCTTCTAAAGATGAGGGGTTTTGACCCCTCGTTTGTTTATCTATGAAGGTAAGAAAAGGACAAATTGAAATTATTCTTATAGGTATACTTTTGAGTTTGCTTATAGTAGGAATAGTTTTTCTAAAACTCCCTTTCCTTATTTTATCTGTGACTATCTTGGCACTAGGTTTAGTTTTAATTACCTTCCTGAGTACAGATTTGGCCTTGATTATCTTAATTTTCTCTATGCTTTTATCGCCAGAACTTAAGTTAGCAGAGGTTCCAGCAAGGGCAGTAGTTGTGCGTATCGATGATATTTTGCTAATTGTAGTATTTTTTACTTGGTTAGCTAAGATGGCAATAAATAAAGAGTTGGGACTTTTTAGAAGGACTCCAATTAACGGATTAATAGTTACTTATATCCTTATTTGTATTATTTCAACCATCATAGGTATATTAACTGGTGGGGTCCATCCCCTAAAAAGCTTTTTTTATATCCTAAAGTATGTTGAATACTTTATGCTTTATTTTTTAGTGACTAACAACATCCGAGATGAAAGGCAGATAAAAGTTTTTCTCGTAGTCTTTCTGATCACTTGTGCTATAACTTGTACCTATGCATTAGTAACTATTGAGAAAATGGGAGGAAGAGCTACTGCTCCGTTTGAAGGGCCGAAAGGTGAACCTAATACATTGGGAGGGTATTTGGTCTTGTTATTTGCAATCTCAACAGGCATTTTCTTATACAGTTCTTTAAGAGGGTGGCGGATTTTTTGTGGAATTTTAGCGTGTCTTATATTTATAACCCTTCTCCAAACTCTTTCTCGAGGAAGTTACCTAGCATTTATAATTACATACCTTGTTCTTACTATATTAACTAAAAAGAAAAAACTTTTACTTATAGGGATACTTCTGTTGGGTATGTGTACCTTTCCTTTTATCTTGCCAGAGAAGGTTATTGAGCGAATAGGATATACGTTTACTCCTCGCAGACCTCGAGTTTCTCTTTATGGAAGACCTGTTCCTCTTGAGGAATCGGCATATGCTCGTATTGAAACTTGGAAGAGGGTTTTTAGAGAGTGGAAAAGGAGACCTCTTCTAGGTCGGGGAGTTACTGGTTTAGGTTTAGTAGATGCTCAGTATCCTCGTGTGTTAGGAGAGACGGGAATTTTGGGTTTTTCAATATTTATGTGGCTATTAATCTATATCTTTAGATATAGTTTATCCATCTTTAGAGCGGTGGAAGATGAATGGTTTAAGGGATTAACTTTAGGATTTTTAAGTGGCTTTGTAGGACTACTTTTTCATTCCTTTGCCGCAGCAACTTTTATTATTGTGCGTATTATGGAGCCTTTCTGGTTTTTAACCGGAGTAATATTAATGCTACCCAGTGTTAAGGGAACTTCAGTTTGAGTATAATCTAAAATACATAATTCTCTGATAGGGAAGAAATAACACATAAGTGTAGAGATACTCTGGCAACAGAACATTTAAACAATAATAACTCCTAATGGAATAATGGATTTGGAGAATAAAGAGTTAACATTATCAGAACCTTTTTTGCTTCAACGAGCAGTCCATGGAGGATTTTGGGTATTTGCTCTTAGAATATCTCAGCAACTTTTTAGATTAGGCCGACTCATAATCCTTGCTCGTATTCTTGCTCCTTATGATTTTGGTCTAATAGGAATAGCACTATTAATGGTTGCAGTTCTAGAAACTTTTTCTCAGACTGGTTTTCAGGCTGCTTTAATACAGAAAAAGGAGGAAATAACCCCTTATCTTGATATTGCCTGGACAGTTTTGGTTTTAAGAGGCTTTATTTTATTCATTATTCTTTATCTAGTTGCACCTTACGTGGAGTTGTTTTTTAAGGTATACGGAGCGAAAGTTATTATTCAAGTAATTGGATTTTCTTTTCTTCTACGGGCGTTTAGCAATATTGGGGTTGTTCATTTTCAAAAAGAGTTAGAGTTCAACAAACAATTTATATATCAATTTAGTGGAACTTTGGTTGATTTTATCGTGTCTATTTCCGCTGCATTTATACTTAAAAGTGTATGGGCACTTGTTTTTGGATTATTGGCTGGAGAATTCACAAGATTTATTGTGAGTTATTGGATAAGTTCTTGGAGACCACGGTTTAGATTGGAGCTTGAAAAGTTAGGTGAGCTTTTTAACTTTGGAAAGTGGATTTTAGGTTCGAGTGTATTGATTTTTCTGATTACACAAGGAGATGATGCTTTTGTAGGAAAACTGCTGGGGGTTACTATGTTAGGATTTTATCAGATGGCTTATAGAATATCGAATCTGCCAGCAACGGAGATTACTCATGTTATCTCACAAGTGGCTTTCCCTACATATTCAAAATTGCAAAATAATATTTTAGAGCTAAGAAGAACATACTTAAAAGTTTTACTTGTTACTACCTTTTTATCTTTTCCTATAGCGGGGTTAATATTTATATTAGCTCCAGATTTTACAAGAGTATTTCTGGGAGAAAAATGGATTCCTATGATTTCTGCAATGCAAGTGTTAGCACTTGCGGGTTTAGTAAGGTCAATAGCAGCAACAACAGGCGTTTTATTTTATGCTATAGGTAAGCCAAAAATAGATACAAAATGGCAGGTAGTTCGTTTATTGATAATTATTACTTTTATATACCCTCTTAGTGTAAAGTTAGGTATTTTAGGTACATCAATTGCAGTATTCGTGAGTATTCTTTTCTCAAATATGGGTTTTATGTTCGATTGTGTAAAAATTATAAAATGTAGTAAAAAAGAGTTAGCCAAGAAAATAAGCATTCCTTTTGTAAATGTAGTTATAATGTCATTACTGATACTAACTCTAAAGAGCTTTATAGAAGTTAATATGATGCAGATTGTCTTTCTTGCTTTCGTTGGTATCTTGATATATTTTGTTGGAATAGGGTTATCTAATATGATTTTTGATTATGGGATGAATGTAGTTATAAAAGAAAGTTTTCAAGGAATAATAAAAAAAGGTAAGATATAAAAGGTATAAAGTATGGAGGATCCAACAAAGAAGTTTTTTCCTTACTTTGATAAGTCTTATAATTCCAAGGAGCGTTTTTGTAGTTACTGGCATCAGATTCATGAAATAGTTAACTTGAATCCTAAGAGTGTTCTTGAGATTGGAATTGGGAATAGATTTGTCTCCGATTATCTTAAAAAAATAGGCATAGATATTACAGCCTTAGATATCGAAAAAAATTTAAAGCCAGATGTAGTAGGAAACGTTGTAAGCATTCCTTTTAAGAGTAATGTGTTCGATGTAGTAGCCTGTTATGAGATTTTAGAACATTTATCCTACGCCGATTTCAAATTGGCTCTTTTAGAGATATTTCGAGTATCGAAGAAATTCGCAATTTTATCTTTACCTGATATAAATAGAGTTTACCCGCTCATTATTAAAATTCCGAAAATTAAAGAGATAAAAAAACTTATCCCTTTACCAAGGATTAAAAAACCTAGTTATAATTTTAGTCCAGATCACTACTGGGAAATCGGTATGAAAAATTTTCCCTTGGGAAAGATTACCAAAGATATACAAGAGGCAGGATTTATTATTAAAAGAACTTATAGAGTCTTTGAACATCCTTATCATAGATTCTTTATACTGAAGAAATGAAGTAAATGATTATAGTGAGATATGCCAACCGTTAGTGTCATTATTCCTACCTATAATCGAGCGCATCTAGTTGGGAGAGCAATTGAGAGTGTTTTGGATCAGACGTTTCAAGATTTTGAAATTCTCGTAGTTGATGATCATTCAGTCGATAATACCGAAGAGGTAGTTAATGATTTTAATGACGCCAGAATTAGATATATTAAGCATCAAATAAATATGGGAGGGAATGCGACAAGGAATACGGGAGTAAAAAACTCAAAAGGAGAATATATTGCTTTTTTAGACTCAGATGACGAATGGCTACCGGAGAAGTTGAAGAAACAGATAGATATATTTCAGAGAGCACCAGATAAAGTTGGTTTAGTTTATAGCTGGGCAGAGATGATAGATGAGAAGGGTGAATTATTTAGAAAACTAAATTTTGTAGTAAAGGGTAGGGTCCTACAGAATATCCTAAGAGGTAATTTTATACCTTCTTCAACAGTAGTTGTAAAGAAAAAGTGCTTTGATGAAGTAGGATTATTTGATGAAAGCTTTGCGAGTTGCCAAGACCGAGAGATGTGGACACGAATTGCTACCAAGTATGAAATAGAGGTGGTGCCCGAATATCTTGCTCGAATGTATAGAGATAAAAAAATTTCTATCAGTGCTTCCCCTAAAAAAGTAGTTTATGGATATTATCAGTATTTTATTAAGTTTCAGGAGTTATACTTATCAGAGGGTATGAGAGAAGAATTATCGCAAAATTTAAGTTGGGTTGCTTATGAGTTAATTAAGGAAGGATATAAAAAAAAGGCTAGAGAGTGTTTCAGACTATCATTTAAATATAGTAAGACTAACTGGAAAAATTATGCTAGATTTTTCCTTTCCTTAATAAAGAGATAATTCTAGTCTTCTAAATAAATACGTGTAAGTAAGTGAGGGAAGTAAATATAAAAAACGATAGTGAATTATGGGATGAAGTTTGGAAAAGGGTAAGGAGCGATTTCCATGAAGATAAGATTATCCTTTACCATGAGATTTCTTCTCTCCGCTGGAGAAAGATTGAAAAGAGAATTCTCAAGAATTACCGTTCTTTTAAAGTATTAGATGTTATAGAAATCAGAGTGGGTCGTGGAGAGAATGCTCTATTGATGGGGTTGAAGGGTGCTAATATAACAATTTTAGATTATAGTGAGGTTGCTTTAGATAAAGCAAGATTACTATTCTCTCATTTTAATTGTAAAGCACGTTTTATAAAAGCTGATGTTTTTGACCTTCCTAAATATTTAATGAATAGTTTTGATATTTCTATGTCTTTTGGGCTAGCTGAACATTTTAAACACCCTCAACGACAACAAATTTTTAATTTTCACTTTATTTTGTTAAAAGAAAAGGGCATATCTTTTATAAGTGTCCCTAATGCATTCTGTTTTCCTTATAGAATTGCTCATCTATTTTTAAAATTATTTAATAAATTTCCTCTTTTAGAGATTCCCTTTACCCATGCTGAATTAAAAAAGAATGCTTATCTAGCTGGATATAAATCTTGTGAGATAGTGAGCAGTTGTTTTATTAATGCTTTTGATGAGTTCTTGATAAAAAAATACATTGTATTTCTTTGCTAAGAGATTGGGTATGAGAAATTTTTTAAAAAAGAAAAGACTAAGAAAGAAATACCAACTATACTTGATGATTACTTAGGATATTCTCTAACTTTAATTGGTTATAAATAGAAAAAATACTTATGGAGAATAAAATTCTAATCATCGGTGCAGGACCGACAGGGCTAGGCGCAGCCTACCATCTTAAAGAATTAGGATATAAAAATTGGCAAATTTTTGAAAGGAATGATTATGTAGGAGGATTATCTGCAAGTTTTAAAGATAGTAAAGGCTTTACTTGGGATATAGGGGGACATGTCCTTTTTTCTCATTATGAGTACTTTGATCGACTTTTGGATAATATTTTAGGTAAGAATTATATAGAACATAAGCGTAAAGCTTTTATCTGGATAATGAATAGATGGGTGCCCTACCCTTTTCAGAATAATATTCGCTATTTACCTAGAGATAAAATTTTTCATTGTCTCTTAGGATTGCTAAAAGAAAAGGTTAAAAAAAGTAACCCTAAGAATTTTAAAGAATGGATCTTTTCTAAATTTGGCTATGGTATTGCTAAATATTTTATGCTTCCTCATAATTACAAAATTTGGAGTCATCCTTTGGAGAAGATGTCTTACAATTGGATTGCAGAGAGAATAAGTATTATAGATATTAAAAAAATTTTAAGAAATGTTATTTTTCAATACGATGATACTGGATGGGGACCAAATAAGTGGTTTAAATTTCCTTCCTCTGGTGGGACAGGAGAGATTTTTAGAAGATTTATCCCTTACATTAAAGATCACCTTTTTATTAAAAAAGAAGTAATAAAGATTGATACAACACATAAGGAAGTTGTTTTTTCTGATGGAGATAGGAGAAATTACGATATCCTTATTAATACTACACCTTTAGATGAGTTTATAAGAAGAACGGATTTAGTACAATTTTTTTCTCTGATAAACGAGCTAAAACATAATAGTGTAATTGTTATAGGAGTAGGTATAAAAAAACCATGTCCTAGTGATAAGTGCTGGATATATTTTCCTGAGAATAACTGCCCTTTCTATCGTGTAACTTATTTTTCTAATTACTCTCCTTATAATACTCCTCAAGGGGATTATTATTCCTTAATATGTGAGATTGCTTACTCTAAGTATAAACCGGTTAATAAGGATAAAATTATTGATGAGACAATTCAAGGATTGATTAATGTTAAGATGTTGAGTGAGGAGGATAGAGATTCTATTGTCTCTATAAATCTTATCGATGCTGAGTATGCCTATCCTATTCCCACGCTTAACAGAGATAAGACATTGAGAGATATTCACTCTTATTTAGAGCAGATAAATATTTATTCTCGAGGTCGCTTTGGAGCATGGAGGTATGAGATTGGCAATATGGATCATTGTGTTATGCAAGGAAAGGAGGTTGTAGATAAGGTTTTGGAGGTAAAATGAAGGACCTTTCTATAAGTATTGTTAATTTTAATACAAGAGAGCCGCTTAGACTCTGTTTAAAATCAATTAAGGAGAACATTAAAGGAATAGATTATGAGGTTATAGTAGCAGATAATAACTCTAAAGATGGCAGTGTAGAAATGGTAAAGAATGAATTTAGTTTTGTTAAACTCATCATCAATAAGGAGAATAAAGGCGCAACTATTGCAAAAAATCAAATTTTTAGAGAAGCGAGAGGTAATTATATTTTGATTCTTGATAGCGATATCGAAATTTTACCAGGTACAGTCAAGGAGATGATTAAATTTATGAAGGAGAATCCCAAGATAGGGATTCTAGGACCAAAGATATTTTTCCCTAACGGTAGACAGCAACATTCTTGCAATAAGTTTGTACCCACTCTTTGGAGTGTCCTTGTCAATAAAATTTTCTTTTTTGCTGATTTGAGATATAGATTTTATCGGAGTAAAATTGGAGATTTATATCTAAGAAGAAGGTATAATCGACCTGAGGAATTTACATGGTTAGGGGGAATGTGTCTTTTGGTTCGGAAAGAAGTTGTACAGCAGATCGGTGGGATGGATGAGAATTTCTTTATCTATTATGACGATACAGATTTCTGCTTACGAGCAAAAAATATTGGTTGGAAAATATATTATCTTCCTTTCGTTTCAGTTATTCATCATATGAGTAAAGGAGTGAGGCAATTTAGTAATTTTCTCTATCCTAAAATTTTCGAAAGTGAACTCTACTTTTTTGAGAAACATTACGGAAAATTTCAATCAAAAGTTTGTGCTGCACTTATTCAAGCAAATATGCTTCTCCGTATGAGTTTCTTTTCTTTTCTATCTCTTTTGGGGAAAGATTATTTCAAGAAAAGAATGAAAGCTTATTGGCAGGTATTTTGTTTAGCAGGAAAATATTTCTATGAAAAAACCCATTAAATCTTTATTTGTTTTCCCTATTTCTCAAATATACGGAGGAGAACAAGTCTGGCTTAAGTTTTTAGAGAGAGTAGATAGACGAAGAATTTTGCCTTTTGCCCTTCTTTTTGGTAAAGGTAAACTTTCAAAGAGATTGGATGAGATAAATATCCCTTATTATCTTTTGCCAGAAACAAGAATAAGGAAGATTCTTACTTTTCTAAAGAATCTTTTTCACATGATGTCTTTTTTAAAAGAAGAGAAATTTGATATTGTTAACTCTTTAGGTGTTCATTTGCTTACTACGCTTTCCACTTCTATTTTGAACGTCCCTTACGTTTTACATATTCATACTATCCATCCTCTGTCCTTAGTGGATAGATGGTGTGTAAGGAAAGCGAAGCACATAGTGACGGTAAGTAATTTTTCAAAAAATTTCCTTATCGGATATGAAGTGAAATCAGAGTATATTGAAGTAGTGTATAATGGGATAGATATAGAAGAGTTAGAAAGAAGAAGTAAAGGAGTAAACCTGAGAGAAGAATTAGGTTTAGGGGAAGATACTTACATTGTCTGTTATATTGGTCGAATTGTTAAATGGAAGAATTTGGATGTACTTATTAAAGTTATACCCAATATAAAACAGGAATTTCAGGGAAAAGTAAAATTTTTATTCGTAGGAGATATACCAAGAATAGATACAGAAAATTTTGACTACAAGGATACTTTATTAAAATTAGCAGAGGATTTAGGCGTACAGGGTGAAGTTATTTTTACGGGGAGAAGAGAGGATATACCCGATATTCTAAAAAATATAGATATATTTGTTCTCCCTAGTCATTTAGAAACATTTCCAATGTGTATTTTAGAAGCGATGGCCTTTAGTAAACCAGTGGTAGCAGTAGAAGTAGGAGGAATTCCTGAGTTAATTACAGAAGATACAGGAATACTGGTGAGGCCTAATGATTTGGATGGGTTAACGAGAGCAATCACAGAATTATTAAAGGATGAAGGAAAGAGAAAGGAAATGGGCGAAGCTGGTTATAGAAGAGTAAGGGAATTTTTTGATATAGAAAATAATGTGACTAAGTTAGAAAGTATAATAGAGTGTTTATTGCAAAAATAGGACGTCGCATAAAGAACAGATTTACTAAAAAGATAGTACGAGTCTTAAAGAATGGTTACTTTATTGCTATAGATCTTTTAGGTGAGTTTATATTTTGGTTAGCAAGAACGATAGGATTAATTTCATCAAAGGAAGAATTTTCTAAGGATAAAGTTAAGAAGATACTAGTAATTAGAACAGATAGGATTGGAGATGTGATACTTTCTATGCCAACTGTAAGAGCGTTAAGGGAGAATTTTCCAAAAAGCTTCCTTGGATTTTTAACCACTACCTATACTAAGGAATTGGTTCTCGAAAGTAGAGATATCGACGAGGTAATGGTATACGAGCGAAAGGCTTCTTTGATTAGAAAGCTTAATTTTGTAAAAAAACTTAAAAGGTACAAATTCGATTTAGCTGTAGTTCTTTCTCCCTACTTTGAATCTGCTCTTCTTGGTTATCTATCTGGAGCAAGCTTCAGAATAGGATACCCTCTGAATGGATCGGGATTTTTGTTCACTATTAAAGTAGATGTAAAAAATCGTTACAAACATGAAATTGAAAGTTGTTTAGATGTTGTGAGGACGATTGGCATAGACACCATTAATAAAAAACCTCAGTTAATTTTGAGTCAAGAAGCTGAGAAGTTTGCTGAGGAATTTTTTGCTCAGCACAAGATTTTACCTTCCGATTTAAAAATTTGTATTCATCCTGGTGGACATGAAGAGCATACTCGTTGGATGCCAGATAGATACGCTCAGGTGGCAGATGTGTTAATAAAAGATTATGGAGCAAAAGTTATTTTATTAGGAGCGAAAGCAGATAAAGATGTATTAGATAAAGTTTTGAGTTTTATGTCAGAGAAGCCAATCGTACCAGAATTACACAATTCTTTACAAAAGTTAGGAGCAATTATAAAAAGATGTGATATATTTTTAGGTAACAATAGTGGGCCGATGCATGTAGCTTCGGCAGTGGAAACCCCTGTGGTAGCAATTTTCGGTGCTATTCATCCTTTAGAGCACGAGAATAAATGGGCACCTTTTGGAGAAGACCATATTATTGTAAGAAGAAAAATGGATTGTATCGATTGTCATCCTGGCCATTGCGTAAACCTTAAGTGTCTTCGAATGATTACTGTAGATGAGGTGTTGAGAGCAATTTTTAAACAGATTGAAAGAATTAATAAGAAGATTAATAAATAATGGAGAAAACAATTAAAGATAGAAGGATAAAAGAGGCAAATAAGATTATTTTTGATAGAGAGAGTAGATTTTATTCTAAAAGACGACGAATAAAGTTTGATAGGAAAACCTCTTTAAAGTTGATGCGTGATTATGAAAACGTGATGGAAGATAAATTTCAACCTATTGATAGATTCTTAGACATAGGTTGTGGTGATGGCCTGATATTATTAAACTTAAAACCTCTTGGTTTTATCTCAAAAGCCTATGGAGTCGATCTTTCATTTGGCATGCTTAAGGAATGCAAAAGTAATGCTAATAAGTTAAATATTAATGTTCTATTAGTGCAAAGTGATGTTGAACAATTACCATTTAAAGATAATAGTTTCGATTTAATTGTGGGTCATGCTATTCTACATCATCTACCAACTGCAAGAGAAGCTTTTAAAGAAGTCTATAGGTTACTTAAACTTAGAGGTAGATGTATTTTTATTGAACCCAGTAAGATAGGAAGTAAGATTATAGCCACTTTGAGATGGTTTATATGGTCCCTCCCTTTTCTTATAAGACAAATTACTAAAAGTCCTATGGAAAGATTGATTGAAGTTAATACTTTTACACCCCAAGAGTTAGAGAAAGAAGCTAGAATTTCGGGATTTAAAATAGTCTACACTAAACCTTTCGCTGGTTTTATATCAAGGATATTTTACTGGATTTTAGACCCTATTAGCCAAAGAACTTCAAATAGATATTATCACTTGATAGTAGATAAAATAATTAATATCCTTTCCATCTTAGATGAACGACTTTTTCGCAAGTTCATACCTAAGGGATGGTTTGATGAGATATTTATTTTTATGCAGAAAATTTAGGTCAAAAGATGATAGGAAAAGTTTAGTAAGATGTTTCGAAAATTGAATATATTAATGGTTAATGATATTATTTTTCCTGACGTAAAGGGTGGTAGTGGAAGGGTAGTTAGAGAGCTCAGTAAAAGTTTGATTAGAAAGGGCCACAACATTTCTGTTTTAGTCAGGAGAGCAAGTGAAATTTTACCTTTAAGAGAAAAAAAGGAAATTGAAATTTGTCGTTATAGTGTCAATTATAGAAATAATTTAACTTTTTTTATTTCATCTTTAAAAAATGTTTATGTAACGTTCAACCATATATCTAAAGGAAGAAAATTTGACTTAATAATTTTTCATCATCCCCTACCTGCTTTAGGTATATCTCTAATTAGAAGGACAAGGAAGATTCCTAAAATCTATATTTTCCATTCATCTTGGCCTGAGGAATTTGAAGTAAAAAGTAAAAAAAGAGGTGTTGGTTTCTTTCTAAGAAGATGGATTGAGAGAAAGATTTTAAAGGATTGTGGTAAGATTGTTGTATTGAGTAATTATTCTAAACAAAAACTTTTAGATCTTTACGGATCATTACGGTTAAAAGTAGAAATTATTCCTGGAGGCGTGGATATTGAAAGGTTTAAGCCCTCAGATAATAAGAACGATGTAAGGATAAAATTAGGCATTCCTATAGATAAATTTATCCTTCTCACTATCAGGAATTTAACCGTCAGAATGGGATTAGAAAATTTAATAAAAGCAATGGTTAAGGTTACAGAAAGATATAAGGATATTTTGCTTATTATCGGTGGTAGAGGGATTCTAGAGTCTAAATTGAAAACGTTGACCAAAGAATTAGGATTAGAAAGATATATTAAATTTGTAGGATTGATAGATGAAAAAGTGTTACCTCTTTACTATCAGGCAGCAGATGTTTTCATACTTCCTTCTAAGTGTTTAGAGGGATTTGGTTTAGTAACTTTAGAGGCTCTAGCAACAGGAGTGCCAGTTTTAGGCACCCCTGTGGGGGGTACAATAGAGATTCTCAGACGCTTGGATGAAAAATTTCTATTCAAAGGTATTGATGTTGATTCGATAGCTAACTTGATAATTGAAAGTATTAGCGATGCAGACGTTAGAGAAGGGAAATTAAGAGAAAAATGCAGAAAATTTGTAGTGGAAAACTATTCTTGGGAAAGGTCTGCTTCTGAATTGGAGAAAGTGTTATTTAGTGTTCTCAATGTTAAATGAAATAGGAGAAATGGAAGAGTGTAGAATATTTAAAATTTTACATGTTCATACCCTACCTGTCATCAGTGGTTCGGGAATTCATACGCTAATAATAATGAAAGGACTGGATAGGTCAAAATATAAGGTAGAATTTGCTTGTGCTCCTGGGGGTGATTTGATAAAAGAAGTAGTCAATTGTGGAATAGAATTTAAACCCATTAAACATTTTGTTCAAGAGATAAATGTATATCACGACTTAATTGCTTTGTGGGAATTAGTGTATTTATTAAAAAAGGAGAAATATGATATCATCCATACGCACAATTCCAAAGCAGGATTTATTGGTCGTTTAGCAGCAAAGATTGTAGGAGTTCCAATAATTATACATACTATCCATGGTTTTGCTTTTCATGAGTTTGAAAAACCACCCCGTAGAATCTTATTTGCTTTATTGGAAAGGTTTGCTGCAAAGTTTGCTGATAAATTGATTACTGTATCAGAACCTCTTAAAAGATGGGGATTGAGGTTAAAGATTGGAAGGGCTGAACAATATATTACTATCCATGATGGCATCGAAATCGAAAAATTTAAAAAAGTAAATATTGATATCGAAGAAAAAAAGCAGGAATTTGGGATAAAACAGGGTGAGTTGGTGGTAGGGGTAGTATCCAAATTATGGGAAGGTAAAGGTCACCGAGATATATTAAAAGCAGCAAAAGGAGTAATTAAAAAGATACCCAATGTCAGATTTATGTTCGTAGGTGAAGGGTATTTAAGAGAAGAGTTAGAAAGATTAACCCAACAGTTAGGTTTAAGTGAGAACATAATTTTTACTGGTTTCAGAAGAGATATTCCTGAAATAACTGCTATCTTTGACATTGCAGTTTTAGCCTCTTACTATGAAGGTATGGGAAGAGTTCTTTTAGAAGCAATGGTGTTAGCTAAACCAGTGGTGGCTACAAAGGTAGGAGGGATTGTTGATGTAGTGGAAGATGGTAAGACAGGATTTTTAGTTCCCCCAAAAAATCCAAAGGCTTTAGCTGAAGCAATGATTAGATTACTTTCTGATGAAAGATTGAGAAAAATAATGGGGAAAGAGGCGAGGAAGAGGATCGACACTAGATTTAGTGCTCAAGCTATGGTGAGTAAGATTGAAGAAGTTTACCAAGAGCTAATAAAACGAAAAGAAGGAATACTTAGAAAAAGGAGATAAAATGGTTAATTATTTTTATCTCGTTTTTTGTTTTGTTCTTTCTCTAGGGTTTTCTCTTCTTCTCACTCCTTTTATGAGGAAGTTAGCTTTAAAAAAAGGAGTTCTCTCTAAACCCAATAGAAGGAGAGTGCATAAAAAACCTATACCCTATTTAGGAGGGTTAGGTATTTATCTTTCATTTTTTATTACACTTTTTGTCATCTATCTAGTAGATTATAACTTTAGTTCAAAGTTCTCTTTCAAATTGATAGGGTTTTTTGGTGCCTGTACAGGGATAGTTTTGCTAGGACTCTGGGATGATTTAAAGGATATTTCTCCTCTTATCAAGCTTTTTGGACAGTTAATTTTTGCTGTGGTTCTCTACTTCTATGGATTTAAAATCGAACTTCTCACCCATCCTTTCTCCGGGAGAGAAATTCAACTCCCTTTGAGCTTAAGTTTTATTCTTACCATTTTTTGGTTTTTAGGTTTAACTAATGCTATGAATTTAATAGATGGATTAGATGGGTTAGCTTCAGGAATAACGGTAATAGTCTGTGGAGCACTTAGTTTCATTGCTTTATATTTAAAAAATTATCTTAATATGTTTTTACTTCTCACTTTAGCAGGAAGTTGTTTAGGTTTTTTAAGATTTAACTTTTATCCTGCACAGATTTTTATGGGAGATGCAGGGAGCATGTTTCTTGGTTTTGTTTTAGCTTCTGCTTCGTTAGTTGGACCTCAATATAAATCAGCAACTGCGGTAGTTTTACTTACTCCTTTAGTAGCTCTAACTGTACCTATATACGATACTTTTATGGCAATTGTGAGACGTCTCACAAAAAAACACTCTATCTTCAGAGCAGATAGAAAGCATCTTCATCATCGTTTGTTAGATATGGGATTAACCCAAAAACAGATAGTTTTGTTTATTTACTTAGTAACTTTATACCTTGGTATATTTGCTTTTTTATTCATTCTTATACCCAATCAGTATGCAGTTATCCTTTTAGTTCTATTAGCATTAGGGCTATTTATGGGAGTAGTAGTATTAGGTTTTATTGAACGCCGAATGCGTTATATGGAGAAGTTAGAGCTAAGGAGAAAAAGAAAACTTCATCTGGGGCAATATCGTTTTGATAAATAATAATATACGTTTGAGAGAGAAATAAAATTAAATTTGGGATCAGAAAATTAAATTTGGGATCAGGTAGAAAACCATTAAAAGAGTGTTAACCTAAACCATTGAAACAAGTGAAACAATATCTGAAACAATATTGGTGAGACAATATCGGTTCAACCAATAATGTTTCCAATAATGTTTCAGAAATGGGGAAGAGTAAAATCCTAATGACCAGAGAAAAGATAATAGTTGAGGAGGGTGTATACCATATCACCCAACGTGCTCCTGGAAGGGAGTTGATATTTTTAGAAGATAATGACTTTTTGAGTTTTTTAGGCATATTGAAGAAGACTTCTTCTAAATTTTCTATTGATATTTTATGTTTTGCACTTCTTCCTAATCATCTTCATATTTTATTGAAGATTAAGAATAGAAATCTTGGTGAAGCAATGAAGTATCTATTTCAAAGTTATGCTCAAAGATTTAATAAAAAATATCAGCGTAAGGGACATGTATTTTGTGGTGTGTATAGGGCATCTTTATGTAGAGATGATGCCTATCTTTTAACAGCTTCTTTGTACATCCACTTGAATCCTTATAAAGCTGGGTTGCTTAAAAGTCCTTTTAGATATAAATGGTATTCTTTACACCCTTATGTAAATGAAATAAAGGATGCCTTTATTAAAGTTGATTATATTCTCAATATTATTAATGATCAAGATAGAGAAAATGCTCGACAACTCTATAGAAAATTTATAATTGAAAGTAGCGACATTGAATATAAAAATATCCTGCGGGATTTGAATGCACCGAGAAAATTTCTTAATAATTTTGTAAGTTGGCTTAGAAATAATGTTGAAAAGTTAAGATGGAGAAAGACATATATTTTTGAAACCTATCTTAAGTTGGAGGAAAGGATTAAAGAAATTAAAAATACAAAGAAGTTTGGTTATCCAGAGAGTAGGAAAGCATTAATATATCTTATAGAACAATTGAAAGCTAACGGTTATAGTGTTAAAGAGATAGCAGAGAGGTTAAGTATAGGTAGGACTACTATCTACCGTTTGAAACAATATCGGTTCAACCAATAATGTTTCAATCACTAATGTTTCAGAAGGGTTTGTGGATTTTAGGTATTATTTTATTTTGTCGAGTTGGTTTTTGTCAGGATTGGATAAAATTGCCTGCAATTATACATATTGCATCTACAGTTAGTGATGGTGAGCATTCTCTTTCAGAAATAGTAAAAATCGCTAAAGATAATGGCATAAAAGTGGTAGTAATCAACGATAGAGATTTGATGCGCTGGGAATATGGTATTTGGCCCTTACGAAACTTAATTAAAAAAAGGGTAGAAATTAATTCTATATTTAAATATGGTATAAAACGCTATTTAAATGAAATAAGAATGTTGCAAAATAAATTCTCCGATCTAATTATTATCCCAGGAACAGAATCAGCACCCTTTTACTATTGGGAAGGCTCTCCCTTAAGAGGTAATTTAAAGATGTACAACTGGCATAGACATATTTTAACTGTAGGGTTAGAAAAAGTAGAGGATTATAAAAATCTTCCTATAATAGGTAATACCCAAGGATTAAAAGAAAGTTTTAGTGTTATTAGTCTGTGGCCATTTTTCACTTTAGTGTTAGGATTTATTCTTACCAAAAAAAGACTTTATAGCTACAAAGACTATCGAGGCAAAGAATTAGGCCCCTCTTCGGTAAAGTGGAAGACAATAGGATGGGTAGTTATTATTTTAAGTTTTTTATTTATTTTAAATAACTGGCCATTTTTAAAATTTAAATTTGACCCCTACCATGGAAATCTAGGTTCTTTTCCCTATCAAAATTTTATCAATTATGTAGACAAAAAAGGGGGATTAACTTTCTGGGCTCATCCTGAAGCAGAGTATACTTTGGATCTAAAATTCGGTAAAGTAAGCTTTGAAACCAGGGCACATCCCCATTTACTTTTAGAAACAAAAAATTACACAGGTTTCTCTATATTTTATGAGGGGTACAAAATAATAGGCAAACCAGGAGGAGTGTGGGATAAGATTTTAATTAGCTACTGTAAAGGAGAAAGAGAAAAACCTATTTGGGCAATAGCTGGTTTAGCTTTCGACAACAAAGGAGACTTAGTTACTGCGTTAAGAAAGTTACAAACCATTATCTTAGCTCCTAGGTTAACTAAAGAGGCGGTGTTAAATTCTCTAAAGAGGGGGAGAGTTTACGTAAAAAGGGGTAGAGATAGTTTTGATTTCTCTCTCATTGATTTTTCTGTCTCGGATGAGTCAGGGAATAAAGGAGTTATTGGCGATACTGTAAAAGTAGAAACAAGACCTTTAATTCATCTTCAGGGTCAATTTTTAAATAATCAGCAGAGGGTAGAGATAAAAGTTATAAAAGAAGGTAAAGTAATTAAAGATTATAAAGAGGTAGAGACTCCTTTTAACCTTTCCTTCTATGGAGAAGCCCCTGTAAGTAAGACCTATTATCGAGTGGAAATTAAGAGTAAAGGATTACATTTGGTTACCAATCCCATATTTGTATATTAATACCGAATACTATAGTTCTCTACTTTAGGAATTACGATAATATTTTGAAAAATTATAAAAAGGAGGAGGTGATAATGAATTTACTTCTATTTATAGGAGCGATCATTGTTTCTTTTGTTGCGATTAGAATTGGTGCGGTTGCCTTCCACTTAACGGGACTCGAGTGGTCTCTGGCAAAATTCCAAGCCCTTTCTTGCTTTAGTGGTACAGGTTTTACTACTAAAGAGTCAGAGCTTGTAGTGGGACACCCTCAGAGGAGACGGATTGCTTCTGTCCTTATGATTTTAGGAAATGCAGGATTTGTAACTCTAATTGCCACTTTTGCTAATTCCTTAAGACCAAATACCTATCTTGCTCAGTTTAAACTTCCCTTCTTTGGAATCTTTCTCCCTTCTTGGGTTGCTCCTTGGGCGAATTTAGCTATTATTGTATTTTCCTTATTCGTCATCTATCGCTTCTTTACTTATAGAAAAGTAATAGAGAAATTCACGAATTTTTTGAGAGAGCGCCTTATAAGAAAAGAGATCGTTAAACCTCTATCCTTTGAAGAGATTATTATAGCTACAGGAGGTTATGGGGTCTCCAGCGTAGAGGTATTAAGTGATTCTCCTATAGTAAATAAGACCCTTTATGAGGCAGCTTTAAGGAACTATGATATTAATATTCTAGCTATAGAAAGAGAGAAGAGAATTATCCCTAATCCTCCTGCGGAAACAAAGATTGTTTTGGGAGATAGGTTAATATGTTTTGGGAAATTGGATAACATTCGCCAAAATTTATGCCCAGCTTCTAAGTAAGAGGATAGGTAATTGTTTAAACTAGGAAGAGAGGTGTTATGTTGACAAAAATCCTAGGTTGGTCATTCATTATTTTAGGGATATTTTTTTTCTTAAGACCGGCTTTCTTTAAAAAGATAGTAGAGAGGAAAAGCATTAAGAAGACAAGAAAGCTCCTCTTTATTCTTGCTACCAGTGTAGGAACTCTTTTTATTTATGCTTCTTGGAGGATGAAGGGATTTTTACCTAAGTTCATAATGGGACTAGGGGTAGTTAGTATTATTAAAGGTTTCTTCTTCCTAAGAGGAAAGATTTCCGGAAAACTATTAGATTGGTTTTCCCGGAAGCCACTAATCTACTTTAAGTTTCTTTCTTTAATCTATATTGTGATGGGATTATTAATTCTAGTGGGACTTAAGAAGTAATCTTTCTGTTCCTTTTTTATGAGGCTACTTAGCATTATATTAGTTTTCATTTACTCTATTTGCTTTGTTCAAGAAAAAGAGAGATTAATAGAGTATGACTTTGGGGGATATCTCAATCAGGCATAGTAAAACATAAGTTTCAAATTGAAGAATATTAAGAGTGTGATAGCCTTATATGAATGCGTTCAAGTAAGAGTCTATAGAGAAAAGCGAAATTTGAAGTTATCTTCCTATACTGTAGAGATAGAATTTAATCCCCAAGGGTATAGGGGAGATACTACGTAAGATGTTTTTCTTCTCGATGATGAGAACAAACTGATTCGTTTAAGGATTAAGGCATTTATAAAGTCCAAATAGTGCAGCTCTATTTCAATCTTCCTTTAAGTAAGAATTTTGGTGTAGACAAAAATAAAAAATTATATAAAATAGAAAACTCAGCAAAAAGGAGGAAAGATGCAACATATTCTTACTCTCTCCTTAGGATTTTTAGGAATTATGTTTGCTTTGGGAACTTACTATTCTGTGAAGAGGAGAAGTGAAGGTAGCAAGTTAATGAGAGAGATTGCGTCTCAAATTCATATGGGAGCGATGATCTTTTTAAGGAGAGAGTATACAGTGATTGCTATATTTGTTAGTATAGTATTTTTAGTTTTAGTTAAATTTCTAAGTTTAGGCACAGCCCTTTCCTATCTCCTTGGTGCTCTCTGTTCAATGAGTGCAGGTTTCTTAGGAATGCAAGCGACAACCCGTGCCAGTGCCAGGACTACACAAGCAGCTATCCAGGGAGGTACCCCTTTAGCTTTGGAAGTAGCTTTTCGTGGAGGATCGGTAATGGGGATAGCGGTAGCTTCCTTAGGATTACTGGGTTTAGGTATTGTTTACTTTTTTACTAAAGAGCCTTACATAATCAACGGGTTTGCCATGGGAGCGTCTTCGGTAGCTTTATTTGCTCGTGTAGGAGGAGGTATTTATACTAAGAGTGCTGATATTGGTGCAGATTTAGTAGGGAAAGTGGAAGAGAATATTCCTGAAGATGATCCTAGGAATCCTGGAGTTATTGCTGATAATGTAGGTGACTGTGTAGGAGACACTGCAGGAATGGGAGCGGATTTATTTGAATCTTATGTAGGCTCAGTAGTGGCTACTATTGCTATTGGTGCAACGTTATCATCTCCTTTTAAATGGATGTTTTTGCCTTTAGGGTTAATCTGTGCAGGTTTAGTTTCTTCTCTTATAGGGATTCTTTCTATAAATATTCTAAAAAAGATTACTCCTCAAGCAGCACTGAGATATGCAACTTATGTAAGTGGAGTATTCTTTGTATTGTTTTCCTACTCTCTTACTAAGATATTTATCAGTAATTTGGCTGTCTTTTACTCCGTTTTAAGTGGGCTTATAGCAGGAATCCTAATTGGTTTAGAGAGTGAATTTTTTACCAGTGGTCCTCCTATAAGAGTAGTAGCAAGAAGTTCTCAATCAGGAGCAGCGACCACAATAATTACTGGATTAGCGGTTGGGTTTGAGAGCACGATTATGCCTGTTTTAACTATTGCAGCTTCTACTTACCTTGCTTATCGCTTCTCTGGTCTTTATGGAATTGCAATATCCGCGGTGGGAATGCTTTCTACTATTGGGATAGTTATGTCTACTGATTCCTACGGTCCTATCGCTGATAATGCAGGAGGGATAGCAGAGATGTCTCATCAGCCTTCGGGGATTAGGAAGGTTACTGATAGGCTTGATGCTTTGGGTAATACTACCGCTGCTATAGGGAAAGGATTTGCTATAGGTTCCGCAGCTCTAACTGCCTTAGCTTTATTCTCTGCCTATCAGCGAACAGCAAAGATTAGTTTGATAGATTTGGCTGAAGTTACTACTGTAGTAGGGTTGCTCCTTGGGGCTTTAATGCCCTTTGTTATTGCAGCTTTAACTTTGAAAGCAGTAGGCAGAACCGCAAATAAAATGGTTATGGAGATACGGAGACAGTTTCGTGAGATTATAGGTTTACGTCAAGGAAAGGCTAAGCCAGAGACTGCAAAATGTATAGATATAGTGACTAAAGGAGCTTTGAGAGAGATGATTTTGCCAGGATTGTTAGCTTTAATTGCTCCTTTATCTATTGGTTTTCTTATGGGCAAACAAGCCTTGGGAGGATTTCTAGCAGGTGCATTGAGTTGTGGAGTCCTTTTAGGGATAATGATGGTTAATGGAGGAGCCACTTGGGATAATGCTAAGAAGTGGATTGAAGAAGGTAACTTAGGCGGAAAAGGAACCCCCACTCATCAAGCAGCAGTGGTAGGAGATACGGTAGGAGATCCTTTCAAAGATACCACTGGACCATCAATGAATATCTTAATTAAGCTTATGGCAATAGTGTCTTTAGTTTTTGCTCCTTTACTTTGATTAAATCTAATAAAGATGATTGCCCTGTTTAGCTTTTTAACGATTGTAGTCCTCTCTATAATTGTTGTAAGAATTGGGGCAATAGCTTTAGAACTTACTGGGTTATCTCCTGAGGTAGCTTCCTTCCAAGCTCAATCAGCATTTTCAGGAGTAGGTTTTACTACTACTGAATCAGAAGCTATAGTCAATCATTACCTTAGACGGAGGATTGTTCGTCTTCTTATGCTTTTGGGCGGTGCAGGGATTACTTCCTCCATCGCTACTCTTGTTTTGACTTTCATAGGAGAGGGAGGGAGAGGAGTTGCTTTGAGAGGTACAATTTTAGGAGGAGGGTTGTTAGTGATTTTTCTCTTTGCTCGTTCAAAATATATCTATAATTTTACTAAAAAAATAATTGTAAAAGGACTGAATAGATATGCTACTTTACGTCTCTATGATTATGAGGAGATGTTGGGTCTGAGTAAAGGTTATACTATATCAAGAATCACTGTAAGGGATGATAGTTGGTTAAGTAACAGAGCTTTAAAAGATTTAAACTTGGAGTTAGAGGGAGTACTTATTCTTGCTATTTACCGTAAGATAGGGAGTGAAGAGAAATTTATTGGTGCTCCACGAGGGGATACGGTAATAAAACCTGGTGATGTTCTCATATGTTATGCTCGTCATGATGTAGCTAAAGCTCTTTCCCAAAGAGTTAAGGGAACAGAAGGTGATAGAGAACATGCTCTCTGCGTTGAGGAAGAAAGAAAACTTTGCGATATGAGAAGAGTTCGAGGAGGATTTGATTAAAATAGATGAAAAGTTTCCTGCTTTCTCCTAATACTTTAACTCTTTTTCTAGAATGCCCACGATGTTTTTGGTTCCACATAATTAAGGGGCAAGATTTTCGTCGTCCAGAATTTCCTACTTCTACTCTCCCTCGTGGAATGGATAGTTTGATAAAGAAATATTTCGATAATTATCGCAAGAAGAACCTTCTTCCTCCGGAGATTGCCCATATAGAGAATGCTTCCTTAGTAGATGAAGAGACAATAAGCAGGTGGCGATATTGGAAAACAGGGCTCTTTTTCCAAGATAGAGATGGTTCAAAGTTATACGGTGCTTTAGATGAGTGCCTTATCGTGGAAGGATCCTATATACCCCTTGACTATAAGACCAGGGGATTTAAGCTTAAGGAAGATTCAGCTTCTTATTATACTTTCCAGATGAGTTGTTATAATTTTCTCCTCCAGAGCAATGGATATAAAGTTAAAGATTATGCTTACCTTGTTTTTTATGTACCCTTACAACTATCCCAGGAAGGGGTGGTTCGTTTCGATATTCAGGTAGTAAAGGTAAAAACTCTATCTTCTCAAAAAGTATACCATATCTTTAAAGAAGCAGTAGAGTGTCTCAGTCTTTCTTCGCCTCCTCCTGCTAGGGATTGTAAGTTTTGTCGTTGGGCAGAGAAGACAGTCAAATGGAAGGAAGAACAGATTCAGTTATTCTAAGGTAAGGGGTATTAGTTGGTGTTTTCAGTTTATAGGAGGTGTAGATTATGGAAGTGAAAGTAGATGGTAATAATTTTCAAGAAGAAGTTTTAAATTCTTCTCTCCCTGTTTTGGTAGATTTCTGGGCACAGTGGTGTGCTCCCTGTCTGATGTTAGTTCCCATCATCAATGAGATTGCTGAGGAGTACCGAGGAAAGTTAAAAGTAGTTAGATTGAACATTGAAGAGGCATTTGGGATAGCAACTCGTTATGGAATAATGAATATTCCTACCCTTATGATTTTTAAAGAGGGTAAAGTAATGGGTAAGGTTGTAGGAGTTCTACCTAAGAGAGAGATAGTAAAGTTCTTTCAACCTTACATATAGATGCTAATTTATACTCATCACACTCAGTGGTTCATAAAGAAAATATTCCTTTATTTTGCTCACTTCCCTAAGATTTTTTAAGTTTTTAGTCTCCCTGTAGATTTGAAATAATCTTGATAATTTTTAACACAGGATGAATAGTTACAGTCATGTTTTGTGATTTTTTTAAGAAAGGAGACCATAGTATTAAGGAGAAAGAAACCTCAATTTATTCTATTTGATTTTTTTCAAAATTAGTTTAGAATTGTATTTACTAGAAAGGAGTAGTCATGATACGTTTTGAAGATTTTTCCAAGTTAGATCTAAGGGTGGGTAAGATCTTAGAGGTAAGCGATCATCCTAACGCAGAGAAACTTTACCTTTTAAAGGTGGATATTGGAGAGAGGATAATTCAACTAGTAGCAGGCTTAAAACAGTGGTATACAAGTAAAGATTTACAGGGAAAATTAATTGTGGTAGTAGTTAACTTAGAGCCTAAAAAATTGAGAGGATTTCTATCTCAAGGAATGCTCCTGGCTGCCCAATCTCATGATAAGGTAGTACTGATTTCTCCTCAAGAAGATATTGCTCCAGGAAGTGTGATAAAATGAAAGTTTAGTATGAAAACAAGATATATAAATCTATCCACTAAGGGGAATACCGATATTATTGATATCACTCCTTATTTAGAGAAGCTAGTTAAAGAGGAAAAGGTAAAAGAAGGAATCATCTTTTTAAATGTGATTGGCTCAACAGCAGGTTTAACTACCATGGAATACGAACCTGGTCAGATTAAGGATTTGAAAAATATTTTTGAGAGAATTATCCCTTACCGTAAGGATTATGCTCACAATTTTACTTGGCATGATGATAACGCTCACTCCCACCTGCGAAGTTCTCTTATAAAGACTAATTTTTTTGTTCCTGTAACAGGAGGCAGATTGGATTTAGGTACTTGGCAACAGGTAGTTTTAGTCGATTTTGACATTCGTCCTCGACAACGAAAAATTGTGGTAAAGATACTCACCTAATGGGAGAATTTTCTCTCTCTTCCAAAAATTTAGTATTTATAGATGTAGAAACCACGGGTCTTACTCCTCAAGGAGGAGATGCTATATGCGAGATAGGAGCAGTAAAATTTGATATTCAAGAAAGGATAGTCGATAAATTCCATACTTTAACTAATCCTAAAAGAGAAATTCCTCCTCAAGCAAGTTTAATTCATGGTATCTATACCAGAGATGTAGAGGATGCTCCTTATTTTGAAGAAATAGTTGCTTCTTTATTGGATTTTTTAGAAGATTCTATTCTCTGTGGGTATAACATAGGTTTTGATTTAGGATTTATAAATAGAGAGTTAGAAAAAATAAATTACCCTCCCCTGCATCCTCCTGCTATAGATGTTCTTCTTATGGCAAGGAGTGTTTTACCTCAGCTTCCTCGTTATAGTTTACCTTCGGTAGCCCGCTATCTGAATATAGAAGTGAGAAATTTCCATCGTGCTCTCCAAGACAGTTTGCTTACCAGAGAGGTTTTTCAACGAATACGAGCTAATTTAAAAGATAAGGGAATAGAGAGAATAGAAGATATCTTGTCTCTATATGGATTGAATAACGCATTTTTTAAGAAATTTCAAGAGCCCAAACTAGCTCTGATAAGAGAATGTATTTTAGCAAAGGTTAAAGTTAAGATTGTTTATCTTGATTCTGGAGGAAGGGTTTCTGCATTTATAGTGGTACCTCAAGGTATTCAAAAAAATAAAGATACTTATCTAGTAGGAAAGGTTTCCCGGGAAGAGATTGTATTAAATGTTAAGCAAATCCTCCAGATAGAGATTTTTTGATGGAGAGAATTCAGTTGCGCGTAAAAGGGGTAGTTCAAGAAGTAGGTTTTATTATAGATGCTTGCTTATCAGTGTCAAACTAGTTCCATTATACTTTGGCTTGCATTGTAAGAGATGTATGTGTTAAAATAAGGGAAAATTATAAACTGAACAAAGTGGTTTTAAGTGAGGAAGAGTTTCAAAACGGTCATTCCTATTAAATTTGAGAAATAAAGTAAATGTTAGGGAAATCCTGGTAACCCCATACTTATACTTTGATTTGTATGCCCGGGATATGTTTCTGTTATATGTTAAGTTAGGTTATAAGTAAGGAGGAGAGGATGGATGAGATTTTAGAAATTTTGGAAGAAAATGCTCGAATACCCATTGAGGATTTAGCTAGGTTGGTTAAAAAGAGTAAGAAAGAGGTAGAGCAGACAATAAGAAAATATGAGAAGAAAGGGGTTATTGCTAAGTATAAGACGATAATAAATAAGGGGCGTCTTAAAGAGGAGATTCCTGTAGTGGCTCTCATTGAAGTAAGAGTTACTCCTCAGAAGGATGTGGGATTTGATAACATTGCCCAGCGTATCTACCGCTTTCCTGAAGTTAGAAGTTGTTACCTTCTTTCTGGTACTTACGATTTACTCTTAGTAGTAGAAGGAAGAGATATCCAGACTGTAGCTCGCTTTGTTTCTGAAAAATTAGCACCTCTAAGTAGCGTTAAGGGCACTACCACGCACTTTATGTTGAAGAAGTACAAAGAAGATGGAGTGATTTTTGTAAAAGAAGAAAGGAATAAAAGGTTAACCATTACCTACTGAGATGATTTCTAAAAGAGTAGAAAAAGTTCCCCCTTCAGGGATTAGAGAATTTTTTGATTTAGTTCTAAGTAGACCCAATATTATCTCTTTAGGAGTAGGTGAGCCTGATTTTATAGCTCCCTGGAGAGTAAGGGAAAGAGCAATCACTGCTTTAGAGGAGGGTTTTACCTCTTATACTTCTAACAAGGGATTAAAGGTCTTAAGAAAACTCATAGCTAGCTATTTAAAGAAAAAATATGGATTAAATTACAATTCTGAGGATGAAATTCTGATTACTGTAGGAGTAAGTCAGGGTTTAGATTTAGCTCTACGAACTATAATCGATCCCCAAGATAAAGTAGTAGTGGTGAGTCCTCATTATGTAGCTTACCCTGCTTTGGTAGAGTTAAATCTAGGGAAAGTAGTCTTTCTTGAAACTACTTTTCAGGAGGACTTTAAAGTGAACTTAAAAGAATTACATAGAATCCTGAAGAAAGAAAAACCAAAAGCGATTATCTTAAATTACCCCTCTAACCCTACTGGAGTCACTTACTCTAAGGAAGAGTTAAAAAGGATGTGGAGTATTTTGTCAAAAGAAGATGTAGTGATAATAAGTGATGAGATTTACGGAGAGATAGTTTACAAGGACTCCCATACTTCACTGGCTTCTCTTAAGGGTGCTAAGTCTAAGGTTATTCTTCTTAATGGATTCTCCAAGGGATGGGCAATGACAGGATTTAGAATAGGTTATGCCTGCGGTCCTAAAAGAGTAATTGAAGGGATGATGAAAATTCATTCTTTTAGTATGCTTTGTGCTCCTATAATTTCTCAAATTGCAGGCGAGGAAGCTCTTAAGTGTTGGGGAGAAGTAGAGGCTATGGTTAAGGAGTATCGACGCCGTAGGGATTTTATTGTGAAGGAATTAGATAGAATAGGTTTAGATACAGTAAAACCCGAAGGAGCTTTCTATTGTTTTCCTTCTTTGAAGAGATACAAAATAGATTCTTTGGAGTTTGCTAAGAGACTCCTTTTAGAAGAGAAGATAGCAGTAGTTCCAGGGAAGGCTTTTGGTGCTTCTTATCAGGAGTTTATAAGGATCTCTTATGCTAATTCCTTAGAAAATTTAAAAGAAGCAATTGTAAGAATAGAGAGGTTTCTTAAAAATTATGGGTTATAGGAGAGTAAAGATAGGAAAAAGGATACTAAAAGGATTTTGCATTTCCCTATGTAAGAAGAAGTTGGTAGGGTTGGTGGGGAAGAAGGGATATATTATGTGTGGATATCTTGATTTAAAAACCGCTGATAAGTTTAGAGAGGTTGCTGTGAAGGTAAAAGGAGTTGATAACATAGATAGTCTTCTGAAAGCAAAAGTTTTTGCCTTATCGAGAGAAGCAAAGAAGTTAGGCATCTATAAAAATCAGTCTATAAGAGATGTTATTGAGCTTATTGCTTAGGGCAATCATTCTTATTTTCATAATTTTTTCTTTAGGCTGTGTTCCTTCCTTAGAGGGTCTTTATCATACTTACCAAAAAACAGTTTCTCACTATCAATCTCTTCTAGCTAGAAACCTTGAGGACTCTGAGTTGAGATTAAAGTTCGCTAAGTTTTACTATCGTTTTAAAGAGTATGATAAGGTAGTTAATCTTTTAGAGAAAGAAGAAAGTTTATTAGCGAGAATTCTTTATGCTAAAGCATTAACTCGGTTACATGATTATTCAAAAGCCTTGGAGGTATTTACCCAGATAAAGGAGAAGATTACCTCTCCAGAGGCTCTCTACCTTTATGGATTAGTTTTAGAGAAAAAAAATCTGTATCCTCAGGCAGTGAAAGTGTATGGAAAAGTAAATCCTCCTTTTCGAGAGCTTGCTCAGAAACATTTAAGAAATATAAGAGCAAAGGTAGAAGGAGAATTACCTCTTTATGTTAAAAAACTAATTTCTCAATCTCAGCAATTTCTAAGTCAAATCCAAGAAGAGGCAGGGATAATACTCTTAGTAGACGAAAGGATAGAGATTACTTCAGCTAATACGTCTCTTACTACTCTTCATGTAATAGAGAAGGTGTTAAAAGAGAGAGGTAAGGAGTTAGCCGAAGTAGAGATTGGCTATGATTCTACCTATGAGAGAGTGGAGTTAGAGTTTGCTCGTACAATTACTCCTCAAGGGAAATTAATTTATGTTGGCAAGGAAAATATAAGGGATGTAACAAAGTACTTAAATTATCCTCTCTATAGTAACGCCAGAGCTTTCATTATTTCTCTCCCAGGAGTAGAGGTGAGTTCACTCATTGAGTACAAAGTTAATATTTACTCTTCTAAGCTTATAAATGGAGACGATTTTTCTTTTTTCTATCGTCTTAAAGAAAGATACCCTATCTACAAGGCTAATTTTAGACTAATTCTACCTAAATATAGGGAAGCAAAATTTAAGGTTTTAAATAAAGAGTATGCTAAGGATATAGTCTTAGAGCCTCGGGTTAGAGAAGATAGAAATCATAAGATCTACTGGTGGCATTTTGATAAAATTTTCCCTATTATTCCTGAAAGAAAGATGCCTCCCTTTTCTTTAGTTAATCCTACTATTCTAATTTCTTCTTTCCAAGGGTGGGAGGAGATCTATAATTGGTGGTACTCTCTATATAAAGATAAATTAACTCTCTCTAAAGAGATGAAAAAGCTGGTGGAAACCCTTATAAAAGGGGCCAGCAGTAGTTATGAGAAAGCAAGGAGAGTTTATGAATATGTAGCAAAAAATATTCGCTATGTTGCTGTAGAGTATGGAGAGAGTGGGTATGAACCTCACCAAGCACAAGAAGTTTTTTTGAATCGTTATGGGGATTGTAAAGATCAAGCAATTCTTTTAGTAGCTCTCCTTAAAGAGGCAGGGTTAGAGAGTTTTCCTGTACTTATTCCTACCCAGGAAGCATACTCTCTCCAGAAGGATTTCCCTTCTCTAGTTTTTAACCATGCTATTTGTGCAGTAAATATAGGAGGAGAATTAATTTTTATGGACCCCACAAGTCAAACTACTGCCTTTGGCGATCTGCCTCTCTCTGATCAGAATAGAGAGGTTTTACTTTTTTCTTCCCAAGGATTTAGAATTGTGAAGACCCCTCTTCTTAAAAATACACGTATCCTTTATTATATGGAGATCACTATAGATGAAAAAGAGAATGCGTTTATAAAGAGAGAGGTAACTACCAGAGGTTGTTATGCATCTTCCCAAAGATATTATCTTAAATACACTCATCCCCAGAGAATAAGAGAAGATATAAGAAAAAGAATAACAGAGATTTCTCCTTTTGCCAAGTTATCGAATTATCATATAGAGAATGTAGAAGATTTAAGTAAATTCCCTAAGCTAACTTATACATTCACAGCAGAGAAGTTTCTTAAACCTGCTAAGAATTTAAGGATTATCCCTTCTCTTAATGAGATAGATTTAAGTTATTCCCTCATAGCTAAGGAGAAGAGAAATTTTCCTATAGATTTTAGAGGGGTATTTATTCGTCAGGCTAAGATAGTAGTAGAACTACCTCCCAATTTGGAGGTAAAGTATTTACCCAAAAGTACCAGCTTGACTACTGATTGGTTTGGCTTTCAACTCAATTATACTTACCACCCCCAGGAACATAAGCTTGAGTTCTTTCAAAAATTTATTTTGAAGAAAAGAATTGTAAAATTAGAAGATTATTCTTTGTTTAGAGAGAAGTTAAAGAATGTATTTTATGTCTTAAAGGGAGAAGTAATTTTAGAAAAGAGAGGTTAGAGTGTGAAAAAGAGAAGTAGAAGAAAAGATTTTGAGATCACTTTCTATGAGAAGCTCCTCCAGCATAGGCCAAACTTTGTCCAGGCACTCAGCTGTTTAGGAGATGCTTACACACGTAAGGGTTTTTATAAGGAAGGTTTAGAGATCGATAGGAAATTAGTAAAATTAAAGCCTGAAGATCCTGTAGTACATTATAACCTAGCTTGTAGCCTTTCTCTTTTAGGAAGGTTGGATGAGGCTTTAGAAGAGTTAAAGAAGGCAGTTCTTTTGGGGTACGACGATTTCACTTATATCTTAAAAGATCCAGATTTAGAACCTTTGAGAAGTTACTTGCCATTTAAAAATTTTTTTCAGAAGCTGAAGAGAATAAAATCTTGAATAGAGAGAAAGAAAAGGTAAAGGTTTATCATCTTCTTAAGAACATCTTATTTTTTACTAAACTTACCGGTGTATTAGTTCTACTTTTCCTTTTATTCAGGAGTGGCTTTCCTTGGAGAATTGAGAATGAGATAGATAATTTAAATTATTATCTAAAAGCATTCATATATCTGAGTATACTTTTTGTTATTTTCTCTTCGATAAATCTTCTCTTTGATTGGATGGAAGGTTACTTAGTAGAGAAGAGGTTTAATCTTTCTTCTCAGACCCTTGGTGGATGGTTTAAAGATTTTCTAAAAACTACTATGGTAGAATTTTTAATATTCTTGATTCTGGGAGAAATCTTCTACTTTTTTCTGAGGATAACAAGACTGTGGTGGCTACCGGTATGGATAGTATGGTTTTTCCTTACTTTTGTACTAGCAAAGATTTTTCCTTATTTAATTTTACCTCTCTTCTTTAAGTTAAGAAAAATAGAGGAGCCTTCCCTTAAAGAAACAATCAATAACTTGGCACATGCTTTTGGAATAAAGATAAAAGACATCTGGGAAGTTGATTTTTCTAGGAAGACTAAAAAAGCTAATGCCTTTGTTACGGGATTGGGTAATTCAAAACGTGTGGTTTTAGCAGATAATCTCTTAGCTAGATATACTCCCCAAGAGATAGAAGTTGTGTGTGCCCATGAGTTTGCTCATATAAAGAACAGAGATACATTAAAGTCTATATTTCTTGTAGGAGGTAGCTTACTCTTTATGTTCTTGTTTTTAAACTTAATCATCAGGAGAGTTGCTGATTCCATAGATATAGAGCTTTGTCATCCTAGACTTTTACCTTTAATTCTGCTTTTTATAATTATTCTTAATTTCATTTTTACTCCAGTAAGGAATTTTTTCTTAAGAAGGATAGAGGAGAAAGCGGATGAGAGTGCTTTATTGTCTATTCAATCTAGGGATAGTTTTATAAGTTGTATGGAGAAGTTAGCTAGAGATAATTTGAGCGAAAGGGATCCACCCAAATGGCGAAAATTTCTCTTTTATACGCATCCTCCTATCAATGAGAGAATAAAGAAAGCAGAAAACTATGAAGAAAGAAGAGTTTGAGAAAAGGCGGTATGTTAGAATCTCTACTGTATTTCCTGTAGAGTTCTACGTACTTGATAAAGATGGTAAGAAGATTACTCCTTACCTTCAGGGGTTTACTAACAACATTGGTAAGGGAGGATTATGTGTGGCAGTAAATGACTTATGGTGGGGATTCTGGGATAGATTTACTGAAGAAAGTATTCTTTACTTAGTTATAGAAGTTCCTTTCCGAAAGAATCCAATTTTAGCTAAGGGGAGGATAGTTTGGAGGAAGAGAGAAAAGCTGGAAAGGTTCACTCGCTGTAGTTTAGGGATAGAATTTACAGAAATTAGTCCTTCCTTAAAGAGAACCCTTTTTAGATACGCAATTAGTAAAAAGATTTTCCCTTACCTAGTATCTTCAATGATAGCTTTTCTTATTCTTTTTTCTTTCCTCATCTGGATAAGAGAAGAAAAGTTGCTCCAAAAAAATAGAAGTTTGGTAGTTAAGTATCACTCTCTCTTGGAGGAGTCAGCTAAGCTAAGAAGTCAGTTAACTGAAGAAACTAAACTTTTAACATTTGTGAAAAATAGGAAGAGTAAATTAGAAGAAGAATTATCATTTCTTAAGGAGGAACTCTCATTTTGGCAGACTAGATACAACCAACTTCTTAAACAAGAGATGGAGGTAAGAGAGAAGGAGAGGGCAACTAAAGCTCTTCAGGATAAGATGAGGGAGCTTAAAGCCCAGATAGAAAGTTTAGAAAAAGAAAATCGGTTTTTAAAAGAAAAGTTTAAAAAAGAGGAAGATATAAAAAGTAGACTTTCTCAAGAAGTTAATATATTGGAAGAAGAAAAAATTGATTATGTAAAAAGGATAGTAAGGGGAATGTATGAGTGGATAACTACTCGTCAAGATTTAAATAGTGGACTAGTTTTAAGCTATGAAGGAGATAGAGAGTTGAATAGAGTAGCTTTTACCTATGACCAAGCTTTAGCCGCGATAGTGTTTATTCTCTTTAAAGATAATTCTAAAGCGAGAAAAGTCTTAGATTTTTATCTTAACCAAATAGAGAATAAAAAGCCTATTTACAATGGTTACTATACTAATGGAGGGATCTTTGAGTATGTCGTCTCTTCCGGACCAAACGCCTGGATAGGTTTGGCTAGTTTAAATTATGTGAAGTTCACAAATGAGAGGAGGTATTTAAAGATAGCTAAAGCAGTAGCGGACTTCCTTCTAAAAATGATGGATAAAGAAGGAGGAATAAGAGGAGGGCCTAATTTTTACTGGTATTCTACCGAACATAATCTGGACTGTTATGCCTTCTTTAAAATGATGGGAGAGTTAACTAATAACTCTTATTATTTGGATGTTTCTCAAAAGATAAAGAGGTGGATAGATACCTATGCTTATACTGATAAAGGTATTCCTGTAAATAGAGGGAAGGGGGATGCTACTATTGCTACCGATACCTACGCCTGGTCAATCACTGCTTTAGGACCACAAGAATTGATTTCTTTAAAGATGGATCCCGAAGTTATTTTAGATTTTGCTGTAAAAAATTGCCACGTTACTACTCACTTTAAAGTAAAGAATAGAGAAATCTCTGTAACAGGATTCGATTTTGCTAAAGCTAAAAATCTAGCTCGTGGAGGGGTAATCTCTTGTGAATGGACAGCTCAGATGATTTTAGCTTTTGAAATTTTAAGCAATTATTATCAAGAGAAGAATCCAGATAAAGCTAACTATTACTGGGAGAGAGCAAATTACTATTTTGAGGAACTTCAGAAAATGGTAATTAGCTCCCCGTCTCCTTTAGGAAAAGCTAATCCTACTCTCCCTTACGCTTCTGCTAGCTTCGTAGATACCGGTCACGGTTGGCGTACTCCCAAGGGAGATAAAGTAGGATCTTTAGCCTCTACCGCTTATTTTCTGATTTCTTACTTAGGGTATAACCCTCTTGGCGGGGAATTTCTTTCTAGCTCCCTAAAAAGAGCTTATGAACAAAGAACTTATAAAGCTTACACAAAGGCTAATTAGAATAGATTCATCTAACCCTCCTGGTAAAGAGAAAGAGATAGCTCTCTTCATAAAAAGATACATTAATGATTTAAAGTTTACATCCAAGTTGTATGAGTTTGAAAGAAACAGACCTAACCTGGTGTGTAAGATTCCCTCTCTCAGATCCAAGAAAAAACTCCTTATTACTCCTCATATAGATACCGTTCCTCCTTCGGGGAAATGGCGTTTTTCTCCTTTCTCGGGAAAAATTTATCGAGGAAGGATATATGGGAGAGGAGCCAGTGACGATAAAGGAAACGTAGCTGTGGCTCTCTACCTTATCAAGTTACTGAGAGAAAAAAAGATAAGATTGAAGAACTTAGATTTGATTATAGCTTTTACTGCTGACGAAGAAACGGGTAGTAAAGTGGGGATAAAGCCTCTTCTTAATTACTTAGGAAAGATAGATTATGGATTAGTTTTGGATAGTGATGATTTCGAAATTGTAATTGCCCAAAAGGGATTGCTTCACTTACGTGTAGAGATTTTTGGTAAAGAAGCTCATGGGGCATACCCTGAAAGGGGAATAAATGCTATAGAGAAGTCTGTGTATATTCTAAATGAACTTCTTCAAGAAGATTGGGAAAATAAAGTTCATCCTCTCTTAAAAAGACCTACTATAAATATTGGAAGGATTTCCGGAGGAGAAAAAGTAAATGTTGTAGCAGGTTTTAACTTTTTTGAGCTGGATATAAGGTATATACCTTCGATGAATAAGAAAAACATAGAAAAAAAGCTTAGAAAAATTATAGAGAAATATATCAGGAAATACAGAATAAAAATTTTAGCTCACCAGGAGCCTTTGGAGATAGCGAAGAATCACTTTCTTATAAAGCTGATGAGAAAAGTATTAAAGAGACACAAAATTAAAGTCTCCTATAAAGCAAGTTTAGGAGCGACGGTAATCAATTTTTTAAGCGAGAGAGGCATAGAAGGTTTCTGTTTTGGTTTTGGTTCAAAAGGATGTGCCCATTCCGCTAACGAGTATGTGAAGATAAAGAACCTTTATGGAGGAGTAGAAGTACTCAAAGATTATGTTTTATCCTTAGATGATTATGCTGGAAGATAAAAGATTGTTTGATTCTATCCAAGAGGATTTAAGGAAGTATATTGATTTAAGAGATAGATTAAAAAAGATAGAGACTATAGGGGGAGCTGATATCTCCTTCCGGGGAAAAGAAGCTCAGGTGTGCATCTGTGTTTTAGATTTTAAAAGTTTAAGACTTATAGAGAAAAAAATTTACCGGGTTTATGTTAAATTCCCTTACATACCAGGTTATCTCTCCTTCAGAGAAGGGCCAGCGATCCTGGAAGGAATTTTTAACCTTAATACTCCTTACGATTGTTTTATCTTTGATGGCAATGGTATCCTTCATCCTAAGAACTTAGGCTTAGCTACATTCCTGGGTATAATTTTAAGAAAACCTACAATAGGTTGTGCTAAGAGCCTTCTCTTAGGAAGATACAAAAGTCCCGGGAAAACAAAAGGAAATTTTTCTTACATAAAGTATAAAAAGAGAATATTAGGAGCTGCAGTAAGAACAAGATCTCAAGTTAAGGAAGTGTATGTCTCTTGTGGATGGGGGATAAGTTTAAAAAGAGCTATAGAGGTCGTTCTTGCTACTTCTAAGTATAGGATTCCCGAACCATCGAGGTTAGCTCATATCTACTCCAAATTTTAAAAATCCTCTCTTTCTGAAAGATGACAAGAATTGGATGTTGCGGCTTCCCTAAAAGGAGAACAGTCTACTTTGGAAATTTTAACTGCGTGGAGCTCCAAAACACCTTTTATCAACCTCCTCAGAAGCTGGAGACTTTCTATAAGTTAAGAGAGGAGGCTCCTCCTGCCTTTGAGTTTACAGTGAAAGCCTGGCAGATAATCACTCATCCGAAAACTTCTCCTACCTATCGAAGACTTAAAAAAGATATAGGGAACCCTCACAACTATGGATTCTTTAAACCAACAAAGGAGGTATTTGCTGCTTTTAGAAGAATTTATGAAGTTGCTAATTCTTTGAAAGCAAAGATAATTCTGTTTCAGACGCCACCTAATTTTAAGGAGAATAAGGAAAATATAGATAATATGTATAAATTTTTTAGTAGGATAGAAAAAGGTAATTTAACTTTTTGCTGGGAGGAAAGGAGTAGTTTTAAAGACACCACTATCAGAAGAATCTGTAAGGATTTGAATTTAATTCATGTTGTAGATCCGTTTAAAAAAGAGCCAGTTTGGGGTGATTTTTTATATTTCAGACTCCACGGCAAAGGAGGATATAGATATAAGTATACTAAGAAGGATTTAAAATATCTGAAGAGATTGGTTGAGAGAAGCTCTGGGTACGTTTTCTTTAACAATATTTATATGTGGGAGGATGCTTTAAGTTTTAAAAAAATGATTTCTTAATGGTAAGAGAAGTTTACTCATTAGGTACAAGCAACCGCACCCAAGAGGCTTTTTTAAGGATAATTAAAAAATTCCATATCCAAAGAGTAGTGGATGTAAGAAGATTTCCTACCTCTAGATTTATCCATTTTAAGGCTCCTAACCTGAAGAAGATACTTAATCAAGAAAATATAGAGTACGTATATATGGGAGATATTTTAGGGGGTTATAGAAAAGAGGGATACAGAAATTACCTCCATACAGAAGCCTTCCTTTTAGGACTAAGAAAATTAGAGAAGTTAGCTTTAGAGAAAAGAACTTGTATCTTATGTTGTGAACGTTTTTACTTCCGGTGTCATAGACGTTTCATAACTAAGGCTTTAAGGAGAAATTTTAAGATTATTCACATAATTGAGGAAGATAAAGTTAAACAGGAATAGATGGGAACTTGCAGGATATGTAAAAAGAAAGCTTCCGATGTTTCTTCTCTTTTAGGGGTATGTGGAAGATGTATTAGAGAGAATTTTAGTAAGGTAAAAGACCTCTTAGAGGAAATTCATACAGAAATAAAAAAAGAGGAAGGGATTTCTCCTGAGGGAGGAAAAGAGAGTGGATTAGGGTGCAAGTTATGTATCAATAATTGTTACTTACAGGAAGGAGAAATCAGCTTTTGTGGATTAAGGAAAGTGGAGAAAAATAAATTAGTTGGACCAAATAGAAATTTTGCTAGCCTGGAGTTTTACTTCGATCCTCTCCCCACAAACTGTGTGGCTAGCTTCTGTTGCGGTGCTACAGGATGCGGATATCCTCAATTTTCCTACACCTTAGGGGATGAGTTAGGTTATAAGAACTTAGCTGTATTCCTCAACGGTTGCTCGTTTAACTGTCTCTTTTGCCAAAATTATCACTATCGCAAGAGACCGTATCAATTCAATAATTTAGTGAGTGTAAATGACCTTTTGAATGTTATTGATTCAAAGACTTCATGTGTGTGTTTTTTTGGTGGTGATCCTTCCTGTCAGATAGAGTTTACTATAGAATTTTCTCGTCGAGCTATAGAAGCTAGAAAAAATAGGATTTTAAGATTCTGTTGGGAGACAAATGGAAGTTTTAATCCCAAGTTCAATGAGGAAATTTTAAGTATCCTTCTTGAAAGTGGGGGAACAATAAAATTTGATTTAAAATTCTTCTCTCCAGAGTTAAATTTAGCTCTATGTGGTAAGAGTAACAAGCAAAGTTATGATAATTTCTCTTTTTTTGCCAGAAACTTTTATAGGAGAAAGAACCCTCCTTTAGTATGTGTATCTACACCTATAGTAAGTGGGTATACCGATGAGGATGAGGTAGAGAAAATTGCTCAGTTTATTTCTCAGTTTGACAGGCGTATTCCTTACTCCCTTCTAGGTTTCTGGCCTTGTTTCTATCTTAAAGATTTACCTCCCACATCAAAAGAATTGATGTATAGATGCTATGGTAAGGCAAAAAAATTTCTGGATAATGTAAACATAGGTAATAAGCATCTTCTAACTTAGGTTTAAATGTGATAAAATACCTCCTCATTTAGAAGAAGATGCATGATATTTTAAAAAGGACAGACTTTAAATCAGGATTTGTAACAATATTGGGTAGACCTAATGTAGGCAAATCCACCCTCTTAAATACTCTCTTGGGAGGTAAGGTAAGTATTGTATCTGGTGTTCCTCAAACTACCCGTCATCAGATTCGAGGGGTTTTAAACTTAGAGAATGCTCAGATTATTTTCGTTGATACCCCAGGTATTCACTCCTTTAAAGAAGAGTTAGCAACACATCTTAATGTAGTAGCAAAGAGGAGTATTCAAGAAGTAGAACTTCTCCTTTACGTAGTTGATGTATCTCGTTCTGTTGGTAAGGAGGAAGAGGCAATTATGAATTTTCTTTCTTCCCAGGATACTCAGATGATTATGGCTTTAAATAAGATAGATATTAGTAAAGATTTTTTAAATCAGTATATAGATAGATGGCAGAAGTTAATAAAAGCCAGAGGTAAAGAAAACCTTTTGAAATATTATATTCCAATATCTGCTAAGAAAGGTACGAATCTGGATAGATTGAAAGAAGCCATCGTAGAGTTGCTCCCTTTTCATCCTCCTTTCTATGATAGAGAAACATTAACTGATTTCCCTTTTAAACTTAGAGTTCAGGATATCATTAGAGAGAAGTTGTTTTTAAATTTAAAGGAGGAGCTTCCTCATTCTGTGGCAGTAGAGGTTAAGGAAGTGGAGAGAAAAGAGAATATCGTCTACATAAAAGCGAATATTTATGTAAACAGAGATTCTCAAAAGAAAATCATTATTGGTAGAGAAGGAAGATTTATAAGAGAGGTGGGAAAACTTGCCAGGGAAGAACTGGAGGTTCTTTTTGGTAAGAAAGTTTATTTAGAGTTAGAGGTGAAAGTGCTAAAGGATTGGCAAGAGAACCCTAGAGTGCTGAAAGAGTTAGGGTATTGGTGGGTATAAAAAAGAGGTTAAATCTCAAACGTCTCCTCTCAAATAGTAGAAACAATTTTAGAGGCTGGATTAGTTGCTGTAATAGCAGTAGGTAAACCATTAGCTTATCCTGAATTTAGAGAGAATAGAGGGAGGCTTTTAAAGAAACTGATAATTCTATGAGATTTTGTCAACATTTTTCTATTTGTGGAGGTTGTCAGTATCAAGATACCCCTTACTCTGAACAGTTAAAGATGAAAGAATCTCAGATAAAGGATATGATAGACTTTTTTGAGTTCTCAGTAGAGTTAAAACCTATAAATTCTTATCAGGAATGGTTTTATCGTAATAAGATGGAGTTTACCTTTGGCAAAGAAGGCAGTAATTTGATTTGTGGACTTCATAGAAAGAAGGAAAAAAGAAAACTATTTAATCTTAAGGAATGTTTGATATTTTCTCCCTGTGCAGAACCCATTCTCAATAAAGTAAGAGAGGTTTTAAAGGATAGATATCTTCCTTATGAAAAATTTTCTCATCGAGGTTTTTTGCGGCATCTTATTATAAGGGAAACTAAATTTACTGACGAAATTATGATAGCTTTAGTTACTACTACTCAGGATAAGTTAGACCAGGAGGAGTTTGTTGATGAGTTAGCGACCCTAAAGTTAGAGAAAAAGATATCCTCTCTTTTCTGGGTTTTAAATGACCGTGTATCCGATGCAGTAATCTTTGAAGAAAAAAGGTTACTTTGGGGTCAGCCTTTTATCACTGAGAAGATAGCCAATTTGAACTTTCGTGTATTTGTAGACTCTTTCTTTCAGACCAACCCCTACGGGATAACCCATCTTTATAAGAAGATAGAGGAGTATGCTCATCTAACTGGGGAAGAGAGAATCCTTGATTTGTACTGCGGAGTAGGTTCCATCGGTCTCTTTTTGGCCAGAAAGGCTAAGTTTGTCTGGGGAGTAGAGATTAAGAAGGAAGTTGTAGAAAATGCAATAGTTAACGCTCAGCTAAATAGAATAGAGAATATATCCTTTATTTGTTCTGACGTGAGAAAATTTTTAGTCCAAAAAGATATTTCCAATATAGATATTGTGGTAATAAATCCTCCCCGCTGTGGATTGTCTAAGAAGATAAAGAAATATCTCTTAAAAACGCCCTCTCCCAGGATATTTTACTCCTCTTGCAACCCTTATACTTTTTTTACTGACCTTAAAGATTTTTCCTCCCTCTACAGAATAGTCTTTATTGAACCTTTCGATTTTTTTCCTCATACTCCTCATTTAGAATGCTTAGCTTTTTTGGAGAGGAAGTAGGAGTTTTTTCCTTGACAAACTTTTGGGTTTAGTTTATTTTAAGGAAAAGGAGGAGGTAGGGATGAGAGATGAAATGGATGTTTTAAAAGAAGTTGCTACTGTTGCTGCTGCTCATGGGAGTAATGCTCTTTCCGAAATTTTAAAGAGGACAATAAAGTTAAGCCTTCCCTTAGTTACTACCATTACCCCTGATAACTTAGAGAAAGAGATTGATTCTAATGAAGTGGTATTAAGTATACAGAGCAGAATTCTCAGTGGAATAGAGGGGAAAATTTTACTGGTCTTGGAAGAAAGGAGTGCCTTCCGGCTCATCAACATATGCTACAAGGGAGAGGATAAGGCTAGTTCAGGATTTCTTACAGAAGTGGGTTTATCAGCGATAAAGGAAATAGGCAACGTAGTTATTGGTTCTTATGTAGGAGCTTTGAGTATGTTCTTAAAATTACTAATCGTTCCCTCAATCCCTACCCTCATAAGTGGCCCGCTTTATGAAATCGTTAGTGCCGCTTTATCTTTGGAGAAAGAGCGCATTCTTATGATTGAAGCAGTTTTTGAAGAGTCAGAGGAGAAGATAAAAGGGAGAATGTATTTTATTCTTACGCAACGAGGTAGAGAGATAATTAAACAAGCCTGTGATAAGATTCTCGAATCTTTAGAAAAATAGATACTTTCAAAGTTTTTCATCCCAAAGAGAAATGAAAGACGAATTAGATATTCTAAAAGAAGTAGGAACTATTGCCGCTGGACATAGTAGTGTAGCTCTTTCAGAGATTCTCGATAAGAAGATAATTCTTGATGTTCCTTCCGCAGAAATTATCTCTGCCCAGAGAGTTCCTCAAAGTATGACCCTAGAAAAGTTAGGGATAGCTGTTTTCTTTCAGCTTCTAGTAGGGCTCCAAGGGAAAGTAATATTTATCCTTGATGAGAAGAATGCTTTTAGGTTGATTGACTTATCTTATAAGATAAGAGACTTAAAGAGAGAACCAGGAATTATTACTGAAGTCAGCCTCTCCCTAATAAAGGAGATAGGCAATATTGTGGTTTGTGCTTATTTAAATGCTTTAAGTTTAACTCTGAAAAGAATAATTGTTCCCCCCCTCCCCACTCTTCTTAGTGGTTCTTTAGAAGATATCTTACAGATTGTCTTTTCAGGATATGAGGAGGATTATGCTTACATTATAGAAACGTCTTTTAAAGAACCTCAAGAGAGTATTCAAGGCTTCTTTTATCTTATTTTAACCCCCGAAGCAGCGAAAGATATTAGAGAAAGTTGTAAGAAACTCTTGGAAGAAATAAGAAGAGGGCAACCATCCTTTTAAAATTCTCCTTTTTAGAAAATTGGTTTTAGGGTTTATATTTTTTCTTGAGAATAACTTTAGGGAGTGATAAAATTCTCTCAAGTTTTATTAGTTGCCCGGTGGTGCAACCGGTAACACGCTTGGCTCTGGACCAAGTATTCCTGGTTCGAATCCAGGCCGGGCAGCCACTAAAAATATCCCTCTTCTGAGGGATATTTTTATTGAGTTGTCTGTGACTGATTTGAACTGTTTATTTGCGCGATGTGGTATTTGTATATATGTAAAAAAGGTGACAAGCTATACACTGGGATAACAACCAATCTCAATAATCGACTACGTCAACATCAGCAGGCTGAGTTGTTATATAGAGAGACTTTTCCAAATAAAAAAGAAGCGGCCTTACGTGAGCGCCAGATAAAAGGATGGCGCAGAGAAAAGAAGATTTCTTTAGTCTATCGCGGAAATAAATAGTGAGTTTACCCTGAGCGAAGTCGAAGGGAATCCAGGCCGGGCAGCCAATTTTGCAGGGCAAAATTGGCAGAGCAATTGAGCAATAGAGAATAGAACAATAGAGTTGATGCTCAATTGCGGTCTATTGGTCAATTGTTCTATTGTTCAAATAAGGTTTCTTTATGGCATTTCTTTTCAATAAGCTTGAGGTGTACCAGAAAGCAGTTAATTTAACCGATAGAATAACCTTTTTAACCGAGAAATTCCCCAGAGGAACATATTACCTGTCTGAGCAATTAAACCGGGCGGCTTTGTCGATTTCGTTGAATATTGTCGAAGGCAACGGAAGGTTTCACCGTAAAGACCAGCAGAATTTTTTTAGAATAGCCCGCGGTTCTGCCTTTGAATGCTTCCCTATAGTAGAGCGAAAAAAGGGTGTGTAGTTAAAGATGTAAGCTGGTTTATTTTTTGGGAAAGAGAATTGGAAAGTAATAACTTCAATTTTCATACACTTCTGAAATATTTCATTACATATACTTGACAGGTTATCTTACCTATGTTATATTCTAAGAAGGAGGTGAGAATATGCGTGAAAGAATGAAAGAATTTTATAGAAAAATCGGGGATAGAATAAGACAATTGCGGGAAAAAATAGGGATTTCTCAGGAAGAACTAGCTAAATCTTTAGGCATAAATAGAGTTTCTTTATCTCAAATAGAAAATGGAGAAAGAAAAATAACAGCTGAAGAGGTTGCAAAGATTTCCAATATATTTAATATCAATGCCGATATACTATTAGATTTGGAAGAAGATATGAAGGTAGTGGTGGAAAAAAGAAAAACAAAAACTTCTTCTAAAAATATTAAATCAAACATTAGAATAAATATTCCTCAGAAGAATCTTGAGAAATTTAAAGAAGTTTTGCTTTATATTTTAAATAAAGTGGGGTCAAAGCCTAATATTGGAGAAACAGTATTGTATAAGCTTCTTTATTTTATAGATTTTGATTTCTACGAGAAATATGAAGAGCAATTGATAGGAGCCACATATATAAAGAATCATTTTGGTCCTACCCCCATAGAGTTTAGAGAAGTTATTAAAGAGATGAAGGGTAAAGATTTGATAGAAGTAAAAAGCGAATACTTTAAGTATCCCCAAAGAAAATACCTTCCTTTAAGAGAGCCGGATTTGAGTAAATTAAAAGCACATGAAATAAAACTTATAGATGAGGTTTTAGAAAGATTATCTGATATGAATGCACAGCAAATAAGTGAGTATTCTCATAATGATATTCCTTGGTTGACTACAGAAAGAGGAGAACGTATAGACTATGAATCAGTTTTTTATCGTACTTTACCCTATTCAGTGAGGAGCTATAGTGAAGATACCGACGAAGAGAATATTTAATGAAATCGTTGAGCTTCCCGAATTTAAAAAAGATTTTAAAAAACTTGCCAAAAAATTTAAAACCCTTCCAGATGATTTTGAGATATTTAAAAATACTCAACTAAAAGCATTTCATAAGTTAAAACAGGACAATAGAGGAAATTTACCAATATCTAACTTAGGAATAGATTATCCTTTAATCTATAAAGTTGTAAAATTTGCTTGCCGTGTTCTAAAGGGGAGAGGTGTTAAAAGTGGAATTCGTATTATTTATGCATATTATCCCGATGAGGACAAAATAGAATTTATTGAGATTTATTATAAGGGAGAGAAAGAAAATGAAGATAGAGAAAGAATATTAAGATATTATTCCAAGAAAGCAGGTAGCAAAGAAGGTAAAGAAGGAAAATACAGTAAAGGTCGCTCGTAGTGCAATTACATAAGGTTTGTGATTAAAAGATACACTCTAAACACCCTAAAACTACAGTAGTGGAGACTATTAGAAGAAAAAAGAAATAATAAGCACAGCCAAAACCTCCCCCACCTACCAATGTTTTTTAAAAATCCTAACTCAGATGAACTCAGATGACCAAATCCATCCACCATAAGTGGATCTGCCTCTGGCAGAAAAATCAGGAATATTTTACACTAGTGAATCTTTTTATTGTAACGTATGTGGGTATAGGGAAGTGTGTAAGGGATGGCGAGAAACAAGCTATTTGTGACTAAAAATTTTCTTGAACAGGGCGTTTCTAAGGTATAGAATAGAAACAAAATCAAGGAATAGTCCTGCGTTCGAAGGGGGAACCTGGACTTTAAAATAAGTAAAACCTTCGCAAGATAGGCGAAGGTTTTTATATTTTATAACCGTTCAAAACAAGGAGGTAACAGATGAGGGGGCTGGGTGAGCTTAAAAATATCCAGATTATCATATTGGGGCTGTGTATTGCTTTTGCAACAATAGTATCTACAGTAATACTTTCAAAAGGGCTTCTTAAGATTAAGAAGTTTACAGGTGAGGTAATAAAGGTAACCGGTTCTGCTGAGAAGAAAATAATTTCTGATTATATTGTCTGGAATGCAGAATTTTCCCGAAGGGCACCTGATTTAAAAACAGCCTACGTAAAACTTCAAGAAGACCTTAAAAAAGTTAAAGAATATCTGGCTTCAAAAGGAGTAAAAGAAAATGAGCTGGAAATCCTTCCGGTTAATACCAAGATACTTTACAAAAAGAACGAAAAAGGCTATGACACCAATGAGATTGAAGGATATCTTTTATCCCAGGGCATAGAGATAAAATCCTATGATGTCAAAAAAATTGATGAGGTATCGCGTTCCTCAACCGAACTTATCAACCAGGATATCCAGTTTATCTCAAAAGCACCTAAGTATTTTTATACAAAGCTTGCCGAACTCAAAGTAGAGATGCTTGCTAAAGCAACTGAAAACGCAAAACAGCGCGCCATAAGTATGGCAAAATCAACGGGGAATAAGATTGGCGTTATACGCTCTGCCAGGATGGGAGTATTTCAGATAACTCCACCTACCTCAACCGATGTTTCCTGGTATGGAGAGAATGACACATCCTCATTAGAGAAAAAAGTTATGGCAGTAGTCGCCGCCACCTTTTCCATAGAAGAATAGAATATTAATTTGTTTCTGGTATATTCTTAAAATCCTGGCTTCAGGGTATTTTAATTGAGGATAGAGGGGAACAATGTTATAATATGTAACAACGCGGCATAATGATGAAAAAAATAGCATTTGTAAATCCCCACACTGTCCAGGAAATAGCCCAAGCCCTCAAATTACATCCTTACACCATTCGCAGACTTTGCCGGGAAGGTAAAATCCCAGCTTTTTCCGCCATACTTTATGACGGATCCGCCTCTGGCGAAAAGTTTGGCGGGAGAATGGAGATTTAGAGAAAAGTGTTAAGAGAACAATTTACAAAGTGTTAAATATATGGTAATATCTATTGTTGTAATGCCATTGTAAATAAAGGATATTTTAAGATAAGTGTTAAATCTTGAAAATTATGGGTGTAAATTTTAAACATATCGATTTAAGATTGGTTGACCCACCTTTTGGCTCAGAATTAAATACTCTGGTGTTAGAACTTGATTATTTACGCAAGAAGCCTCTGGGCGGCACTACTCACCCACTTATATTTTTTCAATTGAAAAGAATTTTTCATCTTTTAGAGAGTATAGAGTCGGCAAGAATTGAAGGGAATCGTACTACCTTAGCTGAGTATATCGAAAGGAAAATCGAGGGAAGCAAAATAGAAGATGAGAGATTTCTGGAAATTGAGAACAACGAAAGAGCGCTTGATTTTATTGAGGAAAATGTCAATCATCAGAAAATAGACCGTCTTTTTTTAAGCCAGATTCATAAAATAATAGTCAATAACTTAACTCCACCACCTAAAGGCGAAGGAAGTAAATACCCCAGTAGTTATAGAAAAGTAGATGTTAAAATAACACAATCTTCGTTTATCCCGCCCAATGTTTCTCAAGTCCCTTCTTATATGGAGGAGCTTTTTTCATTTATTAATAAAGATTATCCTCCACAGTATGATTTATTGAAAGTTGCTCTTGCTCACTGGAGGTTTGCCTGGATTCACCCCTTTGATAATGGCAATGGAAGGGTAGTGCGTTTATTGACTTATGCAATGTTAATAAAGTACGGTTTCAGGGTGCATATCGGAGGCAGGATTATTAATCCCACTGCTGTGTTCTGTTCTGACCGGAAAAAATATTATCATTACCTCTCAATGGCTGACCAAGGAGATGATACTGGATTGCTTAGGTGGTGTGAGTATGTTCTTGCCGGCCTTAAAGAGGAGATAACAAAAATTGATAAGTTGCTTGACTATAAATTTTTATTGGAAAAAATTTTAATACCCGCCTTAGAATTTGCCTTAGACAGAAAGTATATTACAGAAGTAGAGCATAAAATATTAAAGATAGCAGCGAGTAAGCAAGTTATCCAGGCAAAAGATATTAAAATGCTTTTCCCTCGCAAGATACCTGCTGCCATATCCAGGATTATCAGAAGGCTAAAGGCGAAAAAGATGCTCCAGGAAGAAAAAAGAGGCAGTAGAAAATATGTAATTATGTTTGAAAACAATTATTTATTGAGGGCAATTATAGAGATGCTGGGCAGGGAAGGTTTTCTGCCTGTTGGAATAAATCAATAGCTTTTACAATAAAGAATATTTATATTTTATAAATTGCACTGAATTTAGCGATTCCGGTTTGATGTTAAGGAGATAGAAGAGTGGAAAAGAAATCAGAGAAAAAAGTGAAAAATGAAATTGATCAAGTTTATTTAAAAAGAGATAGGTTCTTTTTACTTAAAAACCCTACCGTTAAAAAACTGCATAAGATTCTTAAGTGGGCTAATTCTTGTGCTTTATTTTCTCAAGTTACTTTTCTTGACTGCGCTCAAAGTTTCAGGAGATTGCATTCTGATAAAAAAATAGAAGATTTACTCCCTTTTATTAATCAGAAGAATAAAACCTGTTTTAGGGTAATTTTGCGAAGAGATTTCAACTGGTATGGCTGGTTTTCTGATGATACTCATATTGAAGATATTATTGAAGTTGCTATGTGGGGAATTGAAATTGATTCAAAAGAGTATTTTATACAATGTTTCTTAAAGAAAGAATATATGCCTGAATTAAAAAAGAAATTTGATTTGGTAGAAATTAAATGATGTTAACAAAACTAATAAATTTTAAAAAGGAAAAGTGCTTTGGGAAATTGTTTTTACAACTGATTGATAATAAAATACTTGCTGAAATAAAAAGGAGGAAATAATTACCAGATATAAAATTTTTGTAAGTTCTGTCCAGAAAGAATTAGAAAAAGAAAGAGCTGCTATTGATAATTTTATTAACTCTGATGTTTTCCTTTCAGAATATTTCAATGCCTTCATATTTGAAAAATTACCTGCCAAGGAGAAATCAGCTAAAAAAGTTTATCTCAATAAACTTAAAAATAGTGATATTTACATAGGCATTATTGGAAAAGAATATGGAGAAATTCAAGAAAATGGATTATCTGCGTTTGAGAACGAATTTCGTCTTGCTCAACAGTTAGGCTTACCTATTTTTGTCTATATTAAAGGGAAAGCTTCTCAAGACAAAAGGCGAGATAAGAGATTGCAGAAGATAATTAAAGAGATTAAACATCCTGGGGAAGGTTACATTTACAGACGTTTCACCAGCATTGAGGAGCTTAAACGTTTGATACAATCCAGTCTAATAGAATTCTTAAGAGAAAGAGGAATTATTAGCAAAAAGATAGAAGCTTTTGAGGAGGAAGTTTGTAAAGAAGCAACTTTAAAAGACATAGATGAAGATAGAGTTGAATGGTTTTTACAGATTGCAAAAGAAAAGAGGGGTTTTTCTATTCCTGTAAGTCAAAGGTCATCTTTAAAAGATATTTTAATTCATCTTAATTTAATAAAAGAAAACAAACTTACAAATGCTGCCGTTTTGCTTTTTGGTAAAGACCCTTCTAAATTTTTCCATCAAGCAGAAATAAAATGTTTACATCTTCCCGGGGTAGAAATTTGCAAACCGTTTTTATCCTATAAAATCTACAACCAGAATTTATTTGAACAGATAGATAAAGCTATAAGTTTTGTATTAGATGCTATCAGACAAAGCGTTATTCAGCAAGAACATACTCCTCAATTTTACCGTCCTTTTGAAATTCCTGTATTTGCCATTCAAGAAGCGATAGTTAACGCTGTTGCCCACCGAAATTATAATAACACTGCAGGGGTTCAGGTGTTGGTTTTTGTAGATAGAGTAGAGGTGTGGAGCCCAGGAAGACTTCCTCCAGCTTTAACTGTAGAGGATTTAAAGAAACCGCATACTTCATATCCCACAAATCCTCTTATTGCACGAATTTTATTTCTTGCTAACTACATCCAGAAAGCAGGAACAGGAACATTAGAGATGGTAAAACAATGTAGAGAACATGGAATTCCTGAACCGCAATTTGTTACTATACGTGATGTAGAATTCAGAACCATTCTGCCCCGAGATATTTACACAATATCTTTCTTAAAACAAGCGGGATTAAATGAAAGACAAATACAGGCAGTAAAGATTGTTAAAGAAAAAGGAGCTATTAGTCTTTCTGATTTGCAAAATATCTATAAGAATATTACTCGCAAAACCTTATATCGTGATTTACAAACTCTTGTAAATAAAGGTATTCTTAAAGCAAGAGGAGACAAAAGGGGGCGTAAATACTCTTTTTAGAATTTGGGACATTTATGGGACATTTGGGACATTTATGGGATAGATATAAGACATATTTTCCCCGCTATACTTTGGGGCAGATTTTCTCTATCGGAAAATTTAGTGAACAATGGAAGCTTGAGGGAAGGAAGATAGGAAAATGAAAAATAAATCAAAACAACGTAAAGTTTATGAGAAAGCAATAAAAAATTGGCCAAAGGACGAACGTCCCAGAGAGAAGCTTTTTAAATTAGGAGAACACAAACTTTCCAATACAGAACTTTTAGCTATTTTGCTTCGCAGTGGTATAAAGGGAGAAAGTGCTGTTGACCTGGCAAGAAGAATCATTCAAAAATTCAGAACTTTCAGAAATATGAGCCATACAGATATAAGAGACTGGAAAGAATTTAAAGGTTTAGGTCAGGCAAAAATAGCCCAGATTAAAGCAGCAATTGAAATAGGAAGAAGATTTAGAGAAGAGGAAATAAAAGAAAAACCTCCTCAGATAAAATCCTCCTGTGATGTTGTAGAAATTATGATGCCAAGAATGAGAGACTTAAAGAAAGAAGTATTTAAAATACTCCTTCTAAATTCCAAAAACAGGATTCTTGATATTGTAGAAATAACTCAGGGCACAGTAAACCAGGCAAACCCCATAATAAGAGAAATATTTGAAAAATCTTTACAATCCTATGCTTCATCCATCATCTGCGTCCACAACCATCCTTCCGGAGATCCTAAACCCAGCAAAGAAGACGAAGAATTCACTAAAAGCTTAACTAAAGCAGGAGAAATTCTAAACATAAAAGTATTGGACCATATCATAATAGGAGATGATGAATACTATAGTTTTGCTGATGAAGGGACGATATAATTATTTAGATTGAAGAGGTATAATAAGGAAAAATTTTTTAAGAGTTAGAAGGCCAATTTATTGAGAAAATTTGCTAAAGATATGGTTTTTATAAATGATTTAAGAGGAAAGTTAGAATATAAAAAATAAAAGAGAGGCATTACCGCGGGACTAACCCCTTTGGATAGCCTCTCATCGTGATTCAACTTAAGTATATAACATAACCTTATGAATATCAAGGAGGTTTGTGAATTTTTATAGATTTGCTTAGAAATTTAACCAAAGAAATCATCGTAGCCATAGAAAATCAAGAATGATATGACCAAGAAAGAACTAAATATAATTTTAAAAGAAGGTGAAGGATACAAGATTGAATTTAAAGAGAAGGTAAGTAATATCGAGAAGGAGTTGGTAGCATTTGCCAATTCCTCTGGTGGCAGGATACTGCTTGGGGTAACCGACGATGGTAAGATTAAGGGAATAAATGTAACCAATAGACTGAAATCTATGATTCAAGATATAGCGAATAATTGCCGTCCGCCAATTAAGATTTCTTTTGAAAGCATAGGTAACGTTCTTGCGGTTAATGTAAAAGAAGGAGAAGATAAACCCTATGAATGCACTTCTGGTTTTTACAAAAGAATGGGGCCAAATTCTCAGAAAATGACAAGAAACGAACTAATTAGATTCTTTAAAGCAGAGGGAAAAATCAGGTTTGACGAACTTATAGAGCCAAAGTTTAGTTATCCTAAAGATTTTGACAAAGGGAAATTTAAAAGATTCTTGCAATTGGCCGATATCTCCAGAGTGGGAAGTGCAGAAAAATTACTTGTTAGTTTAGGGGTGGCTGAGAAACAGGAAGGCAGACTCTACTTTAATAATGCCGGTATACTTTTCTTTGCTAAAGAACCACAGAGGTTTATTCCCTGGTCAGTGTATACTGTGGCATTATTTAAAGATGAAGCAGGAGTTGATATTATAGACAGAAAAGAGATAACTGGCAGTTTATTTGAGATTGTAGAGGAGGTAATGAAATTTGTAAGGCTTTATACAAAAGTTGCCTACCGTTTTACCGGCAGACCTCGCAGAGAAAATGTATATGAATACGCTTTTGATGCAATCAGGGAGGCAGTAATAAATTCAGTAATGCATAAATATTACTTTGAACATGGACACAACAATATCTTGAGATTCTTCCCTGACCGAATAAGGATTGAGAACTACTGGCAAAAGCCTGGCCATTTTGTTCTTGGCAAAACTGTCTTTAGAAGAAACCATATTATCGCTGATTTGTTTTCCAAAATTCATTTCGGCGAGAAAATGGGTACAGGTTTTGAGAGAATAAGACAAATATGTAAAAAAGAAAAAGCCCCTTATCCTGATATTGAGTTTACCGAAAATTACTTCTATATAACTTTCAAGCAGAGCTATGAATACTTAAAACTTGCTGGGAAGCGTCCTCCTAAAGAAGGGTCTTTAACTACTACCCAGAAACAGAAAACTGTGGAGAAAACTGTGGAGAAAACTGTGGAGAAGATTCTGCATTTGATTAAAGAAAATCCCAAAATAACAATGAGAGAAATAGAACGGGTAACCGGTTTAAGCAGACGAGGCGTTGAATGGAATATTGCCAAACTCAAAAAAGAAGGTCAAATCAAACGCATTGGTCCTGATAGAGGCGGGTATTGGCAAATTGTGGCAGAGAAAAAATAATGAGCAGGCAAGTTTTATCCGATATAATTAAAGAATTCTCTCCCACTGTAGAAGAAATAGCCCAAGCCCTTAAACTTCATCCTTACACCATTCGCAGGCTTTGCCGTGAAGGTGAAATCCCAGCTTTTTCCGCCATACTTTATGGCGGATCCGCCTCTGGCGAAAAATTTGGCGCTTCCGTTTTGATGTTAAGGAGATAGAAGAAGTGGAAAAGAAATCAAGGCACTACAAAGTTTATGAGAAAGCAATAAAGAACTGGCCTGAAGATGAACGTCCCAGAGAGAAGCTTTTTAAATTAGGAGAACACAAACTTTCCAATACTGAACTTTTAGCTATCTTACTCCGTAGTGGTATAAAAGGAGAAAGTGCAATTGACTTGGCAAGGAGAATCATTCAAAAATTCAAAACCTTCAGGAATATGAGTCATACCAATTTAAATGATTGGAAAGAATTTAAAGGTTTAGGTCAGGCAAAAATAGCCCAGATTAAAGCAGCAATTGAAATAGGAAGAAGATTTAGAGAAGAGGAAATAAAAGAAAAACCTCCTCAGATAAAATCCTCCTGTGATGTTGTAGAAATTATGATGCCAAGAATGAGAGACTTAAAGAAAGAAGTATTTAAAATACTCCTTCTAAATTCCAAAAACAGGATTCTTGATATTGTAGAAATAACTCAGGGCACAGTAAACCAGGCAAACCCCATAATAAGAGAAATATTTGAAAAATCTTTACAATCCTATGCTTCATCCATCATCTGCGTCCACAACCATCCTTCCGGAGATCCTAAACCCAGCAAAGAAGACGAAGAATTCACTAAAAGCTTAACTAAAGCAGGAGAAATTCTAAACATAAAAGTATTGGACCATATCATAATAGGAGATAATAAATATTACAGTTTTGCTGATGAGGGAAAAATAAGGTGAGGCAAAATAATGAGAGAAAAAGATATCAATTTTGAAGAAAAACTCTGGAAGGCAGCAGATAGAGAAAATATTATAAAAACTTTCCCAAAATTCAACGAATAACCCTAACCAAAACCGACCAACACACAATTCGCTTCCTCAAAATCTTAACCCAGGTAACCCGTGCCATTAAAGGTGGTATCTTTTACCCCAGCAAATCTTTTTATTGTAATGTATGCGGGTATAGGGAATTGTGCAGGAAGTGATAAATCTAATTAAATTTTAATTTTTCTCTTGACAATAATAAAATAACTTATAAAATAAGTTTTAAAGAAAAAACTTATAGAAATGGAGGTACACGATGATGCCCAATTGGCTTAATAGAAGATATGAAATTTTATGGGGAGCATTTCAATCTTCTCCTTTCTGTGTCGAAGATGCTACACGCGTGCTTAAAGAAAAATTTGATGATAGTGAGGAACAGATTAATGTTGTACTCTCGGAACTAAGAAAAGAAGGTATGCTTAAAGTAGAATTTGATCCCACTGACGCAAGGAAAAGAGTCTATCAACTTATAAGTAGAGAGCAAATAATTTCTGAGAGATTCTCCATTACAAATAAGCAATTAACAAGAGGAGATCTTGAAGGGCTTCTCAAGGCAGCAGCAGATCTCATAAGAACAAGGGTCGATTATACTTTTATCCTCGTTCTTCTTTTCTACAAAAGAATTAGTGACAAATGGAAGATGGAATTTGAGAATGCATATAAAGAAGCACTTGCTGATGGATTGAGTGAAGAAGAAGCAAAGAAGGAGGCAAGAAATGCCATATATCATGACTTTGATATTCCTGAGGAGTTTCTCTGGGAGAATATAAGGAAGGAACCAACCAGATTACCTGAAAATTTTTCCAAAGCAATGAAAGTTTTGGCAGAAAGGAACTCCGGACTTAAGGATGTATTTGAGAATGTAGATTTTGTTCAATTTACCACCAATAGAGAAAATGCTGAAGTTTTAAGACAATTAGTTGAACTTTTCAGTGCTAAAGCGTTACACCATGTATCCCCTGATATTCTTGGAGATGCTTACGAGTGGATATTAAGGTACTTTGCCCCTCAGAAAGCTAAGGAAGGAGAAGTCTACACTCCAAAAGAGGTTATCAATCTCATTATTGAAATGGTCGATCCAAAACCAGGTGAAAGTGTATATGACCCAGCCTGTGGTTCGGGTGGTATGCTTATCAGCGCTTATAAGCATGTTGAAAATAATCTTGGCAGGAACGAAGCAGATAAGCTCTTTCTCTTTGGGCAGGAATACAATCACAAGACTCTTGCTCTTGCTAAAATGAATCTTTACATCCATGATATCAGGAATGGTCAGCTTGCTCTGGGAGACACATTGCTTTATCCCAAATTTAAGGAAGGTAACCTGCCTGCGTCCGCAGGACAGTCAGGTAAGTTAAAGAAATTCGATGTTGTTATAGCCAATCCCCCGTGGAATCAAGATGGATATAGTGAGGAGACTCTTAAAAAAGGTGAGTTCTGGCGGGAGAGATTCAACTTCGGGTTCACACCAAAACAATCAGCAGACTGGGCATGGATAGAGCACATGTTAGCTTCAGCAAAGGAGAGAGGTGGCAGAGTGGGGGTTGTTATAGATAATGGTTGCCTTTTTAGAGGCGGGAAGGAGAAGGCGATAAGAACAAGTATCGTCAATGCTGACCTGATAGAGGCTGTTATTCTTCTCCCTGAAAAACTCTTTTATAATACTGGAGCACCAGGAGCAGTAATTGTTCTTAATAAAAATAAACCAAAGGCAAGGAAAGGAAAAGTCTTATTCATAAATGCAAGCAATGAATACGAGCAACATCCAAGTGTTCGGAAACTCAACCGTTTGGGAGATGAGCATATAGAGAAGATAGTCAAAGCATATAAAGAGTTTAGAGACTCAGGTGGATTTTCAAAGGTTGTAGAGATTGAGAAGATAAAAGAGAACGGCTATAACCTGAATGTCACGCTATATGTATTCCCGGAAGAGGAGATTGAGGAGATAGATGTAACTAAAGAGTGGGAAGGACTGCGTAAGGTAGAAAGGGAACTTGTGGAGGTTGAAAAGAAGATTGAGGGATATCTAAAAGAATTAAAATACTGATCAATGACATGCAAACTAATACTTTAAAAGAAATAATCAATAAATGGAGAGGTAAAGAAGGAGAACGTATTGAATATAAACTCTCTGCTTCTACTTTATCAAAAGACATATGGGAAACCGTATCTGCTTTTTCAAACGAAGGCGGCGGTGTAATTCTACTTGGGTATAAAAAAATCGGTAAGAAATATGTTCCCGTAGGAGTTAAAGATCCCTCAAAAATTCTTGATGATTTTACTTCTACTGTTAGTCAAAAATTCAATTTTTGTCCTGTTGTCTCTGCAAAGATTGTTGAAGACAGTGGTAAACCCACAATAGTTATAGAAGTAAAAGAAGCTCCACGGTATCAAAAGCCCATTTATATAAAAGATGCAGGTCCTCTTAAAGGAGGATTTAAAAGGGTTGGTGCTACAGACATTAGGCTTACAGACGAGGATGTGTATAGATATTATCTGGAAAGAATGGGAGCTCCTGATGCTCAACCAATAAATGGAACTACATTAGATGATATTGATCCTGCTACTCTTACAGCGTTTCGGAACTTAAGGAGAATTATAAATCCCAATGCTCCGGAATTAAGGTTTGATGATAAAGAACTTCTAAAGGCATACAACTTACTATCCAAAGACTCCGAAACATTAACAACTGCGGGCTTACTTCTTTTTGGAAGAGAAGAGATAGTGAAAAGACATTTTCCAGCGGTTCGGCTTGATGTCATAAGGGTAAAAGGTATCGAATGGGGCAAAGACAGAGACCCCTTTCTCTCCAGAGATTTAACAGGAAATCTCATAACTCTGCGTTCATTAGCGATAGATTTTCTGGATAGGTTCTTCCTTGTTCCTTTCCATACGGATAAAAGAGGTGAGAGGATAGAAGAAAATGCTCATCGCAAAGCCCTGAGAGAAGCACTTACCAATCTTTTAATGCACCAGAACTATTTTCACCGCAGTCCTGCACAGATAAGAATTTATAACGATAGGATTGAATTTTATAACCCTGGCTATTCTTTGAAGGATCCATCTTTATTTGATTCTCCTGGTTCTGAGTTAAGGAATCCTTCAATTGCGGCGGTTTTTTATGATATTGGTTGGGCAGAGGCGAAAGGGACAGGGCTTAAAACCACTATTGAATCACTTAAGAGTGAGGGTTACCCTATCCCTGAGTATTTAAATGACATCAAACATGACACTTTTACTTTGGTGCTTCCCCATCCAATAGTAGAAGTCACCGAACAAGTCACCGAACAAGTCACCGAACAAGTTGCGAACATGATGGACCGGAGGGCTATGACTCTGGAATTCTGTAAGGAGCCGAGGTCTTTAAAAGAAATAATGCAGTTTCTTGGGCTTAAACACCGACCCAATTTTATAGAAAAGGTGTTGAATCCTCTTCTTGAAGCAGGGTTGTTAAAAAGAACGATCCCAGACAGGCCAAGAAGCAGGTTTCAAAAATATGTGGCTGTGAAGAAGGAGGCACATTATGGCAAAAAACAAGCACGATCAAATAGCAGAGAGGTTGGCAAAGAAGTTTGGGGTGGAGTATAAGAAAAGTAAAGGTATTGATATTGTAACCAAAGAGAAAGTTATCGAAGTTGAAACTAAGAAAGGTTCTTTATACCAAGGAATAAATCAGATAAAAAGAGCTTCTAAAGCAAGGTATGTTGCAGTTAATAAATTAAATATTAACAATGCTTTAAAGGCTACGAAAGGAACCGGTATAGGAATTATGGGACCTACTGGAAGGATAATAAAGAGAGCGAGAAGAAATAAGAAATAAAATTGCTGGGGCACATGTGGGAAGATAAAGTTTTAAAAGTTGCTTTTTCTATTCATTCAAATCCTGGCATATATGCATTGTTGTTGGGTTCTGGAACATCAAGAGAAGCAGGTATTCCTACAGGATGGGAAATAGTAGGAGATTTAATTAAAAAACTTGCCTTTGTTCAGACCAAAGAGTCATTATCAGATCCCTATAAATGGTATGAAGAAAAATTTGGAGAGAAACCAGATTATTCAAAAATTTTAGAAAAGTTAGCAAGTACTCCTATAGAGAGGCAGTCGCTTTTAAGAAGATATTTTGAGCCTACAGAGGAAGAAAAAGAACAAAGAATTAAAATCCCTACAGATACTCATAGGAGTATAGCTAAATTAGTTAAATATGGATATGTGAAGGTTATTGTCACTACTAATTTTGATCGTTTATTAGAGAAAGCCTTAGGAGAAAAAGGAATAACACCAGTTGTTATCAGTACCGATGATGAATTAGAAGGAGCTATTCCTTATGTTCATTCCAATTGCACTTTGATAAAAGTTAATGGAGATTATTTAGATACACGTTTAAGAAATACGATGGGTGAATTGGAAACCTATTCAGAGAAATTGACTTCATTGCTCGAAGAAATTTTTGAAAGATTTGGATTAATTGTGTGTGGATGGTCGGCGAAATGGGATATTGCTTTAAGAGATACCATTTTAAGAATAAAAAATAGAAGATTCCCTATGTATTGGCTTTCTAAAGAAGAGGTTACAGAGGAAGCGAAAAGGGTTATTTCACATAGGCAGGCAGATGTTATAAATATCGAAAGTGCCGATAAGTTTTTTGTTGAACTTTTAGAGAAGATCGAATCTTTACGAGAGTTCGAAAGCCCACATCCTTTATCTTACAAAGAGGCTGCTATAACTGTTAAACGTTATTTGTCAGATGAAAAGAAAAATAGGATTAAGCTTTATGAGCTTATCGATGAAGAAACAGAAAAAGTATGGAAAATTTTAGCTTCAGAATATTTTAATATTCAAAAGTTAAAACTTGAACGTAGTTTGATTCAGAAAAGAATACATGAGTATGAAGAATTGGTAAAACCCCTTATGAATATGCTAATGCCCATTGCTTATTTTAGCAAGGAAGAAGATAATATGCGCTTGATTTCCAGAGCAATAGAACGAATCGCGCAACCGCATCAGCGAGCTGGCGTTGTAGCATTGATACAATTTCAACATTACCCTGCTTTACTTTTGCTATATGCAGCTGGTCTTGTAAGTTTAGCTAATGAAAATTGGAAGGTTTTAAAAGCAGCTTTATTGGAACCACAATATCAAGCTGATAATGAGAAACAACCAATTTTAGAATATATCGAGCCATATTATATTTTAAGAAGATTAGGATTTAATAATAATGCAAAAAATAGAATTCTATCTGAAAATGACTATTTATTTTTTCTATTATCTGATTTTGTTAACGAATATATACCTGACAAAAATAAATATGAAGAAATATTTGATATTTTTGAATTTTTAATGGCAGTAACTTATGTTTATCAAGTAGTTTTTGTCTATGGGAGTGAAGAAGATAAGAAAACATTTAAAGAATCTGAGTATTTACCTACTAAGTTGATTGTTGGACGATTTGCACGGAAATACTTTAGTTGGCATCCCTCTAGAGATTTTGAAAAGTCTCCAATTGCTAGATTTATAAACGAGGGGATAAAACAAGGTAATGAATGGGGGTTATTGAAAGAAGGATTCTTCGGAGGCTTTATAGAAACGTTTAAATTGTGCTGTAAAAAATATATAAACACCTTGAGAAAGGTAAGAATCTCTTAAGTTATGGGAGAAGAATTTAAACAAACAGAGATTGGTAAGATACCGAAGGAGTGGGAGGTGGTGAGGTTGGGGGAGGTGGTATCAGTATTGAGAAATGGGCTAACTACTAAGCAAAATAAAGAAAAGATAGGTTATCCAGTTACCAGAATTGAGACGATTTCGGACGAGACAATTGATCAAAGTAAGTTTGGGTATCTAACAAGAGTAAGCGAAAAAGAAATCAAAGAGTATGGGTTGGTTAAAGACGACATATTGTTCAGCCACATAAATAGCTTAGCGCACATAGGAAAGACAGCAATCTACAGAGGAATTCCTAGAACTCTGTTGCATGGGATGAATCTGTTACTCCTGCGACCAAATAAGCAGAAAGTTAATCCGGTGTTTTTCCTGATGCTATTAAGATTTCTCAGAATGAAGAAGATTTTTGCAAACATGTCTAAAAAAGCTGTAAATCAAGCCTCGATCAATCAAACAGAACTTAAGAAACTAAAACTACCCCTCCCTCCACTTCCAGAACAACAAAAAATCGCTGAGATTCTTTCAACTATGGATGAAGCTATTGAAAAAGTAGATTCTGCCATAGCAAGAACCGAACGGCTCAAAAAGGGCTTGATGCAGGAACTTCTGAATGGGAGTCTGAGAGTCGGAGAGTCAATGAGTCTAAGAGTCAGAGAGTTAGGAGAGTTTAAGGATACAGAAATCGGCAGGATACCGAAGGAGTGGGAGGTTGTGAGGTTAAAGGAAGTAGTAGATTTGCTTAGAAATGGTTTAGTTACAAAGCAAAACAAGGATGAAAAAGGTATACCTGTAACACGCATAGAAACGATTTCAGACGAGAGAATTGATACGCAAAAAATTGGCTATATTGAGAAAATATCAGAAGAGGAAATTTCAGAGTACAAACTTCAAAAAGGAGATATACTTTTCAGCCATATCAATAGTCTTGCACATATAGGAAAAACAGCAATATATGATGGCGAACCTTCCTTATTGCTACACGGAATGAACCTGCTCCTTTTGAGACCACAGAGAACAACCATTGAGCCTTTTTACCTTTTATATTTATTAAAGTATTACAGAGCCAAGGCAATTTTCAGACACATGTCGAAAAAGGCAGTTAATCAAGCATCGATTAACCAGACAGAATTAGGTAGGCTTAGAATTCCATTTCCCCCTCTCCCAGAACAACAAAAAATTGCTGAAATCCTGTCAACTGTTGATAAAAGGCTGGAGCTATTGAGAGAGAAAAAAGAAAAATTGGAAAGAATAAAGAAAGGATTAATGAATGACCTGCTAACAGGGAAAAAGAGAGTAGTGTTATGAGTAGACGGCATACAGTAAACAGTAGACAGGGAAAGGCAGAGAGATTTGAGCAGTTAGAAGTATGGAAAAAGGCACATGAGTTGGTTCTTAAAATAACAAAATTACAAAAGATTTTCCTTCAGAGGAAAAATTTGGATTAGTTTCACAAATGCGACGTGCTGCTGTATCAATCCCTGCTAATATCGCTGAGGGATTTAAAAAGTATGGCTTAAAAGATAAGAGGAACTTTTATAACATAGCACAAGGCTCTCTTGAGGAATTAAGATACTATTTAATTTTATCAAAGGAACTTGGATATTGTGAAAATACAGATGAATTTTATAAAGCAATAGATACAATTGGGAAAATGTTATATGGCCTTATTAAAAGTATACAGTAGGCAGTCTACAGCAAACAGGGAATTCGTTGTCAAACAATCTCCCTGCAGTCTACTGTCTACCGTCTACTGTCTACTGTTTACAAACTCAAAGGAGCACCAAAGATGGCCTTTGATGAAAAACGCCTTGTAGAAGACTATATTATTAAACAACTTGAAGAGAAAGGATGGAGGTTTGTCCCTGCTAATGCCCTTGAAAGGGACAGCTATGAAGAACCTTTACTTATTCCAAATCTCAGAAGGGCGTTGGAAAGGATAAATAAAGAATCTGGTATTGGGGATGAGGAAATAAACAAGGCTTTAAATGAACTTAAACTTACCGGTACAGGTATAGAGGGAGCTAAACGCATTCTTAACTTCTATAAGTTTGGTATTCCAGTGAAGTTTGAGAAAGAGAAAGTGGTAAAGTATATCCAGCTTTTTGATTTTCAAGACATTGAAAACAACGAATTCATAGTTTCAAGGCAGGTTTATTTTTATGGTAGGGAAGCCATAAGAACGGACATTATACTCTATGTAAACGGTATTCCTCTGGTAAATATCGAGTGTAAAAACCCGACAAGTTTGACTGAAAGCTGGCATACCGCTTACAGGCAGATTAAGGATTATGAAAGGCTTGTACCCGAGCTTTATAAATATATTCAGATAGGAATAGGAGCTGAGAGTATTGCAAGATATTTCCCCATCGTTCCTTGGCAAGATGAACCTGTGATACACGAATGGCGTGATGAAAAGAAGGATTCAATTGACTCTACGGTTGAGATGCTATCAAGAAATATCTTGCTTGATATTATTAAAAACTACCTCTTTTATAGAGAATGGAGAGGGGAAGCAACTAAGGTCATAACCAGATATATGCAGTATAGAGCTGCTAATAAGATGGTAGATAGGGTCATCAAAAATCTCAAAGGGGAGGAGAAGAAAAATAAAGGCCTTGTATGGCATTGGCAGGGAAGCGGAAAGACTCTTACCATGCTCTTTGCTGCCAACAAACTTTATTACGCAAAGGAACTCGAGAATCCCACGATATTTTTTATTGTCGATAGGATTGAGCTCGAAGACCAGCTTTACAAGGAATTCTATTCTTTAGATATTGTCAAACCGGAGATTATAGGTTCAGTGGATGAACTCAAGGGAATTCTTCAATTTGATGATTATCGGGGTAAGCGAGGAGTATTTATAACACTCATTCATAAATTCAGGCCTGAGGAACTTAAAGAACTTTATAAAGAACTCGATGAAGTCACAAGATATAAGGAAACAATTATGAACAGAAAAAATGTTATAGCCTTCATTGATGAGGGTCATAGAACCCAATATGGGCTGTTGGCTGCTCAAATGAAGAGTATTCTTAAAAGTGCTTTTTTCTTTGCCCTTACTGGAACACCTATATCAAAAAAGGGTAGAGATACCTACCTGGAATTTAGCTATCCACCAGACGAGGTTTATCTTGATAGGTATTTCATAACAGATTCCATAAGAGATGGCTTTACAGTAAAGATTGCCTATCAGCCAAGGCTTGAGAAAGAAGTCCATCTGAGGAAAGATTTACTTAAAGCATTTTTAGAGGCAGAAGAGGAAGAACTGCCTGAGGAGATAAGAGATGATATAAAAGGCAGAATTAAAAAGAGGTTGAATGCTATAAAGGTAGTGCTTGAAAATCCACAGCGTATAAAGGTAATAGCAGAGGATATAGCAAAACATTTTAAGGAGCATATTGACGGGAAGTTTAAAGCCATGGTGGTAGCAGGTAGTAGAAAGGCCTGCCATATCTATAAACAAGAACTTGATAGACACCTGCCACCAGAATATTCAGAGATAGTGATGACATATAGAAGAGACGATGAACAGCCCCTTGTGAAGAGGATTGCAGAGACACGAGAAAGATATGGAAATAGAGATATATCTGATATAAGAAAGGATATAGTAGAGAAGTTTAAAGAAGAAGCATTCCCTAAAATACTTATTGTCACTGATATGCTTCTTACAGGATTTGATGCTCCTATTTTGCAAGTTATGTATCTTGATAAACTACTTAAAGAACATAGACTTCTCCAAGCAGTGGCGAGGACGAATAGACCATATAAAGATTTAAAAGAAGGAGGCCTTATAATTGATTATGTAGGAATACTCAAGGAATTTAGGAAAGCCCTTGAGATGTATAATGAAGAGGATATTAGACTGGCACTTACAAGCTTCGACGGGATCAGGGAAGAATTTGCCTTACTCCTCAGAGAGATTCTTGAAATACTTAAAGAAGTATCCAGAAATTATGAGAGGGAAGTACTCCTTAAAGCTTGTGAAATACTCACCACTGAGAAGACAAAAGAAAAGGAATTCATTGAGAAATATAAAAGTTTAAGAAAGGCCTTTGAGCTCCTTGGTCCTGACGAAATTAAACTTGAATATTTCGAAGATTATAAATGGATTTCAGCGATTTATACATACTACATGAGAACAGTACTACAGAAACCACCTGTTGAAGAATATGTAGAGAGGTATTACGAGAAAACTGTAAGATTCATACATAAGGCTACAGAGATAAAAAAGTTGGAAACAGACCTGCCAATAGTAGCTTTTGACGAAGGATACCTTAAGGCGCTTGAGGAGAGGGTTAAAAGCAGGAAGGAGAAAGCTGCTAACATTCTTTTTACACTAAATAGATTAGTTCTCGTTGAAAGACACAGAAACCCTATTTATGAGTCTCTCGTAGAAAAAGTTGAAAGACTGCTTGAGCTCTGGAAGGAGAAAACAAAGGATTATGAAAGGATATACAGAGAAGGTGTAATAGCAATCAATGAAATAAAGTCTCTTTCTGAAAGACAAAAATCATTGGGCTTTTCTGACCTTGAATATTCGCTACTGCTTGCTCTTGAAGAAAAATTTGGTAAAGAGGAAGAATTGGTAAGTGAGGTAAGAGATATATCAGAAAGGCTTAAAAACTATATGTTTCCTGGTTGGTTTAATCAGCCTACCGTAGAAAAAAATGTAGAAAGAGAAGTAAGGAGATTTGTTAGGGGATTTAAGGGAAAGTATAGCATGACTTTGGAAGAAATGGACCAACTTTATAAGAAACTTATTGAAAGAGTAAAGAACTATGGGACTTCATAATATCCCATATATAGTTTCCTATAGAGCTGTGAAGTATCCAAGATTAGAGTTTAAAACAGGAAAGCTTCTTATTGTTCTTCCTTTTGGAGCTAAGCCTGATATTCTTTTGGATAAGCATAAACATTGGATTATTAAGAAATCTGAATTTATAAAAAGATGCTTACAAAGTGCAAAGAATAAAAAATTAATCACAAGATCCGATGAAAAATTTAGGAAACTTATCGATTATTTTGTGAGAAAAACATCTAAAGATTTAAATGTTAAATTGAATCGCATCTATTTTAGAAAAATGAAGACAAAATGGGCATCCTTGAGTTCTGCGAAAAATCTAACAATTAACTCACTTGTGAAACATTTGCCAGAGTATTTGATAAGATATGTGATTTTCCATGAACTGGTTCATATCATAGAGAAAAGACATAATGAGAAATTCTGGGAGATAGTCTCACACAGGTTTAAAAATTATCGAAAAATGGAAAGAGAAATGTTCATATATTGGTTTCTGGTTTCTAAAAAAGGAGGAGATCATGGCTGAATTCACAGTTAGTGAAGTAATTGATGGTGATACTTTTAAAGTTAAGGAAGGTTGGAAATGGAATGAAAGGAAGGGCGATACTGTTCGTCCTACAGGTTATGATGCTCCTGAGAAAGGAGAGCCGGGATATGAAGAAGCAAAAGAGAAACTTAGAAGGCTAATTTTGAATGAAAAAGTAAAAATTGAAAATCCTCAAACCATAGATGACTGGGGCAGATTAGTGGCAGATGTTTATTATAAAGGGAAAAATCTTGCTGACTACTTTCCTGAATATAAAGTTTGATAAGTTTTCTTTTCGTCCTGAGTTTTCTTGAGATACAGGCGGTGAGGATACGTCTTTTAAATATTTTGTTATACCCTTAAAATCTTTAAAATATTGGAATATTTAATCACTTCCCATTTTCTCCCCCCACACCTCCTCAAACTCTCCTGAACCACGTAGGGTCTTAAGGGGATGCCCTATGTTCTTTTTTATCCACTTCCTCATTTTTCCTCATCCCAATACAAGCCTTCCTGACCGACACCCTTCTCAAAATTTGACATTTTTCTCATTCTCAAATTCTTAAGAATATTAGAATAATTTCTGCCTCCACATTGGAATAGTTTCTGTCTCCATTTTATTTTTAGTCTTTCCCTTTACCATTCTCAAATTCTTAAGAACGTTGGAATAATCCCCAATCTTCATACCTACTTTCTCATTCTCAAATTCTTAAGAATATTGGAATATTTTAATGAATGTGATATAATTTAAGAAGATGAAAAGCTCGCAAAAGAAGAATAAAAATTATCGTAAGTTAGAAAGGATTGTTAAAGGATTTGCAAATCATCGCAGAATTCAAATCTTAGAGCTTTTAGAGAAAAATCCAGAGTTGTCAGTTATTGAAATTACTCAAGAATTGAATATGAATTTTAAGACTGCTTCTGAACACATAAGAAGGCTTGCTATCTCAGGTTTAATTATGAAAAGGTCTGATGGCAAAAGTATTCGTCACAAGCTTACAGAGAGAGGTCTAAAAGTTCTCAAATTCTTAAGAACATTGGAATAGAAACCTTCAATTTTTTATATCCTTTTCTTTATTCTCAAATTCTTAAGAATATTAGAATAGCTCCTCTAATTTACTTTTTCAGTTTTCTTATCATTCTCAAATTCTTAAGAACATTGGAATGATAAAGATATCTTACTTTTGCTCTCCACACACCCTGCCACCGATTTGTCTATATCTTTTAAAACTTTATAAATATTTACACTACATTTTTAACTTTATGGTATAATGTAGTGTAAGGAGGGTTTTGATGAAAGTATTAAGAAATATTTTAGAAGAAAGTAAAGAGTATTACCTTAAAGTTAAAAAGAAGATAGAGAGAAAAATTAAAAATTTACCTAAGGGTAGCGTTAAAGAAAGAAGGATTTGTGGTAAAAAGTACTATTATCTTCAATATCGAGAAGGTAAAAAAGTAATTCATAAATATTTAGGTAAAAATAAACCCGAAAACCTCATAAGACAGATTAAGGAAAGGAAGGTATTATTAAATGAGATGAAGAAAGTAAACGAGGCTATTGAGTTAATTAACAGGACAGAGAAGAGAAAAAGGAGATGATTGAATCGGTTAGAAAGATTTTAAAGACATTCTATGAAAATAACCTTTTTGAAGAAGGAGTAGAACTTATAGGAAGCTGGTGCTTTCAATTTTATGTAAAGCATTTAGGTGCCAAGCCTTTTCCTCTAAGAACTCAGGATATTGATTTTTTAATTCCTTACCCTTTTAAAGGGGAAGACCATAAAGATTTAATAGAGCAATTAGAGAAATTAGGTTTTAAGAAAGATTTTACTATAGAAGGACATTTATTTTTATGGAACCAAGATTTAAAAATAGAATTTTTGGTTTCCCAGAAGAATAAAGAATTAAAAGACTTCAGCAAGCAATATGCACATTTTCTATTGTAGAGAAAAAATATTTACAGAAATTATTGAATTCTTTACCCAAAAGATGGAGAAGAGCAATTTTTAATCTACTTAAGAAAGCTAAAGAAGAATTTCCTTTATATAAAGAAGATATAGAGAGTTTTCTTCTTACACTACAAGATATTAAAATTAAGAAATTGTAGTGTAATTAGGTTAATATTTCATCTCCTCCCACACTCTCTCAAACTCCCTATACGCTGATTTATCCACTTCCTTATTCTTGTTATACTCAAAAACCAACTCTCCTGTATCCACCAAAGGTGGATCCGCCTCTGGCGGATAATGCTCATAAATCAAAATTTCATCATTTTCTTTCACAATGTCCACCGTAACAGTGTTAGGTTTAACAACCTGTTTTTCTTTGCCAATAGAGTACCCTAACAATAATCCAACAACCAAATACATCCCCAAAATAAAATATGCCTCAATCCTCCTATAAGTAACACTACCTGACATGGTTTATTACTCCTTTCTTAACTCATTGATATATAAAGAAGATAGAACCATCCCCACCAGGTTCTCATAATTTTTGCGCCCCACTGGCAGAGATTACCCCCTTTCTTATAGTCCTTTCAGTAATAAACGTCTCTTTTTCATATTTTAAGATGTAGTTCTGTTCTTCCTTAGGCAGTTTTAGAAGGTTTAAAAACTGAGTTATTCTTACCCTGGATACTCCCAGTCTTTTAGCCAATTCAGTCTGAGTAAGCTTCTCTTTTTAAGCGATTTCAGGTATTCTTTAGCCCTAACTATAGGATTTATATAAGGATTTAATTATAGTGTCTTATCTCTTTCTTTGTAACTATCTTGTTTTTGGGGATAAAAGAAGGTTTTGCCCATATAAAGAGTCTTTATTTTATTACAATATCGCCAGTGGCAGGCAACCTTTTCGTATATAGATTTAAGGATTTTTGTTCGCTGAGAGTATTGCACGGGGAGGAAGTTATTTTTCATAGAAAATTTATTTTGAGCAGCAATGGAGTTTTTGCCAGTTTTTGTGGTCTATCTTTCAATAGGTTATACGATAATTTCTAATTATACAATATATGGCCGTTTAAATTTCTTGACACCCAACATATAGGGTTTATAATATTTACTAATTAAGTTCTTTAAATTGATCTTTGTATATTTTTCTTCTGGTGCCTTAAAGGCTTAATAGGGAACTTCGTGAAAATCGGAGGCTGTCCCGCAGCTGTAATGGGGGACGAAAGGCGCTATTTTCCGAGGTTATGTCGGGATGAAGTGCCACTACCCCGACGTTAAGTCGGGATGGGAAGGCGCGCCAAGTAGATTGATCCCAGAGCCAGAAGACCTGCCAGAAGAAAGGTGAAGTAGAATTATCGTAGAATGATTCTACTTTTGAGAGACGAAGTAAATCAGGGTGCAGTCCCGCCTCTTTCATTTTGAAAGGAGCGGGATTTTTTATTTTGAAAGGAGGTTAAGTATGGAGAGGGTATTTACGAAAATAACAAAAAGAGACGGAAGAATAGAAGATTTCAATTCCTCTAAGATAACTCAAGCTATAGCTAAAGCTGGAATTGCTACAGGTGAATTTGACAAAGAGATTGCAAAAAAACTTACTCTTAAGGTTTTGAATTTAGCTTCGCAAATTATTAAAGACCGCACTCCTTTAGTTGAGGAGATCCAAGATATAGTGGAAGAAATTTTATTATCATCCCCTTATAAAAAAACAGCTAAAGCCTACATAATTTATAGAGACCAACATGCAAAACTAAGAGAGCTAAGTAATAAATTTAATTTAAATTTAGTTGAGCAGTATTTAAATAAGGAAGATTGGCAAGTAAGAGAAAATAGCAATATGAGTTTTTCCCTTCAGGGGCTAAATAATTATATTTCATCTGAAATAAGTAAAATTTACTGGCTTAATAAGATTTATCCTCTCAAGATCAGAGAAGCACATCTAAATGGAGATTTTCATATTCATGATCTAGGATTATTAAGTGTTTATTGTGTAGGATGGGATTTGCAGGATCTATTACTTGAGGGATTTAAGGGAGCTTCTGGTAAAATAGAGTCAAAACCTGCAAAGCATTTTAGATCTGCTTTAGGTCAGATTGTAAATTTTTTCTATACTCTTCAAGGTGAAGCTGCAGGAGCTCAGGCTTTCTCTAATTTCGATACACTACTTTCTCCTTTTATAAGGTACGATGGTCTAAGTTATAAAGAAGTAAAACAAGCTCTGCAAGAGTTTTTATTCAACTTAAATGTCCCTACCCGAGTAGGTTTTCAGACTCCTTTTACCAATATTACTTTGGATCTGGTCGTTCCTTTTCATCTTGCAAATCAAGCAGTAATAATTGGAGGAAGCCCTCAAAACAATACTTATAAAGATTTCCAGAAAGAGATGGAGATATTTAATAAGGCATTTTTAGAAGTTATGCTTGAGGGAGATGCTAAAGGAAGAGTATTTACTTTTCCTATTCCTACCTACAACATCAGCAAAGATTTCGATTGGGATAATCCCAATCTTTCATTATTGTGGGAGTTAGCTGGAAAATATGGAGTTCCTTACTTTGCTAACTTTATCAATTCTAGTATGAGGCCTGAAGACGCAAGGAGTATGTGTTGTAGATTAAGAATCGATAATCGCCAGCTTAGGAAAAGAGGAGGGGGGTTATTTGGAGCCTCTCCTCTTACTGGTTCTATAGGTGTAGTTACGATAAATATGGTAAGGTTAGGGTTTCTGTCTAGAGATGAAGATGAGTTTTTTGAAAGATTAGATAATTTGATGCTTCTTGTAAAGGAGAGTCTGGAAATAAAAAGAAAAGTTCTTGAAAGATTTACTGAGAATAGTTTGTATCCTTATATGAAGTTTTATTTAAGAAATGTAAAGGAAAGGTTTAATGAGTATTGGAAAAATCATTTTTCGACAATTGGTGTGATAGGCATGAACGAAGCATGTCTTAATCTATTTGGTGAAGGTATAGCTACGCCTCGGGGGAAAGATTTTACTTTAAGAGTTTTGGATTTTATGAGAGAAAAATTACTGGAGTTTCAGATGGATACAGGAAACAGTTACAATTTAGAAGCCACACCTGCAGAAGGAGCATCTTTTAGGTTAGCTAAATTGGATAAAGAGCAATATCCCCAGATTATTTGTGCTAATGAAGAGGATTTTAGAAAAGGTGCTTCTCCTTTTTATACAAATTCTACGCATCTTCCTGTAAATTATACAGATGATATCTTTGAAGTGCTCGAACATCAAGACGAGATCCAGGTCCGTTATACAGGAGGAACTGTTCTTCATATTTATCTAGGAGAGAGAATAAAAGAGCCAGGTGCTCTTAAAAAATTAATCAAAATTATTTGTTCAAATTACAAATTACCTTATTTTACCATTACCCCTACTTTCAGTATCTGTCCTCAGTGTGGTTATATTCCCTACGAGACAGAGATATGTTCTAGATGTGGTAGTAGATGTGAAATTTATTCAAGAATAGTTGGATATTTAAGGCCAACATCTCAATGGAACCAGGGGAAGCAAGAGGAATTTAGAATACGAAAAACATTTAAGGTGAACGTATGAGGATAGGAGGACTTCAGAAATTTTCCCTGATAGATTATCCAGAAAAACTTAGCTGTGTAATCTTTACCCAAGGTTGTAATTTTAGATGCCCTTTTTGCCATAACCCAGAGCTTGTTTATCCGTATCTTTTTAAAGAGACGATTCCTTGCGAAGACATATTTAAATTTTTAGAAAAAAGAAAAGGTCAATTAGAAGGAGTAGTAATTACTGGAGGCGAGCCTACAATACACAAGGATTTGATAGGATTTATAGAAAAAATTAAAGCGTTTGGGTATTTTATAAAATTAGATACTAATGGAAGCAACCCTTTTATGCTAAAAAAAATAATCAAATGCAAACTCGTAGATTTTATTGCTATGGATATAAAGGCACCACTAGAGAAATATAATATCTTGGCAGGAGTAGAGGTTAACTTGGATGCTGTTCTTCAAAGTATCGAGATTATTAGAAAATCCAAGATAAATTATAAATTTAGAACAACCTATGTTACATCTCTTTTAGATGAAGTTGATATTTCAAAGATAAAAAAAATGATTGAAGACGAAGAGAGATATAAAATTCAAGAATTTATTCCCCCCAGAGATAGTACTGGTAGGTTAATAGTTGATAAGAAGTTAGGCACAAATTGACCCTATTTCAACCTCGTAGGTTGGGATGATTCCAGCTGTTGCACACTCTTTTATCCACTGCCAGAGCCTGCTGGGAAAATATACTGTGGGGGTAGTTTCATCAGGCGGGGAAAAAGCAGGCAAGTTCTGGAGTATCTTGGATATTACAGTAATATCTATGGAGCGCAATATTGTGGAGGCATCTCCACTCAGGCTCCATTCTGGAAGGAGAAAAGGGGGGGCATTCCAGCTGGGCAGAGTTTTGAAAAGCTCTCTGGAGAAAAAGAAGATATTTCCTGCCCAGGTAAAGATTATTAAAGCAGCCCGAGAATGTTGTAGGAAAATAATGAGCAGACAAGAGGAAACTTGGAAGGGAGGATATAATTACTGGAAAGAAAAAGGCTCGCTTTAGGGTAATTTCTACCAGAGAGAGGGAAAAAAGTTGTAGATGAATTTATCTGAGTATCCCGGCCAATCTTAATCCTTCTCTGAAAAAGATAACTGCAAGAAGAAGTAAAAGAAATCCCACACTTTTGAGAGTATAAATGTAGAGTTTGCTCTTTAAGAAAGATTTTGTCTTCTCTGTTCTCAGCACCGCTGTTATCTTTGAGCCAATCAGAGATAAGTAGAATCCCAGAATGAAGGAGAGACTGCAGAATAATCCTCGGGCGAAGCCCTCCAAAATTATAGGCCCGCCCGCAGTAAGTCAGAAAAGGTAAGGGTGAGAGTTGAGAAGATTGGTAATTACTCATTTGCCCAGAGGGGGATATCTAATCTTAGGAATTTTAGGGGATTTCTTTTAAAGAAGATACTTTTATATCCCAGATAAGTCAGAAATATCCCGCCTCCTATCGAGATAGTTCCCAGCACAACGTCTGAGTAAGCCACTTTTTTTAAGATAAATATTGCCAAAAATTATGGGGAGGTTTGTAACAAGAGGAGAAAGTGTAACCTTCAGACCCTCTTTTTTCTGCTATACTTAAGGGTCTCATAACTAGAGCAAGCAGGGATCCCGAAGAAAGGCCTGCTCCCAGTCCCAGAACTATTCCCGGGAAAAGAAAGGTAATTAAATCCTCCTATTTTATCCTGGGTTAGGTCTTTTCCTAATCTATCAGGAGCCTCCTATAACTCAAGAGAAAAATTTCCAGATGTGGAGTTGAAATGTTATTGGCACTGTAAAATATTATGTGTAAATTCTAATTGATAAAGATAATAAAAAAGGCTACACCCTCCCAGAAAGGGAAAGAGGGCATATACTCTGCAAAACAAATAAACTTTGAGTCTGGTAGGAATTTACTCCCAAAAGATAGGGAAGCCTCAAGGATATCTTACCAAGGGAGGTATTCTGGGTTGATATAAAATAAAGGTTAGAGCAAAGAGGATGATAAAGCAGATATTAGAATACAGCCTGAATAAGGAATTAGAAGGCCTATTAAGAGCAGAGTATTACCAGCATATTCGGATAAGAGAAGGCTACAGGAATAGATAGAAGAGAAGCACCTTATTACCCATATAATTATAATATAGGGTAGTTAATATAGGGTAGTTAACCCGCTAATGGGCAGGATTCAGGAGTATGAGAGGAACAAATAGGATTATTTGTCTATCAGTAGAAAGGTTCAACAATAATCTAAATAGTAGGGGATACAGCACCTTTCAAAAGAAAATCTTGACATAAGACAAAAAATAATGTACATTTTAAATAGACGGACTGGTCAGTCTATGAAAAGAAGAGAAAGAAACGAAAATCTTATCAAAAAAAGAAAGAGCGAGATTCTTGACGCTGCCGAAATTCTATTTTCTAAATATGGCTTTGCCAAAACCACAACAGATAAAATTATGGAGCTTGCTAAATTAGGAAAAGGAACTATCTATCGCTATTTTAAAAATAAAAAAGATATATTTTTTGCTGTTGTGGATAGAGGTTTAGATAGATTAAAAGAGGAGATGCTTAAAAATACAGAAAAAATTGATGATGTATTAAAAAGGATAGAGGTAGCCGTAAAAACTTATCTAAGTTTTTTTGAAAAGAACGCAAATTTGGTGAATATCTTATTACATGAGCAGGCAGGTTTTCAGGAAAGGATTGCAAAAAAATATTTAGAGCACTATCACGGTAATATAGAAAGAGTTAAAGCAACTTTTAAAAAGGGAATCTCTCAAAAATTAATAAAAAATATAGATATAGAGACGACAATCGGTGTTCTTACAAGTATATTAAATGGGCTTATTTACAGATGGAAGATTGAAGGAAAAAGATTTAGGTTAACACAAAAAACCCTTCTTATTTTAAAGATTTTCTTTACAGGAATTGTCAGGGACAAAAAAAGAAGAAGAGAATATGAAAATTTATAAATTATTTCTTTTATTCTTTAGTTTTCTTTTTGCTTTTACAGGATTTTCTCAAGACAAAGAAAAAATTTTAGTTTTAGATGAGAAAAAAGCAGTAAAGATTGCATTAAAAAGAAACTGGGATATTTTAATTAAGGATGAAAAGTTAAAAGAAGCTTATGCTCAACTTTTAAAGGTATGGAGTAGAGTTTTTCCTCAAATTTCCTCTTTTTGTACTTATCAAAGATATAATGACCATCCTTTTATAAACTATCCTGATAATAAAGGTTATGGATTTAGTGTTGATCAGGTAATTTTTAATGCTCAAGTTTTTAATGCTATAAAAGCGGCTCATCCCTTCTTAAATTCAGTAAAAGAAGAAAGAAGTGAACAATTTAATGCTGTAACTTTTGAGGTCAAAAAAGCCTTTCTTTATTCTTTAATTGCCCAAGAGAGTTTAGAAGTTACTCAAAATGCTCTAAATCTTGCACGTAAGTATTTAAAGACAACAAAGATACGTTTTGAAAATGGAGAAGCTTCAGATTATGATGTTTTAAGAGCAGAGGTTGAAGTTAAAAATTTAGAGTATAAATTTTTGAAAGCAAAATCAGTTTATAAGACTTCTTTAAATTATTTAAAGCTTTTGTTGGGAATTAATCCTCAGGAGAAACTTAAGATAAAAGGTGAGGTAGAATTTAAAAGATTCAGGAAAGACTTTGCTTCTTTGGTTAAATCTGCTTTAGGTAGAAGATCATTGATTAAAGCAATAGAATTTAAAGAAGAGTCTTTAAAACACAATTTAAGTGCAGTAAAATCTGAATTTTTTCCTTCTTTGGCATTGAACTTTCAAGATATGGCTAATGAGAAAGAAACATTTGCTTTTAATAGAGAAAAATACCAAGATTACTGGATACTTACTTTAAGATTGAATTTTCCTATTTTTGAGGGAGGATTAAGATTTTTTAAGGTTAAAGAGGCAAAATCGCAACTAAAACAGATTAAGTTATTAAAAGAGAAAACAATTTCTGGTATAAAAATTGAAATAAAGAACGCTCTTTTTAATTTAGAAAGTACAAAAAAAGAAGTTGAGGCTACACAAAGCAATGTAAAAGATGCAAAAAGAATGTATGAGATTATTTATAAAAGGTATCTTGAAGGAGAAGCATCTTACTTGGATATTTTAGATGCAAGAAATACACTTTTAGCTTCTCAATTAAATAACTTGCAGGCACTTTTTGATTATAATTTATCTTTACTTAAATTGAGGTATCTTACAGGAGAGAATTTAGAAAAAGAGGAGGGTAATTTATGAGAAGATTATTTTTCTATCTTTTTTTGATAGTTTTTATTTTAAATGGATGCGCAAAAAAGGAAGTAGAAAAGAAAATAAAGGAAATTCCTGTGGAAGTAGCTAAAGTAGAGACCAAAAAAATAAAAGAGATTTTAAAATTTACCGGAACAATAAAAGGAAAAGAACAAGTTCAGGTCTTTCCCAAAGTAGGAGGAAAATTAATTAAATATTTGGTTGAAGAAGGTGATTATGTAAAAAAGGACGATGTGATTGCTTTAATTGATAGAGATATAACTGGTTTTGAATACAAATCTCACAAAGTCTTATCTCCAATCTCAGGTAAAGTTTTAAAAGCAGATTTAGATAAAGGGAGTCTGCTAAATCCTGAAATCCCTGTTGCTATAGTTGCTGATACCTCATCCGTAAAAATAAAAATAGATGTTTCTGAAGTAGATTATCCCAAACTAAAAATAGGAAATAAAGCTATTATTAAAGTAGATGCTTATCCTGATAAAGAATTTGAAGGAAGATTAACTAAATTAGATAAATACATTGACTCCTACACAAGAACAGCGGAAGCAGAAATTGAGGCACCTAACAAAGAAGGTTTACTTATCCCAGGAAGCTTTGCCAGAATTACTCTTTTTGTGGGAACACATAAAGCTTTAACGATGCCTTTAGATGCTCTGTTAAGGATGCCTGGCACAGGCAGTTACTATTGTTTTAAAGTTGAAAATGATAAGGCAAAAAAAACTTTCTTAAAAATTGGAGTTATTCAGGATAATCTGGTGGAGATTAAAGAGGGTTTAAAAGAGGGTGATTTAGTAATTGTCTCAGGACAAGGGGCATTAGAGGAAGGCACTCCTGTTAAACCAATTTCTGCCTCAGGGGTGGAAATGGAGGTAGGAAAGAGATGAATTTGCCTCAATTTGCTGTAAGGCGACCTTACACAGTTTTAATGATATTTCTGGCAATCTTTCTTATAGGCATTGTCTCTATATTTAAATTAAGAATTGACCTTTTACCAGAAATTGAACCTCCTGTAATTTCAGTTTTAGTTCCCTATCCAGGAGCTTCAGCTTCAGATGTGGAATCAGATGTAGTCAAATACTTAGAAGATAAACTTTCTACAGTTCCCAATTTAGATGAACTAAATTCTTTAGCAAAAGATAATTTAGGAATGGTTTCCTGCAAATTTAAGTGGGGCACAAACTTAGATGTTGCCTCAAACGATATAAGAGACAAACTGGATTTAGCCAAATGGGATATAAAAGAACATGCTCCTGATGCAGAAGAACCGATTTTGTTTAAGTTTTCCTCAGCCACTGCTCCCATTATGGCAATTACAATTTCGGCACCTTCTTCCTGGCCCCAGCTTTACAGGATAGTAGATAAAAAGGTTGCCGATAGCTTAAAAAGGACAAAAGGTGTGGGAGCAGTAATGATTTATGGAGGACTTCGCCGTCAGATAAAGGTAGAGTTAGATTGGCAAAAAATAAAAGCTTATAATATCCCTCTTTCTTTGATTATTCAGAGATTAAGAGAAGAAAACCTTGATTTTCCTTTAGGAAAAATAAAAAAAGGAAAGCGTGATTATTTTTTAAGAATAAAGAAGCGTTTTAAAAATCCACAAGAAATAAAAAATATCTTGATTACTCAATATAAAGAGAAACCTGTTTATTTAAAAGATATAGCCAAGGTAAGTGATGATTTTGAAGAGGACAAAATGAAAGGATATTGTAATGGCAAGAAGGCAATTATTTTAATTGTTCAGAAGCAGTCAGGCAAAAATACAGTTGAAGTCTGCAACAACATTAAAAAGACATTAAAAAAAGTTAAAAAGTTTCTACCTAAAGATGCAGAAATCACCATCCCTATGGATTCTTCAGAATTTATTCTTATGGCAATAAAAAATTTAGCCAAAACTGTAGTTACTGCTGGAATTTTGGTAGTTATTGTCACTCTGCTTTTTTTAAGAAGACTGAGAGCATCTTTAATAATCTCTTTAACTATCCCTTTTTCTTTAATCTGTGCTTTTATCTTCTTATTCTTAGGTGGTTTTACAATCAATGTTATGTCCTTGATGAGTTTAGCAATTGCTATTGGAATGGTGGTGGATAATGCCATTGTTGTTTTAGAAAATATTACCCGCCATATTGAGGAAGACCAAAAACCACATGAGGCATCTGTTTTTGCATCTGGTGAGGTAGGAGGAGCTATCTTTGCCTCAACCTTAACTACAATTTGTGTATTTGTTCCTTTAATTTTTGTAACGGGACTGGCAGGTATTATGTTCAAGCAATTAGGAGCAGTTGTCTCAATTACTATTTTTTCTTCTCTTTTTGTAGCCTTAACTTTAACTCCGATGTTAGCTTCCAAATGGATTAAAAAAGAAACATATACTGAGAAAAATAAACTTTCTAAATTTTATCTTTTGGGAGAAAAGTTTTTTAAAAATATCGAAGCTTTTTATGTAAAGATTTTAGATTATGCACTTTCTCATAAAAAGAAAATTTTAACTTCTCTTATAATAATATTTTTTGTAAGTATTTTTTTAGCTCGTTTTATCGGTCAGGATTTATTCCCTGATGTAGATACAGGAGATATAGATATAATGTTCAGATTGAATGAATCAGCAAGGATTGAGGAAACAGATAAGATTTTAAAAAAGATTGGAAAGATTTATGAAGAGTTGGTTCCAGAAAGAAAATCCTATTATGCTTTTGCTGGTGAATCTGAGAAAGGGATTGGTGTTGCTTTAGGGTTTGAGGAAGGTCCAAATGTGGGTGAAGTGGGAGCAAAACTTGTTCCCAGAACTGAAAGAAAAAAAAGGGTTTATGAGATTGCTGATATTTTGCGAAAAAAGATTGAAAAAATTGCTGGTATTGAAAAATTAAAAGTAATTGCTACCACTCCTATAAAACAGATGCTTATGGCAGGTAAAGGGAAGATTGAGGTGGAATTGATAGGTTCAGATTTAGATAAACTGCAAAAGTATGCAGAAAAATTGGAAAAAGAGATGAAAAAAATTCCTGGAGTAGTAGATGTAAGAAGTTCATTTAAAAGACCAAGATTAGAATTACATATAGATATCGATAGAGAAAAAGCAAATCTTTTAGGAGTAAATACAGCTATTTTAGCATCTGGTTTGCGAACTTATTTTTACGGGTATGAGGCTACAAAGTTCAGAGAAGCAGGAGATGATTTTGATATATTTTTGCAGTTAAAGGAAAAACAACGGTACAGTCTGGATGATTTAGGAGAGATTCCTGTGCCTACAATGAGTGGTAAACTTGTTAAGTTAAAGACTTTTGCTAAGGTTAATATGGGGTTAGGGCCTGTAGAGATTAAGCGTAAAAACAGGGAGAGAATTATAAGTGTAGGGTGCGATACTTATAAAAGAGCAATGAGTGATATTAAAAAAGATATTGAGAAGGTAATAAAAAAGTTAAATATACCTAAGGATATTGGGGTAAATTTTGGAGGACAGGTTGAGGAACAAAAGAAAGCTTTTGGTGATTTAGGTGTTTTATTGTTGATAGGAATGATTTTAGTTTATATGGTAATGGTTGGACAATTTGAGTCCTTAAAGACTCCTTTCATAATCTATTTTTCTGTTCCTTTTGCCTTTGTAGGAGTAATCTGGACACTTCTTCTGACAGGAACTCATTTTTCTATAGTAACATTTATGGCAGTTATTATGCTTGTAGGTGTTGTAGTAAATAACGCTATAGTTTTGGTTGATTATACAAATATTTTAAGGGCAAGGGGACTAAATTTATTTGAGGCAATAAAGCTTGCTGGAAGGCACAGGCTTCGCCCTGTTTTAATGACTTCTTTCACCACAATTTTTGGTATGCTTCCTTTGGCTTTAGGAAGGGGACAGGGAGGAGAAATCTGGCAGGCATTTGGGATTACACCTATTGGAGGGCTTCTTTTATCAAGTTTAGTTACCTTAGTTTTAGTTCCTATAATCTATTCAATTTTCCATAAAGAAAAATAATGTTTTATGATTATTCTTTTAAAAAAGAATACAGAAAAAAGCTTTTAAAGGAGAACAAAAGATTTAAAGAATACATAATAGAATTTGAAAGTCCTTTTAAAAAATATCCTGATAAAGCTTGTGGTTTCTTATTTCTTCCTCATCAATTAAAAACAAAAAAAGCTTTAATCTTTCTTCATGGCTCAGGTAGTTATCACTTTGGCTTCTTTAAAAATTTTTCCTTACTCTTTTCCCAAAAAGGCATTCCTACATTTTTCATAATTTTACCCTTCCATTATCTGCGAAAAAAAGAAAAGAACAATTTTTTCAGTGATAATCTATTTGAAATTTTTGATAGTTTCCGTCAGGCAGTAATTGATACAAGGGCTTCTCTTGACTGTTTAGAAAAAGAAGGTTTCTTAGAAGATTTTTCTATTTTGGGGATAAGTTTGGGAGGTATGATTGCTACCATTGTATCTGCAGTTGATGAAAGAATTAAAAAAGCAATTTTGATAAATACAGGTGGAGGATTTTTTTATATTGTCTGGGAAAGTCTTTTGCCTTTTTTAAGAAAAAATTATAAAAGAACCCATCATCTTTATGGGTGTAATAAGGAAAGGTGTCAGAAGATTTACAGTTTTCATAAAGAATTTGTCAAAGAATTAAAAGATATAAGTTTACTGGGAAAAATTAAACCTGAAAAAGAGTGTTTTTTATTTGACCCTTTAAGTTTTTGCCATCTTTTAAAAGAAAAAGTAAAAGTAATCCTTTTCTTTTCTTCGTTTGATGAGATAATCCCTAAAAAAGCACAGAAGATTTTTGAAGAAGCCTTAGGATATCCACCTAAATACACTCTTTCTGGCGACCATTTTTTATCCTTAATTTTAAACAAGAAAAAAATCATAAATATTTCTTCCCAATTTTTGTTGAATGATAATTAAAAACCATATTTTTGCCCCTGGGGTGGAAATGGTAGAAAAGTAGGAGGGAAAAATGAAATTGGTGATTATCTGTTATAACATTGCTATTGGTGAGGAGGTATTAGAGGTTTTAGAAGAGTTAGAAATTAAAAGTTATACAAGGTTTAAAGAGGCACAAGGAGTGGGTAGATTAAGTGGACCTCATTTAGGTAATCATATCTGGCCAGCAATAAATTCAGTTTTGATGGTAGCTTTAGATGAGGATAAAAAAGATGAACTTATTGAGAAAATAAAAGAATTGCGAAAAAAATTAGGAAAAGAAGGTATAAAAGCATTTGTTTTACCAGTTGAGGAAATTACATAATAATGTGAAAAAATAATTTCCTTGACATTTTGATAGAGAGTGTTATTATCAATAAAATAGTTAGGTATACGAAGTATTTTTTTAAAAATGAGGAAGAAAAAAGAATTATATAATTATATTTTCCGCCTGGATAATCTGCTTCCTGTTTTAATTAAACATTTTCAAATTCCTCAACCACATAAATTACTTGGAATTAAAATTACTCTTCAGCAGTATCTTGCCTTAAATATGTTAATCAAAAAAGGCAGGTGCATGGTTTCGGATTTAAGTAAAAATTTAGGCGTTGCTTTAAGCACAATGACAGAATTGGTTGATCGCTTGGCAAAAAAGCAATTTGTTAAAAAGATTAAGGATTTAAAAGATCGTCGTATAGTATGGATTAATCTGACTGAAAAAGGAACAAAGATTATCCAAGAGATAAATAGGAAAAAGCAGAAATATATCTTAAATGTTCTTGAAAAATTAACAGAAAAGGAAAGAAAGCTTTTAATTGATATACTGGAGAGAATCTCCCAGGTTGCTAAAAGAATAGAGATGAAGGGTATGAGGATTTAACTTATTCTTTCAGGAAAGGAGGCAGGATGAATTTTAAAGAGAAGATAGAAAGAGAAATAATAAAAAATATTTTAAAAATGCTTCCTCGTATGTCAGAGAAAAATTTAATAAGAGCTACTTATCTGGTGGAGAAACTTCCTCAAGATGAAGGAATAAGAAAAGCAGTAAAAATTGTAAGAGAATATTTTGAAAAAGGGCACCCTTCTGTGAAACTGGCAAAAAGAATCTGGGGTGAGCTACATCCCAACTGCTTAAACAAACTTGTGGAGAATTTCTTTATCAATGCCTGTTTTATTTCTGACAGAATAAGAAGAGAGATTGAGGAAAAAGAAGGTTTTCATATCCCCTGGTTTTTTGTTATCTCTCCTACAATGAAATGTAACCTGCATTGCCGGGGCTGTTCTGTAGAAAGTTATAAAAAAGATGAGGATTTGCCAAAAGAGATATGGGATAGAATATTAGATGAAGCACAATCCTTGGGAATCTATTTTATCACTGTTCAGGGAGGAGAGACATTTGTAAGAAAAGATATGTTAGATATTTATGCCTCACATCCAGATATGTATTTTCAGGTTTATTCTAACGGGACTTTAATTGATAAAAAAATGGCAGAAAGACTGCAGGAGTTGGGAAATGTTGAGATAAATTTATCTGTGGAAGGATTTGAGAAAGAGACAGATTCAAGAAGAGGAAAAGGTGTATGGCGTAAGGTAATGGAGGCAATGGACAATTTAAGAGAGGCAGGGGTGATGTTTGGTTTCTCTGTCACCCAGACCCGTTATAATACTGATATAATTACTTCTGATGAGTTTTTTAAGCTAATGGTAGAGAAAGGTTGCTATATTGGATGGTTTTTCCACTATATCCCTTTAGGAAAAGACCCGGATTTAGGTTTGGTGCCTCTGCCATCTCAGAGAAATAAGTTAAGAGAAAAGTTAAAAGAGGTAAGAGAAACCCTTCCTTTATTTGTGGGAGATTTCTGGAATGATGGTCCTTTTGTTCAGGGATGTATTGCTGGAGCTCGTCAGTATTGTCATATAAATCATAGAGGAGATGTTGAGGCTTGCGCATTTTGCCATTTTGCTGTGGATAATATAAAAAGTGGTAAAAGTCTAAAAGAGATTTTCAACTCCCCATTTTTTAAAGAGATGCGCGAAAGAATTCAGTGGGAAGAGGCCTCCTGCCCCTACAGTGATAATCTTTTAACTCCTTGCCAGATAATTGACCAGCCTTGGGTTTTAAGAGAACTGGTAGAGAAACACAACGCTTACTCTACCGATGGAGCAGGTGATGTTTTATTAAAAGGAAAAGCAGCAAGGTTTTTAGATGAATACAGCAGGCAAATCCATGCTCTTTATGATAAAATCTGGGAGGAAGACTCTTATTATAAAGAAATAAGAGAAAATATAAGAGAGAAAAGAAAAAGACTTTTTGCTAAGGTAGAATAAAAAAATAAATTTAGGCAAGATATTTTTAAAAGTTGTCTGTCTGCCCCACAAAACAAGAAGAAATTTTGCCTGATTTATAAGGAAATCAGACAAAAGTAGTACACTAATATGTCAAGAGGAGGTGAATTTATGCAGGATTTTTTAAAAAAAGTATTCAATTTGGGTTTAGGGGTTTTTAGTGTAACTAAGGAGAAAGTAGAAGAAATTGTAAAGGAGTTGGTTAAAAAAGGTGAAGTCGGTCAGGAGGAAGGTAAAAAATTAGTCAATGAATTGCTGGAGAAAGGAGAAAAAAGCAGGAAAGAATTAGAAGCTCAGATTGAAAAAATAGTTAAAGGTATAGTAGAAAGATTAGATTTAGCAACACGTAAAGAATTAAATGAGCTTAAATCTGAAATAGAACAATTAAAGGAAAAGTTGGATAAGTAAGAAGAAAATTAAATTTAATGCTTCCAGGCATTGCCCAGAAGATTCATAATATTCAAAGATTACACCAGATACTTCAGGTTCTCATCACGTATGGTTTTGGCTATATAGTTGACCGTTTAAATATTAAAAGAAGATTTATTAAATTTAAACCTCTCAAGAAGCCAGATGTATCCAGCCGACCTCTCCCCGTTAGAGTTCGCAAGGTATTAGAGGAACTGGGACCTACATTTATTAAATTAGGTCAGATATTAAGCACACGTCCTGACCTTATCCCATTAGAATTTTGTAAGGAATTTGAGAAATTGCAGGATGAAGCTCCTATTATTGAATATGAGAAAGTAAAAGCGCAAATTGAGAATGAACTTAAACATCCTATAAATAAAATATTTAGTAATTTTTCTTCCCAACCTATAGCAGCAGCTTCTTTAGCACAGGTGCATTTAGCAGAATTGAAAACAGGCAGAAAGGTTGTTGTAAAAGTTCAAAGACCCAATATAAAAAAAGTAATTATCACTGACTTAGAGATTTTATATGGATTAGCTAAACTGGGAGAAAAGTATATTAAAGAAAGTCAAATCTATAATCCTGTAGGAGTGGTAGAAGAGTTTAAAAAAACAATTCTGAAAGAGATAGATTTTAATATAGAAGCAAATAATATTGAAAGATTCCGAAGAAATTTTAAGGATGATGACACAGTGTATGTTCCTCAAGTTTTTCGGGATTTATCAACAGCAAAAATCTTAACTATAGAAAGAATTGAAGGGATAAAGATAACTGATATAGAGAGAATAGAAAAATCAGGATTGAATAGAAAACAGATAGCCATAAACGGAGCCAATGCTGTATTAAAGCAGATTTTTATTCACCGATTTTTTCATGCCGACCCTCATCCTGGCAATATATTTGTTTTAGATAACAATAGGATTGCCTTCGTAGACTATGGTATGGTAGGTCGTCTGGATGAAGAAACAAAATTTCAACTTGCCAGTATTTTAACTGGTGTTGTTGAGCAGGATGTATCAGGAATAATTGATTCTCTTATTGTGATGGGAGCAGTAGAAGAGGCAGATATTAAGAGATTAAGTTTAGATTTAGAAGAGCTTATGGATAGTTATTATGGGATTCCATTAAAAGAGTTAAAGATGGGTCAGTTTTTGATGGATATAATAAATGTTGTTTTGCAAAATAAAATAAAGATACCGCCCAGTTTATTTCTTTTAAGTAAAGCATTAATAACTATTGAAGGTGTGGGGAAAAAATTAGACCCTGAGTTTAATGTGGCTCTTTGTATAAAACCATTTGTGGAAAAATTGGTAAGAGAAAAGTATAGTCTTAAGAGGATAGCAAAAGAGTTGAAGAAATTTACAAAAGAATTGTATGTTTTTACAAGTTCATTACCGAAAGATTTAAGCTTAATTTTCAATAAGATAAAGAAAGGAAACTTAAAAGTAGAATTTGAGCACAAAGGCTTAAAAAACTTCATACTCCAGATGGATAAGGTAAGTAATCGGATTGCTTTTAGTGTAATTATTGCTGCTTTGATTATAGGTTCTTCTATAATAATGCAGACTAATAGAGGTCCTCTGTTTTTGGGTTTTCCTGTATTGGGTATTTTTGGCTTTCTTATTGCCGGGATTTTAGGATTATGGTTAGTTATAGCAATATTGCGTTCAGGTAAATTATAAGATGAGGGTTTTTAAGAAGAAAAAATTAAAAATTGGTTTAGCTTTGGGAAGTGGTGCAGCAAGAGGGTTAGCTCACATTGGGGTGGTGAAGGCGTTGATAGAAGAAGGAATTCCTATAGATTATATTTCTGGTTCAAGCATAGGTGCGCTTGTGGGAGCATATTTTGCCAGCAAAGGTGAAGTAGCAACTTTTGAAGAGATGATTCTGGGAATAGAGTGGAAAAAACTTGCTCGCCTGATAGACCCCAATTTAGTTTTTATGCTTAAAGGACTTATCCATGGTCAGAAGATTAAGGAATTGTTGCAGGTTATTATTGGAGATATTGAATTTAAAGATTTAAAAATTCCTCTGGCAGTGGTAGCCACGGATACCAATACTGGTGAAGAAGTAATAATAAAAGAAGGCTCTGTTATAGAGGCAGTGAGAGCAAGTATATCTATGCCAGCAATATTTATGCCTGTTAAATATGGCAGAAGATTTTTAATAGATGGAGGGGTAGTTAACCCTGTCCCTGCTGGTGTAGTTAGAAACATGGGGGCTACATTTGTTATTGCTTGCAATGTGATTCGAAAATTGAAGAGAAATAAAAGTATACAAGTTCGTAAAAAGAAAACCTTCGGGTTAATTTCAAAATCTCAAGTTAAAAAAGATGTGAATTCTTTAAATGGCAGAGTTAATAAGATCATTCAAAAAATGAATTTTAAAGATTTTTGGAAAGTTTTTGTTACTCTTCAGGCAAAAGTTCAGAAGAAAGTAAGAAGAATAGACCCAAATACACCAAATATCTTTGAAGTTCTTATTCAATCAGTTTATCTTATGGAGTATGAGATAGCAAAATTAAAAGCAAAAGAGGCAGATATAGTAATAACACCTGATGTAGGTATTTTAAAGGTTTTAGATTTTTATCACAGAAAAGAGGCGATAGTAAAAGGTTTTGAAGCAGCAAAAAGAGTGTTACCTAATATACGCAAATTAATAAAATTTTGATGAAAAACAAATTTTTAAAAGGGATAGGGCTAAATGTTATTTTTTTAGGATTGACCAGTTTTATAAACGATATCTCAAGTGATATGATTTTTGCTGTTATGCCTTTTTTTATCACCTCTTTAGGTGGAGGAGGTATTGCTGTAGGGTTAATTAGTGGGTTGGGAGATAGTATTTCTGGGATATTGAAAGTTTTCTCAGGGTATTTATCAGATAAATTTGGCAGAAAGATGCCTTTTGTATTTGGAGGGTATTTTATTTCTTCCATTATGAAATTTTTATTTCCCTTTGCAAAGACATGGTCAACTTTAGCATTTTTAATACCTCTTGAGCGGGTTGGAAAAGGTTTACGCACAGCTCCCAGAGACGCTGTTATAGCTACTTCAGCTTCATCTTTCTCAAAAGGCAAAGCTTTTGGGATACACCGTACATTAGATACTTTGGGTGCTTTTTTAGGGGCTTTGGGTGCTTTTTTCTTTTTCTGGTTTTTGAAATTAGAGCTTAAATCAATTTTATTTATAGCAGCAATAATTGGATTTTTTGCTTTATTACCTTTGTTATTTGTTAAAGAAAATAAGAGTCTCTCTTTAAGTCTATCTTTAAGGATAAGTTTGAAAAGTTTGTCTTCAGATTTTAAGTGGTATTTAATAGCAGCAACCCTTTTTGCTTTAGGGAATTTTAGTTATATGTTTTTTATTTTAAAATCAAAAATCGTCTTTGAGGATATATTTAATCCGCGATTAGCTACAGCTTTACCTATTCTTTTTTATGTCTGGTTTAATATTATTTATGCTTTTTCCTCAACCCCTGCAGGTATACTCTCAGATAAAATAGGTAGAAAGAAGACACTTATTTTAGGTTATCTTATTTATACATTTACCTGCGCAGGATTTACTTTAGCTAACTTTTGGGTTACATTTATAATTCTGTTTGCTATGTATGGTTTATCTTTTGGGATAATAGAAGGGGTGAGTCGTGCTTATGCAGCTGATTTTGTATCTGAAAATCTTAAAGGCACAGCTTTAGGTATATTTCATACCTGTATTAGTTTAGCAGTCTTACCAGGAGGAATAATTGCAGGAATATTCTGGAGTTTTAATTCTAATTTTACATTTATCTATGGTGCAGCTTTGGGAGTTTTGTCTATCCTGTTTTTGGCGAGGGTTAACCCTAAGAGGATATAGGATTAGGAACAAGAATGGAAATTATTAAGAAACCAAAAGCACCTTTTGAGAAATATCTTGGGATAAAGATAATTGAAACCAAAGATGGCTATGCTAAAGTAAAGATGCCTTATCAGGAGGAATTTACTAATCCCCAAGGCTTAATCCATGGAGGAGCTATTGTATCTTTAGCGGATACTGCTATGGCAGTGGCTATTTTCTCTAAATATTTGCATAGTTCTTTTTATACTGTAAAGTTAGAGATAAAATTCAGGTCACCTTCTAAGAGAGGAGAAATATTTGCCGAAGCAAATATAGTAAATAAGAGAGGGAAGTTTATTTTTGGCAGGGTAGAGGTAAAAGATAAGGAGGGTAAGCTATTAGCGCAAGTTTCAACTACTTTTTATCTTATTAATAAGGAGTAAGATAGATATTAGAAATTATATCTAAAGATAACCAGGGCAAAACCATCCCCGATACCAAAACCGCAAAACGCTCCTACCCTCAAGATTCAGCCCAAACTGATATCCAGCTTACTGCCTATAACCTCGCCTATAAATACTTAAAAGGCGAAGAACCAGCCTCTTTCTGCTTTGATGTAATGGTCCGCACCAAACAACCCAAAGTCCAAACCCTACAATCTCCACCCACAACTCAAGCCGAGCTTACTCACTTTCTTAAACTCATTGGTTCAATCGCAAAAGCAATTAAAACCGGTATCTTCCCTCTCCGTCCGAACCTTTAGTGGAGGAGGATACCCTTGCGAGAACCAACAGGTGTGTTTTTGGTGTGGGTATAGGTTTATCCTAAGCCGAACTTGTTCTGGTTTAGGGGAAGTGTGTAAGAGGTGGTGAATTCTCTTTTGCCCTTCCAGAGGCCCTGTAAAAGGGCAAGGTAAAGCAAATGATAACAGATGTATTAGAATACAGTTTAAACAAGGAATTAGAAGCCATACAGAGATACTCAAATATATTGTGTCCACTATGTAAGGGAAGCCCTAAGATACATAAAAAATAAGAAGTTACTTCCTTCTATAAGAGAGAAGGCCTATAATCTCTATAAAGTAAAAACAAAGAACGAATTCCTGAGTAAATTAAATACCTTCAAAAAAGAATACCAGGATAAAGAGCCTAAATTTTTTAATATTTTACTTAAAAACATAGACAAAACTTTAACTTTTTATAAATACCCTGCTAAATTTCATTCCTTAATAAAAAGCACCAATTTAATAGAGAGATTCTTAAAAGATTAGAACAACTAACCAGGATAGAGGGCAGGATTTAGAGAGAAAAAAGTGTCAATAGGGTATTTATTTTTTAGTTGAAAGGTTTAATATGGGAATAGGTGGTTATAGCCTTTATGAATTTACATACTTTTGTTGACAGAACCAATGTAAGCGTTTTCTTGACATTCCCCTTTTTATATGTTATATACTAATTAATCCTTTGGTTGAGTAATGAAAATAATAAAAAGCTTCCTTTTTATAGATTTACTGAGTATATTTCTTATACTAAGGATAATTTATATTGCCTTAAGAGAAGGGTTAATTTCTGAGGGAATAAAAGTCATAGGAAGTTGGTGTGCACTCTTTTTTTCACTTCAGTACTACCCCTTACTTTTAGGTGGTTTTAAGAGCGAAGTCTTAAAGAGAGAATATTTAAATTTTTTCTCGTTCTTTCTCATATTTTTTGGGGTTTTGGCCCTTTTTTCTCTTCTCAGAAAGATGATAACTACTTTTGTTAAGAGAAAGAATAAAACTCTGATAGAGAATGCTATCTCTTTTCTACTGGGAGGTGTAAGAGCAGGAATCTTACTAATTGCTTTTGTTTTTTCCTTTTCACTTCTTTCCCCTAAGAAAAATATTTTTAGAGGAAGTTTATCTTTGAGAGTATTCTATAGGTTTGTTCCTAAAATCTATCTTTACTCTTTTAGGGTATATAAGAAGTTATATCCTCAAGCAAAGTTAAATAAGGAGGTAAGAAGGAGCTATGAAGTTAAAGGAGATTTATCAAGAAGTAGTGAAGAAAGGAATTGAAGCTGATCCTCGAGGCAAAAAAGCAATTGAGAACGTTCTAAAAGAAAAGAAGGAAGCTTATCAGAAATTAAATAAAAAAGAAAAAGAATTCTTTGATGCTGATTCTTTGTTTAATCCTTTCGCTGATACCAGGATCCTATGGGGAGATCCCTCTTCCGAGATAAAGTCTATAATTGTAGGAATAGATGTGGAAGGGCAGGAATTTCTCTTGGTAGATTCCTTACGGCGGAAAGGAGTAAGTATTGATTTAATAGTGTCTCATCATCCACAAGGGCGTGCTTATGCTAATTTCTACGAAGTTATGGACTTACAGGTAGACATCTTTAAGGAGAAAGGAATTTCCTTAAGTAAAGTGGAAGCTCTTTTGGGGGAAAGAAAAGCCCAGGTGGAGAGACGGGTTTCTAGCGCTAATCATCAGAGAGCCATAGACTTTGCTCGTTTCCTTAATTTGAGTTTCTTCTGTATGCATACGCCTGCAGATAACTTAGCTTACCAGTATATAAAGAAGTTGATGGATAAAGAAAAACCTAAAAGGATAAAAGATATATTAGATCTCCTTTTAGATATCCCTGAATATCGTGAGGCAGCTAGAAATAATAATCCTCCTAAGATATTTTTAGGTAATAAAGAATCTAAAGTTTCTAAAATCCATATAGAGTTTACAGGAGGAACAGAAGGTCCTGAAAGTATCTATGAAAACCTTTCTTCTGCAGGAGTAGATACTATCATTGCTATGCATCAGTCTGAGGAGCATTACCGAAAGTGTAAGCAAGCTAATATTAATGTTGTTGTTGCTTCCCATATCGCTAGTGATACTTTAGGAGTAAATCTTATGCTTGATTACCTGCAAACCAAGGGGAAGTTTAGGATTTTAGAGTTCTCTGGATTTAGAAGATTTTCTCACAGGAAATGATACCTCAGCAGTTTATAGAGGAAGTTCAGGCAAGGACAGATATTGTAGATTTAATTTCTACCTATATACCCTTAAAAAGGACAGGAAGGAATTTTAAAGCTCTTTGCCCTTTTCATAATGAAAAGACACCCTCTTTCTTTGTCAGTCCTCAAAAGCAGATTTTTCACTGCTTCGGTTGTGGAGAGGGAGGAGGGGTAATTCAGTTTCTTATGCTTTTTGAGAAGGTAAGTTTTGTGGAAGCGGTAGAGATTTTAGCTAAAAGATTGGGATTAGAAATTCCTTATCAGAGAACAACCCTTCAAGATAGGTTAAAGACAGTCCTTTATGAATTAACAGATGAAGCTTCTAAGTTCTTTTTCGCTACACTCTTAACCACTCCTCAAGGAGAGGAGGCACGTAGATACTTCCTTAAGCGAGGGATAGATAGCGAGACAATAAGGCAGTTTCGTTTAGGTTATGCTCCGGGCAGAAATACTCTTTTAGAATTCATGCGTAAGAAGGGCTACAATTTAGAGATATTAGAAAAAGCCTCTTTGGTTATTCCTAAAAGAGAAGGGGGCTATCTGGATATGTTTCGAGAGAGGATAATTTTTCCTATCTTTGATGTTAAAGGCAGAGCAGTAGGATTTGGGGCAAGAGTTCTTCGAGAGAGCAAAGATATCCCTAAATACATAAATTCCTTAGAGAATCCTATTTATGAGAAAAGAAGCCATCTCTATGGGTTTAACTTCTCTAAAGAAGAAATTTCAAAAAGAGATTGGGTAATTGTTGTAGAAGGGTATTTTGATATGATTACTCTATATCGGGAGGGGATAAGAAATATAGTCGCCTCTCTGGGGACAGCGTTAACCTTAGAGCAAATTAATCTCCTTAAGAGGTATACTAAGAATATCGTTCTTATTTTCGACTCTGATAAGGCTGGTCAACTTGCTACCTTACGAGCTCTGGATCTCCTTTTAGAGAATAGTTTAAAGATAGGAATCGTAAAAATGCCTCAAGGGTTCGATCCCGATTCTTTCGTAAGGAAGAAAGGTAAAGAGAAATTTCAGGAACTTCTTCAAGAGAAGTTAGATTTTTTTGATTATAAAATAAACGTATTGAAAGATACTTACGATTTGGATAGTATCGATGGAAAAAGTACGGTAGCAGAGGAGATGCTTCGGACAATAAATAGGATTACTAGAGAGGTAGAAAAGTATGAGTATATAAAGAGATTAGCTTCTCTTCTTTCGGTAAGAGAAGAAGTGCTTCTTTTGGAACTTAATCGAATGAAAGAACCCGCCTATCCGAAGAGTCCCCTCTCGGTTAAAAAAAAGATGGAGAAATCGCCTATGCCTATTACTGAGAAGTTACTGATTCAATTTATTCTAGCCAGTAAGAAGGCAGCAAAAGTGATAAAGAGGAATTTAGATGTAGAGTGTTTTTCTCATCCTTTAGCAAGGAAAATAATTTCTTTACTTTTTGATAATTTTATAGGAAATGAAAGTTTATCTGTTAATACTCTGTTAGGTATGATAGAAGACAAAGAGGTAACAAGTTTTATTTCGCAACTTCTTTTGGAAGATAAGGTATCTTTAACTAAAAAGCTCCTTAAAGATTGCATATTGAAACTCCGTCAGAGGAGAATTAAAGTTTTAAAAGAGGAGCTAAGAAAGAAAATAAAGGAAGCAGAGTCTAAGAGAGATGGGGAGAAAGTAAAAGAGTTAATTAGTCGGTATAAAGAGTTAAAAAGCGAGGTAAGATAACAATGGTGAAACAAAAGATTTTAGAGAGAAATATTGAACAGTTAATTGATTTAGGGAAGAAAAAAGGATATCTTACCTACGATGAGATAAATCATTTCCTTTCTGAAGAGATAGTGAACGCTAACGACTTGGATGCTATCTTGGAAAGATTAGATGACCAGCGGATAAGTGTTCTTGAGACCAGTGAGGTAGGGGAGTGGGAGAAAGTTAAGGAGAAGAAGACAGCGGTCAGCGAAGTTCTCCCTGTGGATGACCCTGTGAAAATGTATCTTAAGCAGATGGGGCAAATTCCTCTTCTCTCTCGTGAGGAAGAGATAAAGTTGGCTAGAGAAATAGAGGAGAAGGAGGAGGCTTTAAGGGAGTTAGTGTATTCCACCTCCTTAGCCAAAGAGGCTTTTTTAGAAATTTCTAAAAAATTATTGGAAGGAGAGTTAAATCCTGATGATTTTGTGAAGGGGGAGATAAAAAATAAAGATAGAGAGCTTAGACGCATAAGAAATCTGTACTATAAGCTAGCAAGGGTCAAAAGGATTGATACCCAAAAGGGTATTCTAAAGAAGTTTAACTTTACCATAAGTGTAGTGGAAATGATTGTGGATCGTATAAACACTATCCTCAAGAAAATAGAGAGATTGGATAGAAAAATAAAAAAGATTACTAGGGATAGGGGGAGAAGAATCCAGTTAAAGAGAGAAAGGAATAAGTTAGTAAAGAAGATAGCTTCCAAGGGTGAGGAAGTTAAAGAGAAATTTAGATTAATTTTAGAGAGACAAACACTTTATAACCATGCTAAGAGGTCCTTGGTAGAAGCTAATTTAAGGTTGGTAGTAAGTATCGCTAAAAAGTATGTAAATAGAGGACTTTCCTTCTTGGATTTAATTCAAGAAGGAAATATCGGTCTTATAAAGGCAGTAGAGAAGTTTGAATATAAGAGAGGATATAAATTTTCTACCTATGCCACTTGGTGGATAAGGCAAGCAATAACAAGAGCAATTGCTGATCAGGCTAGAACTATAAGGATTCCTGTGCATATGACTGAGACCATAAATAAGATAATTAGGATTTCTCGGCTGTATATCCAGGAGAAAGGTAGAGAACCTACTTCTGAGGAGTTAGCCAAAGAGCTCAAAATTCCCATTTCTAAAATAAAAGATATCATAAAAGTTTCTCAACAACCTATTTCTATCCACACTCCTATAGGTGATGATGGGGATACTTATTTTGGAGACTTTATTGAAGATAAAAAGACTGTTTCTCCTGCAAACGCTACTGTGTACTCTATGTTAAGAGAAGAGCTTACTCAGGCTATGGAGAGTTTAACTGAGAGAGAGAAAAAAATTCTTAGTTTAAGATTTGGGTTAGAAGATGGCACACCTAAGACTTTAGAAGAAGTAGGAAATATTTTTAAGGTTACTAGGGAAAGAATTCGTCAGATCGAGGCAAAAGCTTTAAAGAAACTCAGACATCCTAGTCGGTCTCGCCGTCTTCAGGCGTTTTTAGAGTTGACTTTCTTTAGGGGGAAATATCGATCTGTTTGATTCTAGTTGGACAATTAAAGCTCCTTCCTTTTTTTAGGTTTTGGTCATAATAAAATTTCTAAATTTTCCTGTTGCAATTGTGCCCCTTGTTTAGTTATAATTAAACATCTATGGAGAAGTACAAGATTATCTTTACCTTTGCATCAAACGATTGTTGGGTTAGAAACTAAGAGGCAGCTTAAGAAGAATGGTCGATAGAAAAACTGTTGAATACATTGCTAATCTAGCACGAATCAAAGTAAAGGAAGAAGAAATAGAGTATTTAAGAGTCCAGCTTTCAAGAATTTTAGATTATGTAGATAAATTAAAACAACTCAATGTAGATAATGTCCCTGTAACTAGAGGAACTTTCTTTACTGAGAATATCTTAAGGGAAGACGAAGTTAAAAATTCTAAACTGAACCAAGAGATTCTTAAAAATTCTCCTTGCCTCCAAGAGAACCACTTTAAGATTCCCAAGGTAATAGAATGAAGGATTTTTTTAAATTAGGTGGTCATCAGTTAGCAGAATTTATTAAAGATAGTAAACTTGATAGAGATAAGCTTCCCTTTCTTTTTCGAGAGAGGGCGCAGAGATTAGACCCCCTAATTAAAAGTTTCGTAGAGATTTACCCTCAACCTATCATAGGGGAAGGTAACTCCTTCCTTAAGGGGATCCCTATTGCTATTAAAGATAACATCTGTATAAAAGGGAAAAGAATTACCTGCGCTTCTAAAATTCTTAATTCTCACATCTCTGTTTATGATGCTACAGTGATAGAGAGATTAAAAAGAGCAGGGCTGGTTATTTTAGGTACTACCAATATGGATGAATTTGCTTTTGGTTCATCCTGTGAGAATTCCTGTTATGGACCGACGAAGAACCCTTGGGAGCTGGAGAGAGTCCCTGGAGGTTCCTCGGGAGGCTCAGCAGCAGCTGTGGCTGCCCGTTTGGTACCTTTTGCTTTAGGTTCAGATACCGGAGGCTCCATCCGCCAGCCTGCGAGTTTCTGTGGGGTGGTGGGTTTTAAACCCACCTATGGAAGAGTTTCCCGCTTTGGATTAGTAGCTTTTGCTTCTAGCCTTGACCAGATAGGGCCGATAACTACTGACTTTGTAGACTGCGCCTACCTTTTAAATATCATCTGTGGATTTGATAAATTTGATTCTACCTCTGCTAAGGTAGATGTGCCTGATTTTACTCAAGCTTTAACTTTTCAAGTAAGTGATATAAAGATAGGAATTCCTCAGGAGTATTTCCAAGAAGGTTTAGATAGGGAAGTAGAAGAGAAAGTAATGGGTGTAGCAAAACAATTAGAGAAAAAAGGGGCAAAACTTATAGATATTTCTTTACCTCACACAGAGTATGCTGTGGCTACATACTACATTATAGCTTGCTCTGAGGCTAGCTCTAATTTGCAGAGGTACGATGGAATAAAGTATGGGTTAAGAGAGAGTAAAAATAATCTTGTGGAACTCTACAGAGAATCTCGAGGAGAAGGGTTTGGAGAGGAAGCGAAGAGAAGGATTTTTTTAGGTACTTATAGTCTTTCTAGTGGGTATTATCAAGCGTATTACTTAAGAGCTCTCAAAGTTAGGACTTTAATTAAAGATGATTTTCAAAAGGCATTTGATAAGGTAGATGTGATTTTGACTCCTACATCTCCTACATCGGCTTTTAAAATAGGAGAAAAGATAACCGACCCTTTAAGCATGTATCTTTCTGATATTTATACTATTTCTGTTAATTTAGCTGGACTTCCTGCAGTTTCTTTTCCTTGTGGATTTAATAAGAATAATTTACCTGTGGGAGCCCAGCTTATTGGGAGAGCTTTTGATGAGCAGACTTTAATAAGAATAGGATTTAGTTATCAACAAATAACTGATTACCATACTCAAATTCCTCCTTTAGTATATGAGTAAAGAGTTAGAGATAGTCATAGGATTGGAAGTACATGTTCAGTTAGATACGAGATCAAAGATTTTCTGCAGCTGCTCTACTGGTTTCGGCGCTCTTCCTAATACTAATATCTGTCCGGTATGTTGTGGATATCCTGGAGTTCTCCCTGTGCTGAATAAGAAAGCTTTGTTTTTAGCGTTAAGAGTTTGCTTAGCTTTAAATTGCAAAATAAATAGAAGGATATATTTTGAAAGGAAAAATTATTTCTATCCAGATTTACCGAAGAATTATCAGATTTCTCAGTATGCCCTTCCCCTTGGTGAGGATGGGATTCTTTTGATTTCTTCAGGGAAAGAGATAAATATAAAGAGGGTACACTTAGAGGAAGATGCAGGAAAGCTCATCCACAGAAAAGACTACTCATTAGTTGATTTCAATCGTGCTGGTATCCCTCTTTTGGAGATAGTAACCTATCCAGATATAAATACTCCCCAAGAAGCATTTGATTACCTAACTCAACTTAAACTTACTCTTCAGTATATAGGAGCATCTACTTGCGATATGGAGAAGGGATATCTACGTTGCGATGCTAATATATCTCTAAGAGAGAAAGGAGAAAATAATTTAGGCACAAAGGTCGAGCTTAAAAATATGAATACGTTTAGAGGAGTAAGAGATGCTTTAGAGTATGAAGTAAAGCGCCAGACAAAAATCATAGAGAAAGGAGAGAAAATTTATCAAGAGACAAGATTATGGGATCCCTCCCAAGGTAAGACTTTCTCTATGCGAAGGAAAGAGGAGGCACATGACTATAGATATTTTCCTGAGCCTGATTTAGTTGATTTTAAGATAGAGGAAGAGTGGATAGAGAGAGAACGTTCTTTAATAGGAGAACTTCCCCTGACGAGAAAGAAAAGAATACTTAAGGATTATCAACTCCAAGAGGAAGAAGTGGATGTAATTGTATCCTCTAGGTGGTTAGCCGATTTTTTCGAGAAAGCCTGTAGTTACTTTAAGGATTATAAGAAGATTGCTAGCTGGTTGATAGGCCCCTTCTTGGAAATTTTCTATACTGAAGGGAGTGATTGGAGTAAAATAAAAATCACCCCTAAGAGCTTCTCTAAAGTTGTGGAGTATTTCTCTACAGGAAAATTGAATAACTTAGGAGCAAAAAAAGTTCTTGCTAAGATCTTTACCAATAATGCCGACGTAGATAAAGTTATAGAGGAAGAAGGGTTAGCTCAGGTTTCTGGTGAGGAAGAGTTAATTAAGTTTGTAGAGGAAGCCATTGTTGCCAATCCCAATCCGGTAAATGACTACCTTAGAGGAAAACAGCAAGCAGTGATGTTTCTGGTGGGATGGGTAATGAAAAAAAGTAGAGGTAAAGCAAATCCCAAAGTAGTCAGAGAAATGTTAGAGAAGAAATTGAGAGAGAAAGGAGGAGGTAATGATTAAGAGATTTTTTATTTTTCTACTGATAGGGTTTCTCTGCTTCTCTTGGAATTTGGGTTTCTCTTCTGAGAAAGAGACAAAAAAAGAGACAAAAAAAGATGCATTGTATAGAGAATTGGATCTATTAGGAGAAGCACTCTCTATCGTGAGCAAAAAGTATGTAGAGGAGAAGTCCTTAAAGGATCTAATCTATGGAGCAATAGAGGGGTTAGCATCATCCCTAGATTCTTATAGTCAATTTTTAAAGCCTGAAGATTATAAAGAGCTTCTTGTAGAGACAGAAGGAAAGTTTGGAGGGTTAGGTATAGAAATAACTATAAAAGACGGTTTACTTACTGTTGTCTCTCCCCTGGAAGATACACCTGCATTTAAAGCAGGATTGAGGGCAGGAGATATTATTGTAAAGATAAATGGGGAGATAACTAAAGGGATTACCTTAAATGAAGCAGTAAAAAAATTAAGAGGTCAACCAGGTACTCAGGTGAAGTTAACTATTCTTAAAGAGAAAACAAAACAGATTCAGGAGGTGACTATTACTCGGGATATAATAAAGATTCAGGATGTAAAGAGGGCACTTATCCTTGAAGATGGTATAGCGTACCTAAAACTTAGTGAGTTTCGGGAAGATACTGCTAAAGAGTTGGCTCAAGCTTTAAGGGATTTGGAAAGGAAAGGGATGAAAGCTTTAATTTTAGATTTGAGGAATAACCCAGGAGGTCTCCTTGTTTCTGCAGTAGAAGTGGCAAGTAGATTTTTGCCTAAGGATAAGGTTATCGTTTCTACCAAGTCCCGTAACGCTGAAACTTTAGTCTATAAGTCACTTTCTTCTTCACCAAAATATTTAGATATGCCTATGGTAGTTCTGATAAATAGAGGAAGTGCCTCGGGAAGTGAAATAGTAGCTGCTGCCTTGAGAGAAAACAAGAGAGCTGTCCTTCTAGGAGAGAAGAGTTTCGGTAAGGCCAGTGTACAGAGCGTATTACCTCTTAGTGATGGTTCTGCTTTAAGAATTACTACAGCAAAGTACTATACCCCTGAAGGGAAAAGTATTCATCAAAATGGAGTTGAGCCAGATATTGTAGTTACTAAAGAAGTAAGTGATCAGCCTGAGCAAGAGAATGTTTTTGAAAGGATTAAAGAAGAGAGAAGTAGAGAGTTTGATTATAAGAAAGATTATCAACTTTTAAGAGCAATAGATTTAGTGAAAGGGCTCTTGGTACTTTCTCAAAAAAAATAAGAATGTATGCTTTAGGGATAGAGACCTCTTGTGATGAAACTTCCTGTGCAGTTGTAAGGAACAGAGAAGTTCTTACTAATTTTACTGTTTCCTCTCTAAGGTATCATAGAAAATATGGAGGTATAGTTCCAGAAATTGCCACCCGTAATCATCTAAAATTCATAGATAAAGTCTTTCTTCTAGCAATTAGGAAGGCAAAGGTAGATCTTAAAGATATAAAAGTTATAGGAGTAACTTATAAACCGGGTCTTTTAGGATCTCTTCTAGTAGGAGTAAATTTTGCCAAAGCTCTCAGCTTAGCTTTAGATAAGCCATTTTTGGGGATAAATCATCTTCATGCTCATCTCTTTTCTCCTTTTCTGAATAATCAAATACCATTTCCTCTACCTTTTGTAGGACTGGTGGCTAGTGGAGGACACACAGAAATTTTTTTAGTAAAAGATTTTTCCCAGATAAAACTGTTAGGTAGTACCACCGATGATGCTTGCGGAGAGGTTTTTGATAAGGTAGCAAGAGCTTTTGGGTTAGGATATCCAGGAGGTGTCTACATAGATAAAGTTTACTCCCCTGATTTCAGAGAGAGTTTCTCCTTTAGATGTGGAAGAAAAGGGTTCAATTTCAGTTTTAGTGGAGTGAAGACAGCAGTAATCTATAAAAAAAATGAACTAGAGAAGAAACAAAAATTAGACAGAGAGACAAAGATTAAAATTCTTTCTTCTTTTCAGGAGAGTGTAGTAAAAACAATAGTAGAAGGAATCGAAGAAGCAGCAACAAAGTTAGGAATTAGGAATATTGTGTGTGGTGGAGGAGTTGTAGCTAACCGTCGACTTAGGGAGTTATTGAGAAATTTAGAAAAGAAGGGATTCAAAATATTCTTACCCTCTTTAGCTTATACCACTGATAATGCCGCTATGGTTGCAGGAATTGCCTTTTACTTGTATAATAGAAAAAGAGAGACAAGTAATTTTAAATTAGAGGCAGAAGCAAATTAAAATGTTGAATAACCTTCAAATAATATGCCGTTTAATCTTGGCTTTCTTCTTAGGAAGCGTTATTGGATTGGAGAGAGAGAAGAAAGGAAGGAGCGCAGGTCTTCGTACCCATATTCTTGTCTGTACTTCTTCTTGTTTAATTATGCTTGTTTCTCTCTACATGTATGAGCTTTTTAGAGGAGAGGTTCCTTTAGATCCTGCACGGATAGCTGCGGGTGTGGTAACCGGTATCGGATTTTTAGGAGCAGGTACGATTATTCGTAGTACCAAAGCAGTAAGAGGACTTACTAGTGCTGCTAGTGTGTGGGTAAGTGCAGCTATTGGGTTGGCGGTAGGGTGTGGGTTTTATGTAGGGGCAATTTTAACTACGGGCTTAGCTTTCTTAACTTTAGCTTTTCTTAAGATTGTTGAAAGTAGGTGGGAGAAGTAAGTTTAAGAGGAGGTGGAGATAGATGGCTAGAAGAAGAGATGAGGAGAAAGTTTTAGATGTAAATGCTACGATGCAAGGAAGCCTGGTGTTCTCTGATCCTGTAAATTTAAGGATAAATGGGAGATTCGAGGGAAATCTTAAAACAAAAGGTAACTTGATCATTGGAGAGAGAGCAACTGTGTTTGCAGAGATTGAAGGAGAAAATATTATCATTTCTGGATTAGTAAGAGGGAAGATAAAATCTACTCAAATAGTGAGCCTTTCTTCAACTGCTAATGTCTACGCAGATATTCACACACCCAAAATATCTATTGAAGAAGGAGCAACTTTTAATGGTAAGTGTACAATGATAGGAGAAAAATTATCATTAGAGGAAGTAGCGGATTTCCTTTCTGTGGATAAGGAGAAAGTGATAGAATGGGTAAATAACGGTAGGATACCTGCACAAAAGGAAGGTAATGGCTACGTATTTGATAGAAGAGAAGTAGAGTTATGGGTGGAACAGAATCGCTAGAGAAAAAGCTTCTTACTACTAGAGAAGTCTCTCAAATTTTAGGAATCTTAGAGAAGGAGGTGATAGAGTTAGCTCAGGAAGGTAAGCTTCCTTATTATAAGGTGGCAGGAGAATTTTTACGATTCAAAAAAGAAGATATTCTAAAGGTAAAGAAAGGAATTCAGAGAAAGTTTAAAGTAGAGCAGAGGTATCCTTCCTGGAGAGAAAAAGTTAGTGATTTTTTTTACTTCAATGACTTTTACATCATTTCTGGAGTGATAATTGTAATTCTTCTGTGGTTTATATTCAGGAGTTAATCTATACCCCCAGTAAGACCACCTTCAACTTAAGAAAATGATAACTACTCTAAAAATATTTTTCTTTCGTTTTCGGGAGGTTTATTTTAGATTAAGGATAGTTTAGAATTTTATTTTAAAGATATATTGAACTTTATCGTTACTAAATTCTGGTTTCCCTTTTATTTTAAAGAATTGTACTTTAGCTTTTTCTTTTACCCAGTTTTCTACTTCTTTAGCTTTGAAGTAAGGATAAAATATATCTACCCCTAACATCTTTTCCCACACTTTCCTTAGTCTTCTTCTTTCCTTATTTTTGTCTATAACTTCTGCATAAGCAGGGGTATTTACCCAGGTTAGAAAGGAAGAACTTGAAATAGTTTCCTTATGAGTAGGTGAATCTCTTAGAGAGATTTCTTCTAAAGAAAATTTTTTCTTATCTACTATGGAAGGAGGTTCCTGAGAAAAGCTTCTTCCTCCGGATAGAAAAAACCACCCTATTACTGCTAAAAGGAGTAAAAATCCTATTCTTTTCTTTTTAAGTTTTCTCATACTCCCCCTATTTAATTATACCATATTTTACCACAAAAAATCACCTTGCAAGGAAAAAAGCACATTTGTATCTCTATAGTGTTTAAATAGCTACCTGCTAATCGCTAAAAAAGATGGAGATTAACTCTTTTATAAAATCTGCTCCTGCGATTATACTCTTCTCCAATCCCTCTATAATCCCCTTCACTTCCTCTCCCGGAGCACGCCAGATAGCAAATAATCTGTAACGCAAAAGACCTCGCTTTTCCGGCTTTTCTCTCCCCCATACTTCATAAGAGTAAGCATTTTTAATATTTTTTGGTCCCTTAATTAGTGCTCCGTATAAAGGTGAGAAAGTAAATTCTACTAAGTTTTTTCCCATATTTATAAGGTGGCCTCTTACAGAGTAAGAGAAAGAGGGAGAGGGAGAAAGGAGAAACCACATTATGGATATACCAAGGGATATTTTTTTAATCATATTGGATATTTTTTTAATCATATTCTTCCTTTACCTTTTCTATAAGTTCCCTCTTATCTTTAAGTTGAAGAATAAATTTTTTAAGCAAAGCTTTACCTCGATAAGGCCAGAACCCAAACTTTTTTGCTTCCTGATATGCTTCTTTAGGAGTCCAATTATATATTGCTACTCTATAGAGAGCAACCATTGCTCCTGTTCTGTCTCTACCACTCTCGCAGTGGACAAATACTGGCTGGTTTTCTTTGTTTATAACTACCTTTAAAAATTTGATAATTTGCTCATCAGTAGGTTGACTGTATACGCTCATAGGGATGTGATAGAAGCTCATATCCAGTTTTTTAGTAAATTCTCTTTCCCATTTTAATTTATCATTTTCCCCCCTTAAGTTGATTATTGTCTTTACTCCCAGAGATTTTAACACTTCTAGACCTTTCTGGGTAGGTTGACCTCCTCTTAAGACAGCTTGATCTACTCGATGAAAATTAGGAATCGTCAGAAAAGGATCGCTAACATAAGTTAAATAAGCACATCCACAGAAGAAAAGTAAAGTTATTTTCCAGAGATTTTTCTTCACTTTTTTATTATACCACTTTTATTACATAGTGAGGAAATGATTTTTAAAAATATTTTGAGCTTTTTAGTAAAGAGAAGATATTTTTTCTTGAAGATACAGGAATAAAGGTTAAGATAAGGGTAGAGGAGAATGCTAGCTTCCATCTTTCAAAAATTTATCTTCCAAACCCTAATTATTTTTTCTCTTCTGATTATCTTTTTCTTACTATATGTAAAATACTTTGAAAAGAAAGGTATTTTCTATCCTACCTCTGAGATAATAGCTACTCCCAAAAGTAAAGGTCTAGACTATCAAGAAATATATCTTTTAACTGAAGATGGAGTAAGATTAAATGCTTGGTTTATTGAGGTAGAAAATCCTTTAGCTACACTTTTGTTTTGTCATGGGAATGCAGGTAATATTAGTCATAGAGTGGAGATAATAAAGATGTTTCATGATGTTGGTCTTAATGTTTTTATCTTTGATTATCGGGGGTATGGAAAAAGTCAAGGAAGACCTTCAGAAAAGGGTCTCTATCAAGATGCCTTATCTAGTTACAAATATCTTCTTCAGGAAAAGAAAATTCTTCCTCAGAGGATAATAATTTACGGAAAATCTATCGGGGGAAATGTAGCGATTAATTTAGCTTTCCAGATAAAAAACGGTTTTCTCATTTGTGATAGCGCCTTTACTTCTGCTTTAGATATGGGTAAACACCTTTTTCCTTTTCTTCCTCGATTCTTTTTGAGATCTATTCTAGGAGTAAGATTTGACGCCTTCTCTAAAATTAAAGAAATTTCTATCCCCAAGTTGATTATTCATAGTAAAGACGATGAAATTGTTCCTTTTAAGTATGGGGAAAAACTTTTTATTTATGCTTCACCTCCTAAGGAATTCTATATTTTAAATGGTTCCCATAATGAAGCTGTCTTTCTTCATTCCAGAGAATATATTTCTACAGTTAGGAGATTTGTAGAGAAATATTTGGAGGGTCAAAAATAGTTTGACTTATTGAAGAATAGTTTTTAAAATTTAATTATTCTGGCGGGATAGCTCAGTCTGGTAGAGCGAACGGCTCATACCCGTTGTGTCAGCGGTTCAAATCCGCTTCCCGCCATTATTTTAGGATTTGGGAAGGGGGGAAGACGATAGAAGTTGAAGTAAAGCTTCCCACTGCAGTTAATAATAAATCTAATAATAATTACTGATGAAGACTTCTTTTTATGTATTAATTGCTTTTTTAGACAAGCGGAGCTTTTGAGTAATCTCTGCAAGCCCTCACTTCCTAAAAAGGAGAAGTTCTTAAGAGATATTGCTAAATTTAACTCTTTTAAGGAAAAAGGCCAGAAAAGTCTATTTCAAAATTAACCATTTCAAAATTTTTAAGCAGAAACTAGAGAAATCAAAAGTAGTATTAATTCTAGTAGACAACGTAGGAGAGACTTTTTTTGATAGAATTTTTCTAAAAGAGATTAAGAAATTTAAACCTTCTTTGAATTTATTCTATGCTACTCGCTCCTCCCCCATCATTAACGATGCTCAATTAATTGATGCCTATAAAGCAGGTATTGATAAATTCGCTAAGGTAATCTCTACAGGGTGTGACTACCCGGGAATTGTTTTAGATAAAACCTCTTCTAATTTTAAGAGGATATATAAAAGAACAGATTTAATCGTTGCTAAAGGACAAGGTAATTTTGAGTCTTTTTCTTCCAGAAAAGATATCTTCTATCTTTTTCAAGTTAAATGTTCCCCTGTATCTGAAGATTTAAAAGTCTCTTTAGGATCTTTTGTTTTTCTTTATAATAAGATACCTTCTCTAAGATAGTTTCCTCATTTAAAAGTAATTTTTCGATTTGTTTGACAAAAGTATTTCTCAGAGATAAAATTTATTTAATTTATCTAACAAAAATAAAATGATAATTTTTATAGAAACAAGAAATATGTTTTTCCAGAGAGTGGAGAAAGAGTTGCTCTATAAATAGTATAAAAAAACAAAGGGGTCGCTTGTATTGTTTCTCTTCTCCTTCAAACCCTTAGAATTTTGAGGATTTTCATCTACAAGAAAGGAGGAAACGGATATGAAAGTAGCCAATTTTTTAAGAAAAGAAAGAATAATTATGAATTTGCAAGCACAAACTAAAGAAGAGGCAATAAGAGAAGTAGCCAACCTTATAAAAGATGCTCCTGAAGTAATAAATTTTGAGAATTTTCTGAAGGATATCTTTGATAGAGAAGCTTTGGCTACTACAGCCATTGGTAATCAAACTGCTATCCCACACGCTCGAAGTGATAATGTGAAGAGTTTTATTATAGCTTTTGGACGTTCTAAAGAAGGGATAAACTTTAATGCTCTGGATAATAGGCCGGTAAAGTTGATATTCTTAATGGGTACCCCCAAAGAGGAAGGAATAAATGACTATCTTAAAATTTTGGCTCACCTTACCCGCCTTCTTCAGAAAGAGACTTTTTGTGAAAGTCTCCTCAAAGCTAAATCGTCTGAGGAGATTATAGAGGAGTTTGAAAAGGTTGAAAGATAATCCCAATTAATGGATGTTTTATTCTTTGTTGGTTTAGCTCTCCTTGTTGGTTTCTTAGGAGGGAGAGTATCTCACCGTATAAAGTTTCCTGCAGTTGTTGGCTATTTAATAGGGGGACTAATCTTAGGACCTTCTTTTCTGAACATCCTCAACTTAAATCTCCTCAATAACTTAGGAGTATTTAACGACATAGCTTTAGCATTGGTGGCATTCGTGATCGGTAGTGAGCTCCATCTCTCTACTCTAAAAAAAATGGGTAGAAGTATAATTACTATTATACTTTCCGAATCATTTGGTGCTTTTTTATTAGTAGTTTTAGGAGTGTATCTTTTAACGGGGAAGCTATATATAGCTTTAATCTTTGGAGCAATGGCTCCTGCCTCTGCTCCTGCAGGTACAGCAGTAGTACTGCAAGAGTACAAAGCAAAAGGCCCTCTTACTAACGCTCTTTATGCAGTAGTAGGGTTAGATGACGGATTAGCTATTATTATTTATGCCTTTGCTGCGAGTCTTGCTAAACTTATTCTCACCGGTGAGCCTTTTTCTTTCTTAGGGTTGCTTCAAGGTCCTTTCAAAGAAATAGTAGGAGCAGTAACCCTAGGTGGGATAGGGGGAGTAGGTTGTGGGTATATACTTAAGAAGCTGAGAAAAGAAACAGATATCTTAGCCGTATCTTTAGGAGTAATTTTTATTGTCACCGGGTTAGCTAAATACTTCCATTTTTCTTTGATTCTAACCAATCTAACTCTAGGATTATTTTTTTCTAATATTTTTTTATTTTTGAGTCGAAGAACTATAGATATAATTAACCGCATTGCTACTCCTATTTATATTATCTTTTTTGTAATAGCGGGAGCCCATCTTCAGTTGAGACTTCTCTCTGTAATGGGGATTTTAGGGATTATTTATATAGTGTGCAGAATTTCCGGAAAAATGGGTGGTGCTTTCTTAGGAGCTATTATGAGTAAACCGCATCCTGCTATCAGAAAGTATCTAGGTTTAGGTATTCTTTCTCAGGCAGGTGTAGCTATAGGTTTAGCTATTTTAGTTACCAGAGAATTTTCTTCTCTGGGAGAAGTAGGAAAAAATTTATCTTTACTGGTGATAAATACTATAGCAGCTACTACTATTATATTTGAAATTCTTGGTCCTATAGGGACAAAGATAGCAATTACTAAAGCTGGGGAAGCAAGAAGAGGGTAATGGGAGTTAGTAGTTTGTTAATATTTGGAGGAGCTATTCTTTTTGCTTTTATGGCAGGAAGGGTGGCCGAACGTCTTAGGGCTCCATTAGTGATAGGGTATGTTTTGATAGGAGTTATTTTGGGTAACTCTTTTCTAAACATTTTTAATCCTGATTTAGTAAATCGTATGGAGATAGTTAATGATTTAGCTCTCGGAATAATTGCTTTTATTATCGGGGGGGAACTTAACTTCTCTCGTTTAAAGAGATTAGGTAAGACGATTTTCTCTATTGCTATCAGTGAATCTTTAGGAGCTTTCATTTTAGTTAGTTTATCTACTTATTTCTTTACTAAAGATATTAAGACTTCTCTTATATTGGGAGCAGTCGCTTCAGCTACCGCTCCTGCAGCTACTGTTTCCGTGATTAATCAGTATCGAACAAAGGGGATACTTACTACTACCATTTTGGGAGTAGTAGCGATCGATGACGGGATAGCTTTAATAATTTATATTTTTGTTGCAGGATTTGTATCTTCCTTTCTGGCCCTCGGTCATCTTCATTTTGCCAAACTTATCTTTCTCTCCTTAGGAAAGATTTTATCGTCCTTAGGGTTAGGGTTGATCTTAGGGATAATGATAAGTTATTTGGGGAGAAAAGTTAGAGAGAAGAGGGCTTTTTTCTCTCTTACCTTAGGAATTTTTCTTTTAGGCGAAGGACTTGCTATAAATTTAGGTCTTTCCGAGTTACTTTTAATTATGAGTATGGCGATGATGATGAGCAATTTATCTCCTCATCGTTTTACTTCTATAATGGAGTATTTTGAAGTAGTAGGTTTTCCTATAATTGCTGGTTTCTTCTGTCTAGCTGGTACAAGGTTAAGTATTAGTTTATTTACCAAGATAGGGTTTTTAGCGATAGTTTACCTATTTGCTCGCTTTTTAGGAAAGTATTTGGGAGCAAGTTTGGGGGCAAGTCTATCTAAAGCACCAGAGCTGATACGAAAGTATATCGGATTAGCTCTATGGCCTCAGATAGGAGTAGCTTTAGCGTTAGCAATTATGGTGGAGAGAAATTTTGGTTCTTTAGAAGGAGGAGAATATTTAGCTAGTTTAGCTATTAATGTATTGCTTTTTACCACCATTATTACCGAAACTGTAGGTCCTTTGGCCACTAAGTATGCTCTCAGTAGAGCAGGAGAGATAAGAAAATTTAGTTTCAAACAAAAGGGGGGGTAAGATGGAGCTTTTAATAATTATTCTTAATCGAGAGGACTATCTGCAGAAAATACTCTCTCTTCTTGTAGAAGCAGGAGTTAAAGGGGCTACTATTATTCACAGCGAAGGGTTAGGGCATTTTTTAGCTTATGAGGTTCCTATATTTGCTGGGCTAAGACATCTAATAGGAGAAAGGAAAGGAGCAAACAGAACTATTCTGGCAGTTATTGAAGAGGAGGTTTTCTCTAAGTTTAAAGAGCTTCTCCATGAGGAGGAGATTGATTTTACTCAGCCTCAGACAGGGATTATTGTGACTCTTCCTATTAAGGAAGTAATAAAACACAAGCTCTAAGCTCTAAATGATTATTATGTTGGTACATTACAAGATCAATATTAGAAGAGCAATAATTGATTATGTATCCGCAGTTCTCTTTTACCTTCCCTAAAGAAATATGACAGCTAATATTATCCTGTTAGTCTTATTTATTTTTCTTTCTGCTTTTTTCTCCGCTTCCGAGACAGCAATCTTTTCTCTTAGTAAAGCAAGATTTAGAAGATTGAAGGAAAGACATCCTTCGGCAAAAAGATTGAATCCTCTTTTTAGGAGTCCAAGTCTTACTCTTTCCACAATCGTATTTGGGAATATATGGGTGAATATAGGTTTGGCTTCTCTCACTACCTCGGTGTTAGTAAGTATTTTCGGTCAGAGGGGTATAGTAGTCTCTATAATTTTCTCTGGAGTTATTATCCTTTTCCTAGGAGAAGTTCTTCCTAAGAGTTTTGCTGTTTATGCCCCTGAGAGAATATCTTTATTTTCTGCCCCCCTCCTTTTACTTATTATGAGATTTTTTTATCCTATATTAACCTTGACACAGAAGATAGTAGATAGTACTTCTTACCTTTTCTTTAGGAGAGAAAAAGAAGAGAAGTTGTTCTCTGAAGATGAATTAAGAGAGGCTCTCTTTTTTGGGAAAAAACATGGGGATATAACTCCAGTGGAAGAGGAGATGATTAGCTACGTACTAGAGTTTAAAGATACCTGTGTAAGTGAGGTTATGACTCCCCGGGTGGAGATTCAGGGTATTGAGATAAATTTATCCCATCAGAGTGTAATGGATAGTTTAAAGAGTATAAGACATTCCAAACTCCCCGTGTATAGAGAATCTCTAGATAATATCGTAGGTATTCTCTACGCTAAGGATATTTTCTTGAATCCTCATCAGGATTGGAAAAAATTCTTAAGGTCTCCTCTCTTTGTTCCCGAAAGTAAAAAAATAGATGATCTTCTTAGAGAATTTCTCAGTAAAAATGAACACATCGCTATCGTTTTAGATGAATATGGAGGTACTTCCGGTTTAGCCACTTTAGAAGATATCGAAGAGGAGATTTTTGGGGAAATCTATGATGAGTTTGAGATTCCTTATAAGATGATTGAGCAGATTGAAGAAAGGAAATGGCGAGTATATGGAAAAGTCCCTCTTAAGACATTAAATTTAGAGTTAGATTTAAATCTTCCTGAGGAGGAAGATACAGTAGCCGGGCTTATTCTCTCTAAACTGGAAAGAATTCCCCATACTCAAGAGAGATTAAAAATAGGGGAAGTAGAGTTTGTTATAGAGAGAGCTACTGCTCGTCGAATAATAAGTGTAATTTTAAACATTGAAAAATGATCTATCTATTAGGTGCTCTGGCATTCTTTCTTCTCCAAGGATTTTTTTCCGCCAGTGAGATGAGCTTTATCTCTTCCAGTCTCCTTAAACTTGCCCATCGGCAACATAAGGATAGAAGGGCAAGATTAGTTTACCAGCTTATCTCTAATCCTGAGCGGTTTCTTGCTACCACTTTGGTAGGAACAAATTTATCCGTAGTAGTAAGTTCTACTTTAGCTACCTACTTTCTCATAGAGTTAGGTATCGCTAATAGTAATCTGTGGATTACTTTTCTATTTACTCCGGTAGTAGTGATTTTTGCTGAGTTAGTTCCTAAGAACATCGGTCGAAGTTATCGGGAAGAGTTAGCTACTTATTTAGCAAGACCATTTACTTTCTTCCAGACTCTTTTTTCACCCTTTGTTTACGCTATAGAGAAAGTGTCTGTTTCCTTAACAGAGTTCTTCTTAAGTAAGGAGAAGAAGAGATCCTTATTTGTTACTAAGGAGGAGATAAAAGCTTTAATAGCTGAAGGAGAGAAAGAAGGAGTGTTAGAGAAGGGAGAGAAGGAGGCCATTGAAGACGTCTTCCAGTTTAGAGAGACTAAATTGAAAGATGTATGTATTCCTCTGAAAGAGGTAAAAGTTTTAGATTACAATTATTCTGTAGAGAAAGTAAAAGAGATAGCAAAGATTTATAAATTCACCCGCTATCCTGTTGTTAAAAATAAAGTGATAGTAGGATATCTTAATATCTTCGATTTATTCTACCGAGAAGGTAAAGATTGGCATACCCTTATCCGTCCTATTACTCATTTAGGAGGAAGTCAAAGATTGTATCAAGCTTTTTACATACTTAAGGCTAAGAGAGAAACTATGGCTATAGTAATGAAAGGAAAGAAAAGTTTAGGAATCGTTACTTTAGAAAGTCTTATGAGAGAGATCTTAAACTCTATCGCTAAGTAACTTAGTTAGTTAAAAGGTTTTTTAATTCCTCTGCAGAGATGCAAATTATCCCTAATTTCTGTGCCCACTTTATTACTCCCTTATCAGAAGTAGCTAGATAGGCAGACAATTCTTTAGAAAGAAGGATTAGGTCAAAATCCTCTTTACTGTCAATAATTCCTTCTCTTAAAGCAAATCGATATTCATTTCTCAAATTTTTAATAATTTCTTCCTCTTTAGCTCCTCTTAGTCCTTTTCGAGAGTGTTTCTCTGCCACTCTCAGACCCTTGTTTATTCGTGTTCTTATTTCCTCAATGAATTCGTAGAGCAGAATAGCAGGAATAGGAATTTCATACTTAGAGGGAGGCTTTCTATCTATAAGAGAAAGTCTTGGGGATACTTTCTTAATCTCCACAAAATTTAGTAGTTCATTAAAAACTGAAGGAGGCATAAAACAAGTAACATTGCTTTTTTTCTCCAAGAGATGCAAAAAATTATTTATCGCTTCTTCAATAGATTTACCGAAGAGAAATCGAGTATCAGGGTTTATAAAAATATTAGCATCCAGAACTACCTTTATTTCTTTTCTCTTCATTAGGAAATATTTTAAGGCTAATTCTTACTTTCTTCAATACATTTCTGGAGTAGAAACATTTTTCAAAGAGGAGGTTTGCAAATATTCTTGGGGTTGATAAAATAGTTATATCTATGAAGGAAGGATACAATCTTTCCAATTTTGGATATACCTTTCCTTCTTACTTAATTGCTCAAAGACCTTTAGAAGAAAGGGATCAGGCTCGTCTTCTTGTTGTGGACCGTAAGTTAGGCACTTTTAAAGAAGGTGTTTTTAAAGATATAACCAATTTTTTAAAGGAAGGGGAAGTGTTAGTTTTAAATAATACCAAGGTTGTAAGGGCGAAAATATTTGGGAGAAAATCTACGGGAGCAAGGCTGGAGTTTCTTCTTCTAAAGGAGATAGAAGGTAAAGGGAGGTGGGAAGCCTTAATTAAGAAGCGTAGGCGCCTTAAGTTAGGAGAGGAAGTAGTTTTTGAGGGAGGGTTTAAGGCAAAGCTGGTAGAGAAAACCTCCCAGGGTACAGCAATATTAGAGTTTTCTCCTCCTTCGATCGGTTCTTTCATAGAAAAATATGGAGAGATACCTCTTCCTCCTTACATTAAAGAAGAGTTAAAAGAGCCCAGTTACTATCAGACAGTTTTTGCTAAAAAAGAAGGAGCAGTAGCTGCTCCTACTGCAGGACTTCACTTTACTCCTTCTCTTCTCAAAGAGATTCAATGCAAAGGAGTGAAAGTTGTTTATCTTACCCTTCATTGTGGATTAGCTACTTTCCGACCTGTGAAGACTCAGGATATAAGAGAACATCTTATGGAGGAGGAATATTTCTGTATTCCTAAAGAGACTGCTTCAGTTATTAATGAAGCAAAACTTCACAATAGGAGAATTATCGCTGTAGGGACTACGGTAGTGAGAGCTCTGGAGAGTTGTGCTCAAGAAAAAGGAGAGAAACCTACAGTTATTCCAGGAGAGGGAAGGACTTCTCTCTATATCTTTCCTGGATATAAGTTCAAGATAGTTGATGCCCTAATTACTAATTTTCACACTCCTTATTCTACAAATCTAATCTTAGTATCTACCTTCTGTGGATTAGAGTTAACTAAGAGAGCTTACCTCTATGCAATTAAAAGAGAGTTTAGATTCTTCAGTTTTGGTGATACGATGTTTATCGGCTAAAGTTCTTCACATAACATACTGATTATCAATATATTATATAAAAATTGTTGACGTAAGAGATTATTTTTAATATAATAAATCTCTCTTTAAGGAGATTAAGATGCTTCAAGGTTTAGAGAAAAAGAAGACTTTTCTTCTCTGTGGTCATGCTCAGACAGGAAAGACCTCTCTAGCTGAGGCGATACTTTATCAATGTGGTGTTACTTCCCGCTTAGGAAAGGTAGAGGAGGGTACAACCGTTAGCGATTATGAGGAGGATGAGAAGGAAAGGAAAAGTTCCATAAACCTTTCGGTAGTTAATGCTCACTATAAGGATAGCTATCTCCAATTTATAGATACTCCAGGATACCTAGACTTTGTGGGAGAGTTAGTAGCCTCCGCTCGAGCAGTCAATTTTGCTGTAATTGTAGTGAGTGCATCCTCAGGAGTAGAAGTAGGTACAGAAAAGGCTTGGGAGATTGTAAGAAAGGAAAACTTACCTTGTTTATTTTTTATTAATCAACTAGATAAAGAAAATGCTGATTACACTAAAGTTGTTGAGCAGATTCAGAAGAATTTAGCTAAAAAAGCTACTTCCTTTGCTGTTTTTGAAAAAAATACTGTAACTGATGTTTTAAAAAATAAAGACAGAGCGCCTTCTCTCTATAACGAGATTGTTGAGAAGGTAGCAGAAAGTGACGATGCCTTATTAGAGAAGTATTTAGATAAAGGAGAGTTGGAAGAGAAGGAATTAATTCTTGCTTTAAAGAGAGCGATTGTAAATTCTCAGATTTTCCCAGTAATAGGTGGAATAGCTACTCAGCAGTTAGGAGTAGAGCTACTCTTAGATTTGATTAATGAGATTATGCCTTCCGCAGGGGATTGCTTACCTAAGAAGGCTAAGGATGCTCAATCCAACCCGTTAGAGATAAATCCTACAGATTCCTTCTTTACTGCTCAGGTTTTTAAAACTGTGGTAGATCCTTACGTAGGCCAGCTTAGTATCTTTAGAGTTTTTTCTGGTTCTATTACTTCTAACAGTGAAGTTTATAATGCCACCCGGCGAATCAAGGAGAAGGTTGGCCAACTTTATACTCTTCAAGGTAAACAGCAGAGTCCTGTGGATAGACTCTCTTCTGGGCAGATCGGTGCAGTAGCAAAGCTAAAAGATACTCATACCCAGGATACGTTGACAGAGGCTTCCAAGATCTTAGAATTCCCTCCTATTGAATTTCCTTCTCCTGTATACTCAGCTTCAGTAAAGCCTAAGACCCGTCAGGATGAAGAGAAGATCTCTACTGCTTTAGGCCGCCTTGCTAGTGAGGACCCCACTTTTAAAGTATCTAGAGATGTTCAGACAAAGGAATTAATTATCTCTGGTATGGGAGAGTTACATCTGAATGTGATTATTGAAAGGATGAGGAGGAAGTATTCTGCTAATGTGGAGTTAGGTACTCCTAAGGTTCCCTATAAGGAAACGGTGACTAAATCTGTGAAAGTTCAAGGTAAGTATAAAAAACAGACGGGAGGTAGAGGTCAATACGGAGATGTATGGATTGAAGTGGAGCCTCTGGAGAGGGGAAAGGAGTTTGAATTTGTAGATAAGATTGTAGGAGGAGCCATTCCTAGAAATTTTATCCCTTCAGTGGAGAAAGGGATAAGAAAGGCTATGGAAGAGGGAATCTTAGCCGGTTATCCAGTAACCGACATTAGAGTCACTCTCTACGACGGTTCTTATCATCCTGTAGATTCTTCAGATATCGCTTTCCAAATTGCTGGATCCATGGCTCTTAAACAGGCTTTAGAACAAGCTAATAGTGTGCTTCTAGAGCCAATTATGAATGTAGAGATAATAGTTCCTGAGGAATTTATGGGACAGATTACAGGAGATATAAATGCTCGTAGAGGTAGGGTGTTGGGAATGGAGATAAAAGGAAGGAACCAAGTGGTGAGGGCCCAGATTCCCTTAGGAGAAATGTTCAAATATGCCTCAGATCTACGTTCAGTCACCGGAGGAAGAGGTACCTACTCTATGAGTTTTTCCCACTATGAAATAGTCCCCGCAAGGTTATCTCAGAGCATAATCGAGATGGCTAAAAGAGAGAAGAAAGAAGGCTAGTGAAAATTTTTACTCCCCAAGAGCAACTTTTAGGGAAGAAGATTTATCGAGATAAAAGTCTTAAGAAGTTAGAGGAAAAATTTAAGCCTAAAAAGGTCACTTACTTCAGTGGAGAGTTTATTTCTACTAAAGAAAGCTGTGATGTGATTCTTCTGGATGAGAAAACACTTTTAGATTTTGTTGTGGAAGATATGGAAAAGTTAGAGGGACTTCTAGGTAAAGAAAAAGAAGAGTTAGTGAAGAAAGCTTTGAGAGTTTTAGATAAGGGTAAACCTTTATTTACAGAATTAGATGAAAAAGAGAGAGATGAGCTTAAAGATTATAACCTTATCACTTTAAAGCCAGTGGTTTTCCTAGAAGGAGACCAAGATTTAGATACCCTATGGGAGAGGATTTTTGAAACAGCAGGAGTTATCTTTTTTTATACTGTCAATAAGAATGAAGCTAGAAGCTACCCTACTAAAGAGGGAACCGACATTGTTTCTTGCGCAGGAAAAGTCCATAGTGATCTAGCAAGAGGTTTTATAAGAGCAGAGGTTTTCAACATTAAAGATATAGATAGCTTTCATAATTTAGAAGAAGCAAGGCAGAGAAGGTTCCTGAAGGTAGTGGGTAAAGATTATATCGTAGTTCATGGAGATGTAATTAACATAAAATTTAGCGTTTAGATATGCTAAAGATACGTAGAGCCTTAATCAGCGTGTGGGATAAAAGAGGAATAATAGATTTTGCTAAGAAGTTGAAGAGCTTAAATATAGAGATAATCTCTACCGGTAAGACAGCCTCACTGTTGAGGAGAAGTAAGATAGATGTAAAGACTGTCTATTCTATCACTTCCTTCCCGGAGATTCTTTCTGGGAGAGTGAAGACTCTCCATCCTCGAGTATTTGGAGCAATTTTAGCTAATAAAAAACACCCTTTACATATGGAAGATTTAAAGAATTTAGGTATAGAACCTATCGATATGGTAGTAGTTAATTTCTATCCTTTCCCCAAAATGGTTAAGGAGAAAGTAAGTTTTGACCAGATGTTAGAGTATATTGATATTGGGGGACCAGCGATGCTTAGAGCAGCAGCCAAAAATTTTAAAAACGTAGCTTGTGTAAGTTCTCCTCAACAGTATAGGAGGATTATTGAGGAATTAGAGAAGAATAGAGGAATGTTAAAGGAAGAGGCTCTAAGAGAACTCGCCTGTGAAGTTTTTCGTATTACTAAAGATTACGATACTGCTATCTATGGTTTTTTAAAGAAGAGAGAGGTTTTAGTATGGGATTTAGAGAAGATTTCTCATTTACGCTACGGAGAGAATCCCCACCAGAAAGGGGAACTATTCAAACTTTCTACTGAGGAGGGAGTAGGTTTCCGTCAGATTCAAGGAAAACACCTTTCTTTTAATAATCTCCTTGACTTAGATACTGCCTTAAGTTTAGTGAAAGATTTTAACGAACCTACAGTTACAATTATAAAGCATGCTTCTCCTTGTGGAGTAGCTCAGGACAAAAAACTTTTCCGTGCTTTCCTTAAAGCTCATCAGGCTGATCCTGTTTCTAGCTTTGGAGGAATAGTGGGATTAAACAGGAAGGTTGATGGCAAAACTGCCAAGGAGGTATTGAAAAGTGACTTTAAAGAATGCATAATTGCTCCCAGTTATTCTAAAGAGGCATTGAGACTTTTTTCTTCCAAAAGAAATCTGCGCATAATAGAAGGGAACTTTGTTAAGTCTACTAAATACAAAGACATAAGAAGGATAGTATTTGGATACCTTCTTCAGGATCCCGATGAAGTTACTTGTGAAAAGAACCTCCTTAAGGTAGTTACCAAAAAGAAACCTACTGACAAAGAGTGGAAAGATTTACTTTTTGCCTGGAGAGTAGTTAAGTTCGTAAAATCTAATGCCATTGTAATAGCTAAAAATAGAATTACTCTGGGCATAGGAGGAGGACAGCCTTCTCGAGTGGGAGCAGTGGAGCTTGCTATTAAGAGAGCTTATAAATCTCCTAAAGGGGCAGTGTTGGCTAGCGATGGCTTCTTTCCTAAAACAGATTCTATAAAATTAATGAAGAAGTATGGTATAAGGTCCATTATCCAACCGGGAGGTTCCATTAGGGATAAAGAGATTATAGAAATTTGCAATAAATTAAACATCTCTATGGTTTTCACAGGTATCCGCCACTTCCGCCATTAATTAACTCATTTTTAGTTGTTCACTTTATGTCCACCTACAAAGAAATAGAAAGTTATCTCGATACATTTATTAACTATGAGAAGAAGATTTTTTTCTCTTATCGAAAGTCTTTAAAACTAGGAAGAGTAAGACACCTTCTCGAGGTCTTAAGAATTCCCTATCAGGAACTAGATGTAATACATATTGCTGGAACTAAAGGCAAAGGTTCAGTAGCTACTTTTTTAGCTTACCTCTTAGCTTCTTCTCGTTACAAGATAGGACTGTATACTTCTCCCCATTTTTATAATTTTAGAGAGAGAATAAAGATAGTAGAAAAGATAAACTCTCAAATTAAGGAAACTCTTATTTCTAAAAGAGGAGTAGTAACTATTGTAGAGAAGTTTAAACCTTATCTAGAAATTTTGCGTTATAACCCTCAATGGGGTAAACTTACCTTCTTTGAGGTTTACACTGCTTTAGCTTTCTATTTTTTTTGTCAGCAAAATTTAGATTTCACAATTTTAGAAGTAGGATTGGGAGGTAGATTAGATGCTACTAATATAGTAACCCCTTTGGTCTCAGTAATTACTCATATTGGTTATGATCATACGCAAAAGTTAGGCAAGAGATTAAAAGATATCGCTTACGAGAAAGCAGGAATAATAAAAGAGGGTATACCCGTAGTAAGTTCTTGGCAGCGTCCTACAGTTTTAGAGGTAATCAAGAGGAGAGCAAAAACTTTAAATGCCCCTCTTTATATTCTAGGAAAAGATTTTGAGTTTAATAGGGTGAGAGTAAAGTCAAACTATACCCTTTTTGATTTTTGGTTTAATAAAACAAAGATTTCTAACCTTAAGATAGCTCTTAAAGGTTTACATCAGGTAGAAAATGCTTCTCTAGCTTTAGCAACACTTTTGCTCCTCTTGGAGAAAAAAGAAGTAAAATACTTAACAATTAAAGAAGCGTTATCAACTACTTTTCTTGAAGGTAGATTTGAGAGAATAAAAATGCAACCTCTTATAATTTTAGATATTGCTCATAATCCTTCCTCTTTTGCTGCCTTGGCTTCCACTCTAGAAAAATATTTTCCCACCAGAGAGATTATTTTAATTTTTGCTGTCTCTAAAGACAAAGATGTTAAAAATATGCTAAACAAGATAAAGTTCAAAAAGATAATTCTTACTACCTTCTCTAATCCTCGTAGCCTTCATCCTGACAAGATCGCAAGATTAGCATGCTTAAAAGAACCTATTTTAACTAGTAAGCCAAGAGAGGCTTTAAAAGTAGCGTTAAGGTTGTACAATAGAGATTCCTTGATTTTAGTTAGTGGTTCCTTATTTCTAGTAGCGGAGGTAAAAAAGTTGCTATTATGAGTACCTCTTTTCTTAAAGAATATAGCCTTAACGATACCATCGCTGCTATCGCCACCTACCCTGCTAAGAGTGCCTTAGGAGTAATTAAGATATCAGGGAAGAAAGCTTTAGAGATTCTTTCTAAGATATTTATCTCCAAGGGAAGAAAAGACATAAAGAAGTTACCTACCTATACTCTTCATTACGGATGGGTTATAGAAAAGAAGTCTCACTCAGAGAAGGGTGAAAGGGAAGAAGTTTTAGATGAGGTACTAGTAAGTGTAATGAGAGCTCCTTGCTCCTATACTAGAGAAGATGTGGTGGAAATTTCCTCTCATGGAGGGATCCTTGTTTTGAATAGAATCTTAGAGTTAGTGTTGAAGAAGGGAGCAAGGCTAGCTAACCCTGGAGAGTTTAGTTATCGGGCATTTATAAATGGGAGGATAGACTTAGTTCAGGCTCAAAGTATTTTAGATATTGTAGAAGCAAAAACAGAGCAGGGGCTTTTAGCTGCTACCACTCATTTGAAAGGGAAAATTTCTAAGAAGATAGAAGAAATTGAGGAGAAGTTAAGAAATATCTTTTCCCAGATAGAAGCTTCTATTCAATTTCCTGAAGAAGAAGTAAATATCTCTTTTGAGGAGATAAAAAGAGATGTTAGAAGGTTGAAAAAAGAGTTAGAAGAGCTAGTTAAAGCTTCCCGAGAAGGCCAGCTCATAAAAGAGGGGGTAAAGTGTGTAATATGTGGGAGAGCAAACGTAGGTAAGTCTACTCTTTTTAATCGTCTTCTTCAAGAAGAAAGGGTTATCGTAACTGAAGTTCCTGGGACTACTAGAGACGTAATTGAGGAGAATATAAACATAAAAGGTATTCCTTTAAGAATAGCTGATACTGCAGGAATACTGGAACCTAAGGACTTGATAGATAAAGTAGCGTTAGAGAAGAGTTTGAAAAAGATTGCAGAAGCAGATTTAGTTTTATTTCTCTTAGATTACTCTCAACCCTTAAGTAGAGAAGACTATCTCCTCTTAGATAAAATAAAAGATAAAAACGTTATTCTTGTAATCAATAAGATAGATTTAAAAAAAGGTTTAGATTTAAATGAGGTTAGAAAGTTTAACAAACCTAGGGTTAAATTGAGTGCTTTGAGAGGAGAGGGATTTTCTAATTTAGAGAAGGTAATCTTTAAGAACCTACTGGGGAGGACAACTTTAAGGGGTTATGATTTAGTATTCTTAGCTCATAGACAGAAGGAGTTGCTTTCTCAGGCTTTTTCTAGCTTATCTCAAGGTATAGAGTATTGTGAGCAAGGTTACTCTCTAGATATTATAGGGCTTCTGTTAAAAGAAGCTTTAGATAGTCTTGCTAAACTTACTGGTAAGGTGGTAGAGGAAGAGGTTTTAAAGGAGATATTTTCTCGTTTCTGTATTGGTAAGTAACCAGGAAAGGAGTGGAGATGGATAGAAAAAAGATTGAGAAGGCAGTTAAGATGATTATAGAGGCAGTAGGAGCTAACCTCAATAAGAAGGACTTGCTTGCTACTCCCCGTAGAGTAGCTCAGATGTATGAGGAGATACTAAAGGGAGAAAAGAGATCGCCCGAGAAAGAGCTGGATGTAATTTTAGAGCAGAAACACGATGAGATAATTCTTCTAAAAGACATACCTTTATATTCTCTCTGTGAGCATCATCTCCTTCCCTTTGCAGGAAAGGTTCATATTGCTTATATTCCCGACAAGCGGATTACAGGGCTAAGTAAAATAGTTAGAGTAGTGGAGATCTTATCCTCTAGACTTCAAGTTCAAGAGAGGTTAACTACCCAGATTGCTGATGTGATTATGAAGAAATTGAAACCAAAGGGAGTAATGGTGGTAATTGAGGCAGAACATCTATGTATGTCTATGCGGGGAGTTAAAAAACCTGGTGTTAAAGCGGTAACTAGTGTAGTAAGAGGAATTTTTCGTAAAAATCAGAAAACCCGTCAGGAAGGTTTAAGTCTAATATTTTCTAAGTAACTCACTCTTTAGTTTCTTCTTTCTGAGAGATTTCCTTTTTCTCTTCTGATGAAACCTGCTGTTCAATCTTCCTTACATGCTCTATTTCTTCTACAGAGAGTATAGCAGCTAAGTCAATAAGAATTAGTAACCGATCTTCAAGCTTACCTACGCCTGTGATATACCTTTGACTAATTTCTGACTCTATAATTTGAGGAGTTTTTTCTACTTTACTAGTAGGGATACGTAATACTTCGCTTACTTCATCTACAATCATTCCCACAACGTTATCTTCTAACTCTACTACTACAATCCTTGTTTTTTCGGAACGAGGCTTAGAAGGAACATCTAATCTTTTTGCTAAGTCCATTACTGCGAGGATTTGACCTCTTAAGTTCACTACCCCCTCAATGAACTCAGGAGCTCTAGGTATAGGGGTAATGGGTACCAACCTTACAATTTCTCTTACCTGATGGATATTAACTCCGAATTCTTCCTCTCCTAATCTAAATACTACCAACTGTACTTCTTCCTGTTTTTCCATTCTAACATCAGGCATAATCCATTCCTCCTTCTTACCTAAATTATATCGATATTGAATTTTTCACAGACCTTACATTAAATTTATAATACCTCTGTATTGAAAAGTCAAGAATTTATTTCCTACTGGAGTTTTCCCAAAATTTTTAAGTCAGTAAGGGGAAGAGGGAAAGCTATTTTTCGTTACCTTACGATTTTCTTTTCTTCCAGGGCTATCTCTATTTTGTATTAAACAGAATTCTGAATATCCCTCAGGCTAAGCAATAATATTTGAAAAGTGGTCTCTGAAAGAATCTTTTTGTTTTCTCATAACTCTTTTTAAGAAGAATGTTAAATTTCATTTTTCTTTCCAAATGTACACTGAATTTCTCAGTTGGTAAGTAAGATAATAAGTGAGATAGATAAATCTGTGAATTTAGTAGTTAGTGAAAGACAGCAAGCGGGGGAGGGAAGATAGATTGTGGAAACTACTCTTTTCTCTCAATTAAACTTTTTCCTCCTTCTTTTCGTCTAAATTAATGGAAGAAGGAGGTAGATATGAATAAAGTAAAGATATTAACCTTAGCGATAACAGCTAATTTGTTATTCTTTGGGACTAGTTTAGCTCAGTCTTCTCAAGAAATTTCTTCTCCTCCAGAGGTAGATTTGAAATCATTTCCTGAGGAAGGCCATCTCTATCTTGATTCTAAAGAAGTAACTTCCGATGTTATCTTTGAAAGCTTACCTAAAGATGATAAAGAGGCTCTTTTGTCTCTTAAGAAGAAAGATCCTGATGAGTTTGGTAAGGTTATAAAGGAGAAATTGAAAAAGCAGAAAGAGTATTTAAAGAGATTAAGGAGGGAAGATCCAGAAAAGTTCAATGAGATAGTTAGGAAAGCAAGGAAGAAAATTAGGAAAAGACTTCAACGACTGAGAGAGGCCAACCCGGAGAAATTTAGAGAACTGATGAGAAAAAGAGCATTTATAAGAAGAAAAAGGTTAAGAGAATTATGTAGGGAGAATCCTGAGAAATGTAAAGAAGTAATAGCGAGAAGGAGAGAGGTTCTCAGGAAGAGACTTCAGGAGCTTAAACAAGAAGATCCTCAAAGATATGAGAAGATGAAGGATAGATTGAAGAAGTTAAGAGAGAGAAAAGCTCATTGGGGTTGGGAGAGAGGTAAACACAAAGGTTGGTTTAATCCTCGTAATCCTAAAAGAGGGAGAGCTCCTCATCACTTTGGAAGATAGGCGATTAATAGCCTGTCTCTTTCATTATCAAGGAATTGACGCTCTTTGATTCAAGAGATAAAATAGCCGAGATGATACTCTCTAAGGAAGAATTAGTCTCCAACTTAATAGAAAAATTTTTAGAAGGAGATAAATCTTGCTTTGTAAAAATTTTAAAACTAATATCTTCGGATGTAATAAACTTAGCTTACTGTTATACTCACAACTTAGAAGATGCTAAGGATATTTTTCAAGAAGTATCTATTAAAATATTTAAATACCTCAAATTCTTTAAGAAAAAAGCAAAGTTTACTACTTGGGTATATAGAATTGCGGTAAATACCTGTATAGATTTTTTAAGGAAAAAGAAAAAGACTATGGTGATGAAAGAAGAGATTATGAAAGATGAAAATTTCTCTCGTGAAGAGTTAGAGAATAGAGAGAGGTTAAAGATGATCAGAGAAACTTTAAATAACCTCCCTCCTAAGGCTAAGACTGTATTTATCTTAAGACATTATCAGGGGCTTAAGATTGTAGAGATTAGCAGAATTTTAGGTTGCTCGGAAAGTAGCGTAAAGACGCACTTAGTCCGAGCGATAGCAATAATTAGAAAAAATTTGGAGGAAAGATGAAACATTTATCATTAAAAGATTTAGCTTCCCTCTGTTATGTCGATTCTGATACTCAAGTCAATTCTAAACTAGTGCATCATCTTAGAGTGTGTCCAAAGTGTTTAAAAGAGTACCAAAAACTCAAAACTTTACTCTCTGATTTAACTGTTAAACTGCCGCAGATAAAAGAAGAGGAAGTAGAAAAACTGATAGAGAAAGTTAAAGAGAAAATCCTGGAGCCTAATTTTTTAGAAAGAGTAAAATATAGATGGGATTACTTAATCGTCCATTTAAGATGGAGGTTAGCTCCCCAACTTTTAATTGCCACTGTAGCTGTTATATTAGCTTTGATTATTCTTCCTTGGTGGAGGAGCTACAATATAGATAGAGAGTTTAATATTCTTCGGTTAGAAGCAGAACTTTCCTTAGAGGATTTAAATAATATCTCCCCCTTTGATTTCTGGGAGGATACTATAAATTCTGATAATTTTCTACCGTCCACTCCTCAAAACAACTTCGGTCGAGCTCATAAAGAAACATAGAGGCTCTAGAGATTATTAAGCCATTTTTTAGAGTGTAGCGATGCTGAGGATAAACAATATAAAGTTCTTCTTTACTCCGCGTAGTAGCTACATAAAAAAGTCTTCTTTCTTCCTCTAAAGCCTCAGAGTTATTTAAAGCTTTAGGATGTGGAAACTCATAGTCACAGAATCCAATTATAAATACTATTTCCCACTCTAATCCCTTGGCTTGATGAATGGTAGAGAGGATCAATAAATCTTCTTTACTGTAACCAGAAAGGAGAGTTTCTCCCTTAAACTCTTCATAAGAGCTTACTTCATATAAAAATCTTCTTATAGTGGGATAGTTTTTTGCCATCTTAGCTAATTCTTCTAAATCTAAAATTCTATCCTCAGGATTATCAAAGGAGAGGTAACAGTAATCTTTATAACTCGATATAATTTCCCTTATAGCTTTTTCGCATCCTGAAGTCTTCTTTATTTTCCTGATTAAGTTCATAAATTCTTTGAATCCTTCCTTCTGTCTAGCAGGTAGTTTTTTATAGATTTTTTCTATATCCATTCTTTCAGTAATAAGATCTTTCCATATTTTATTAGCAAATCCTCTCCCAATTCCTTTATGGAGAGATACTGCCCTTTTAAAAGAGAGTTCATCTTTAGGATTAGCTACAAACTTTAGGTAAGAGAGGATATCCTTTATATGAGCTTGCTCAAAGAATCTTAATCCCCCTCTTACTAAATAGGGGATATTTCTTTTCATCAGCTCCACTTCTAATTCCAATGCTTGATACCGAGATCTAAAGAGAACCGCTATTTCCTTTAGAGGAATTCCTTCTCCTACTATTTCTAAAATTCTTTGTGAGACAAAACGGGCCTGCATGTATACATCTTCAGTTTTCACTACAACAGGAATCTTGCCTTTACTTTTGATTGCTCTTAATTGCTTGGGAAATTGATTGATATTATGTTTTATAATATTGTTAGCTAAGTTGAGGATGGGAGGGCGAGAGCGATAGTTTATCTCCAATTTGAATATTTTAGTTCCTTTAAAGGTAGTGGGAAAATCTAGAAGATTGTTTATTTCCGCTCCTCGAAAGGAGTATATCGATTGAGCATCATCCCCTACTACCAGTATATTTCTATGGTGGCTAGAGATCTTTTCTAGAATTTTAAATTGAATGCGATTGGTATCCTGATACTCATCCACAAGAATATATTGAAATATTCGAGAGTATCTGTTTCTTATTTCTTCTATTTTTAAAAGGTTTAACCAATTAAGAAGCAGGTCATCGAAGTCCATAATATTTGCTTCTTTCTTTTTCCTGTTATAGAAGTCCAAGAGTCTCTTTATCTGAGGAATAAACTCTTCAATATGAGGATAGAAATTTAACACGATTTCCTCTATTTCTTTTAAGGAGTTAACCGCTAAGGACCAGATATGAGAAATGATATCCTTTTTAGGAAAAAGTTTTTTCTCTGATAATTTTAATTCTTCGATACAATCATCAATTAGATCTTTGGAATCTTCCTTGTCAATGATAGTGAAGTTAGATGAATAGCCTAAGTTGGAAGCCTCTTTCCTTAAAATAATATTTCCTATATGATGGAAAGTGCCTGCCCACAGATTAGTTAGATTTCTCTTCAAGAGGCTCTCAGCTCTATGAATCATTTCTGCTGCCGCTTTGTTGGTGAAGGTTACTAAGAGGATATTTCTAGGGTTTATACCTTTCTCTAAGAGGTAGGCTAACCTGTAGATTAAGACTCTGGTTTTACCACTCCCTGCACCAGCCAGTACCAAAGAGGGACCATCTGCCTTTTCTACAACTTCAAGTTGTTGAGGATTTAAATTTTCTTTATAGTTAATAATATTTTTTGCATTGAAAGATTTCAGTCTATATCTTTTCACTTTTTAGTAACTCCTTGAGTTGTAATGCATTTTTTATCGCAAAGCCGTATGCATCGTTGTTAAAGAAAACGAATACTTTCTTTATTTTAAATAGATATTTTTTTATTTTTCTTACCCACTCCTTTAACTCGAGAAGTGAGTATTCCGAACCATAGAGAACTTTTCCCCCATGGAACCTCAAATATAAAAAATCCGAAGTTATAATTTCTTTAAGAGGATAGTTAGGGGAATCAGGGAAACAAAGATTAAAATTATTCTCTTTAAGGATTTTATAGGTTAGATTATTGAACCAAGTTTTATTCCTAAACTCAAAGCTGTGTAGACACCAGCTGTAATTTTCTCTAAGAATATTAGCAAATTTTTCTAAGCGCCCGCAGTCAAACTTCAAAGATGGAGGGAGTTGCCACAGCACACATATTAACTTTTCTTTTAAGAGGGAAGCACTATCAAAGAAAACTTTAAGAGGATGCTGGCAATCCGATAATCTTTTTATGTGAGTTATAAACCTCGATCCTTTAAGTACAAACTTAAAATTATGAGGAGTTTTTCTATACCAGGCCTGAAACGTTCTCTTTTGAGGAAGACGATAGAAAGTTACATTTAACTCCACACTATTAAAGTATCGAACATAGAACTCCAGCCACTCTTTAGGATTAAGGTTGGCAGGGTAGAATACTTCTCGCCAGTGTGGATAGTTATATCCACTCGTGCCTACAAATATTTGTTTTTTCATCTTTGCTATTTTACCATAGGTATATTTGTTTTAAAAGGAGGGGGTAAATTTCTAGTTTTTAAGTGTCAATACACTTAATGAGAGATTGTATAGCTTTTTTATCTTCCTTCTTTATTTGCCAAAATTTTATACCTACTTCAAATAAAGAATTATTTTTATAAAGTAGTTCTTTTTGTTCTACCCATACCACTTTACCCTTACAAATGATGGGATGATTTTTTACTGCATAAATCTCTAGGTTCACAAGAGAATGGTTTGTTAGTTTCTTATGAATGACTACTCTCACTCCTCCCGCACCAATATCTTCAGTATACCCATAGATTAGTGTTTTAGAAGCAGTTATAGTAATTTGACAGGGAAGTTTTATCCTTGCGAATTGTCTTTTTTCTCCTTTTAGAGTGTTCATATACTCATTTAAAATATAACATATAAACCGTTCTGTTTTCAAATCACCCCAAAAATTTTATTTTGATGAGGAAATAAGTTCTGATAAAATTGAAATATGGTTTCTAAAGTTTACTCTTTAGCTTACCAAGGGTTAGAGGTTTACCCCATAGAGGTAGAGGTGGATATTCATCGAGGGCTTCCTGCTATTTCCTTAGTAGGTCTTCTAGATACTGCGGTAAAGGAGAGTAAAGATAGAGTACGGGCAGGAATAAAAAATAGTGGCTACCAGTTTCCTTCTCAAAGAGTAACTATAAGTTTAGCACCGGGTAATGTAAAAAAGGAAGGTACCCACTTTGATCTTGCTATTGCTTTAGGGATTCTTAAGGCTACCTCTCAAATAGATTGCGATTTCTCTTCTTACTTTATCGTAGGAGAGCTTTCTTTAGAGGGAAGAATAAGAGAAGTTAAAGGTATCTTCCCTATGGCTCTTATGGCTAAGAAGTTAGGGAAAAAACTCATTCTTCCCTTACCTAATGCTAAAGAGGCCGCTTTAGCTAAAGATTTAGAAATTTTCCCTGTTTCTTACTTACAAGAAGTCGTAGGTTTTCTCTCGGGAGTAATAAATAAACAGCCTTTTCGAATAGATTTAAAAGAAATTCTCTCTACTCTTCCCAACTATGATGTAGATTTCAGTGATGTTAAAGGACAGGTGTTAGCTAAGAGAGCCTTAGAAGTTGCCGTAGCCGGAATGCATAATGTTCTTTTAATTGGACCTCCTGGAGTAGGCAAGACCATGCTTGCAAAAAGACTTCCTACTATATTACCAGATATGGAGTATGAGGAAATTTTAGAAACTACCAAAATCTACAGTATAGCAGGTCTTCTTAATAAAGATTTTCCTTTAGTAAAAGAGAGACCATTTAGGAGCCCTCATCATACTGCTTCTAGTGTAGCTTTGGTAGGAGGAGGGACAACTATAAAACCAGGAGAAGTTACTTTAGCTCATAATGGAGTTCTATTCTTAGATGAGCTTCCCGAATTTAACCGTGATGCCTTAGAGGGACTAAGACAGCCATTAGAAGACGGATTTGTAAGTATATCTCGGGCGGCTAGACACTTAAGGTTTCCGTCCCGTTTCTTGTTAGTTACTGCTATGAATCCTTGTCCCTGTGGATATTTTGGGTCTCAGGAGAGAACTTGCCATTGTTCCAGCTATCAGATTCAGAAGTATAGGAACAAAATTTCTGGCCCCCTCCTTGACAGAATAGATATTCATGTAGAGTTACAAAATATAAAAGTAGATAGCCTGCTTAAGGAGAATATCTCTTGGGAGAGTTCCCAGGATATAAAGAGAAGAGTAGAGATAGCTAGAGGGATTCAAAAGGAAAGATTTAAAAATGAAAGAAATCTCTTTAATTCTCAGATGAATCATCGACAGATTAAAAAATACTGCACCTTAACTAAAGGCTCAAAATCTCTTATTGAAATTGCTATGAAAGAATTTGGATTCAGTGTGAGAGCTTACGACAAGATACTGAAAGTCTCTCGCACCATTGCTGATTTAGCTAACTCTTCATTAATAGAAGAAGAACACATCTCTCAAGCTATCAATTATCGGAGTTTGGATAAAAGTATATGGGTGTAGGTTTACTCCTCTTTCTGAAGTTTTTTATGCCTTCTTAATACCGACTCTAGCAGAGCCAACCCTTCTTCTAAGGTTCTCCCTTTGTAAAATACACCAGAGATGTGGTAAGGTTCTGCCTCCTTCATCTTTATAGGGTCTATATAAGCACTTACAATTATAGCAGGAAGGTTTTTATTGAATTCTCTGATTTTTTTGAGGGTTTGAATTCCATCCATTCCAGGTATATTTAAATCCAAAAATATAATGTCAGGGTTTTCTTCCTTCACTTTCTGGATAGCTTCTTCGCCACTGGTAGCGGTAACGGTAGAGTAACCCTTTGACTGAAACCAAAATGCCATAGGTTGAAGAAAATCTGCTTCGTCGTCCACCAAAAGGATTTTAATTTCTTTTTCCATATCAACCTCCATGTCTTTGTCGTTTTAAAGGAATAGTAAAAGTAAATTTAGCTCCCTCACCCTTCTCACTCTCCGCCCATATTCTTCCTCCGTGGAGATTTACAATTTCTTTAGCAATAGAGAGTCCCAAACCTGTACCAGTTATATCGGTAGGAGAACGTTCACTCCCTTGATAGAATTTATCAAAAATCTTAGGTAAGTCCTCTTTAGCTATACCTACACCAGTATCTTTTACACTGACTTCTATTTCTCTTTTATCCTTAGTCACATTAGCCTCTACAGTAACAGTTCCTCCCGAAGGAGTAAATTTGATAGCATTCCCTATAAGATTATTAAGCACCTGTGCAATTCTCTGAGGATCAATCTCTACTTGGGGGAGTCCAGAGCTAATATTTTTCTCAATCTTGATAGATTTTGTATTTGCCCACCCCCTAAATGATTCTAAGGATTCATCGATTACCTTGTCTATATGGGAGAGTTCAAATTGCATCCGCATCTTCCCCGCTTCTAGCTTGGACAAATCTAAGAGGTCGTTAATTAATGTACTGAGCCTTTTGAGATTACGGTCTGCAATAGAAAGGAATTGTTGTTGGGTTTCATTCAAAGGGCCTGTACTCTTATTGAGGAGAAGGGAGATAGCTTTCTCAATTGCCACTAAGGGGGTTCTTAACTCGTGAGATACGCTGGCAATAAAGTTAGATTTCATCCTGTCTAGTTCTTTTTGCTTAGTAATATCAGTAAGTACAGAAACCATTCCTACTGTTTGACCATTTTCGTTTTCTATGATTGCAGTACTTGCTCTTACTACTTTTTTTGTATCATCGGAGGCGCTCACCAACTCTATCTCTTTTTCTTTGCCCTCCGGAGTCCCTTTAACTAAGGATACCAGTTGAGTCTCTGATAGGTTTTCTAACAGAGGTTTACCTATCTTCTCTTTGGTAGAAGCTTCCAAAAGTTTTTCAGCAGCAGGATTCATCATAATGATCTTACCGTGTTTATCTATCACCACTAGGCCTTCAGCAATACTTCTTATCACTGCTTCGGTATTTTTCTTCTCTGCAGATATTTTCCTGTATTTCTGTAAGGCTATTTCTTCATTACGTTCCTTTTCTTTAATAATTAACTCGTACTTCTTAGTTAATTGCTCCGTACTCATACTCACTCTTTTTTCTACCTCCTGATTGAGAATCTGAGAGAGTCTTTTACTTAATCTTTTTCCTTCTTCTTCAGAGTCTACTACGTTTCCTATCTCTTGGAATATCACTTTTCCTAATTCTTCTTCAGAAGAAAGGGTAGAAGGCGGTTTTCTCTTTCTCTGACTTAAACGAGTTTGTACTTTTGGTTGAGTAGTTAGTCCTGAGAGATAGATTAGTATTAAAGCAAAAATTATACTTACAACACCAGCAGTTATATATACACTTACAGGTAAAGGAGTCATCCACTTTTTAATTTAATTCTATAAAAATTCTATCGCCTAAAGTATACTTTTTCAATTATTTTTTACTTTCCTGAGATTTTATAGTATAATTTTCTGTGGCAAAATTAAAAGTTAGTAAGAAAAGGATTTATCCTTGATATGATTTTATTTCATTTTATAATAAAAATATGAGTAGTTGTCTTGGAATCATTTTTAAAAACACCCCTTTTTTTCTTACTATTTTAAGTTGGCTGGTAGCTCAAGGAATTAAAATTACTTTAGGATTATTACGTGAGAAGCGATTTAATTTCTTTTGGCTATTGAGAACAGGTGGTATGCCTTCTGCTCATAGTGCTGCAGTGGTAGCTTTGGCTTTCTCTATTGGCAAAGAGACAGGGTTCTACTCTCCTTTATTTGCTCTGGCTTCTATTTTTGCTCTTATCACTATGTTTGATGCTCAGACTTGGCGACGTTCTATTGGAGCACAGGCAAGAATTCTTAATCGTATTATGGAAGATATCCACCAAAAGAAGCGTATAGAAGAGGAGCAGCTGAGAGAACTAGTAGGTCATACCCCTGTAGAAGTTTTTGTAGGAGCTTTAATTGGAATAGTTATTCCCCTTATTTTCTATAAGTAAAAGGAGGGTGTTTTGAAGAGATGGGGAGTTATTGTACTTACCGTGGGGTTGATTTTTACGGGAGGACTGTCCATTTGCCTAATAGGTAAGAGAAGTCTTCAAGTTAGTCAAACAAAAAGAGAAGACGTTTCTTCACTAACCAGAGAAGCAGAGGAAGCTCTCAATAAAGGAGATTTTATCGAGGCGAGGAAAATTTTTAAAAGGATTTTGGAAGAGGTAACAGATATTAAGAAGATTGAAGAGGTGCGAAAAAAACTCGAAGAGATAAATATGAAAATTTTATTTTCTTCTATTATAGATGAGTGTAGTAAGGAGTATGTAGTAAAACCCAATGATACTCTGATAAAAATTGCCAAGAGGTTTAATACTACGGTAGAACTGATAAAGAGAGCAAATGGATTAACTTCTGATATAATAAAACCTGCTCAGAGACTAAAGGTAAATGTGTGCAAGTTTTCTCTAGTAATAGATAAATCTCAAAACCTTCTCTTCTTAAAAAGAAATAACGAGGTAATAAAAACCTATATTGTAGCTACAGGAAAGGGTAATTCTACTCCCACAGGAAAATTTAAAATTGTCAACAAGATTAAAAATCCTACTTGGTTTAAAACAGGAGCGGTAATTCCTCCTGATAGTCCGCAGAATATTCTAGGTTCCCGATGGTTGGGTTTAGATATCAAAGGTTATGGAATTCATGGCACAAAAGAACCAGACAATTTAGGCAAGCAGATCACTTTAGGATGTATTCGCATGACCAATCAAGATGTAGAAGAACTTTATGATATTTTACCCCTAGGTACGGAAGTGATAATTGTAGAGTAAAATTATGCAATACTGGGATTTTGAGAAGCCAATAGTGGAGCTGGAGAATAAGATAAAGGAGTTAGTAGATTTCTCTACAGCTAAGCAGATAGATTTGTCTTCAGAAATAGAGAGATTAAAGGAAAAATTAAAAAGTTTAAAAAAAAATATCTATTCTAACCTCACTCCTTGGCAGAAAGTTCAGATTGCTCGCCATTCTCAGAGACCTACAACTTTAGACTATATAGGGCTTCTGATGGAAGATTTTCTGGAGTTACATGGAGATAGACTTTATGGAGATGATAAAGCTATCGTCTGTGGTTTAGCTTCCTTAGATAAATTTAGAGTTGTAGTGGTGGGACATCAGAAGGGAAAGGATACTAAAGAGAACATCGAGAGGAACTTTGGCTGTGCTCACCCTGAGGGGTATCGTAAGGCAATGAGAGTAATGAAGTTAGGAGAGAAGTTTTCTCTTCCTATAATTTGCTTTATTGATACCCCAGGAGCTTACCCAGGGATAGGAGCTGAAGAACGTGGTCAGGCCCAGGCTATAGCTGAGAATATTCGAGAGATGTTTACCTTGAATACCCCTATAGTGATAGCAGTAATTGGCGAAGGAGGTAGTGGTGGTGCTTTGGGAATCGGGGTAGGAGATAAGGTATTGATTATGGAATATGCTTACTACTCAGTTATTTCTCCTGAAGGATGCGCAGCAATTCTATGGAAAGATTCTAAAAAGGCTCCCCAGGCAGCAGAAACTTTACGACTTACCGCCCAAGATCTTATAAGGTTTAAAATAGTAGATGAGATTATCCCTGAGCCTGAGGGAGGAGCGCATCGTAATTATCAAGAGGCAGCAGATAACTTGAAGGAAACTCTCATAAGAAATCTTGTCTTCCTTACTGAGATGGATCTAGATACCCTTCTAAAAAATAGGTACGATAAATATCGAAGAATAGGAATCTTTAAAGAATGATTCAGAAACTTGTTATTTTAGGCCTCCTTAAAAAGAGACCTTCCTCAGGTTACGATATTAAAAAATTTATAGAAAAAGACCTAAAAATATTTACCGATTTGGACACTCATTCCATCTACTATCCTTTAAAGAAAATGGAAAAAGAGGGATTCATAAAGAAGAAGATGCTAAAAGGAGAAAAACAGCTTAGAAAATATGTTTACTTTATCACTCCTAAGGGAGAGAAAGAATTTTTAGCTCTCTGTAGAGAAACTTTATTGTCTCAGAAACGCCCCTTTATCGATTTAGATATCTCTCTCTATTTTCTACCTTTCCTCAGTAAGGAAGAAATTAAACTTCTCCTTCGTGTAAGGTTGAGGTTTTTAGAGAGGGTAAGGAAGTGGCTTATGAAGAAAAAGAACGAATTTAAAAAGGCTCCTAAAAATTTACTTCTTCTTATTCAGCATCATTTAAAATTAGCAGGGGCGGAAAAAGAGTTTCTCAAAGATATGATAAGGGCAATAAAGGAAGGGGAGGTATAGAGAAGAATGGATAGGAAGTTATCGTTAAAAGGGGTAAACCTAAAACGACGTATCGCTATAGCAGTTATTTTAATTACTGTTATTCCCTCTCTGGTGTTTGTATGTTATATCTATAACTACTACATCTCTAGAGCCGTTCTTCTTATTCTGGGGTTGATTGTATTTCTGGGATGGATGATAGCGTTGGAAGTTTTGTTTTCAATCTTGAGAATTCATTCCGAGTCTCAATTAGCTTTAAAGGAATTGGGAGAAGAAAGATTGGCTAAGGATTTAGCAGTTAGAGATGAAGTAGAAGGTTTAGAGGCTGTATTTAAGCTCATTTCCTCAAAAGTTAAAAGTAGCTTAGAAGAACTTAAAGATCTAAGTAGCAGAATTGAAACATTAAATAAAGAGCTAGCAAAAAAGATAAATATTCTCTCCACGATTACCCAGATACACTCCTTTATCTCACGAGGAGAACATAGACAGGCGTTCGGTGTTGTTTTAGAGAGATTAAGAGAAGCTCTAAAGTTAAGTAAAGCAAATCTCTTATTTACAAAGGAGGAAAAACAAGGTTGGGATCTAGAGTACTTTTTTGAGTATGATGAGAGCTTAGAGATTTTTAAGAAAAAATACAAGGATTTCTTTACTGCTAAAAGTCTCCTTCTTTTAGATGAAGAGCATCGTCAAGAAAGTATTCTATTCTTAAGAGAGAGCTTAGGATTGAGGAACCTTTTTGTTTTCCCCCTTCAGTTTAAGGGAGAAGTTGTAGGTGTTCTTGTAGGAGGAAATAACCTTTATGGATTTTCTTTCTCCTCTGAAGATATAGAATTGATAGAAACACTCTCTAAAAGTATGGTTCTAATATGGGAACATCGGAGGCTTTATAGGATAGTTGAAGATCTGGAGATTTACGATCCTTTAACAGGCCTTTACAATAAAAAGTACCTTCAAATAAGACTGGATGAAGAAATTAGAAGAGCCACTACCTACCAAAGACCTTGCGGACTGCTTCTTGTAAAGATAACTAACTACAGAGAAATCCAAGGTAATTTTGGAGTGTTAGAAGGAGAGAGGATATTAAAGAAGATAGGAGAAGTACTTAAGGAGAGTTTAAGACCCATAGATATTCCTACACGGGTAGAGGAAGATACTTTAGGTGCTATCCTCATAGAGAGAAATAAGAGACAATCTCAGTATACAGGAATGAATATCATAGAAAGGTTAAACAGTTATTTCAAAGAAGATAAGTTGAAACCTAAATTTTCATTCTCTGTAGCAGAGAATCCTGTAGATGGAGATGGGGCCCAGAAGCTTATTAGTTATGCTTTTAGTCACTTAGAAGATAGATGAGGATAGGTAAGAAGATAAACAAACTCTTAGGAGAAATTCTTGTAGAGAAGAGAATTATTACTAAAGAACAGCTTAACGAGGCTTTAAAAGTTCAGGCTCAAGATGGAGGTTTGATTGGAGAGATAATTGTAAAGTTAGGTTTTGCTAGTGAAGAAGAGATTGCCCAATGTTTGTCTTATCAGTATGGCTTTGCCTACTTACCTTTAGATAGTTATGAGATTTCTCAAGAAGTAATAAGACTCGTTCCTAAGAATATTGTCTCTCATTATTGTCTTATTCCATTAGATAGAATAGGAGATACACTTACAGTAGTAATGGCAAATCCCTTAAACTTGGAGGCAATAGAAGATATAGAAGACCTTACTCATCTAGAGGTGCAAGCTTTTATAAGTACTCCCACAGACATAAGAAATGCTATAAAGAAATACTATGGAGAGTGAGAAGTTAAAAAAAAGTTTTCCTCAAGTTCTTTTGGAGAAAGGAGAAATTACTCAAAAACAACTAAAGGAGGCTATAAGGTTTCAAAAGGAGAAGGGATGTTCTTTAAACGAAGCCTTTTTAAGTCTTGGATACATAGATGAAAAGAAACTTTTGCTCCTTCTTTCCGCATATCTTTCTACACCCCCTATAAAAGTTCTGAATTTAAACATCCCCCCCCAAGTATTAAAACTTATTCCTCAAGAAGTTGCTGTAAAGTATCAGTTAATTCCTATTGGAAGGATAGGGAATGTTCTCTCTGTAGCTATGGCTGATCCTTTAAATGTGGTAGCTTTAGATGATGTAGAGAGGATTACTAAGTGTCAGATAAATCCTGTGGTAGCACTAAGAAGTGAAATTAAGGAAGCAATAGATAATAACTACAGAAAATCCCTTGTTGATACGGTAGAAGAGATAATAAAGAACACTGAAATTGGTTCTATAGAGGTAATAAAGGAAGAGAAGGAAGCAGTAAAAGATGAGGAGATTTTGCGTTCTTTAGAAGAAGCGCCAGTAATTAAATTTTCCAACTATATTTTAAAGAGAGCGGTAGAAGAGAAAGCCTCCGATGTTCTTATAGAACCTTTATCTAAAAGTTCTCGCATACGCTTTAGAGTAGATGGGGTGTTAAGAGAGATAGAGTCTTTCTCCCGAAAGATGCATGAGTTTGTTGTTTCTCGAATAAAGGTTATAGCCAATTTGAATATTACTGAACATCGCCTTCCTCAGGATGGAAGGTTCCGGATGAATATTTTGGGTAGAGAGGTAGATTTTCGTGTTTCTATTCTTCCTTCAGTTTTGGGAGAGAAAGTTGTTCTTCGTGTTTTAGATAAATCTCAAGGGTTATTGGACTTAGATAGCTTAGGATTTGAAGAAAGTTTAATCTCTCAGTTGAAGATTGATTCCGCCTCTTCTTGTGGAATGATTTTAGTATGTGGTCCTACTGGGTGCGGTAAAACCACCACTCTTTACTCTATTTTAAGGTACATCTATACTCCAGAAAAAAATATTATTACCGTAGAAGACCCTATAGAGTATCAACTTCTTGGGATAAATCAGGTCAATGTTAACTATGAGGTAGGGCTCACCTTTGCTAATGCTCTCCGTTCTATACTAAGACAGGATCCCGATGTAATAATGGTAGGAGAGATTAGAGATTTTGATACTGTAGATATTGCTATAAAGGCAGCGTTAACAGGACATCTAGTTATATCTACTCTTCATACCACTACCGCAGTTGGTTCAGTAACTCGTCTTATAAATATGGGAGTTGAACCTTTTCTTTTGTCTTCCACTCTTATCGGTGTTCTTGCTCAGAGGTTAATAAGAAAGTTATGCCCTCATTGTCGAGAGGAAAGCAAGCTTAGCAGTTCCTTGAAAGAGAAGTATAAGATTTCTCCCGATGCTACTATTTACAAACCTAAGGGATGTAAGTTTTGTTTTCACCAGGGATATAGAGGAAGATTAGCTTTAGGAGAGTATTTGCATGTAGATTCTCAAATCAAGAGGTTGATAAGTATTTCTGCTGATGAGCATACTCTTAAGAAAGAGGCAAGAAAAGGAGGGATGAAAACTTTGCGAGATAATGGGATACAAAAAGTAGAAAAAGGATTAACTAGTTTAGAAGAAGTCCTAAAAGCTACTGGAGAAGAGATTGAGTAAGGCCTAAGAGGTAACTTATGGAGTCTTTAAGAGAAAGAATACTTAAGGATGTTGTAGAAAGAAAAGGGGTAGATAAGAGTATTCTAGATAGGATTAATAAAGAATCAAAGAATATCTATCAACTGAAAGAGAATCTCATTAAGAATAACATAGTCAGCGAAGAAGAGATTTTACTTATTTTCTCTAAGGAGCTTAAGATTCCCTTTTTTGATTTGGGGAAATATAAGGTTTCTTCAGAAAATAAGGAGATAATACCCAAAGAGTTAGCCTTTAAATATAAAGTATTTCCCATATCTAAGATAGGAGAGGTATTAACCTTAGCTACAGCTAATCCTCTAGATGTTGTAGCCATTGATGATATAAAGATGGTTTGCTCCTTAAACAGAGTGGAGCTAGTATTGGCGAAGGAGGAGGAGATTATAAGATTCCTAGATGAGCTTTATTCTCAAGAAAAGATTTTTCCTCTTTTAGAGGAGGCTCCGCAAGATGCAGAGGTTCAAGAGGTCTCTTATAAGGGAGAGGAGAGTTTAGAGAAAGTTATTAAGGAAAGTAATCTCCCCCCTATTATAAGAGTGGTGGATTTGATTATCTACGAAGGATTAAAGAGGAGGGCTTCCGATATCCATATAGAGCCTACAGAAAAAGATTTATCTATAAGGTATAGGATAGATGGAGTTCTTCATCATGGTTTGAGTCTTCCTAAGATTAATCAAAATGCTATTTTGGCGAGACTGAAGATTATGTCTTCTTTAAATATTACTGAGTTCAGGGTTCCTCAGGATGGAAGATTTAAAATAAAATTTGAAAATAGGGAGATAGATTTTAGAGTTTCGTCTCTTCCCACTGATTTTGGAGAGAAGATAGTGTTAAGGGTTTTAGATAAAGAGAGCCTCTCCTTAGGGCTCAAAAACTTAGGTTTTTCTCCCAGACCTTTAAAGTTATTTGAAGAAGCCTTAAAAGCCCCCTTTGGCATAATTCTTGTTACTGGCCCTACGGGCAGTGGTAAGTCTACCACCCTTTACTCAGTAATCACCCAACTAAATACTCCGGACAAAAGTATTATCACTATAGAGGATCCTGTAGAGTATCAAATAGAGGGCATTACTCAAATTCAAGTAAATCCTGAAATCGGCCTTACCTTTGCTTCCTGTTTAAGGAGTGTATTGCGTCAGTCTCCTGATATAATAATGGTAGGAGAAATTCGAGACTCAGAAACTGCTGATATTGCTATTAAAGCTTCTCTTACAGGAGAATTAATATTTTCTACCTTGCATACCAATAACTCTGTGGGAGCAATTACTCGGTTAGTGGATATGGGAGTGGAGCCATTTTTGGTGGCTTCTTCTTTAATCGCTTCTACTGCTCAGAGGCTAACAAGAAGAGTCTGCCCCAAGTGTAAGGAGGAGTATAAACCCGATAAGGAGCTATTAAAGAGAATTAACTTTCCTCCTTTTTCAGGGAAGTTATATAAGGGTAAGGGCTGTGAGTTCTGTCATTATACTGGCTATAGGGGGAGGACAGCACTTTTAGAAGTTTTTTCCTTAGATGATAGTTTAAGAGAGATGGTGGCAAAGAGAGCTAGTGAAGAGGAGTTAACTAATTATGCCCGCAAGCATCGCGATTTTAGCTCACTAAAAGAAGATGGGTTTATAAAATGTATTGAGGGGGTATCGAGTTTAGAGGAAGTTTTAAGGGTAGCAGGTTAGGAGGAGTATGGTTTTTTTCTCTTATACAGTAAGGACAAAGGAGGGTAAAACTGTAAGGGGGAGTTTAGAAGCGGAATCTAAAGAGAAGGCTTTAGAATACCTTCACTCTCAGGGTAATATCATTTTATCCCTTAAAGAAGAAAAGAAAAAAGTTACCCCGAAAAAAAGAGGAGGGAGAGTTAAAGTTGATGAATTGGTGGTCTTTTCTCGACAGCTTACTACTTTGATAGAGAGCGGTATTCCTGTGGTAGGAGCTTTAGATATTCTTTGGCAACAAACTACTAATCCTTATTTTAAGGCAGTCTTGGAGGATATTCTGAAGGAGTTAAGGGAGGGAGCGTCCTTAGCTTCCAGTTTAGCAAAACATCCTAAGGTGTTTCCTGAAATTTATGTAAGCATGGTAGAGGCTGCAGAGACTTCAGGGAACTTACCTCAGATACTGAATAGATTATCTCTGTATTTAGAGAAGGCGAATGCCTTAAGAAAAAAGATTATTTCCAGTTTAACCTACCCTGCTATTGTAGTAATAATGGCTATAGGGATAAGTAGTTTCCTTATCTTTAAAATTATCCCTACCTTTAAGGGAATATTTGATACTTTAGGAGGAGATTTACCTCTTCCTACTCAGCTCCTGATTGGTTTTGCTGAGTTAGTGAGAAAAAATGTTCTCTACTTGATAGGAGTTTTTATTATTGCACTGGTTGCTTTCTACAGATACATCTCTACTCCTAAGGGAAAGAAAATGTATCATAAATTTCTTTTAAATCTTCCTATCTTAGGAGATATAGTAAGAAAGATTAGTATTGCTAAATTTTCTCGCACCTTTGCTACTCTGATGAAAAGTGGAGTAAATATTACTACTACTCTGAATATCGTAGGCAAAACCAGTGGAAATAAAATTATTGAGGAGGCAGTAGCTAATTCTAAAAAAGCGATTCAAGAAGGCATTCCTATTTCTAAACCTCTGGAAGAAAGCGGAGTTTTTCCTCCTATGGTGATACGGATGATTGCTGTAGGAGAAAAGAGTGGGAAGTTGGAGGAGATGCTTTCTAAGATTGCTCAGTTCTATGAGGAGCAGACTGATGCGGTAATTTCCGGGCTTACTAGTTTAATCGAACCTATTGTTATAGCGTTCTTGGGGATAGTTATCGGAGGTATTGTAGTTGCTCTATTTTTACCCATTATAAAGATAACTCAACTTTTAGGAAGATGACTTTAAAAGATGAAGGATAATTTTACTCTGGTAGAAGTTATGATTGTGGTAGGGATTTTGGTACTTTTAACTGTTCTAGTAGTTCCTAATATTTTAAGAGCCCGCATTACTGCTAACGAAGTAGGAGCAATTACTTCCTTAAAAACTGTCTTTTCCTCTGCTCAAATTTATAAAAATATCAACTCTGTCTACCCTTCCTCTTTAGGAGATTTAGGAGATGCTAATCCCCCTTATATTGAGGAAGAGTTAAGCTGTAATGACCAACCTTGTCCCAAACAAGGGTACAATTTCACTCTTACTGGCTCGGAGTACTCTTTCTATGCGGTAGCCTCTCCTCAGATTTTTGGCTTCACCGGGATAAGAAGTTTCTACATAGACGAAAATGGCCTAGTTAAGTACTGTGATACCGCTGATTGTGATCCTTCCCAGGGGATAATCCTTCAAGAGTAGAGGAGAATTTCTAGCCATTGAAAAATACCTCCAGGTATGCTATATTTTAGGTAGACAATCTTGGGAACGAGAAAGGCAAACTCAGGGTAACCTGGGGACCCGCGAAAGCGGCTATTTACCTAACTGGGTAAATAGGCAAAGCCGTGCGTCCCGCTCTTTCTAAAACCCAGATTAACAGGGGTTTGAAGTTAAAGTGCATAAGGGATGCAGAGGCAGGTAAACTGCAGGATTTAACTAGAAATATGAAAAGGGCGGGATAGGCAGGTTGCCGAATTCCTAAAAATACCCAGGTAGGTTATTACCTGGGTTTTTTAATAGAGAGGGGGGGTAAATATTGACATTTCTTCAGATTGTGGTATAGTTAAAAATGGTTTATCAAGAAGAAAGGGGGTGAGGAATGAGGAAAGGTTTTACTTTGGTAGAAATTATGATTGTTGTAGCAATCATCGCCCTTTTGGCAGCTATTGCTATTCCTAACCTGCTAAGAGCTCGTATCACCGCTAATGAAAGTGCTGCTCAGGCAAACTTAAGAACTATCTCTACTGCTTTAGAAAATTATGCAGCTGCTAACAACGGAAGTTATGCCACTGACGAGAGTCAACTTACCGATGCTACTCCTCCTTACTTGAATCAATCCTTCTGTGGCAATACTATTCAAGGGTATACTTACTCTTGTACCCTTGCTGCTACTGGATACACAGTAACCGCTACTCCTGCATCCTGTGGGACGAGTGGAACAAAGACTTATACTATAACAACTGGTGGTGTTTTATCTTCAGCGGATTGCTCTTAACGAATCAAGGTAGGATATCTTTAGCCCCCTCTCTTCGAAAAGAGAGGGGGTATTTTATTTAAGAGGAAAGATGTTAGTTAAAGCTTATACTCTAGGAGAAGTATTGGTGGCAGGAGCAATTATTTTAATTTGTGTAGCTGGTCTTCTTTTTCTCTTTGTTACTTGTAGATTTTTAAATGATTTCAACAGTAACCTTGTTACTGCTGCCTCTGATGCGCAAACAGTGCTAGAGCAGATAAAAGATCTTAGCTATTCTCAGATAGGAAGTTATACTCCTCCTCAGTTTAATCACTTACCTGAGGAAAATGTTACTCTTACAACCTCCTCACAAAATAGATTGACGGAGGTGACGGTAAATGTCAACTGGACAGAGAGAGGTCAGAAGAGAACTTTCACACTCAAGACATATTTTTCTCCCTAAACTAAAGGGGGTTACTCTAGTGGAAGTTCTCATCGTTACGGCAGTTATGTCAACAATTTTTGCTAGTTTATTTTATGTGCTTACACAGGGGTACCTCTCTAATGAAATTGGGTTAGCAAAGCTAAAACTTCAAGAGGAAGCAAGGAGGGCGATAGAGGTTATAGGAAAGGATGTTCGTCAGACTACGGTAAGTGAAATCAAAAGTAATAATCCTTCCAGCTCTCACCTTAAGTTTCGTATTTATCAAGATTACTCTGGAGGTAATCCTCAATGGAGTAGTAACTATATCGAGTATACTTATGATGCCAATTCTTATAAACTTCAACGTACCGATTATAACTCAAATATTACCACCTACTTTTATAACATAGCTAGCCCCCCTTTTGATGTTGAAGAGTTAATTAACAATAACGAAAATAAAATAAGTATCGATTTAAATATGCAAGAGACAGTGAAAGGTTCTTTACCGATAAATTTTTCTTTAACAGGAGAGGTGACCATACGCAATGAGTAAAAAGGGAGTAGCTCTTCTTTTAGCCCTTTTGATTCTAGCAGTTCTAGGTATTCTAGGAAGTTCACTTTTTATAAGTAGTTTAACAGAGAGCAACCTAACGAAGAGAGATATAAGAGGGAAAAGAGCCTTTTGGGCAGCGGAGTCAGGAATTTCTAAAGGGATAGAAAAGTTAAAAGAATGTGTACAAAGTGGTGATTGCCAGGTAAGCGGGACTATAGATTATGAAAATGAGAGTTATTCCTATTCTGCTACTATTTCCGTATTAGATAGCCTAAATTATCGTATAGATTCCTCAGGTTCTTTAGGTCAGATAACTAAGAATATTTCTGCAGTTGTAAGGTTGAGAGATATCGATGCTAATAATTTTCCTTATGCTATAGAAACTGAGGGTCTTTTGGAGATCGGAGGAAATGCTCAGATAACTCCTTCTGATAGCACCAAAGAGCAATCATCTTTAGATTTTAATAGTCTGTTTACTTTTACTAAGGAAGAATTAAAGTCTTACGCTGATTACACCTATACGGATCCTCCCAATAATATCACTCCTTGTGAGGGCATCACTTGGGTAGATGTATCTCCTGAGGATGAGTTTAGAATAACTTCAGATAGTTGGGAAGGTAGTGGTATTCTTGTGATTGAAGGCAATGTTAAAATAACTGGAGGGAGATTCCGAGGGATAATATATATTATTGGGGGGCAGTTAGAGGTACCTTTAGAGGTAGCAGCAGGTAACCCCATCATAGAGGGAGCTATCCTAGTGGAATGCATACCCACTAGTACTACTCGCATAAGAGGAGATTTTACTTTGAATTATGATCTCGATGCTATCAACGAAGCTTTGGATAATTTAAGATTTATTGCTCCTCGAATAGTAGCGTGGTGGGAAGGTAGTTAAAAGAGTTTGGGGTGAATAAAGGATGAGAAAAGCCATCGCCTTAATTTTTAGCCTTTTAGTAATGGCAGTTCTATTTATAATTGGGCAGTCCTTTTTCACTCAGACCTTAAATGGAAGTAACTTAGTGAAAAGATATGTAACCTCCTTAAGAGCCTTTTGGGCAGCGGAGTCAGGAATTTCTAAAGGGATAGAAAAGTTAAAAGAATGTGTACAAAGTGGTGATTGCCAGGTAAGCGGGACTATAGATTATGAAAATGAGAGTTATTCCTATTCTGCTACTATTTCCGTATTAGATAGCCTAAATTATCGTATAGATTCCTCAGGTTCTTTAGGTCAGATAACTAAGAATATTTCTGCAGTTGTAAGGTTGAGAGATATCGATGCTAATAATTTTCCTTATGCTATAGAGAGTCAGGGAGCGATTGAGGTAAAGGGAAGTGCTCAGATAACTCCTTCTGATAGTAAAAAGGAGAATAGCGATTTAGATTTTAAAAGTTTATTTGGTTTTACTAAGGATGAACTAAAGAGTTATGCTACCTACTATTACCAGGATCCTCCCAATAATGTGGAGCCGGTTGAGGATATAACTTGGGTGGAGCTCTCTGAAGGAAAAGAACTTAGGATTACTTCTAACAATTGGGAAGGTAGTGGCATTCTGATAATTAATGGGGATGCTAAAATAACAGGTGGGGAGTTTGAAGGAATAATTTATGTGATTGGAGAGTTGGAAGTGCCTGCAGGCAATCCTACGGTAGAGGGGACCATTTTGGTAGAAGGAGACCCTTCAGAGACTACAAGTTTGAGAGGTAATTTTGAGTTAGACTACGATACAGAGGCAATAGATGAAGCCTTGAATAACTTAAGATATGTGGCTCCTCAAACTGTAGCTTGGTGGCAAACTTATTAGTACCAGGGGATTAAATTGACTTTTTTCTTAATTAATGTAAGATAGTTTAAAGGTGAAATTAGTTTAAAGGTGAAATTAGCTCAGTTACTAAAAAAGAAAATTAGTGAATGGAACGAAAAGACCAAAAGGCTATTTGCCTATGAAGAGAAAGATTTTGTTTCTCTTGACTTAGGAGCTAGGTACTTAAAGGGAGCTTTAGTTAAGGATGGTAAGATTGGGGAGTTATTTATAGAAAAAAAAGGAGAGTCAGCTTCAGCGATTGACTTTTTGAAGAGCAAAGGAGTCCTTTCTAAAGAAGTTAAATTTGCCATAAAAGGGCCTGAAACCCTTATAAGATATATTCCCTTCCCTAAAGTAGAGAAAGGTAAGTTAAAAGAGGTTTTTGGCTACGAACTATCAAAGTACATCCCTTTTTCTCCTGAGGATGTATACTTTGATATTTCTATCCTCGATGAGAATTATTCTAAAGATGAGTTTTTGATACTTCTTGCTGTAGCAAAGAAAGAGTTTATTGATTCTCTCCTTTCTCCTTTTCGAGAAAGAAAAGTGGAGGTTAAAGAGATTTCTCTGAGTAATTTAGCTCTCTTGAATCTTTTTTTTCACTGTAAAGAAAAAAAAGCTTCTAACACTGCTATAATAGATTTAGGGTTTTCTTCCACCCTTCTTAATCTAGTAAAGGGAGAAATGCCTTATTTAAGTAGAGAGATTAAAGTCGGTTGTTTTCACCTTATAGAGAAGATATCTTTAGTTAAGAATTTATCTCATGATAAGGCGGAGGAGTGGTTAGTTACCTCCTCCCAAGTTGACGAACTTCTTAAGATAGGAGAAGAGCCACTATGGGAACTTTCTCGAGAGGTAAAAAGTTCTCTCGATTACTTTGAGATGAATGTAGGAGAGAATGTAGAGGAGTTTTATCTTACGGGAGGAGCCTCTTCTGTAGAAAGTGTTAGAGAAGTGATTAGTAAGTCTTTAGGAGTTAAGTTAATTCTTTGGGATGTGGCAAAGACTTTAGATATAAAAGTTAAGAGCTTCTCTTTTCCTCTTCAAATGTTTTCTCCAGTGATAGGTTTAAGCCTATGAAGAAGATATTTATTAATCTTTGTCCTGAGGGAGGAAAGAGAGAAAATAAAATACTCCTTTCTGCCCAAAAATACGCCTCTTTTGCCCTTCTGTTATTAATTTTATGTATAGGCATAAATGTTATATTTTTTGTGTTGGGAGCTTTTCTTCAGCTTCCCTATAGGAAATTAAGTGCTCGTTGGCAGCAACTAACTCCTCAAGTTAACTCTATTCTTTCCCTAAGGAAAGAAGTGCAAGCTCTAACTAAAGAGAGAGAGGAGTATAAGACTTTATTCCAAGAAAGTATTTCTCTCTCTAGAGTGTTTGCCGAAGTATATGAGTCACTTCCTAAAAATATTTGGTTTGAGACAATAAAGTTTAAAGGCGATGCTATTGAGTTTGTAGGATATGTAGTAAAGTGGAAAGAAGATTATTTTGATTCTCTAAATAAATTTATTAAGAATTTAAAAAATAAGACTTACTTTAGTACTGTCTTTAAGAAAATTAATCTAAAAAACTCTCGCAAAGGCAGGATAGCTAGTAGAGAAATTTTAAAATTTGAAGTAGAATGCAAAAAATGAAGCTTGACAAACGCATTCTTATTGTTATTGTTTACGTTGCACTATTTCTAGAAATAATTTGGTTTACTCCTTTTCAAATAAAGAAATTTATTCACCTTTCTTCCGAAGTTGGAAGATTGAGAAAGAATATAGTTCAGTTTAGTAACCAAAAAAATTATCAGCAGAACCTTTTGTCTCGCAAGAAGGAAATAAGTAGGGAGATTATAGAGCTTAAAAGTAAAATCATTGCCCCTCAAGATGTCTCTGTCTTGCAAGCTTACCTTTCTCGAAAAGCAAAAGAGAATAGGTTAGATATAGAGGAGATAAGTCCTAGCTCACCTCGGGAATATAAGATTACCTCCCAAGGCAAGTTTTTAGCTTTACCTATTGATATAATTTTAGAGGCTGACTTCCATAGTCTAGCTAGATTTCTCGATGACTTAGAAAAAGGAGACTACTTTTTAGCTCCTAAAGAAATGGAGGTAATAGGAGCAAAACCTTATCACAGAGTAAATTTAGAACTTTACGCTCTTATCAAGGAGGGAGGGTGGTAAAAGTAGCAGTGTTTTTTTTAATTCTTATTCTTACCATAGGAGCTTATGCTCAGGAGTTTAAATACCCTTATAATCCGCTTACTGAAAGAGATCCCTTGCGTCCTCTTATAGATGAGGAAGGTAACATCTTAATAAAAGAGAAAAAAGAAGGTAGCTCTTTTATCCTCCAGGGAATAATTTATTCTCCACAAGGCAGTGTAGTAATAATAAATAACGAACTTTTCCATGAAGGAGATATACTAATGGAGCAATTTAAGGTAAAGAAAATAGAAAGTAATGGAGTAGTTTTAGAAAAAGATGGGGAAGAATATTTTTTAAAATGGGAGGGATAAGATGAAAAAAGAAGTCATTTTAATTTTTACGATAATGTTTAGTATATTATTTTTAAACCTTTTTGTTTTTGCTCAGGAAGGGAGGATTTCTTCCTTAAAGTTTAGAGATGCTGATATTCGGGTGGTTCTTCAGGCGATTACCCAGAAAGCAGTAAAGAATGGGGTTAAAGTAAACATTATTATCTCCCCTCAAGTAAAAGGCCCGGTTACAGTTGACCTAGAGAATGTAGATTGGCAAACTGCTTTAGATGCAGTATTGAAAACCTATGACTATGGATACGAGTGGGTAGGCAAGAACATAATTCTAGTAGATACTTTGGATAATTTAGCTAAAAGAAGAAAGAAAGTTCAGGAGGCTCAGGTTGCCGAACCCTTAGCTACCAGAGTTTTTACTCTTAATTTTGCTAAGGTTGAGGAGATAAAGGATACTCTGGAGAAATTATTAACTCCTAAAGGTAAGTTAACTTATGATAAAAGAACAAATACTTTGGTGGTAACTGATACCCAGTCTAGCTTTTACGCCTTAGAAGAGACCATTAAGGCTTTAGATGAAATAACTCCTCAGGTTTTAATTGAGGCAAAGATTTTAGAAACCGATTTAGATGTTACTAACAAGTTAGGGATAAACTGGAACATTCAAGGTACTATCTCAGGAAGTAAACGGGTTCACACCTGGCCCTTTACTAAGCATTCAGAGAATAAATATTTAAGGGGAGATGATATTCCTAGCGTTTCCAGTGTACACTCAACCCTTTCTGATGTATTTGCTTTCGGTACTTTAGATACTTCTTCATTGTCGGCAGTATTAGAGATTATTTTTAATGATACCAGTACTAAAATACTGTCTACACCCAAAATTACTACCATGGATAACCATACCGCTACTATTGATGTTATAACCGAAGACCCTGTACCTAATTATACTTATAACTCTGAAAGAGGAAGCTGGGAGATATCTGGTTACGAATGGGTAAAGTATGGGGTATCTTTAGAGGTGACCCCTCAGATAAATAAAGAAGGATTCGTTACTTTAGCGATAAAACCCAGGGTGAGTGAGAATCTTGGTGATAAAGAGTTTACTTCTTCTTCTGGAGCTGTGGCTCAGATACCTAGGCTTTACACTCAGACCACTTCCACGAGAGTAATGATAAAAGATGGAGAGACTTTAGTAATTGGAGGATTGGTCAGAGATAAAGTAGTAGATACTGTTAACAAAATTCCCCTCTTAGGGGATATTCCTATTCTTGGGTATTTCTTTAAACACAGAAGTAAAACCACAGAGAAAAAGAATCTTTTGATCTTTATTACTCCCAGGATAGTTACTCCTCAGAAAGAGACAGCCAGTGCTAAATAAGATATTATGTATCTTGATTTCTATGGCTTAAAGCAGGTCCCTTTCAGTATTACTTCTGATCCTCAATTTTTCTTTGAGAGTTCTTCTCATCGAGAAGCTTTAGCTACTCTCCTTTATGGAATAAGAGAGAAGAAAGGGATAATTTTAATTACAGGAGAGGTAGGAACAGGCAAAACCACTCTTTGTAAGGCTCTTCTTGATAAGTTAGATCATAATATAAAAACTTCTTTGATTTTAAATCCTTTCTTCAGCTCTGTGCAACTCATTCAGGCTATAATTGAGGATTTCGGTATACATCCGGATAAGAAAAGTAAGTTAGCTCTTATAAATAATTTAAATAGTTTTCTTATAGATATTACTCTTAAAGGAGGAGGGGCGGTTGTTATAGTTGATGAGGCTCAAAATTTAACTCCCAATCAGCTTGAGCAAATAAGACTACTTTCTAATTTAGAGACATCTAAAGAAAAACTTTTACAGATAGTTTTGGTAGGTCAACCTGAGATTATAGAAAAACTTAACCAGCCTCGGTTAAGACAGATACGTCAGAGGATTTTTGTAAAGTATAGTCTTTCTCCTTTAAGAGAGGAAGAGATAGCTGAGTACGTAAATTTTAGACTCAAAAAAGCAGGGCAGGCAGATGTTAAAATTTTACCCCAAAGTTATAAAATTATCTATCAGTTCTCAAAAGGAATCCCCCGGCTTATCAATATCCTCTGTGATAGAGCCTTGCTTTTCGGATTTGCTAAAGAAAAAAAAGTCCTAGATGAAGAGGTGTTCAGAATCTGTGTAGAGGAGCTTATATGAGTATAATCTATGATGCTTTAAAAAAAATAGAAAAGAAGCACTTCCAGAGTTCTCCTGTAAAGTTCAAAAAAAAGTTAGTTATTTTTCTCTCTGGTTTGGGTGTTGTATGTTTAGTTTTCCTAGCAGTTTATTTAAAGATTAATCATTCTAAATTGACTAAGGATTCTGTAAAAAAAATGACAAATAGTAAAACAGTTCTTTCTAGGAAAATTTCCCAAAAAAGAAAAAGGCAGGAGAAAACTTATATTCTGGAAGGTATTATCTATGATGAAAAGGCCCCTCTAGCGATGATTAATGGGAGGATGGTAAAAGAAAAGGATAAGATAGGTAACTTAGAAGTAATGGAAATCTCTCCAAATTCTGTGAAATTACTTAACTTAGAAGATAAAACTATTTTTACCCTTTCTTTTTAATTCAAATCTTAGAATTTTACCTTCTCATTCCTCAAATAATTTTTGATTTATGTATTGACTTTTTTTCTTGGTAATAGTAAAATTTTACTAATTAAATTTTACTATTTTATGGTTAAGATATATAACAATATATAAGAGAGGTAAATCTTCATGAAAATGACTGGGGAGGTGTCTAAGAGTTGAATATTCACCAAGCTCTGATAGAGCAGGCAAGAGATTATCCTCAAAAGCCTGCCATTATTTTCAAAGATGAGAAGATAAATTTCTGTCAGTTGAAGGATAACTCTTTTAAGGTAGCGAACTATCTTCGTAGTTTAGGCATAGAAAGTAATAAAAAAGTTGCTATTTTTCTTCCTAATGCCCTTGAAGCAGTCTATAGTTATCTTGGTGTTTTAATCCTTGGTGCAGTTTTGGTTCCCTTCGATTTTATGCTTACTGAGGAGGAGTTAATTCATCTTATTAACCATGCTGAGGCAGAAATTTTAATTACCCAGATTAAAAAGGATATAGATTTAAAAAATGTGAAAAAGAGTTGCCCTAACCTAAAAAGAATAATTCTTTGTAAAGAAAAAATAGATGGGTTTTACCTCTGGCAAGATATCTTAAAAAAATCTTCTTCCAAAGAGCCCCCTTTTTTTTATGAACCTGCCCAAACCGCCTGTATTCTGTATACATCTGGCTCAACCGGACACCCTAAGGGAGTAGAACTTACCTTTAATCATTTAAATGTTCCTCTAAAGACTGTAGATTATTTTTTAAAACTTTCTTCCTCAGATATACTTCTCTGTGGAGGAGTCCCCTTTTCTCACTTAGGAGGGCTGGATTATATACTTGTTATGGTTGCAAGAGCCTCTACCCTTATTTTAATGGAAAGGTTTAAGCCTTATCAATTTCTTTTAAATGCACAAGAATATAAAGTTACTGCTTTCTGGGTTGTTCCTTCTATGTATACAGCAATTTTATCTTTAAAAGAATATGAGAAATTTAATTTACCTCATCTAAGGTATGCAGTTGTCTTTGGCGCATCCTCTTCTCCTCATCTTTTAAAAAAATTTCACAGAATTGCACCAAATGCTTTTCTTTTAAATGGATGGGGAATGACCGAGACCTCAGCTCCTAACTGTGTTGTGCCTCCCGGGATAGATAAAATTGAAAGTATAGGAAAGTTTTTTAATATGGAGGCAAAAATAGTTGATGAGGAAGGAAGGGCGTTAGGAGCTAATGAGAAAGGTGAGTTATGGGTAAGGGGTGAAGGGGTTATGAAAGGATATTTTAAAGAACCTCTTCTTACTCAAGAAGTTTTAACTTGCGATGGATGGCTTAAGACAGGAGATATTGCTTATTATGATAGCCAAGGCTTTTTTTATATTGTGGGAAGGAAAAAAGATATGATTAAAGTAGGAGGGGAAGTTGTTTTTTCCTCTGAGGTGGAAGAAAAGATTTTGCTTCATCCTGAAGTAAAAGAGGCAGCAGTAATCGGGGTTCCTGATAGATTAAGGGGTGAGGTTCCCAAAGCATTTGTTGTATTAAAAAAGAATGAGAAATTGCCTCAAGCAGAATTAAAAGAATTTTTAAAAAAACATTTAGCCCATTTTAAAATCCCTCATTATATTGAATTCAGAAAAAAGCTTCCTAAGACACGTTCAGGTAAAATTGATAAAAAAAGACTAAAAGATGAAGAAAGTTCATCTCACACCAGAAATTATCTTTAAACTTTATAATATAAAGAAACCTGAAAAGATAGACTTTGCTTTTAGTTTTGATTATAAAAACTTGGCTTTAAAATCCTTGACTTGTTTTAAAAATCCTGAAAAAATTATAAATTTCTCTGGATTGGTCTTCTGGCAGGCAGATTATAAAGATAAAAAAATTATTATCTCTTATGGAGGAAGTTACGCTCCTGATACCGCTATAGGAACTGAACTTTTATGTTTTTTGGAAGCAGGAAAGATTTTACGTATCGGTTTATGTGGAGGATTAAAAAAGGAGATGGAAATAGGAGATTTAATTGTTGCTGATTCTATTTTAGATTATACAGGAGTTACTAAGTTTTATCCGGCAAAATTAAAAATTAGCTTTTCATTAAACGAGAGAATAAAAAAGATTTTTAAAGAATATAAAATTTATTGTGGAAAAGTCTGCTCTACCGATGCTTTATTTAGAGAGACAAAAGATTTTATAAAAAAAATAAAAGATAAAAGTTGTATAGCGATTGAGATGGCATTATCAAGTTTTTTTAAAGTAGCTAGTTTCTATAAGAAAGAAGCAAGTTCTCTTTTGGTGATAAGTGATAATTTAATTACACAAAATTTAGGATTTAGAGAAAAAAAACTTTTTGAAAGATTAAATATAGTTATAAAAAAGATACCCCAGTTTCTATGAGTTTTAAGAAAGAAAAAGACCAGATAATTTTTTGGGCTCACCAGCTTTATGAGAAGAATTTAACAAAAGCTAAAAGTGGAAATATTTCTTTAAAAGTAGAAAAAGACAAAATTCTTATTACTGCTCATGATACTTTTTTAGGATATTTAGAAAAACAGGATATTATTTTGATGGATTTGGAGGGAAATATTTTAGAAGGAGAAAAAGAGGTAACCAGTGAGAAACCAGTTCATTTAAGTATTCATAAAAAATTTCCTCAAAAAAAAGCAGTGCTTCATGCCCATCCTTCCTTTGCGGTAGCCTTTTTTCATTATTTTAAAAAATTAGATAATATTTTTTTGGAAAGCAAATACTATTTAAAAAATATAAAAGTTATTACTCAAAAGACAATTAATATTACAAAAATTGGCCCGGTTTTATCTGCTTTAGCTGAATCCAGTATAGTGATGATAAAAGACCATGGGGTAATTAGTATAGGAGATAATTTCAAGGAAGCTTTTGGTTTGATAGAGTTACTTGAGGAGCAGGCAAAAATAAATTTTTTTATGAAATTGCTAAATAAAGATGGATAAAGAGTCTCGCGTTTTTAAATTAGCACGCACAATTATTCACTTAAGAATTTATGTCATACTTTCAGGAATAATTATCTCTCTTTTTTTCATTAATGTTTTAAAAGATATAAAAATTGAGACTCATCTTGAAGATTTCTTACCACAAAGACATCCTTTTATTAAAGTTCAGTATAGATTGACCCAGATTTTTGGAGGGCTTAATCAGGTCAGTATTGCTTTAAAGACAAAAAAAGGAGATATCTTTAATAAAGATTTTTTGGAAAAAGTTATCTTTTTAACCGAGGACCTTTATCTTTTAGAAGATGTAAATCCTTCAAGAGTTATTTCTTTAGCTTCCCGACATATAAAACATGTAACCGCAAATGAGGAAGGTTTTTTTGTAGAAAGGCTTTTAAGAGATGTTCCCTCAAAAGATAAGATAGAAGAGCTTAAAGAAAGAATTTTAAATAACCCCAATATTTATGGAAAGATAGTATCCAAAGACTTAAAAAGCACATTGATTCAGGTAGATTTTACATCTTCCGCAAGCACCTCCTATATCTTTAATACTTTGATGAAACTGAAAAAGAAATATGAGGATGAAAACACAAAGATTTATATCGCCGGACGAGCTATCTTAGAGGGCTGGCTTAATTTTTATCTTCCTCAAATGTTTAAAATTTTAATCATCAGTTTCCTGGTAATTGGTTTTATTCTTTATCTTACTTTTCGCTCAAAAAGAGGGGTGATTCTGCCTCTATTAGATTCTTCTATGGCGACAATCTGGGGAATGGGAGCGATGAAGCTTTTAGGGTTAAGACTTGATCCTTCCACAATTTTAGTTCCTTTTATCGTTCTTTCCTTAGGGATTAGCCATTCTGTTCATACTTTAAAGCGTTATTATGAGGAGATGAGGAATCCCAAAATGAAAAGTAAACATGCAATTATAAATACGATAGCACATTTGTTTATTCCTGGGTTAGCATCTTGTCTAACTGATGGATTTGGATTTTTATCTTTGCTTTTAGTTCCTCTTCCCACAATAAAGAGTATGGCTTTAGCCAGTGGTTTAGGTATACTGGCTAATTTTTTAACCTCATTTATGTTTACTCCTGCCCTTTTATCTTTTATGAAGAGACCTAAAATCTTAGAGATAGAGAAAGAAGAAAGACATAAATGGGTAGATAAGTATCTTAAACAATTAAGTATATTTTCCTTAAATAAAAAAGCAGGAACAATTGTAGTAAGTGTATTTATTATTTTGTGTTTATTCTCATTTTTAGGGATAGGAAAGATAACTGTAGGAGAAAATACTTCCGGCACAAGTTATTTATATCCAGAAAGCCCTTTTAACAAAGCAGAAAGATTTATTAACAAAAACTTTGGGGGGACAAATACTTATTATATTCTTGCAGAATCAGAAGATAGCCTTCTTAAGGTTAGTAAATTAAAAGCAATACAGGAACTTCAGGGTTTTATTTTAAAAAATGTCTCCTCCTGTGGTTCAGCAAGCTCTTTTGTAGATGCAATTAAGGCTCTTAATATGTTTATGTTTGGTGGAAAAAGAAGTTATTTTAAGCTGCCTCTACAGGATAAATTAGTTTATCAATATTGGTTTTTATATACGATGAGTGGATTTCCTTCAGACTATGGCCATCTTATCTCAAAAGATAAGCGTTTTGCTAATATAAAATTTGATTTTAAGAATCATAAAACTTCCACAGTAGAGGAGGCAGTAAGAAAAACAGAGGAATTTTTAAAACTTCATGAGTTTAAAGATATTAAATTCAGTTATGCGGGAGGAGATATCGGAATTAGTTTTGCTGTAAATGAGATTATAAAAAAGACGATTCTTCCCAACATACTTTTTATCTCCTTTTTAATCTTTCTATATGTAAGCTTTGTTTATAAATCTTTTACCTCAGCAGGAATTTTACTCATTCCTCTTCTTATAAGCAATATTGTTGTTTTCTCTTTATTTGGATTTCTTAAAACATCCCTTACTACTGAGACTTTGCCTTTGGCTTCTTTAAGTGAAGGATTAGGGATAAATTATGGGATTTATATACTTTCTCGGTTATATGAAGAGATAAAAAAGAAAAAAAAGACTTATAGAAAAATCCTTTATGATACTCTTACAAGCAGCGGAAAAGCAGTTTTTTTCAGTGGAGTTATAGTTTCTTTGGGAATTTTTGTCTGGATATTTTCCCCTATACGTTTTCAGGCACATTTAGGAATGAACTTATGCTTGGCTTTAATTTTAAATATGTTGATTTCTTTAATTATGATTCCGGTGATGATTTGGTGGATAAAACCAAGATTTCTTTTTAGAGGAATTAAGGGAAGATTAAAGAGGAGGTGAAGATGCGATTTTTTTTAACTCTTTTATTTTTTTGGAATATAGCTGGATTCGCACAAACACTTGAAATAGGAAAACTCTATCATTTAAAAGAAGGAATGAGTGCGGATGAGATTATGAGAATTGTGTATCATAATAAATATTCTTTGTTTTGTAAAGATATTACTTTTAAGGGGGAAGTGATTTATGTTGATTCTCCCACATTGATGCGCAAAAGAAAATATATAAAACATAGAATAATTTTAGGCAAAGATGATTTCTCTTATAAAGAATTAACTGCAATTACTTATCCTACAGAGGTAAAGGGGCTGGCAATTCTTGTCTGGAGTTATCTTTCGCCCCAAAAAGATCAGCAAGTCTGGCTGTGGCTTCCTACTTTAAAAAAGGTGAGGAAAATTTCTGCCTCCCAGGACGACGATGCTTTTATGGGTTCAGATTTTACAGTTGAGGAGGTCTCAACCCGCCGATTTGAAGATGAAACTTATAGATTAATTGGGGAAAAGCTTTTCTCCGGTTATAAATTCAAATATAAAGATGAGATTTTATTTAAAGGAAGAGATTGTTTTGTGATTGAGGCTCATCCTAAAAAAGCACACTGGTATTATGATAAAAGGATAATTTGGGTAGATAAAAAGACAGGAGGACACATTTATGAAGAGTATTTTGATAAGAAAGGAAGATTATTTAAAAAAATTTTCAGAAATTGGAAACTTATAAAAGTGAGCGATAAACTTTATCCTACCCAGATTGCTTTAGAGGCGGAGGATTTACGCACCCATCATCGCACAGTAATTTTAATGAAGGATATAAAATATGACCAGGATTTATTGGAAAGTTTATTTACAGTTAAGACTTTGATGAGGTCAAGATGGTAAAAAAGAGGAGGTGAGAAAAAAATGAGCAAGGCTTTAATTATTTTTTTAGTTGTATTTCCTATTAGTGTATTTTGTGCTCAAATTGAAAATAACTTAGAGTATGCTGGGTATATAAAGAGCGAAACGTGGGTCAAAACTAATAACGATAATTCTCATTTATTTCTTTCTGCTTTCAAGAATACTTTTGATTTAGAGGTAGAGTATAAATTATCTAATGAATGGACCTTGTTTGTTCACCCTCGCTACTTCTATGATTTTGCTTACGATATAAGAGATGAAGCCAATTTCGATAAAAATCAGTTTAAAATGGGACATACCCAAAGGACAGAATGGCTAAGAGACTGCTACTTAGATTTTACCTCTGATAAGTTAGATATCAGGATCGGTAAACAACAGGTTGTCTGGGGACAAGCCGATGGACTTCCTTTTTTAGATAGGGTTATGCCTTTTGATTTGACTTACTATTGGTTGCCGGATTTTGCTGATATAAGGATTCCTTTATGGATGGTAAAGATTGAGTATTCTCCTTGGCTAAATTCTACTCTGCAGTTTCTCCTTATTCCTGATTTTGAAGCATCACGCTCTGCACCTGCCCATGCTCCCTTTGCTTTTAAGGCAAATACTGCTTGGGAGGATTTTAAAGCTATCAATGCTTCCTCGGGAGGAACAGCTTCAACCACTATTTACCGACCTCCTAAGGAGTTTGAGAATTCAAGGGTAGGATTAAGATGGCGTTCAATGATGGGTGATATGGAGTATACTCTAAACTGGTTGTATGGTTACTCTAATAGCGCTTACACCTATACCGATTCTTTTACTCCTATCATTGGTGCTATCGGCCATTACAAGGTGTCTCGGCGACATAAGCTAATGCATTTGGTAGGTTTCTCTTTTAACAAATCTTTTCTTAATCCAGGTCCTTTAGAGGGATGGACCATTCGGGGTGAATTTGCTTATCTCCATAATGAACCAACCTATTATGGAACCGATGGTTCTAGAAAGCTTACTGAGAGGACAGATAAGTATGCCTATGTATTAGGATTTGATAAGAGCTTCTTTACTAACTGGGCCTTTTCCTTACAATTTTGTCAATTTATTCATGATAAAAAAACATTTAAAGGGTATCAAGTTATAAATGCCTACACTTACGGATTGATGGAAAAAATTGAGAATACTTTAACTTTGAAAGTTGCTACTGATTTCATGCACCAGCGCCTCAAACCAGAAGTTTTAATTATCTATGGAGACGATAACGACGGAAGAATCTCTTTTAAAACAAAGTATGAATTGAAAGATAACGTTTGGTTTACTTTTGGCTACTATCATTTTTGGGGTCCTCCTCGGGGCTCTAACGGCCAATTTAGAAATAACGATCATTTCTTTTGCGAAGTGAAGTATACTTTTTAAATTTATAAGGATAGAGCTTTCTGCCCAGTGTGAGACCGATAAGCACCCCACCTTTTACTTTCAGATGGTTCAACCTTTGTATCAGTCGCAGGATAGAATTAATACCCTTTTTTACCAACCTCGTATCTCTCTAACAGGAGGAGATTTAACTTATAGTTTAGGGGTGGGTTATAGGAAGATTTTGCACAGTAGTCTTATCTTAGGAGTTAATTTGTTCGGAGATTACCAAGATCTACATGAGCATGGACGGTTGGGTTTAGAATTTGAGGCTTTAGAAGAAATTTTAGAGGCACGTTTTAACAGCTATTTCGGTGTCACTACCAAGAGGATAGTAGAGAATTCTCCTAGCTCTACAACTTACGAGAGAGTGGCTGATGGTTTAGATTTTGAGGTAGGCGCACCTCTCCCCTATCTTCCTTGGCTTAAGATATATACTGCAGGATTTTGGTACGATTTCGATAAGTTTAATGATAAGTACGGATGGAAAATGCGCCTTACGGTTAAACTTAACAATACTTTTACTCTGGAAGTTTACACTTGGGATGACAATAAAGGAGAGCAGGAGTACGGAGGAAAACTAGAATGTCGTATCCCTTTTGAAACGATCCCTGATTTTAGAGAAATTTTTGTATTGAGTAAAGAGCCTTTCCCCAGGGAGGATATAAGAAAGAAAGTGCTTATTCCTGTAGAAAGAAATTTTGATATAGTAGTGGAGAAGTGGATAGAAACGGCATCTATGACAATAGAAATTGGGAGAGGAAATTAATAAGTTAAGGGGGTAGAGATATGAGAAATAATATTTTATTCTTAATTTGTATTATTCTTTTTTCTCTAAGCTACAGCGTCTATGGAGCAACCGGTTATGGTACTCCGGAAATTTATAGAATCACTATTAGTAAAGTAGAGTTATATAATAGTACAACCTCTTCTTGGGTGACAGTAGGAGAGGGGGAGCTCACCTTTAATATTGCCAGTGTAAATGCAGGAGAGATAGTAGGTTCCTACGTAAGTAGTAAATCTATTCCTGAGGGTGTGTATACTAAGGATAGAGTGACTGTTTCTCGGACAATATCCATAAAATCTACAGGAACTATAGGAGCCACTACTTATTATACTACAGCAACTACAGTATCAGGGCCTGATGGTACTCAAGCAGTATTAGCATCTACTAATTCAAGTGATTATGGAGAGGGGACATTGAAATCTCCTGAAACTTCCCAGGGCGAGCATTATAATGTGATAGGAGAGTATTTTACTGACACTAGTACTTTTTCTCAACCTTTAGTAGTAAAAAAGGGTACGACTAAGAAGATAAGAATAAAATTTGATGTTACTAATGCTGTAACCTTTGATGATACAGATGGTATTTCAGGAAACGGAAACGATATCTGTTATCCCAATGCTCCTACGGTTACAGTAGAGGTAGTAGATTAATCACCTTTCCTAACCTATCATATCAGAACCAACCTTCTTATTTCTTCTGCAACATTTGTGTTTCAAACAAAAATGTTGCAGAAGAGGAACGAATGTAGTAAATTATTGTTAAATATGGATATATTAGAATTGATAGAGAAAAAGAAAATTAATCGTTATCTGGGAGTTAATAAGAAGATTATTTTAGAAAATAATTTTTATCATGTTACCCAAAGAGCACCGGGAAAAGAACAGTTATTTTTAGAAGAAAATGATTATCTTTATTTTCTTTATCTTCTCAAAAATACTTCTAATGATTTTGGTTTAGAGATTTACTCTTTTGTGTTAATGCCTAATCATCTTCATCTTTTATTATATTTGACTCAAAGAAATTTAGATAAGGCGATGAAAAAACTTTTTCAGAGATACGCTACTTATTTTAATAGAAAGTACCAAAGAAAGGGACATGTGTTTTGTGGAGTATATAGGTGCGCTCTCTGTAGAGAAGAAATTTACCTTTTAGCAATTTCTTTATATATCCATTTAAATCCTTTAAAGGCAAGATTATGTAAAGATTTATGTGATTATAAATGGAGTTCTATCCAACTATATCTCGACCCTTCTAAGACCTCTTTTGTAAAAAATGATTTTATCTTAAATATTCTTCATTGTGACAGAAAAAAGGCAATTGCAGAATATAAGCGACTTTTAGAAGAGTGCGCAAGAATAAAGTATACACCACTCTTAGAGAATTTGAGGGGTTTAGAAAAAATATGTAAGAAAGTTTCTGTACAAGCGAGCTCTTTCCTTATTAAAAAGAAAGAAAAAGCAAATAAAAAGGATTTTTTAGAAGAAAAGATTCGCCAATTTAAGGATAAAAGGAGGATAGTTAAGCCTGAAGAGAAGCAAGCATTGATTTATGTTATAGAGCAGTTGAAAAGTAGAGGCTTTAGAGTTAAAGAGATATCGGGTATCTTAGGTATAAGTCGTCATAAAATCTATCGCTTATGCAACATTTCTGTTTGAAACTCAAATGTTGCAGATGGAGGATATTAAGAGCTATACTTTAAAGGAGTTAGAGGATTTACTTAGAGAAAAAGCGTATCCAAAATTCTACGCCCATCAGATTTTTAATTGGATTTATAAAAAAAGGATAGAGAATTTTGATTTAATGACCAACCTCTCTAAGGAAGCAAGGGGGTTTCTGAAGAATAACTTTTATTTCTCTCACCTTAAATTAATAGAAAGGGAAACCTCTGAAGATGGAACAGAAAAATTCTTATTTGAGTTAGATGATGGCCATAGGATAGAAACAGTTCTTATCCCTGAAGGAAAGAGAATTACTCTCTGTGTCTCTACTCAGGTAGGATGTAAATTTAAATGTAGATTCTGTGTAAGTGGAATCTCTGGATTTAAGAGGAATTTGAGGACATCAGAGATTATTTCTCAGTATCTAGAGGTGGCCAAAAGAATAGGGAGAATTACCAATATAGTATTTATGGGCATAGGAGAACCTTTAGATAATTTTGACAATGTTGTAAAAAGTATAGAAATTTTAAAAGAACCCCATGGCATTTCCTTTGGTAGAAGACGGATATGTATTTCTACCTTAGGGATTATTCCTAAGATAGAAAAATTAAGAGAGCTGAATTTAGGAATAAAACTTTCCATTTCTCTTCATTCTCCTGATTCTAAAGTTCGTACATTCCTTATGCCCGCGACAAAAAGATACCCCCTTAAAGAGTTAATGAAAGCTGTAAAAGCGTTTGCTAAATACGGAAGATACCCCATAACTTTTGAATATATTATGATAAGGAATTTAAATACAAAAAAGGAGGATGCCTTAAAACTGGTAAAGTTAGTTAAAGGAATTAATTGCAAGATAAACCTTATACCCTATAATCCTTCTCCCTACTTTGAATGGGAAGCCCCTTCCATCCAAGAGATAGAAGTATTCAAAAATACATTAAAAAAATGTAAAATATTTTTTACATTGAGGAGACCCAGGGGAGAGGATATAAAGGCTGCTTGCGGCCAACTTAAAGTCACATTTAAAAATTAATGGAACCCTCCTATTTACAACTTTATCGCAAAGGAAAGTTAGAAGAGATAGAAAACAAACTCACTCAAAGTTTAAAGAACTGTAATCTCTGTCCTCGTAACTGTGGAGTGAATAGATTAAGAGGGGAAGTTGGATTCTGTAAGACTACTCGCCTTGCCAAAGTGGATAGTTTTTTTCTCCATTTTGGAGAGGAGCCAGAACTTGTGGGAAGAGGTGGCTCGGGAACGATATTTTTTTCCTGGTGTAATTTAGGATGCATTTACTGTCAAAACTACCCTATATCTCATTTAGGCGAAGGAAGAGAAGTCTCTAAGGAAGAGCTAGCAGAGATGATGATTACTCTTCAAGATAACGGAGCAGAGAACATTAACTTTGTTACTCCTACTCATGTAGTTGCTCAAATAGTAGAAGCCTTACCTCTTGCTATTCAAAAAGGTCTTTCTTTACCTTTGGTGTATAACTGTGGAGGGTATGAAAGTGTAGAGACTTTAAAGATTATAGAGGGAATCTTCGATATCTATATGCCTGATGTAAAATACTCAGATAGCAGTGTGGCTAGTAGACTTTCTTCAGCCCCCAATTACTGGGAAGTAGTTAAAGAAGTTTTAAAAGAGATGTATAGGCAGGTAGGAGGTTTAGTAGTAACTAGAGGTATCGCTAAGAAAGGACTTCTTATACGCCATCTAGTGTTGCCTTCCAGACTCGCTGGTTCTTTCAAAATTTTAGATTTTATAAAAGAAGAAATTTCTGTTAATACTTATATCAATATAATGGAGCAGTATCATCCTTGTTTTAAAGCTCATTATATAAAAGAGCTATCTCGTAGGCCAACTATTGAGGAGTTTAAGGAGGTAGTTGAGTATGCTAAAAAGCTAGGCTTTTACCGAGGTTTCTAACTTTATATAGCACTGATTAGTGAGAAAGAAAGGAGGGAGTATGAAGGTAGAGGTTAAAAAAAGCGTGGCTAATAGATTAATTAACTGTGGAGAAGTGATTTTAGTAAGTTGTGCTTACAAGGATAAGAAAAACGTTGCTACCTGTGCCTGGCATATGCCTTTTTCTAAAAATCCTCCTTTGTTGGGTGTTGCTTTAGCAGGAAAACATTTTTCTTCTGAGATTATAAGAAAGAGTGAAGAGTTTGTTGTAAATGTTCCTGAGTGGAGTATTATCGATAAGGTGATTTGCTGCGGGAAACTAACTGGTTGGAGTGTAGATAAGTTTAAAGAGTGTGGTTTAACTCCCCAAGAACCTCATTCATTAACTAAAACTTGTAAAGTTGCTGAATGTATAGGACATCTTGAGTGTTCTTTAGTTGATGTCAGAGAGATAGGAGATCATTATCTATTCATAGGAGAGATAATCTATGCCGAAGCAGATGATGAATACTTTAAGGGAGATTTTTGGAATACCGAGGAAGTAAAGCTAATTTTTTATTTAGGTTCAACTTTTTTCTTTAAATCCACTAAATTTGTAGAATTTAAAAGGTGAAGCGAGTAATTTTTCAACTTCCTTCTCCCTTTATAGAAAAGATTAAGAGAATTTACCCTTCTAGTTATCCTCGAATTTTAGAAAGTTTTTGCCAGAAGAAACTTCATACATTTAGAATAAATTATCTAAAGATAGATCTAAGTAAGCTAAGAAAGGAACTACAGAAAGAAAAGATTAGATATAGAGAACTTTCTTGGCCTAAAGGGAGTTTTGTGCTTCACTCCAACCTCAGAGAGTTACAAAGAAGCTATATTTATCAGAAGGGGTTTATTTATGTTCAAAACATTTCTAGTATGATTCCTCCTATTTTGCTTTCTCCTCAGAAAGGAGAAAAAATATTAGATATGTGTGCTGCTCCTGGAGCAAAGACTACGCAAATTGCTTCTTTGGTAGCTGATAATGCTCAAATTGTAGCTGTTGAGAAAATAAGAACCAGATTCTATAAACTTTTAGCAAATTTAAAAATTCAAGGAACAAATTGTGTAAAACCTCTTCTTATAGATGGAATACGTATAAGAAACAAATTTCCTGATTATTTTGACAAAATTCTTTTAGATGCTCCCTGTTCCTGTGAGGGTCTTTTCTATGTAAATAACCCTCATTCCTTTAAGTACTGGAAGGAAAGAAAAGTAAAAGAGATGGTTCATAAACAGAAAAAGCTGCTTTCATCGGCAATATATGCTTTAAAAGAAGGGGGTATTTTAGTTTATTCTACCTGCACTTTTTCTCCTGAAGAGAATGAGGAAGTAATCGATTGGGCACTGAAGAAGTTTGAGGGGAATATAAGAGTAGTTCCTATAAGTATACCTTTAAAGAATGTAAGAAGAGGATTAGAAAGATGGAGAGATAAGTATTTTTCTCCACAGCTGGAGTTATGTTTACGTATAATCCCTAATAGATTTATGGAAGGTTTCTTTATTGCTAAGTTGATGAAAGAATAGAATTTAATGAAAAGAGTTTTACTTATTCTTCCTCCCGTACGGGACTTTTATTTTACTTTCTCAAGAAATTATCCTTTAGGGCTTCTCTACTTAGCTACATTCCTAACCAGGGAAGGGTTTAAAGTGAAAATTATTAATGCTCTGGAGCGGAGAAGTAAAGTTACTCTTAAAGTTCCTCAAGCTTTTTCTTATCTTAACCGCTATTACCGCTCTAATAAATCTCCTTTTAGACTCTTCAATAATTTTTATCATTTTGGACTAACTTTTGAGGAGATTCAGGGTCTCATTGAAGATTTTAGACCTCATATTGTGGGTATCTCTGCTAATTTTTCATGTTACTTTGACAGTGTTATTCAGGTTACCGAGACTGTTAAAAGAATAGATAAAAGGATTATCACTGTAGTAGGGGGTAGGTTTGCTACTTCTCAACCGGAGGTACCTCTTAAAAACCCAAATATAGATTTTGTGATTCGTGGAGAGGCAGAGTATACTTTTTTAGAGTTATGTAAAAAAGTAGATAAAGGAATAGAGCACATTGCTGGTCTTTGTTATAGAACGGGCGATAAGCTCTTTATTTCTCCTCAAATTCCTATCGTAGAAGATTTAGATAAAATACCCTATCCTGAACGGACACTTATAAACTACTATGAGTACAAAATAGATGGAAATGTGTATACTTCGTTGATTACTTCTCGAGGGTGTAACTTGGGTTGTAGGTTTTGCGCAATAAGAGAGCCCTTTCGTTATCGGAAGGCAGAAAATGTATTTGGAGAGATAGAAATTTGTTATAGCCTAGGAATAAGGCACTTTAATTTTGAAGACGATAATATAAATCTTAATCCTCAGTTCGAGAGACTTCTAGATCTAATTATCGACAGTTTAGTAGACAAAGGAAAGAGTATAAGAATTTCCTTTATGAATGGTTTGATGAGTAAAAATTTAAATTTCTCTATTTTAAATAAACTTAAAAAATGTGGTCTTACCCATGTTGATTTTTCTCTAGTGACCAGAAAGAAGAGTCTTATGAAATATCTTAATCGCTGCCAAGAGAAGAAAATTCTTCCCTTCTCCAGCTACCTTGCTGATAGAGATATTTATCCCTTTATCCATTTTATCGTAGGGTTACCTCGTCAGAAATTTGAAGAATGTCTTAAAGATGTAAGTTTCTTAGCAGGCAAAAGAGTTTTTTTAGGGCCAAGTATCTTCTATCTTGTTCCGGAAAGTGAGCTATTTAAGGAACTCTTTCCTATCTCCCGAATTAGGGAAGAGGATTATATTTATTTTAGGAGTAGTTGTGCTTATTTCGAAAAGGATATGAAGAGGGATGAAATATTTTTTATCTTTTACATTTGCAGGATAATTAATTTTATAAAAGAAGTTATAGATAAATTTATGCTGAGTAACTATGATTTCCTTTCTTGGATAGAAAGGGTTACATCCACAGTAAAGGTCTTTAGAGACAAAATAGTTTCCTATGAAAAATTAGATAAGTATACCCTTGGAGCAATAATTATAAAAGAGTTGCTTACTCAAGAGACTTTATTTAGAATTGTACTCGAGAAGAAAAAAGAAATGTACATCTATAAATTAATAAAAGAAGAATTTATTCCCTCTCAGTTTATAAGGACTTTCTTGCAGAAGGTTAGAAGTATTTGCGGGGTAAAGAATCCTTTTTCTGTCCAACTGCAAGGGGCATATAGCCCCTTGCAGTAATTTTCTTTTTAAAGGATAGCTTTTAACTCCTTGGAAGCTCTAAATCCTACGGTTTTCTTCGCAGGAATTTGGATGGTTTCTCCTGTTTTAGGGTTTCTTCCTGTTCTTGCTTTCCTTTCCTTTACCTTAAATGTTCCAAAACCGGCAATAGTTACAGATTCTTTCTTTTTTAAAGAATTCTTGATTGCTTCCAATAGGGCCTCTACTGCCATTTGTGCTTCTTTTTTGGTGCAGGTTTTCTTAGCTACTACTTCAATTAACTGGGCTTTATTCATCTACACACCTCCTTTTTTAATTAGTTATTGATATTTTTAAAAATTAACTTTAAACTATTTTATAATCCTCTAAAGCTAGTTGTCAAGCATTTTTATTGATTTTACAATGGATTTCGTAGTTATTACTAAGAGGGAATTTGATGGTATTTTAAGAAATAGAGAAAAAGGTTTTTTTTCTTTGAGGGTAGATTTTGGACTTAAAGAAGTTAAGGTGGAGATAAGGGAAGAAAAAGCTATTCTGGATGGGAGGTTCGTTTTAGATTTAAGAAACAGATTAAAACCTCATTTTTGCTATCTTTTAAAGAAAAATAAAATCTTGCCTATAGCTTTTTTCTCCAAAGATACTAACAGATTCTATAAGCTTATTCCTACCAAGGACTGGCCAAGCTTAGCTATTGGCTCAGTTCCTATGCATAAAGTGAAGCTATCTTCTCCTTACCAGGATACTAAGGAAAAAATTGAGCTCCTTCGTCCTTGGGGGAGAGTTCTAGATACGTGCATGGGACTGGGTTACACAGCAATTTTAGCTTCTCCTTACAGTAAGGAAGTAATAACCTTTGAAAAGGATAAAAACGTTTTATTCTTAACGAAAATTAACCCTCTCTCTTACCAGATCTTTTTAGACCCTAAGATAAAAGTAAAAAAAGCAGATATAACTAAATATATTCACCGATTTCCTTTAGGTTACTTTGACTGTGTAATCTGCGATCCTCCTACATTCAAGTTAGCACCTTCCTTATATAGCGTGGATTTCTACTACCAACTTTATCGAGTTTTGCGAAAGAAAGGAAGGCTCTATCACTATCTTCCTTTGTATAGGATCACTCAAGGTTACAATTTTCCTTCAAAAATTAAAAGGAAATTAGAAGAAGTAGGATTCAGAACTAAAAGATTTTTACCTTCAAAAGGTCATCTTTTATGTATCAAATAAATTTAGAGAAAGAAAGGGAAAAATTGGATAGAGAGATAACTTTTTTCCACTTAAAGAGAGCTAAAAGAATTGCTTTGCGTGCTTTGAAAGAAGCAAGAAGAAGAAAAGATTGGTTCTTTATTTACTACTTTACTGCCCAGAAGTATATTTTGAGTGAGAGATTCAGGGAAGCAAAAAGATACTTGGAGAAAGCATTGAGATTAAGGCCTAAAGATGCACTAAGTTACAATGACAAAGCTATATGTTTGGCAGAACTCGGAGATTATGAGGATGCTCTTTCTTGCTTCAATGAAGGAATTAAGAAGAATAAGGATTGCCCCACCTTATTCCACAATAAAGGATGGTTTCTTAACTTTCTCAATAGACACAAGGAGGCATTAGTATGTTTTCATAAGGCTTTAGAGTTTGATCCCTCTCGTGCTGAGTCTCTTTACAGTTTGGCAGATTCTTACTTCTCTTTAGGAAAATTTAAAGAGGCAAAGAAATATTTCCAAAAGGCTGCTCAGGTAGTTAGAGGAAAAAGTAGTTTTGTTTACCGGGAGGCTAAGCGGCGTTTTAAAGAAATTCTTTCCTTGGAGAAGGATACTTAATTTAAAAGTTCCCTTTTCTGCATATTATATCAACGTAAGCTTAAATCCTTAGCGATTATACTTTCTATAACTATAATAGATGATGAGAAAGATAGTTTAACCCAGGAGAAGTTTTATTACGCATACATTGCCAGGAGGCAAAGAAGAGATAACCTCTTTAGGTATTTTTACAATTTCTTCCTCTAATTTTTTGGAGAGCCCATTTATTATTACCTGTTTAGGCTTATAGAATTTTTTGGTATTTGTCTTTTGGTAGATTACCTTGATCTTTCTTCCTTGAAATTTTAATTCCATCTCAATACTCTTTTTAAAAAAGTTACTATTAGTGAGTTTAGGTTGAAGTAACAAGTCTCCTTGAGAAAATTTTATTCCCATAACCTCTTCGAAAATAGTATAAATATACCAACTTGCTGAGCCAGTCAGATAGAAGTAGAGCCCTCTTCCTTCTAGATTGAAGTACTCAGGAATCATAGGATAGATTTTACTAAACTTAGATGTGGACATCTTGTAGATAGAATATAAAGCCTTAAACCCTTCTTCTATAAATCCTCTTTTATATAATCCGTAAGCGAATAGAACCACCATGTGATTGAAGAATGCGCCATTTTCTTTATCTCCGTAGCTGAACCCGAAAGCCCTGCCCAGTTCAAGGTAGGGAGTTTCAAAGTTGGTGTTAAGGCGTAGGCCTTTCAGTTTTTTATCCTTAAGATAGCGGTTAACAGAGATAATAATCTTTCTAATTTGATTAGAAGTGGCCACTCCACTAATTATAGGAAATACCTGTGATTGAAGCAGGAGTCGGACTTTCCCTTTTTTCTTTCCCTCTACCCGTCTTCCCCGGTTATCATAGTAACCGTTGAAAAATCCTTCTTTTAGCCACTCCTTTTTTCTTATATAGTTGTAAATCCACTCTCCCTTTTCTTTTAAGTCTCTAGCTAGCAAGGAAGTTTTTATCTTCATCCTTTTACCACTCACCTTGTATTTAGTTTTTTCTAAATAGCAGGATAAAATTTCTTTTTTTCTATTTGCATTATTATAATCTATAGGATGATTTAATCGATTCAAAAGGAAGCTAATTTCCTTTAGAAGTTCTATTTTTTTTCTTCTTTTAGCAATTTCTTCCAAAATATCTCCTAATCTCTTAAGATTGTAACCATACATACAGTAAAAAGGCACACTTTCTCCTTTGTCAGGAGCACAGTCTAACCCATCATTCCAATCCGCATTTTCTAACCTTAAGATATTGTGGTCTCCTACGTTGAAGAATTGTACAAGATTCTGTATAAGGAGATGCTCTAAAACACTCCCTTTATAAAGTTGGTTCCTTTCTGTTCTTAGAAAGAAATCCTCTCCCTTAAACTTTAGATCAATCTCTTTAGCTCTCTTAAGTTGATGATCTCTAAAGTAGGGTATCTTTTTAAAAAGAAGATTCCAATTTCCCGAGTAATTTAGGTAAAGCTCAACAGCAAGGAGGGGCCAAACACCATGGTCTGTCCAAACTCGGGAGATTCGGTTTCTGTCAGATATAAATTTCCCCTCTCTAGTAATTATAGTGGCGTTAGAACCATCAATCCTTATTCCTTTAAGATTATTAAGAATTAATTTATCTATGTTTTTCTCTCCTCGTAAGATAAGAGAAAGTATGTCTTGCCAGAGATCTCGCCAGCCTCTGCCTCCTTTTCCATAATCAAAATGAGGTAAAAATGAGCACCCCCATAGTTTCCTTAAAGTAGGTTGAAAATACACCCACAGAAGCCAGTTATTGAATAATTTATTCTTAAAATCAAATCTTAAAGAGGAGAGGTGTTTTTGCCAGTAGCTTTTTGTTTTCTCTAAGTAAAGTTTTATTTTTTTCTGAGAGTTAAGTTTTCTAAAGGTCTCATACATATACTGTTTATCCTCAGCTATCCCCATAATTACAAAGAAATTTACCTCTTCCCCTTTTCTAATAGTTAGTTCTCTAAATCTAAATGCTGCACAACTCTCTTTCCCATCAAAGTTTTTCTGTTTTCTCTTGAAAGGCTTTAGATTTCTATATACTGCTTGGGGTTTTTCTAAATTTCCTTCTTCTCCACAGAAAGTTAAGAGAGTAGGAAATTGCCCTAAGGGCGGCAAAGAGTTCTGATGCGCAAAGGCAAAGTAAAGAGTGGTGTTTTCTCTATGCTTGCGCTCATCAAAAATCATCGTAGGTTTAAGAATAATCTCATACCTTTTAAGTTCTACTCTATTTAGGAGAGAGGTAACGTGACGGTGATCTCTTAGGCTTTTTTCTCCTCTTCCATAAAGAGGAAGAAAAGAGGTGGGGGTAATTTTTATCTTTTTTTTGCCTCTGATTTTCACCCACATTACTTCCACATCTAAGTCAAAAGGGATAAAATTTAGAATTTCTAAGGAAAATAGCTCATTTTCCTTAATGAGCTTATGGTATAGAAATCCACATTCTAAATATTCCTGAGGAAAAGGTTTTGAGGCCTGATATACTATTCCATCTTTGGTTCTTATAAAGAAGTCCCTGCGACACAAAGGATTATTTTTTATATCCTCTATAGTAGCAGGAGGAGTAAGGAATCTGTCATTATCCTTTTTTATATCTCCTGCTAAATTAGGGCTAATAGAGCTTAGGAGTGTACCGTCTTTATTAGTAAGAGGAAAGTAGAGGTAGGAGATCTTACAGGGGCTATTCACGCGGAATGTTCCGTAGTTATCTATAAAGTGATAAATCATTTTAATTTTTTATATACTTCCTCTAATAAGCTTAAAGGTGTAGAAGCCCCTCCTATGATTCCTACTGTTTTAAATCTTTTTATATTCTGAGGTAATTCAGGTTTAGTTACGAAGAAAGTGTTATCGTTGATTTTTTTAGAGATTCTATACAAACGTGTAGTATTAGCGCTTTTTTTTGAGCCTATTACAAGGATTGCTTCACACTTTTTAGCTAACTCTTTTACCTCTTTTTGTCTTTTTTCTGTCTCTTCGCAAATAGTGTTAATAAAAAACAATTCCTTAGCTATTTTAGAGAGCCGGTAGATAATTTTTGCCACATCATCGATATTCTGGGTAGATTGGACTACTATAGCAACTTTCTTTTTTATCTTATGTTTTATTTTCTTTAAGTCAGTTTCTTTCTCAACTACTATGCCTTTTTTCGTGTTACCCAGTATTCCTATAGTTTCTTCATGATTTCTGTCTCCCACTATGATTATTTGATAACCCTTTTCTTCTAGGTTTTTTACTTTTTTGTGAATCTGGGTTACTTTGGGACAGGTAGCATCAATGATATTTATATTTTTTCTTTTAGCTTCACTGTATAACTTTTGTGGTACTCCGTGAGCTTTAATTAGAAGAGCTGCTCCTGAAGGGATAGAGTCTATATCTTTTACTTTCTTTACCCCCATTCTCTGTATTTCTTCAGAAACTCTTTCGTTATGTACTAAGTCACCGATTATATAGATTTTCTCACCAAGATTTGCACCTTTAGAGTTTTCTAAACCAGAATGAGATTTTTTAAATTTAGAGACAGCTCTCTTGGTTATTTCTATTGCTCTTTCTACGCCAAAACAGAAACCTAAGTTCTTAGCTTTATAGATCTTCATAGATAATATTGTATAATAAATTCTTTATTTTTCATCTAATTTTTACTATAATTAGGAAATTAATTAGGAAATAAAGAGAAAGTTATTTTTCTTTCTTTTATGCCTCCCTTGGTTAGTTTTTGCAAAAGAAGAGGTAGAAGCTCTTTTTTATTCTCCCCAACGCAAAGCGTGTTTGAGAATAAAAAATGAGTTTCTTCCTGAGTTTTTAAGAAAGTATCAGGATATAGTAGAAGTAAAATTCCTAAGTGTTTATAAACCAGAGAATTTAAGTTTTCTCGTTTTTCTCTCTACCCGTTTTAAGAAAGAAAAAGTAAAGGTTCCTACTGTTTTGGTGGGAGATAAGTTTTTAGAGGGTTTCCCTCAGATAGAAGAGAATTTAGAAAGATTAGTGAATTTAGTTCTTAAGAGGAAAATGAAAATTAAGTTAAACCTTGCTCAGAAAGTTATTCTAGATTAAGTTTAAGGAGTTTTCTTTTCTTGTGATAATTTCTGCTGGCTTAATCAATGGTATAAATCTCTGTGCTTTCACAGTTATTGTTTTCTTTGTTTCTTTCTTGGCAGTTTATCAATATCGTAGAGAAGAGATAATTTTTGTTGAATCCTTCTATATCTTAGGAATATTTATTACCTACCTTCTTTTAAGTCTGAGGGTTTCAGATTCCTTTACACTGTAAGTAACTTTTATTTCCTTATAAAGGGATTCTACTACATGGTGGCAGGTTTTTGTTTTTGTCTTTTTATATTTGCTCTATATGGTTACTTTAAATACCGGAAAACAAAAGAAAGTGAGGGCTTAATTTTGCAATTGCCTTCTTTCTTGAAGAAAAAAATAAATCTGGTGATTGGTAAAGGGCTGAGAAAAAAAGAAAGAAATTTTTAGAGTTATCCATCGTCTCTTTAGTTGTAGGGTTTTTAGTTTCTTTCCTAGAAGGAGTCTGTACTGGTCAGGTATACCTTCCTACTATATTTTTTATTCTCAAAACCTCTACCTTGAGATTGAAGGCTTTTATTTACCCTCTTATCTATAATCTTGTCTTTATTGCCCCCTTAATTGTAATATTTTTACTTTCTTTCTTGGGCGTTTCTTCTCAGGAGGTTAACAAGTTTCTTAAGAAGAATTTGGATGGGGTAAAGTTAAGTATGGCAGTTTTATTTTTAGTTTTAGGGTTAGCCATTCTTTGGGTCAGTTAGTGATAGGAGGAGACTTTCTTCTTTGTTTCTTGCTGGCAGATTCGGGGGGTTTGTTGAATTTAGAAATTGGTTTACTTTGATATCTCTAAATAAAGTTTCCCTTCATTTTATTTTTTTGATAAAATAATTATCTTTAGAAAGGAGGAGAGATGGTAACTAAGGAGGTAGAGTTAACTATTCCTGGGGAATTTAAGGACGAACCTATTTTTTACTACATTATCAAGAATTTTGAAGTTGTTCCTAATATTGTAGAGGCTTCCTTTTCTACGGAGATGGGATGGGCAATTGTAAGAATCGAAGGAGAAGAGAAAGAACTAGAGAAGTTATTTAACTTCTTGAAAGAGAAAGGTGTCCAAGTTAACTTTAGATAGAGATAAAGTATTTAAGAATATCCATATTGTTTTAGTTTCTCCTCAGGTTCCTGAAAATATAGGGCTGAGCGCTCGCATCCTTAAAAATACTTCCTTTTCTAATCTCATTCTTATAAATCCTAACCTCACTAATAAATCTTTTGAAGTAGCTAAAAGAGCAAGAGACGTCCTAGAGAAAGCTAAAATCTATAATAGATTAGAGGAGATAAGAAATGGCTACTATTTCATTTTTGCCACTACTCGTCGGAGGAGAGAGTTTAAAGTCATCTATAACTTTAACTACATCTTACCTCAACTCGTTTGTTTAGCTTCTTCTAAAAGGATAGCTATTCTATTTGGGAAAGAGAATTTTGGGTTATCTTACCAAGAACTTGAATTTGCCGACAGTATCTTCTATATCCCTGCAAATAAAAGTTTCCCTTCTTATAATTTAGCTTTTAGTGTGGGTATTGTGTGTTATGAGATTTTTCGTTTCCTTGAGGATACCTTTTCTCGATCCTATCTAAATCTAGCTAAGAGGAAAAATATTCAGGCTCTTTTCGATTTTATTAACGCTACCCTAACAAGGAAATTTTCTGAAGAGGTAGCTACCTCTATTAGTAAGATACTTGCCGGATTACTGAAGAGAACTTACCTTACTAAGAAAGAATGTGAAATCCTCAAGTTTTTATTTCTCAAACTCTCTTAGTCTATGATAACGTAAAATATTTTGTGGACTTTTCTCTTGACAGAATAATAAAAAAG
>CAZHYN010000002.1:0-129771 GCA_964536865.1 uncultured Planctomycetia bacterium
GCAATTAAATTTGTGCAAAACTCATCTAATTCTATTTCCAGTTCATTCATCTTAGGCTCGTATTTTTTGACTACCTTTTCTAAAATTTCTTTTCTTTTTTCAATAAGCCCTTCAATTGACTTTTTAACCATATCTTCAGCTAGACCCGCTTCTTCAATTAATTTTTTCTTTAATTCATTCAATTTTTCTTCTAACATATTTTCCTCCCATTTATCCAAATTTGCCTGTCAAATAGTGCTCGGTCATCTTATTTTGAGGGGTGGTAAATATCTTCTGTGTAGGGCCAAATTCAACTAAATTTCCCAAGTATAAAAAAGCAGTGTAATCAGAGATTCTTGCTGCCTGTTGCATATTGTGAGTAACAATTACTATTGTATAATTCTTCTTTAAATCCTCAATCAATTCCTCAATCTTTGCTGTAGCAACCGGATCCAAAGCAGAACATGGTTCATCAAATAATACAACTTCTGGCTCAAGAGCTATACAGCGAGCAATACATAATCTCTGTTGTTGGCCTCCAGATAAATCCAGAGCAAATTTATCAAGTTTGTCTTTAACCTCATTCCATAAAGCAGCCTGCTTTAACGCTTTCTCAACTTTAAAATAGAGCTCTTCTTTATTCTTAAACATCCTATGAAGTTTTAACCCATAAGCAATATTCTCAAATATAGATTTAGGGAAAGGGTTGGGCATCTGAAATACCATTCCTATTCTTTTTCTCAAAAACGTCTCATCAATATCATAGATATTCTGGCCATCCAATAAAATTGCACCCTTTACTTTTGCTTCAGGTATTATATCCAGCATTCTATTTATTGATTTTATAAGTGTGGATTTACCACAGCCTGAAGGACCAATAATTGCTGTAACTTTGTTTTTCTCAACATCAAGATTTACATTTTTTATTACCTGCATATCTTGATACCAGATATTTAAATTGTGAATAGAAATTTTAATTTTTTTACTGTTCATTTCCTCTTCCTTGCTCTTTTACGTATAACAATAGCAAGCAAATCTATACCCAAAACTAAAAAGAGTAAGACTAAAGCTGTTCCATAAGCAATAGGCACCTGAGTTTCAGGATGTGTTCCTTCAGTCATTAAAGCATAAATATGATAAGGAAGTGCCTGAACTTCACTAAAGATTGAGGTGGGAAGTTTTGCTGAATAGAATGTAACTGCAGTAAAAAGTATAGGGGCAGTTTCTCCTGCAGCTCTTCCGATACCTAATATTGAACCGGTCAATATCCCTGGGATAGCATTGGGCAAAACAATTCGGTAAATAGTCTGCCATTTGGTTGCTCCTAAAGCTAAGGAAGCTTCTCTCAAAGAGTTTGGAACAGCCAATATCGCCTCTTCAGAAGCGCGAATAATTACAGGCAGAATCAATATTCCCAAAGTAAGTCCTCCTGATAAAATTGACACACCAAAACCAAAGTATTTAACAAAAACTGCTAATCCAAAAAGCCCAAATACTATAGAAGGGACGCCAGCAAGATTGTTTATTCCAATGCGAACTATCCTTACCAGCCTTCCTTGCCTTGCATACTCTACAAGATATATTGCTGCCGCCACCCCCAAAGGCAAAGCAAAGCAAATTGCACAGAGAGTCAAATAAAATGTCCCCAAAATTGCAGGAAAGATTCCCCCAGAAGTCATTCCTTCGCAAGGCTTGTGGGTTAAAAATTGCCAGTTTATTACTTTTATTCCCCTGATGATGATAAAGTAAAGAATAATAAAAAGGGCAGAAAGTATTAAAAAAGTAGCCAATCTTAATATTGCAAAGCCTACAAATTCTTTAACCTTTCTGAAATTCATCCCAATCTTTTTCTAAATCTTTGAGATAAAATATCAGCAAGAATATTAAAACTTAAAGTAATTACAAAAAGGACTATAGCAATAGCAAAAAGGGCATAAAAATGTGTGCTTCCTGCAACTGCCTCTCCCATCTCAGCAGCAATAGTAGCTGTCATAGTTCGCACAGGCTCAAAAAAAGAATGTGGAATAACCGCCGCGCCTCCTGCAACCATTAATACTGTCATTGTCTCACCATAAACTCTTGCCATACCCAGAATAACAGCTGTAGTTATCCCTCCTCCTGCGGCAGGAAGAATTACCCTAAGTATAGTCTCCCACTTATTTGCCCCCAAAGCATAAGAAGCTTCTTTAAATTTTTTGGGGACTGCTGAAATTGCATCTTCAGAGATACTTGTAATAGTAGGAATTGCCATAATACCCAAAATTAAAGAAGCTGTAAAAGCATTTAATCCTACAGCTAAATTAAAAATTTTTGCTACCTGAGGCGCCACAATTACCATCCCGAAAAATCCATAAACTACAGAAGGAATACCTGCAAGAAGTTCAATTACTGGTTTTATAAATTCCTTAATTTTGGGAGAGGCTACCTCTGAAATATAAATGGCACCTGCTACGCCTAAAGGCACAGAAATAACTAATGCTCCAAATGTAACTAAGAAAGACCCTAAAATGAGAGGCAATATCCCAAACTCAGGAGGTTCATAGGTAGGATACCAGAATTTGCCAAATAGAAATTCTTTAAGAGAAGTAACTTTAAAAATTGGCAGCCCTTCTTTAAACAAAACCATAACAATCCCTAAAAGAAAGAAAATAGAAAGTGAAGCAGGTAGACAAAAAAATCCTTTAATTAAATTTTCTTTTTGTGTTCTCTTCATACTTACTTTAAAGGGACAAAACCCTGCTCTTTAACTATCCTCTGCCCCTCTTTGCTTAAAACAAAACCAACAAAATCCTTAGCTAATCCTTTTGGCTTACCATTGGTGTACATAAATAACGGTCTTGAAATAGGATATGTGCCTTTTAATACAGTATCTTCTGAAGGCAAAATCCCCTCAATTTTTAAAGCTTTAACTTCTGAACTCAAATACCCTAAACCCACATAACCAATAGCACCTTTTGTGCGTTTAATTGTTGAAGCAACTGCTGCATTTGAAGCCTGAAGCAGAGCATCTGGACGCACACGCTGCTTTTTTAAAACTAACTTGTTAAAGCACTCAAATGTTCCTGAGGCAACATCTCGTGAGATAACAACTATTTTTTGATTTTTTCCTCCGAGCTCGCCCCAGTTAGATATTTTGCCGGTATAAATCTCTTTAAGTTGGCTGAGTGTAAGTTCATTAACTGGATTTGAAGGATGAACAATTACTGCAATCCCATCCATAGCTATAACATAGGCAACAGGGTCAACCCCTCTTTCTACAGCTTTTTTGATTTCCTTATCCTTTATCGGCCGGGAAGAGGTAGCAACATCACATATCCCATCAATTAAAGCAGCAATACCTACTCCTGAACCTCCGCCACGCACTGAAATGTTTGCTTCTGGATATTTCTGCATAAATACTTCTGCACATTTTTGAGCAATAGGCAAAACTGTAGTCGATCCCTGAATAACAAGTTTCTTTTCTGCATGGACAGAAGCTATTTTTAAACTCAGAGTAAAAGCCAACGCTACAATTACTAAAATTACTCTTTTCATCTTTACACCTCCTCTTTAAAATTTAATTTTCCAGTCAACCTGTAAAAGATGCCTTCGGCCAGTTCCTTTAATTCTCTCCATATAGTAATAATCAATGCCTAAAGCTACATTTTTTCCTATCCCATAAGTAAACGTAACTTCATGCCCTTTTACATCAGTATGACCACTGTAAGCATCTGAATCAGGGAATATATCAATCCAGGCATCCTTCTCTAAGTGTCTATACATATATTTTGCCTGCCACCTGCCTCTTTTTATCTTTTCAGCTCCAAACTTAATACCAAAAAGATACCCGTTATTTTCCTCTGAAGGGTCTGGGTTGTGCACATAATCACCAAATACAGCTAAATAAGGAATCAAACCGCCAAAAGGTTTCCTAAATCCTATCTCGATACTGGGAGCAATAGAATTGTAATTGTATTTTAACAGACCTTTTTCTAATGTATTGTATTTCCCGCTCTCATCGTCTCCGTTAGTCAGAGTAGCTCCTTTCACATTATCAAAGATATAACCGGCAACAGCCATCTTAATGTGAGTTCTCTCATCGAATTTGTACTTAAACCCGGGCTGAATTACCCACATAAACGGATCTGAGGCATCACTAGAACTCTCATCTAATACCCAAAACCCGGTATTCATAAACAAATCGCAGTTATTCATCCTCTTGCTTAATAAAAGTGAGCCACCTTCAGGGTTTATATCAGAATCCCAGAGAAGGTCAGATGGCCTGAATATTAATTTCTTGATACTTTTTATCTTGCCTGCTTTCAAAGTTAACCAGGGCGTTGCCATCCATTCTGCATAAGCATAATCTAATCTGATATCAGGTGTTGAAAATCCATCACACATAGTCTGGTTAGTTGAACGAGCATCATCACCACCTGTAGCAAGTCCTGCTGCTACTTTTATTGTTTTGTTTACTTTTGTCTCCAATCCTAATCTGAACCTGTAACGACCTCTGTGTCTATCAGAGGCATCGTGTTTATCTTCCCATTGATAGCGCAATCTTAAATCACCTTTAATTCTAGTATTCTGAATCCATCTGGGTAGACCTTCTAATTCTCCTTTAGCCAAATCTTTTCTTACTCCCTCTTTCGTCTCTATTAAAATAGTCCGTGCCTCACCCGGAGAAAGAATTCCTTTTTCTACCAATTTTTCTACCAGAATATCAATCTCACCACTGTAAGCTAAACTTGGTATAAGTAAAAGCCATGCAAAAACCAGACAAACAATTTCTTTTGACAACATCCTTCACCTCCTTTTAATTATTTCTATAACCATATATTTCTATATAATTTCCTAAATCGGTGTAGTTCCTTTTCTACTCGCTTTAAGGATTCTTCTACATAACCACCTTCGAGCCTGTCTGAGTTTTCAATCTCAGCCAATACATTCTGCAAAGTAGCAAGTTGTGAACGTAAGAAACTGGCGAAAAAATCCCTGTGCCAATCTGATATAGTTTTTATTCCCTTCTGTGTATTACTCATTTTGTCTCCTTTTGCTTTTTGTTTTTATACACTTAATCTATTAACTGCATATAAATTTTCTGTTAATTTTTGGTTAATTTTCATCTTTCTTAAAAGTAATTGTTTGACCTGCCTCATTCTTTCTCTGCGAATCCTCAATTCCTTAGCTATTTGAGATTTGAAAGCAACCGATTCAACCAAAGGCAAATAATTCTGATACAACTTTTCCATTTTTCTTTTAGATTTTAGAAAACAGGTGTTAAAGGAGTATAAAGGAAACGTTAATTTTTGGTTAAGAAAGGTAGGCAGGGAAAGTAATTGTGAATTCTGTTCCTTTGTCAGGTATGCTTTTTACATCTATTCTTCCATTGTGTAAAAGCACGATGTGTTTGACAATGGAAAGTCCCAAGCCTGTGCCACCAAGTTTTTTAGAACGGGATTTATCTACTACATAAAATCTTTCAAATATCCTGTCAAGATGCTCTTCTGGTATTCCGATACCTGTGTCTTTTACCTTAACAATTATTTCTTTATCAGTTCTTTTTAACAAAATACTAATTTCTCCCTTTTCTGTATATTTAATAGCATTGTCTATCAAATTTATAAACATCTGCTCCAATTTAAAAGGGTCTCCTTTGATTACAGGCTTGCTTTCACATATTAAATTTAATTTTAAATTTTTTTCTTTTGCTTTCTGCTCAAATATTTTACATACATTTTCTGCCATCTCTTCCAAATTCATCTTTTCTTTTATCTGGGTTAATCCCTTCTCTTCCAATTCTGAAAGTAAAAGTAAATCACTGACAATATTTATAAGGCGTTCGGTATGTTTTTTGATAATATCTAAATAGTGTTTTGAGCTACCTTTTATCTCCTCTTCTAAAGTCTCGACATATCCTTTTATAGCTGTTAAAGGAGTTCTTAATTCATGAGAAACATTTACCACAAAGTCTTTCTTTATTTTTTCCAGTTTCCTAAATTCAGTAATATCATGCAAAACAATTATTAACTCTTCTTTAGAAGGCACAAAAACAAAACTGCACAGGAATACTTTTTCGTTCAACTCTAACTCTTGAGAAGAGATTCTTTTCTCTTCTTTTGCCTTCTCTATCAATTGAGCTATAGTGGGATTCCTTAAAACCTCCCACCAGAATTTTCCCTCAGGATTTATTTGAACAATTTTTTTAAAACTTTCATTAAAAAGAATAATCCTGCCTTTTTTATCTAAAACCAAAAGCCCTTCTTCAAGGGAAGTGATAATACTATTTAATTCTTCTTGTTTTAAGGTTAAGTTATCAAATAGACGCTTTAGTTCTTCAGACATTCTATTGAAACTTTCTGCCAGTTCTCCTATTTCACCCTTTCTTTTAAAACTTACTCTTGCAGAAAAATCGCCATCAGCTAATTTTTTAGATGCTGAAACTAACTCTTTTAAAGGATAAGACAAATTCTTTGAAAAAAAGAAAGCCCCTAATAGAGAAAGAAAAGTCATAAAAATTACTATCCCAAAGATTCTGTTTTTTAAGTTATTAAGCAATTTATTTATATCTTTCAAAAACAGGCTCACCCTCAAAACACCTAAAAACTTTTCTTTTGATTTAACAGGTATTGCCACATATAGCATCTCTTCTTTTACTGTAGTGCTAAAGCGTAAAGATTTGCCAAGACCTTTTATTTTAGCTTGCTTAACTTCCGGCCTATCATTGTGGTTTTCCATAAGATGTGGGTCTTTTTCGGAATCTGCTAAAACTTTTCCTGAAGGAGCAATAATTGTAATTCTTGTTTTTATATTTTTGCCTATTTCTTTTACTAAGGAATCTAATCTTTTGAAATCTTTTTCTTCTATAAGAGGTAATACTTTAAGTTTAAGTGTGTAGGCTAAATTTTTAAGGCCTAAAGACAGGGTATTTATGTAATGAGACCTTATTGTTCTAAAAGAAAAGGAAAATATCAATATTGAAAGCAATAAAATAATCAAACAGAAGCTAAAAAAAAATTTAAAGAACAGAGAGTGCTTCATTCTTCTATTTTGTAACCTATACCTCTTACATTTTTAATAAATTTTGAAGCTTTGCCTAACTTTTCTCTTAAATTTTTAATATGGACATCTATGGTTCTGTCCAAAACCGCTTTATCATGTCCCCATAAATGGTTTAGAATCTGGTCTCTTGTAAATACCCAGCCTTTTTTAGAAGCCAAGATTTTTAAAATTCTGAATTCAGTTGGGGTTAAATCTATTTTTTTATTTTCTACAAAGACCTGGAATTTATTAAGATCTATTAAGAGAATATCGCCTATTTTGATCTTTTTGCCAGAATCTTGTGTTTTTCTTCTTAAAACTGCTTTTACCCTGGCAACTAATTCTCTTGGGGAAAAAGGTTTTGTTACATAATCGTCTGCTCCTAACTCTAAACCTAAAACTTTATCTGCTTCATCAGCACGAGCAGTAAGCATAATAACAGGAATAAATTTAAAATCCTCTTTTGATTTTAAATATTTGCAAATTTCAATACCATCTGAATCGGGAAGCATAAGGTCTAAGATTATAAGGTCAGGCATTTTGGAAGATAAGAATTTAAAGAAGCTTTCTGCATTTAGGAATTCTTTAACTTTAAAACCAGATTTAGTAAGGTGCAAAGATACAAGCTCTAAAATATCAGGTTCATCATCTATTACTGCTATCAATTCATTCATCTTTTGAAGTTAAAATCATTCCATATAAAAATTCAAACAATTTTTGATAACATCATATAATTTTAGATAACATTTGTCAATCTCGCGTTCCTTAGAACGCATAGCCGATTTATCCACAAACATTTGTGAAGATGTAATATTCATAACAGAAGGCAAAATTATAAAACATCACAAAGATGAAAGTTAAGGTGATGGGCGGGGATAGGTTTCTTTTTGTTCCGATGGCAATCTGGAACATAGGCTAATATAGACAGGTGCTTGAGGAGGGGTTTTGTTAACCTTACCTATTCTTTAAAATATTTCTCTTAAAAGATTTAAAATTGGTAAGCCAGTCAGCAAAAAAATAAAAATTTCTATTTTCCCTATTCTTTAATTACAAAAATTCTTTTCTGCCGAAAGGCAGACAAACCCCTATATAAGATGAGTTTTTAAGAGAAGATTCTTTTAATTAAAGCCTCCTCAAAGCAAGTGCTTGAGGAAGCTATCCAAAAGGGAAACAAACTTCCCGACGAAATGTCGGGATAAACTCCGCGCAGAAGTCCGCCTGTCCCGATGAGCAATAGCGACATCGGGAAGCACCGACTTGTCCGCCTCTGGAGGAGACTGCGGGGTGGGTGGGGAATTAAATCCTTTTTACTTAATATTCTTTTTCTTACATTTATGGATTGTGTTAGGCAGGATTATTGGGATGATAAAGGTTGGTTCTTCTTCAGATGGGGAGCCATTATTATTACTACAAACTAAGTTTTTGGGACTTTCTGAATATAAATCTCTCTTTAAATTATTCCATTCCCACTCATCCCAACTATTTAAATCAGAAGAATCTTGAAGTGTAAAATTCCTTGAAAAATAAAGATTTATCTGGATGTTTTCTTTTGAGTAGATTATTTCTTTGATGAATTTTTTAATGAAAAGATTCTTTTCAATTCCTTTCTTTTGAGGGAGGGTTTTTTAATACCAATTTTGTTAATAATGCATAAACTAATGCAAGAAGCTTTTATTAAGTTAAGGGGGTGTCTACAGTGATTTTAAGCTAAATCTTTCCCAGAAACATCAATATCCCTATTATCACAAAGAGTATCGCACCAGCATACCGTATTAGTTCTGGTTTAAGATACTCCCCTAGAGCCGCTCCAATCAAAACTGAAAGAGCTGTTACTACCATATATGCAGAAACCGAACCTAGCCATACAGCGAAGGGCTTACCTGATTTTGCAGACATACCTATTCCAACTAATTGAGTTTTATCGGCAAGTTCTGCCAAAAATATTGCTCCAAATGTTACTAGGAATATTTTCCAATACATTAAACCCTCATTGTTTTTCTTTGCTTAAAAACTCATTCCGTCGATAAATTCAAAATAGTAAGTGACTAAATTACCCGATAGATTTAGTGGTAGTCTCTTATCGGCCTCTACCTCTACCTCCAACGGGCACCCCTTTAGATCTCCCCACACCTTCTGGCTTGCCAACTCCTTCAGGCTTACCTATACCTTCTGGTTTGCCTATGCCTTCAGGTATACCGATTCCTTTTGGTATTCCTATTCCTTCTAGCTTGCCAGTAGGGAGTTCACCTCTTTGAATTTTTCTCAAGATACCTAAGGCAGTATTTCTTCCTGTCTTGGATACTTCTATTGCATGTCTAATAGCAGACCGTGCTTCTTTGGGGACTTTACCCACAAGATCGCTTAAGACTTCAATATGTTTCTTAGTAGACCTCTCAACTGCTTCTAAGGCTTCACTTACATCATATCCCTGCGCTTGAGCTTTGTTAATCTGTTCCATTGCTCCATTAATATACTTTTCATAGTCTTTTAAGAGATCATTTACAAACTCAGGCTTGCCTTTAGAAATCATCGCTTTTACTTCCTTTAATCTTTCTTTGGCGTACTTTGTGTAAAGGTTAGCCTTCTCTAATGGATCAAGTGCAGCCTTTAATTTTGCTGCCTCCATTTGCCGTTTTGCTTGATAGAGTGGATCATCAGGCAATGTCTCTGGCTCATTTTGAGCAAAGGCTATGCTTGCCAAGAATACACATATAAGTGTCAATAGCCACATTCTAACGCTTCGCATTTTCCACACCTCCTTTGTTAAAATTTGTTATTAAAATTGTTCTGTCTTGTATCTGGAGCTACTATAACCCTTTTTGTTTTTTTCTTCATCACCTCCTTTCTCCTTATCTTTAAGCAAAATATATACCAAAATAATGTATCTATCCTTTCTTCCATATATTTAAACCACTCAAATAATGAAAAGTTTCGGATACCTTATTTTTTACACATATTAATCTTTTATTAGCTCATCTAAGGAAACCCCTAAGGCTTTCGCAATATTGGCAATTGTTTGGATCGAGGGATTAAGCGTGTAGCCTGATTCAATTTTTAGATATGTACTATAAGGAATATTTGCCTTTCTGGCTAACTGATCTTGGGATAATCCTAATTTCTTCCGATATTTTTTGATATTTTTTGCTATAGTTTTGCTTGACATCATATCCATTTTTGGCTATCCTTTTATGGTAAATATATTTTAACTATCCAATTATGGATTTTAACAAAGAGGAGGCTAAAATGCAAGAAAAATTAAGATGTGCAATTTATACAAGGGTAAGTACGGATAATCAAGCAGAAGTTGAGTTTAACTCTTGTGAGGCTCAAGAAGAAAAGATAAGAGCATTTATTAAAAGTCAAGAAAATATGATAATTTATAAAGTTTACTCTGATGCTGGGTCCACAGGAGTAAATCTTAATAGACCTGCTTTACAGAAATTACTTGAGGATATAAAACAAGGCAACATTAACATTGTTTTGGTTTACAAAATTGACAGACTTACCCGTTCTCCTAAAGATTTCTACTACTTAATGGAGATTTTTGAGAAATACAAAGTTGATTTTATCTCAATCACAGAAAGATTTGATACCTCTACTCCAGCAGGAAGACTTTTAAGAAACATAATGCTTACCTTTGCTCAGTTTGAAAGAGAGTTAGCAAGTGAGAGAACAAAAGATAAGATGCTTCAGAGAGCAGAAAAAGGGTTATGGAATGGCGGTATTTCTCCATTTGGATACAAGACATTAAATAAGAAACTTGTTCCTCATGAGCAGGAAGCTAAAGTTGTTAAGTTAATATTTGAAACTTATGTTGATACTGGGTCTATAGCAGAGGTTTATAACACCCTGAAAGAGAAAAATATTTTAAATAGGCATGGCAAAGTTTTTACCAAATCAAGTATTAAAAATATCCTCTCTAATCCTGTCTATATCGGGAAGTTAAAATATGCTGGGAAAATTTATAATGGACTACATCAGCCTATAATTAGTGAACTTCTCTTCAACGAAGCTCAGGAACTGCACAAAAAGAAAATCAGGGAAATGAAACTCTTTAGAAATTATCTTTTTGCAGGTTTAATCACTTGTGAGGAATGCAGATCAAAAATGACGCCAACCTATACAAACAAAAAAGCAAAAAGAGGAAGAAAGAGATATTTTTATTATAGATGCACCTCTACCCTAAAAAGAGACTGGCAGGTATGCACTACAAAACAGGTAAACGCTGATAGGCTGGAAAGATTTGTTTTAGAAAATTTAGAAAGAGTATCAAAAGATGAGCCTTATATTGAAAATCTTTGTTTTAAACTTAACCACAATCCAGATGAGTTAGTTCGAAATTCTCTTATAAAAAATAAGGTATCGGGCGACCGGGCTGGATTCGAACTAAGCAGGGAGCAATTGAAAATTGAGCCTAAAGGTTTAATTTTCCAACTTAAAACCTTCCTTAACACTCTCTCCTCCCTCTCCCGAGCCGAGCAGGTTCTTTTAATAAAAGAAAAAATTGACTCAATAAAATATTCCAAAAAAAGAATCAGGGTAAACTTCAAATATTCCTTAAAAATCAACAACTTAAACCCCTCTCAACAAGGTTCTGGTCAGGTGGGGGTGGGTGGTGGGAGTTTAGAGAAAGAAAATCAAAATATCCCTTCCTTTTATTCTTCCGATTTAGTTCGAAAAGAAATAATGGCTCCCCGGGCAGGGCTCGAACCTGCGACCCGCTGGTTACACCTAATCCCTGAGTTTCCCCAGAGGGTGGACTATCTCTTCACCATATTCCGACGTAATGTCGGAACTTAGGTGCCGGGCGCTTCCCCCGATATAACATCGGGGTACTCCCTTTTCGGGATAGTCTCTGCACCTTCCCCGACGTTCCGTCGGGGCTTGGCTCAGGGTTACCATCCCTGAACTACAAGAAGTTCAGAGTACAGGCTTCCCTGAATTCACCCGGTTTTTCATCCCGATGTTTCCATCGGGAGCTGCTCTTCACAGCCAGCTGCTCTACCTGCTGAGCTACCGGGGAAGTTATTTTATCTAAGAACTTTCTTCCCTGACCTGATTTAAGAAAACGTTCTCTTTGTCTAGCTTCTTTCACACAAACAAACTCTTCATAATACACTAAATCAAATGGACCATTCTGCCTAGTCCACTGATTGGAACCTGAATTATGCTCTTTTAGACGCACTTCAACTCTTTTCGAAGTACAACCTATATACCTCTTACCATTACGTCTACTTTTTAATACATAAACTATAGCCATCTTTCTATCTTATTACAGCCCTCGCCTGAGGCGAGTTCGCCTTCGGCGAAAGCTGCTCCCTGTCTACCAGCAGGTAGGTACCTGCTTAAGCTTCCGCCTGAGGCGGATCAGCCTCTGGCTGAACCGGGGAATAAGTTAATTTACAAAGAGCTCATCTCTTCCAATTTTGCATACTCATTATACAACCATTGTTCTAATTTATCAACTATATTGTTACTTATCAGAAAGTAGTTATCTTTAACTTTATGAATAGCAAACGAAGCTTATTTTACCTGGACATTCCCAAAAAATAACCCTGAATTTCTCTAACGCGCTATAATCCAGTGAGTTAAGAAAATTAAAATCTGATTAGCTGCAAAGGTGAAATTTTAGGTTAAACCCGGATTTTGCATTAGCAAAATCCGCCCCAAGGGCAGCCCTTTATTCTTCATAAGAAGAAATTCATTCGTAGAAATAAAGAGCTGGGTTAACCCAGCCCTTTCAAAAGAAAGGGCTTCTCCTTTTTAGACAAATTTTTCCCCGCCTGCTAAAAGTATATGTAAGTATCGGCGGGCAGGTAATGAAAAATTTGGGTTAAAAAATGAGCAAAGACTTCCCCAAAATTTTGGAAATCTAATGTTTTCAATGCTCTTTTAAGGTGAGAAATCCCGTTGTAAATTATCCATTTCATAGACAGGAAAACTCCAGGTTTTACAAATTGAAAGTTTATCAATAAGATGGTATATTTATTTGATATGATAAAGATAGGTGACTTAGTGCTTCTTTATAAAGATGAAAAAAGGAACTACTTACTTAAAGTAGAAAGTAAAAAATTCCATACCGACAAAGGAATAATCGAATTAGAAAAACTTGTAGGAAAAACCTACGGAGATAGTGTAGAAACAAATTTAAGAGAAAGATTTTTTGTCTTGAAACCTACTCTCTACGAACTAACGATGAAGGTGAAACGTAAAACGCAAATCATTTACCCTAAAGACTTAGGAATAATTCTTACTAAAGCTACACTCTTTCCTGGAGCAAAAGTTATAGAGGTCGGCACAGGAAGCGGATCTCTAACTACTGCCTTAGCAAATTTTGTAAGACCTAATGGTAAGGTATACAGCTATGAAAAAAATAAAGAATTTTTAGATAACGCTAAAGCCAACTTAGAAAAGAATGGATTATCTTCCTGGGTAGAATTTAAACACCGAGAAGTGATAGATGAATTTGAAGAAAAAAATGTGGATTTTATAATGATTGACACTGGTAGCCCTTGGGAGTTGATTGGGGCTGCCTATAAATCTTTAAAAAGCGGTCACCGGCTAGCTACTATCTGTCCTACTTTTGAACAGGTTACCCAGACAGTATTTACTTTAGAAAAAAAAGGATTCATACATATAGAAACTATGGAAGTACTTCTAAGGAGAATTTTGGTAAGAAGAGGCAAGACCCGTCCTGAACAAAAAATTCCTTCCCATACTGGATTTTTAATCTTTGCCTCCAAAATTCATTAATGAATTAAAAATCTATAGGAAAAAAGAGAAGATAGTAGCTCTTCATAGTTAAGGCTCAACAAAAAACCCTCTTTAAGCGTTGCCTTCATAGGTTAAGGTATAGGTGTGGGCTAAATAAGAACTTCTCACATAAGGGGAACTTAAAACTTTCTTAAAACCCATTTTTAAAGCTACTCTTTCCCAGTAAAAAAACTTCTGGATAGGAACATACTCTTTAAGAGTCCAACTATCTCTAGAAGGAGGTAGGTATTGACCAATACTTAGAAAGTCACATTTTGCCTCTCTTAGGTCTTTTAAAGTCTTTTCTACCTCCTCATCCTTTTCTCCTAATCCTAACATAATTCCTGACTTAGTAAAAATTCTCTTATCAAAATCTTTTATAAATCTTAATACTCTTAGAGAACGAGTATAATCAGCTTTACTTCTTAAATAAGGATAAAGAGAAGCAACAGTCTCGATATTATGAGAAACTACATCAGGATATGCTTTTAATACCTCTTCCAGCGAAGATAGATTACCACCAAAGTCAGGAATAAGCACCTCCACTTTTAAAGAAGGAATGGTCTTTAGCTCCTTCACAGTAAGATAAAAAAGAGTAGCTCCTCCGTCGGGTAGATCATCCCGAGTAGGAGAGGTAATTACCACATAGCTTAGCTTTAACTTCTCTACGGCTGTCTTTACTAACTCGGGCTCTTTAAAATTAACTTTTTTAGGAATCCCTTTAGTAATAGCACAGAATCTACAGTTACGGGTGCAAATGTTTCCTAAAATCATAAACGTTGCTACACCTTTAGAAAAACATTCAGATATATTGGGACAACGAGCCTCTTGGCAAACCGTATAGAGACCTAAATCCTTAAATAGGATCTTTAAATTCCTGCATAGGGATAAATTAACTTTTTTATTTAACCAAGGAGGTTTTTTCATTCCTATTAAAATTCCAGCTTTCGCAAGTATACTTAAGGTTAAGGAGAGCCTCTACTTCCTCTTCCTCTTGAGTACTTAGCTTGTCTCGATAAAGAGTTATCTTGAAGGTATTCTTAAATGAGGAAATTAACTTCTCTCTCAACTCAAAAATATTTAAATGATGGAGAAAATAACTTAATCCTTGTGTCTTTTCCTGGATATCCTGTGGGATATTTTTAAATAACCTTTTAATTAAAGGAAAGTTTACCTTTAAAGGGATGCTGCCATGTTGAAAGATAAGGTTTTTTCTTCTCTTCTGGGCATTGCCCCCTATTTTTTTCCCTTTAATCACTATATCAAAATACTCCCAGGAAGAAAAACAAAAATTATCAAACTTTTTTGTGGGCGAAGATACCTGGTAAGCAAAAGAAGGCTTAAGTCCTATACTTCGATAAAATTCCACTATAAAGGAAGTAAGAATGGAGTAAGATTGTTTAACAGAAAAAGGAAGAGATAAATCCTCTCTACTTAAAATTAAGCTATAGGTTATCTCTTGATGATGAAGAATTGCTCCTCCTCCTGTTAGTCTTCTTACCACAGGAATATTTTCTTCCTCTATCTCTCTTAAATTTAATACCTCCTCTGCTTTTTGAAAGTAACCCAAGCTAACGGAAGGTTGGGACCAACCATAGATTCTTAAAGTAGGAAGTCTTTTTTGGGAATAGAGATTAAGGAGAGCTTCATCGCAAGCCATATTATAGTAACCGGAAAGGTTACCATCTAGAATTACTCGCCAGATTCTTCCCATTTTAAAACTGGATTACGAGCAGCAAAAACTTCATCTACTCTCTTAGTGAAAGTAGTGTGGGGTGCATCTTTTAAAATAGAAGGTTTGGTCTTAGCTTCCTGATCTATCCTCTTCATAACATCAATAAAATAATCTAAGGTCTCTTTACTTTCTGTTTCGGTGGGTTCAACCATTAGAGCTTCCTTAACTACAAGAGGAAAATACATAGTAGGGGGATGAATTCCATAATCAAGAAGTCGCTTGGCAATATCTAAAGCAGTAACTCCATACTCTTCCTTTTTATCTTTACAGGAAAAAACTACCTCATGCATACATCTCTTGGGAGAAGCTAACTGGTAATTATCCCTTAGTTTCTCTCTGATGTAGTTAGCATTTAGAAGAGAATTATGTGCCACCCTAACTAAACCTTCTTTGCCCAATCGTAAAAGATAAGCGTAAGTTTTCACCAATACAGGAAAATTTCCGTAGAAAGAACGCACCTTACCAATGGAGTGCTCTAAATCATAATTTAGGTAGTAGTGAGCTTCTCTCTTATCTACTAAAGGAACAGGTAAAAAAGGAACAAGGTCTTTTCTTACTCCCACTGCTCCTGCCCCTGGACCCCCACTACCATGAGGTGTAGAAAATGTTTTGTGGAGGTTAAGATGAACAATATCGAATCCCATAAGGGAAGGCTTTGTTATTCCCAAAAGAGCATTAAAATTTGCTCCATCGTAATAAAGTAGGCCTCCCTGAGAATGAATAATCTCTCTGATATCTAAAATCTGCTCTTCAAATATACCTAAGGTATTAGGACAGGTAAGCATCATACCAGCGGTGGATGAATCCACCACCTTCCTCAACTTATCTATATCCACCAACCCCTCTTTCGTACTCTCTACTACCACAACCTGGTAGCCACACATACTTGCAGTGGCGGGATTTGTGCCGTGGGAAGAGTCAGGAACAACTACTTTAAATCGCTTCTCCCTTTTTAGAGAATGAAAAGCCTTAACTATAAGCATGCCGGTTAACTCTCCATGCGCCCCTGCACTGGGTTGGAAGCTAAATCGCTCCATTCCTGTAATCTCACATAATAGTTTCTCTAGGTTATAGAGAACTTCTAAGGTTCCCTGGATATCCTCCTCTCTCTGATAAGGATGGATGCAAGCAAACTCCTCTAAGTTAGCCAAGTCTTCATTAACCTTAGGGTTATACTTCATTGTACAGGAACCAAGAGGATAAAAATTTGTATCTATACAGTAATTCAATCTAGAAAGGTTGGTATAATGTCTTACTACATCAGCCTCTCCTAAAGATGGTAAGTTTAAATCCTCTCTTAATAACCTCTGAGGTATAAAATGGGAAGGTGGAAAAATAGAAATCTGTGGCTTAGTTACATAGTCAGTAAATCTTCCTTTTTGAGATTTTCGAAAGATGATTTTCTCTTTCATCTAACTACTTCCTTTAAACATATTACAAAATCATCTATCTCCTCCTTGGTTTTTATCTCAGTACAAGAAGTTAAGATACAATCTTTAAGTTGGGGATAAAATTTCTCTAACATTAATCCGGGAATAATACTCTTACTGTAAAGAGCCTCCCATACTTGGTAAGAATTATTTACCTGCCAAACAAACTCATTAAAGAACGGAGAAGGAAAAACTAATTTGATCTCTCTTATATCCTCTAAACAGCGATAAAGGTAATAAGCTAAATTTAAGGAGTATAAAGCAACTTTCTTTAACCCTTCCTTTCCTAATAAAGAAAGGTAAATTGCTCCTGCTATGGCATTTAAAGAGTGATTAGAACAGATATTACTGGTAGCCTTCTCTCTCCGGATATGCTGCTCTCTTGTTTGAAGAGTAAGACAGAAACTCTCTTTCCCCTCTCGATCCACAGTTTTTCCTACAATTCTGCCAGGAAGGTGTCTTAAGTAATCTCTTTTAGTAGCAAGCCAGCCAAAGGTTTCTCCTCCCCAGGCACAAGCTCTTCCTAAAACTTGACCTTCTCCACAGACAATATCTACCCCTAACTTAGCAGGTTCTTTAAGAATAGCTAAAGATACAGGATTGGTCACTAAAATAACCAAAATCCCTTTCTTTTTTACTATCTCATTTATAGTTTCTAAATCTTCAATTAATCCAAAAAAGTTAGGACTCTGGATACATACACAAGCTACTCTATCATCTATTTTCTCTTTAAGAGTATCCAAATCTAAAAACCCATCACGGTTAAACTTAATCTCTTCTACTAAGAAATCAGAACCTTTAAGATAGGTGTACAGAACAGCTCGATACTCAGGATGGATACTTTCACAAATTAAAACTTTACTCCTTCTCTTAATGCGTAAACTCATAAGTACTGCTTCCGCTAAACTAGTAGCTCCATCATAGAGAGAAGCATTGCTGACCTCCATTCCTGTTAAAAGACAGATATAAGTCTGGTATTCAAAAATAGCTTGTAAACTCCCTTGAGAAGCCTCTGCCTGATAGGGAGTATAAGCAGTGTAAAACTCTGCTCTCCCTATAAGGTGATTTAAGGGAGAAGGAATATAGTGAGGGTAAATTCCTCCCCCCAAGAAAGAATTAAACTTACTGAGAGGCTTATTCTTTTTAGCCAGTCTTTTAACTACCCGAATTAACTCCTCCTCACTTAACCCCGAAGGCAAAGAAAGTTCTCCTCTAATCCTTAATGAGGGAGGAAGATGAGAAAAAAGTTCCTCTAAGGAGCCTAAACCCACAACTTCTAACATTTCTTTAATTTGGGAAGGAGTATTGAGAATATAAGGCATACTTAAGATTCTTTTTCTATTAGACTCTTATAAGCAGTCTCCTCTAAAAGGTTAACTATCTCATCTCTGTTATCTACTTTTATCTTTATCATCCATCCTTTGCCGTAGGGATCTTGATTTACCCATTCGGGGTGATTAACTAAGTCATTATTAACTTCAATTACCTCTCCACTTAGAGGAGAGTATAAATCACTAGCTGCTTTGGTAGATTCTATTGTGCCAAAGTGTGAAAACTGAGTAAGTTTTTCTCCTACCGAAGGCAATTCTACAAATACTATATCCCCCAACTCCTTTTGTGCATAATCAGTGATTCCTATAAGAGCACTATCATCTTCCAACCTTACCCACTCATGAGTTTTAGAAAAAAACCTATCCGCCATCACTACCTCCCCTATCGGTAATACTTATGCTTAATGAATGGTAAATCTTTTACCTTCCCTTGATAAAATTTATCCCTTACCTTTACCTTTATAGGTGTGCCACTACAGGCAAATTCTGTCTTTACATACCCAATTCCTATGAAAGCGTCTAAGTTAGGAGAGTAAGCTCCGCTGGTTACTTCTCCAATCCTCTCTTGGGAATAATTAAAGATAGGATACCCTTTACGAGGGAATCCTCTTTCCTGCATAATAAATCCTACCCTCTTTCTCTCTATCCCCTTCTCCAAAGCTTTTACCAGACTCTTTTTACCCACAAAATCCTTACTCTTTAACTTTACTACCCAATCTAGAGAAGCTTGGAAAGGATTGGTAGACTCACTTATATCATTCCCATAAAGAGGATAACCTGCCTCTATCCGTAAAACATCTCTTGAACCCAAACCCGCTAAAGTAAGACCAAACTCTTTCCCCTTCTCCACAATTAAATCCCAGAAGTGAATAGCTCTCTCCTTAGGAAGGCACACTTCAAACCCATCTTCTCCCGTATACCCACTTCGAGAAATAATTAAATCAACTCCATCTATTCTCCTGGTCAAAAAATGCATATACTTAAGCTCACTTAGAGAATCACCAATTACTTTCTGCATCACTTTCCAAGACAAAGGTCCCTGTAAGGAAAGGAAGGCAGTATCAAAAGTCTCATCCTTGATTACTACCTCTTGACTATTACTTTTAAGCCAGGCAAAGTCCTTCTCTCGATTAGAAGCATTAACTACACATAAAAACTTATCCCCTAAGTTGTAAATTATAAAATCATCAATTATTGTACCCTCAGGTGTAGTAAAAAGATTATACTGAAGAGAAAATGCTTTTAGCTTAGAAATATCATTAGTGGTAAGTTTCTGAAGAAAATTTTCTCTTCCCTCTCCTTCAATAATAAATCTGCCCATATGAGATGTGTCAAATAACACACAGTTGGTACGAGCGCATCTTGCCTCTTTAAGAATACTTTCATACTCTAAAGGGAGTGCCCAACCACTAAAGTTAACGATTTTAGAACTCTTCTCCCGATGCCTATGATAAATGGGAGTTCTCAGCATAGACGATATTGTCTTCCCAATTAAAAAGATCAAAGGCCTTTCTTAACTGTCTGAGCAGTAAGATTATCTATCTCTTTCTTCAAAACCTGAGGTAAAGAGAGAATCTCTGTATCCATAAATCCACGAACGATTATCCCAGTAGCCTCTTCTCTAGATAATCCTCTGGAAGCTAGATATTCAATCTCATCCTTACTAATTTTACCAATAGCTGCTTCGTGAGACATATCTACATCTTGATAATTTGTCTCTAACTCAGGAATAGCATGGATTACTCCTTGAGGGGAAAGAAAAAGTCCTCGACATTCTAAATGAGCCTTGACTTGAGGGCTCTCTGCTTTAAGATGCCCCCGGGCAACAATCTCTCCTCCTGTACTTACCCCTCGAGAAACAACCTCTGCAGAAGTTTGAGGAGCTCTAAAGATAACTCTTGAGCCTATATCTTGAAAGGAACCTCTACTAGCCAAAAGGAGAGAGGTAAATCTGGCTTTGGAATTGTTTCCTAAAAGGACAGCGGTGGGATACATACTAACTTTACGCACAGGACGTAAGCATATATAGTTAGATAAAAAAGTAGCCCCCTCTTCTAAGATAGCAATGCTTTTGGGCTCTACTACGGTATCCTCTCTCCAAGAGTGAATCATAGTGAAGTTAAGATAAGCTCCTTTTTTAGCAAAAAATTCAGAAATTCCTAGATGAGTAGAATCTTGGGAAGCATAGGAAGCAGTACAACCTGTAATAATGTAGACTTTAGCTCCTTCTTCTGCAATAATTAGATTATGAACTCTCTGAAAAAACTTTCTTTTCTTCAAAAAAAGACAAGCTTGAATAGGAAAGTAAGTATGAATCCCTTTTTTAACCCAGATAAAGTACCCTCCTTTAGTATCTTTAAAAAAGTCCTCTTCTAGAATTTGAAAGGCTTTACCATAAAACTCCTTACTCCAAGGATACTTTTCTAGCGCTTCCTCAATGGGGAGTATCTCTACACCAGGATTTAATGTTTTGGATATCAAAATTTCATCATCACTTTGGAGGAAAGAAACCAGACATTCCTTCTCACCAACATCTAATCCTGCGTTAGCTAAGCATTGAATCTCTTTCTCATTTAACTTTTTATCTAAACCTTTCATAGACACTTTCTACATCTTTCGTAACCGAACTTTCTTATAGTTTCAAAAATTTCTTGGGGGTGACCTATACAGTGAATAGCTCCATCTATCATTACACATCCTGTAGTAGCTTGGATATAATCAAGGATGTAGCCAGTATGGGTAATAATCAAAGAAGCAGGTTTCTGCTCCTTAAGGAAAAAATCCAAAATCCCTCCCATAAGAGAAATATTTTCTAAATCCACACCTGACTCTGGCTCGTCAAGAAGAAGAAGTTTAGGCTGTTGAAGAATTACCTGAAATAATTCAGAACGTTTCATTTCTCCCCCAGAAAAATCGAAGTTAAGCTCACGGTGGAACATCTTATCTAAATTAAGTTGGCATGCTAAACTCTTTATCTTCTCCTCTTGGGAACTCAAAAAATTAGCAATCTGCTCTAACCTCACCCCCCTTACCTTTGGAGGATGTTGAAACATAATTCCTATTCCTAATCTAGCTCTCTCATGAATAGGTAAACTCTTAATACTCTTCCCCTCAAAGAAAATATCTCCCTTCACAATCTCATATCCACTTATCCCCATAATTGTCTTAATAAGAGTGGACTTCCCACTTCCGTTAGGTCCAAAAAGAATGAGTGTAGAATTCTTCTCCACATCCAAGTCTATATCCTTTAAGATCACCTTCTGGTTAGCTTGGACAGTTAGATTTTTTATTTGGAGAATATATTCAGGCATTTTTAGCTATTTTGCAGGAAAACTTATATTAACATAAATTAGTAAAAAATAAAGAAAAAAATTAAAAATAATTTATTCTTTGGTAAAATATTCATAGAAATGAAAAAATTAAAAACTCTAGTAAATCTTCTTAAAAAGAGAAAGAAAACTATAGCTGTGGCAGAATCAATGAGTGGAGGTTACCTTTCTTATCTCCTCACTAAAATTCCTGGGAGCTCAAATTTTTTTAGATTAGGAGTGGTAGCTTATTCTCTACAGGCAAAACACAAATTATTTAATATCCCTTATACCATCCTGAATCCCACACAGGGCGTCTCAGAAAAAATAGCTAAAATTTTGGCTAAAAAAATAAAAGGTATACTTGGTACAGACTTAGGGGCTTCTATCGTTGGTTTTGCTGGACCCAAAGCAAAGAAAGGAATGCGAGGAGTAGTGTACTTAAGTTTAGCTAAACATAGAAAAATAGTAACTAAAAGAGAAAGAATTTCTGGATCACGAGAAGAAGTTAGAAAAAAAGCTAGCTATGCCCTAATAGAATTTATTCTAAATAATTTAGAATGAGGACTTTCATCGCCTTTCCCTTACCTTTGGAAATAAAAGAGAGAATAGCAGAGATCCAAGATAAGTTAAAAGACTGTCACTTAGATGTAAAATGGGTAAAACCAATTAACCTTCATATAACTCTTAAGTTTCTAGGAGAAATACAAAAAACAGTGGTTAGTAAGGTTAAAGGAATTTTAGAAAATATAGGAACTAACTTCTCTTCTATTAACGTAAAACTGAAAGAGTTTGGCTTCTTCCCCAATGAAAAAAGACCTCGTGTATTTTTTATCTCTACGAACCAAGAGGATTATTTGAGAAGTATCTCTTTAACTTTAGAAGAGAAATTAGAAGAAATTAGCTTTAAAAAAGAAGAAAGATTTAAATCTCACATTACTATAGCTCGTTTTAGAAGCAAAAAGAACCTGGATTGTTTATTTAGACAAATCAAAAATATAAAAATAGAGGGAAAATTCTTTATTAAAGAAATTGTCTTTTTTAGGAGTATCTTAACATCCCAAGGACCAATCTATGAAGAAATCTTTAAAATAAACTTAAAGACGTGAAGGATAATATTTGTATATATCCCTGCGCACAAATCATCTCCTACGATGCCATAACCCCCTTCTAATCTTTCTAAATTATTTGCAGGATAGAGCTTTAAAAAATCAAATAATCTAAAAAGTAAAAAAGCTAAAAAGATGAATGGTCCCTTTTTAGGTAAAAAGAGCAAACTTATGAGCATCCCTGAAAAATCATCAATTACGATTTCTTTAGCATCTTTCTCTTCAAAAATTCTTTCTCCCCAACTAGAGAGAGGAAAACTTATAAAAACAACTATAAGCGTAAAGAAAAAAAATGAAAGACTACTTTTAAAAAGGAGAGAAACAAAAACTGCTACCAAAGAAGCAAATGTGCCTCCTAGAATAGGAAGATAACCTATTCCAAATAGAGTAGAAAGAAGTATCACCGTAGCTCTTAAAAAGTTTTTATAAGTCTTCTGTTTGCCCATAGGTAGTACACCCCAGAAAAAAGAGTAACTCCTACAATATACCACATAAGAAGAGGAATAAATTGGCGAGAAAGTATTCTAACTATGTAATTTTGAGAGTAAGCTTTCTCTAAAATAAGAATTAGATAAATAATTACTATTCCCAAAATTTGAGAAAATGTTTTATTTTTACCAAACCTTTTTGCTTCTAACACCACTCCTCTGTTTAATCCTAAAAATCTAATCCCTGTAACAACAAACTCTCTTAGCATAATCACTACTACCATCCAGGCATTAATTACTCCTAACTCTAAGAAGGTAAGAAATACACCTATAACAAGGATTTTATCAGCGACAGGGTCAAGAAGCTTACCTAAATCAGAAATTAGATTTTTTCTGCGTGCTATAAAACCATCAAGATAATCGGTAAGAGAAGCTACTACAAATGTAAAAAAAGCTATAATTAAAGAAATAAAGGTATCTTTTAAAGTTAAACCTATGCAGAGGAAAGAAAGAATAATTCTTGAAAAGGTAAGCTGGTTGGCTAAATTCATTCTCCCACTAAATCGTACTCATAAGCATCAATAATTTTGCTATTATAAAAATCTCCGACTTTTATCCTTCTATTCTTGCTCTTTCCTATATAAACTACTCCATCGATCTCGTAACAACTAAACTGGGTGCGAGCTAAGTAAGTATCCTGTGCTTCCTCATCTATCAAAACTTCTACTCTCTTACCTAAAAATCTCCTATTGACTTCTAAAGAAATATCTCTCTGAAGCTCCATAAGTAACCTGAATCTTCTTAATTTCCGCTTATAATGTAGTTGGCCAGTAAAAGAGTAAGCAGGGGTATTTTCTTCTCGAGAATATAGAAAAGCCCCTAATCTCTCAAACTTTACCTGAGCAACAAAATCCATAAGCTCTTTAAACTCCTCCTCTTCTTCTTGAGGAAAACCCACAATTATAGAGGTTCTCAAAAATACTTGAGGAATTTTTTTTCTTATTCTGTCTATAAGAAGAATTATCTCCTTCTTTGTCACCCCTCTATTCATTAACTTTAGAATTCTATCATTTATATGTTGGATTGGCAAATCTATATATTTACATAATCTTTCTTCATGAGCAATAAGATCAATTAAAGAAGAGGAAAGATGTTTAGGATGAGTGTAAAGTAAGCGTATCCATCTTATATTCTTAGTCTTTTTTAGGATTCTTATTAGAAGATAAACTAAATCCTTGGAAGGATTAAGGTCTTTACCCCAACTGGTTATATCTTGACCTACAAGGTTGAGTTCTTTTACTCCTCTTCTATCTAAAAATTTTACCTCTCTTAAAATATCTTCAATATTTCTACTTCTATGAGGCCCCTTTATAAGAGGAATAGCACAGTAACTGCAGTTATTGGAGCAACCCTCAGAAATTTTTAAGAAGTCTAAGTGATAAGGACCAAATCTTTTCTGTCTCACACAAGAAGGAATACCTACTAAATTTTCCCATCTATCTACCTGAGGAAAGAATTTTTTTAACGTATCCCCGTAGCGTACTACTAAGCAGCCTCGTACTATAAGATTCTTTATCTTTCCTCTTTTTTTTAGTCTTACTGCCTCCTCTATCGCCGCTATAGACTCCTGCTTAGCTTCTTTTATAAACCCACAAGTGTTAATGATAAGAGTATGAGGGGCATCTATCTTTTCTTGGAAATCAAAACCTTTCTTGATAAAGCGATTAACTATAACCTCTGAATCGTAACGATTACGGAAACATCCTAAAGAGACAACGGAAAAAGTCCTCCTCATCAAGGTAGCTTATTTCTCTACCGATACTCCTTGAGGGGTAATCTTTAAGCTCTTTATGGGTTGACGTAACCTCGTCAAAGGGGGAAGGAGTTTTCCGTTAACCTCTATTTCCACTGCAGAACCATCACTAAATTTAAATTCTATCTGGCGCATAGCTCTCCAACTTTCCACTACCCCCTTCTTAAGAGTACCTTCAAAAACTATCTTGCCTTCTACTTTTGCTATCACAAAGCAATCTCTTTTTGCAGTAATACTTACATAAAGAAGTTGGTTTTTGCCTGAGGAAGGAGAAGTAACTAACATTTTCTTACCTTGAGAAGGAAGAGGAGGAGAGGTTTTAAAAACCCTCCTTGAGAAAAATAAAATCCCAACTAAAATTATAAAAATGGCAATACTTCCAAATAAGATTCTTCTAAAGAAACGGTGTTTTTTAAAAGGAGGAGTAACTATAGGGGGAGTGTGTTTTTTCTCTTTCTTTTCTCCCCTGAAGAAAGAATCAAACTTTGCCTCATCAAATCTAATCTCCAAGAAAGAACAGTAGATTTTTAAGAACCCTTTCAAGTAAGTAGGATTTATCTTATCCCAGTTGCCCCCTTCTAAATCCTTTATTACCGAAGGATGTAATTTAGTCTCCTCTACAACCTCCTCAATAGTTAAACCTAACTTCTCTCTCTCTTCTCTTAGTTGTGCAGATAACTCATCCTTCATACCAACCCTTTCTCTTTTAGATAGAGATCTGGATCTACTAGAATCTCTCTTGCTTTACTTCCTGAGAAAGGTCCTACTATACCTGCTTCCTCCATAAGATCAAGGAGGCGTGCTGCTCTAGTATAACCTACACGTAACCTCCTCTGAAGAAGAGATGCAGAAGCTTGTCGAGCAGTAAGAATAATCCTTACCGCCTCATCAAACAACTCATCTTCCTCTATATGCATAGCTGTTGATTTCTCTACTTTAGTAATCTTCTCTTGATATACAGGTGCCCCTTGATTTCTTAAGAAATCTGTTAATTGCTGAATATCTTCATCGTCGATATAAGAACCCTGTGCCCTTATGGGTCGAAATGCTTGCGGTTTTAAAAAAAGTAAATCTCCCCTCCCTAAAAGTTTCTCTGCTCCTACGATATCTAAAACAGTACGCGAATCTACCTTAGAGGAAACCTTAAAAGAGATACGTGCTGGGAAGTTAGCTTTTATTACTCCTGTAATAACATCTACCGAAGGGCGCTGAGTCGCTAAAATAAGATGGATACCCACTGCTCGGGATAGCTGAGCTAATCTCTGGATAGATGCCTCAATACTCTCCTTAGCTACACTCATTAAATCTGCCAACTCATCGATAACAATAACTACGTAAGGAAGACGAAATTCCTTCTCATTATAACTGGTAATATTCCTTACTCCCTCTTCAGCCAAAAGTCGGTATCTTGACTCCATCTCCTCTACCGCCCAGTTAAGAGCAGCGAATGCTTTTTTTGCCTCATAGATTATAGGAGAAAGAAGATGAGGAATTCCGCTAAAAGGAGCAAGTTCCACCATTTTGGGATCAATAAGAATAAATTTAACCTCATTAGGTTTGGCTTTAAAAAGAATAGAGGAAATTAAGGAATTAACACATACTGTCTTACCAGAACCAGTTGTCCCTGCAATCAAAAGATGTGGCATCTCCTTTAAGTCAGCTATCACTGGTTCCCCTTTAACGTCTTTACCAATAGCTAAAGTTAACTTAGAAGGAGAAGAAACAAATGACTGCTCTTGCAAAACTTCTCTTAGATATACTATATGTTTCTTTTCATTAGGGACTTCTACGCCAATCGTTCCTCTTACTGGAATAGGGGCAACAATTCGTACACTGGAAGATTTCATAGCTAAAGCAATATCATCAGCTAAAGTAGTAATCTTGGTAATCTTCACTCCAGGTTGAGGCTCTAACTCATAAAGAGTTACTACAGGGCCTTTTTGAACACTCACTACTTTTGCCGATACCCCGAAATCGGCTAAAGTCTCCTCTAAATTTTTAATGTTCTCCTTTATATCCTCCTTCATCTTCCGAGCGTCCAGGCCAGGAGGGACTTTAAGAAGGTCTATATGAGGAAGAGAGAAACTGGATGGCTCAAAACTCTTTTTTGCCTGCCTCTCTATATCCTCTATCTTCTTCTTTACCTGAACCTTATCAATAGCTTTTTCCCTCAAAGAAGGGGACTCTCTAACAACTTCCTCTTTCTTGGGAATAACCTCTTCCTTTCTTTTAGAAGGATAAGGAGGAGGTGTATAAATTCTTATCTGAGGAGTAGTTTTTACCTTCCTCTTAAGCTCCGAGGTCTTCCTAGAAAGAATCTCTTCTTTAACTACTTTCAACTTAAAGAATGCTCCTTGAAGAAGAGAAACAACATCCAAGAACAAATAACTAAACAAAGCATAAATACTCACACCCACAATGGTAGACAAAAATATCAATGAACCCCAAAATCCTAAATAGGTACGGAGGAAATGCGAAATAAAAAATCCTAACCCTCCTGCTTTTTCATAAACGATTACAGGCTCAGGAAAGAAAATCCCTACTAAAGCAGGAAAGAATATAATTAGGATTAGAAACAAGATAACCTTGACAGACTTTTTTTGAGAAACTCCATAGGCTCTTATAAGATTTAACTTTTCTAATCCCTTAAATATAAAGTAGAAGGGGAAAAAGTAACTAACCACTCCAAACGTAAAAAAAAGGAAGAAAGCTAAATAACTCCCTAAAATTCCTACAAGATTATGAGGATTCTTATTATAAGGGGAACTTATCCATTTTATATCCTGAGGCACAAAAGAAACCAAACTGAGAAGGAGCATTATCCCTAAAGAGAAAAAAATCACTGCTTGGAGATGAACTATTATCCTTCTCATGAAACTTGTTTCATACTGAGTGTTAATCTTCCTTGGGAGTCAATATTTATTACTTTTACCCTTACAATATCTCCCTCCTTAACAAAATCTCGAACTTCTTTTACATACTTATCAGAAATCTCAGAAATATGAATGAGCCCTATCTTGCCAGGTATGATTTCGCAAAAGGCGCCAAAATTGACTATTTTAGTAATCTTACCTGTAAAAATATCCCCTACTTGAATCTCCTTGGTAAGGTTTAAAATCTCCTCCACCGCTCTATTTAAAGACTCCTCAGTTTCAGCTACCACACTAACTGTTCCTGTCTCATCATCGATATCCACAGTTACATTATACTCCCTTATGATTCTTCTTATTGTCTTCCCTCCTGGGCCAATGACCTCTCCAATCTTATCCAAATCTATCTTAAATGATTTTATCTTAGGAGCGTATTTGGAAATTCCCTCTCTGGGTAAGGCCAAAGCATCGTTCATCTTCTTTAAAACTAATAAGCGTGCTTGTTTAGCTTTCTTTAGACTTTCCTCGATTAACCCATAATCTAAACCATCTATCTTTAAATCCAGTTGAATAGCTGTAACTCCTTCTTCTGTCCCTGCTACTTTAAAATCCATATCTCCATAATGATCCTCAACCCCAGCAATGTCAGTAAGGATAGCGTAAGAAGAACCTTCCTTAACCAACCCTAAGGCTATCCCCCCCACAGGCTTCTTGATAGGAACTCCTGCATCCATCAGAGATAAGGATGCGGCAGAAACAGTAGCCATACTAGAAGACCCGTTAGACTCCAATATCTCAGAAACTACTCTGATAGTGTAGGGAAATTCCTCCTTGGGAGGGATTACACTTAGAAGAGATTTTTCTGCTAATGCGCCATGTCCTATCTCCCTGCGTGTAGGACCCCTTAAAGGCTTGGTTTCACCTACACTAAAAGGAGGAAAAGTATAGTGAAGCATAAAGTGCTTTGATTTTTCTCCTTCCAAAGCTTCGATGAGCTGCTCATCACTTGAGGTTCCCAAAGTAGTGATGGCTAAAGCTTGCGTTTGTCCTCTGGTAAATATTGCTGAACCATGAGTGCGGGGTAGTATACTCACTTTACATTCAATGCTTCTTACCTCGTCCAACTTCCTGGAGTCCGGCCGCTTCTTCTCCTTAAGAATCTTCTCTCTCACAAATCTCTTTTCAATCTCATAGAAAACCACTTTAATTTCTTGAGGAGTAGCTGGAAGCCCTTTTTCCTCTACTTTTTTAGAAACCTCCTCAACAATCTGGCTGAGTGCTGATTCTCTTTCTTCTTTTTTAACCAACCCATAAATCTCCTCCAGTTGAGAGAGAGCTACCTCCTTCACCAGATCAGCAAGCTCCTGAGGTGGCTGATAAAAAGGAAAATTTGCTTTTTCCTTCCCTACCTTCTCCCTAATTTTTATCTGAGCATTAATTATTTCTCTTATAAACGGATGAGCAAACTTTATAGCCTCTAATACCTCTTCCTCCTTAACTTCTCTGAATTTCCCCTCCATCATTATAATTTTTTCTTCGCTTCCCGCAATAACAATATCCATTGAGGATTTATCTCTCTCTTCATAAGTAGGATTAACAATAAACTCCCCATTTAACTTACCTATTCTTACTGCACCAACAGGAGCAGTAAAAGGGATATCAGAAAGAAGAAGGGCACAGCTTGCTCCATTTATCGATAAAACATCGGGATCATTTTTGCCATCACTAGAAAGAACCATCCCAATAATCTGAACTTCATGAAGAAATCCCTTAGGGAAAAGAGGTCTTAAGGGTCTATCGATCAAGCGGGCACACAAGATTTCTGTATCCTTAGGCCTACCTTCTCTTTTTATGAATCCTCCAGGGATTTTGCCCATAGCATAGGTTCTTTCTTGGTATTCTACTACCAGAGGAAGAAATTCTAAATTCTGAGAAGGCTCTTTGGAAACACATACTGTTACCAAAACTACTGTATCAGCATAGGAAACCACTATACTTCCATTAGCTTGGCGAGCTAATTCTCCCCAGGAAAATATCAGCGGAGCTTTTCCTATATTAGGAAGGGTGAGTTGAAAAGGACCCATTACTTACGAAGGTTAAGCTCTTTTATTACCTCGTCGTACTTTTTGGGATCTCTCTTCTTAAGATATTGAAGGAGGCGCCGACGTCTCCCTACAAGCATAAGGAGACCTCGACGAGAATGAAAATCTTTCTTATGCCGTTTCAAATGTTCAGTAAGGTAATTTATCCTCTCAGTAAGGAGAGCAACTTGTACTGAGGCAGAACCCGTATCTTGAGGATGTTCCTTAAATCTTTCAATTATCTCTTTCTTTCTTCCTTTATTAGACATAGTATTATTATCTTATCTATTGAAAAAGAGAATGTCAACTAATAAAAGATGAATCACCGCTTATAAAGACCGATTAACTCTCCTTTATCAAGAATATGACCTTTTATCTTTTTTAAAACCTCTTTTTTAGTAGCTCCTTCTTTAAGGTCTAAGACAGTATCTAAGGCGTAGACTTTGAAAAAATAACGATGAGTAGCACCAGGAGGAGGGCAAGGACCACCATAACCAATCCTTCTAAAGTCATTTATCCCTTGTAAAGTTCCATCCTCTAATACTCCTTGGTGGGGAATATTCTCTTCTAATTTTCTCCTATTAGAAGGAATATTGTAAACTACCCAGTGTACCCATACTTTAAAAGGAGCATCAGGGTCATCACAGATAATAACAAAACTTTTAGTTTGAGGAGGAACATCTTCCCACTCTAAAGGAGGAGAATAATTTAATGAATCACAACTATACCGAGATGGAATATACTCACCATTATTAAAAGCAGAACTTTTAACTTCTAAGGCAAAACTTGATTTTAAAATTGAAAAAAAGAAAATAAAAATAAGAAGTTTCTTCATTTCTAACTTACTATTATATCAGAAAAATTTTAAAAGTAAACCCTTATGTATGTTTTCTTTTAATCCATAATTACATTACAGATAGAGTAAACCTATTTAAAGAACTTATTAACGATAGGCATGCGTCTATCTTTTCCAAAAGCACGGGGGGTAATCTTAATCCCAATGGGGGACTGACGGCGCTTATACTCATTAGTATCCACCATTCTGATTACTCTCTTTACTAAATCCTTATCAAATCCTCTTCCTACAATCTCTTTAAAAGGTAAATCTTCTTCTATATATAATTTAAGAACGGGGTCAAGAAGAGGATACGGAGGAAGAGTATCGGAATCTTTCTGATTAGGTTTAAGCTCCGCAGAAGGAGGTCTCCTAAACACAGAAGAGGGAATAACTTCTCTTTTGTAAACTTTATTGATATAGCGAGCAATTTTATAAACCATAGTCTTGGGAACATCTTTCAGTAAGCCAAAACCTCCTACCATATCCCCATAGAGGGTGCAGTAACCACAAGAGACTTCACTTTTATTTCCCGTATTGAGCACTAGATACCCAAATTTATTAGAAAAAGCCATTAAAAGATTTCCTCTAATTCTTGCTTGAATATTTTCTTCAGTGTTATCAAATGGTCTATTTCTAAAAAATGGTTTAAGGGTAGAAAGATAAGCCTCGAAAATATCTCTAATATTCACAGTATAGAATTTTATCCTTAAATTCTTACAGATTCTTTTAGCATCATCAAAGGCCTGAGAAGAAGTGTACTGAGAAGGCATAATCAAACCAAAAACATTCTTTCTTCCTAAAGTAAGGGTTGCCAAAGACACCACCAATGCAGAATCTATCCCCCCACTTACTCCTACAATAACTTTTTTAAAACCGTTTTTCTTCACATAATCAAATAACCCTAACTTTAATGCTTCAAATACCTCCTCAACATAAGAAACTCTCAACTGCTGGGGGACCAAACGTTTATTTTTATTAAAGTTGAAGATAAGAAAATCTTCTTTAAATCTCTTAGCAAATTCCACTACTTTACCTGAAGGAGAAACAACCATGCTTGTACCATCAAACACTAACTCATCTTGTCCTCCTACAATATTACAATAGAAGAGAAAACAATTAAGATATTGGGAGGCTTGAGAAAGAATACTTTTTCTTAAGGAAATTTTTCCCAAATGATAGGGAGAAGCGGATAGATTTATAATAAAATCAAGATTTTTCTTGGAAAGCCTCTCCAGATAACTTTTTTGCCAAATATCCTGGCATATATTTACTGAAAAACTATAATCTCCCAAGAAGTAAAAAGGAATTTTCTCTCCCGAGGTAAAATAACGCTTCTCATCAAAAACTCCATAATTAGGTAAATAAATTTTGTGATAAATATCTTTTAACTTTCCGTCTTCAAAAAAAGCATAAGCATTAAAAATCTTGTCTCTCCTCCTATCTACAAAACCCAGAATTACTTTTATCTTCTTAGTATAGCTTTTAAGACGATTGAGGTAACGAATATTTTCTTCAATAAACTGAGGCTTTAACAATAAATCCTCTGGAGGATACCCGCATAAGGAAAGTTCTCCAAAGACAACTATATCAACTTCCTTCTTTCTTGCTTTATCAATATAGTAAAGAATCTTAGAAAAGTTACCCTCAAAGTCTCCTACGCAGGGATTTATTTGAGCTAAACCTATCTTTATCACTTAGACCTCCATCTATGTTATTATAGTCCTTCTAAAAAATTAATCAAAGATTAGAAGATTTAAACCTCCTCTGAAAAAACAACCAAAGAAATACTCCTATGCCTATCATCCCCAAGGAAATAATCTGGAAAATAGAAAACTTCCCTAAGTAAGGACGGGGGTCTCCTCGATAAAACTCAATAATGAATCGAAACATACCATACAGAATAAAATAAAGAGAGAAAATTTCTCCCTTAAAAGAAAATCTTTTCTTCTTACTCCAAAGCATCAAGAACATACATAAGAGAGCTAATGATGAAATAAGTTGAGTGGGAATAACTTTTGTTCCCAAACTTCCTGCAGGCGAAGAAGGAGGAAACTTTATCCCTATCCAAGAAGAAGTAGGTTTTCCATAACAACATCCATAAGAAAAGCAACCTACTCTCCCAATAGCATGACCTAAAAGGAGAGCTAACACCAAAATATCGGCTAGCTTTAGAAAATCTAATTTATGCCTTCTTGTAAGAACATAGAAAGCCCCTAGACCAAAAAGTACCCCCCCATAAAAAACAAAACCTGCTCTTGACAAACCTATCCTTAGGGGGTCTCTTAGAAAGAATCTGAAATTTAAAAGGATATAAAATATCCTTGCTCCTACAAATCCCCAAATTAAAGACCAAAAAGCAATATCGGAAAAACTTTTGGTGTCTATCCCCTCTCTCTTTACTTGAACTAAAGAGAAAAAATATCCTGCTGTCACTCCTAAAAAGAGCAAGACTCCATAAGTATATATGGTAATAGAGCCAATCTTAAAAAGAATAGGGTGCATCTCTACGTAGTAAGGATTATATTCACCGGTCCCTCTAACACCAACTCTATCTTCATAAACTCTCCAAACGCCCCTTGTTTTACATCCACATTTTCTCTCTTAAGTAAAGATACAAAATCCTCAAAGTATTTACTAGCCTGCTCTCCAGGCATAGATTCCTCAAAAGATGGCCTCCGTCCTCTCTGTGTATCTGCACAGAGAGTAAAATTAGAAATACATAGAAGCTGGTAGTTTTTATCCTTCAAAGAGTAATTTAACTTACCCTCCCTATCCTCAAACACTCTTAGGTTAACCACCTTGGAAGCCATCTTAGCTAAGCTGGTTGAAGTATCAGCTCTCTCTATCCCTACAAATATAGCTAACCCTTTACCAATAGAAGCTAATTCCCTCTCTCCTTTAAATACTCTACCCTGGCTAATACGGACAGCCAATACTTTCATATCTAAATCCTTGGTGGGTGCCTCTTTTTTCTAACTCCTTCTCTATCTGATATAAAACTTTGCTTCTCTGGTTTATCCATTTAGGGGCAATTAGATAAGCAGGATCAGCAGTAGAGACCAACCTTAAAACAACAAAATGAGGAGGGATTATCTCTAAAAAATCACAGATTATCCTTACGAACTCATCTTTAGATAGCAATTCCAATCTACCTTCACGATACCAACTCTCTAAGACAGTATCTTTTAACACATGAAGGATATGAAATTTTATTCCTTGGATGTCTAAAGAAGCTAATCTTTCAGCATCTAACATCATTTCTTCATAACTCTGTTGAGGCAGTCCTAATATAATGTGAACTCCTACATTGATACCGTAACTTCTCGTTAACTCCAAAGTTCTTAGAAAATCTTCATAAGTGTGATTACGGTTAATTAACTTTAGGATTCTATTATGGGTAGTTTGGAGACCATATTCTATCCACACTAAATACTCTCTTTGGTACTGAGAAATCAATGCTAACTTTTTCTTATCTACACAATCAGGACGTGTAGAAATAAAAAGCCCTACAATCTCAGGAAAATCTCTTATGACATTATATTTTTCTCTCAAATCATCCACACTTGCATAGGTATTAGTGAAAGCTTGAAAATAAGCGATAAAACTGGTAACTTTCATTCTTTTCTTATAGTAATTTATCGATTGGATTATCTGATCTCTTAAAGGGAGAACTTTACGAGTGTAAATGCTGAAAGCTTTGTTATTACAATATATACAGCCATGTTTACTTAAAATGCCATCAATATTAGGGCAACTAAATCCAGCATCTAAGCTGATGCGGTGGATACGCTTTCCGAACTTCTCTTTTAGGTATTGGCTAAAGGAGTAAAACTTTTTTTCCATTTTCTCTCCTGAAAGCTATACACACATCCACAATAGTCCTGACGGTAGAGGTTATACTTTTTAGCAAACTCTATCGCTTTTTTGAATCCATCGTTCTTTTTAAAATCTATCTCTAAAAAGCGCTTCTCATCTAATTTCTTACCAACACTAAAAACCATTTCTGCCTTCTTATGAGGACTTACTGTTAAAGTGGTAGTGAAAAAATTAAAACCAAAACTTTCACAAAGCTTTTGTGTCTGTTTAAGTCTAATCTTGTAGCAGAGAAGACAGCGTCTACCTCCTTCTTTCTCTTTAGCATACTCTTTGCAAATCTTAAACCATTCTCTGGGATTATACTCTCCCTCAATAATCTCTAAGGAAAATTTCTCTTTTATAAATTTAAGATTCTCCTTCCTTCGTTGGTATTCTTCAAAGGGGTGAATATTGGGATTGAAGAAAAATCCCACAACGTAAAACCCTTGAGAATGCAGGTTCTCCACACAAGAAGAAGCGCATACTCCACAACATATGTGAAGAAGAACTTTTTTCACAATCCGAAGTAATCTTTTAAAGTAATAAACTCTACTTTTTCTTTAATCTTAGGTAGCTCTTCCTCCAGCACTTTAAAAGTATTTTCTCGAGGATGAGCAATTATAATAACTCTACCTTCTTTATCCGCTTTTGCTAAAAGACTATAGAGAGTATCTTTTATCTCTTTAGGAGAACTACGGGAATCTAAAAATCCACTGTTTTCTGCACACTTTACTCCCTCTTCTTTAGCTATCTGACAGGCCAAGGAATTAGGAGATGTCTTAGAATCTACAAATACCATATTTCTAACCCTTATGGCCTTAATAACTGCTCTCATCACCCTCTCATTTTCTGTAGCTTTGGAACCCATATGGTTATTTGCTCCTATAGCTACCCTTAAAGAATTTAGATGATACTTCAAAAGATAGTTTAATTTTCGCAGAGAAAGATCTGTGGTTATAAACTTATTTCTATATCTTAAGAAGGAGGATAAACGCTCTTTGGGTTCCATAGGAAGATGCACTAATACAGAATACCCACAGCGGGAAGCAATGGATGCTATGTTTTTGGAAAACCTCAAGTGAGGGATTACAGCCACGGTAACTGGAATCTTTAGAGCATAGATTTTTTTAAGCTCTCTTAAATTTTCTCCTAAGTCATCAAAGATTAAAACAACTTGGGTCTTTTTTTCTGCCTTCAAAGAAGGAACCCCACCCTTAGTAATAAATGATTTGCCCCTCTCTAAAAAATTAAAGTAAAAGTAAAACATGACAGGAACAGTTATAATAGTGATTAAAAGAATAATCTTGCCTACCTTATTCATTTAATAAGATATTAAACTGTTGATAAGACTCTTTAGGGTTAGAACTTTTAAGAATTGCGCTTCCTACACATATATAGTCTATGCCTAACTCCTTCACTAACTTCAAATTATCCTGCTTTATCCCTCCATCGATGCCTATCCTTTTATTAGGAAACAACTTTTTAAATTGGGCAATTTTTTCCAATACCTGGGGTATAAAATTACTTCCATAAAACCCAGGGTTCACACTCATAAAAAGCACCATTTCTACTTCCTCTACTAAATTCTTGAACTCATCTATAGAAGTAGAGGGGTTAACTGCTAAACCAGGAGAAAGACCGCTTTTCCTGATTTGTGAGATTATCTGGTAATGATCTTCAGATATTTCATAGTGATAAATTATCCTTTGAGCTCCAAACTCCTTAAAAGGTTCAATCCACTTGGAAGGATCCTCTACCATGAGATGAGCTTCGCTAGCTATAGGAAAGTTTATTTCTTTTAAATCATCTATGGTAATACTACGAGAAGGAACGAACTTACCATCCATAATGTCGATCTGTACATAATCGGTAAACTCCTTAGTTATTTTAAGCATTTCTAAAAGTTCCTCTCTATTATCGGTAAGGATAGTAGGAATTATCTTCATCGTTTACTTCTTCTAAAATAGCCTTTTAAGAGTTTTACCAAATCATAATTTAACATATAATTTTCTGTCCGCCAAGATTCAATAATTTTCTTGCTTCTCTTACCCCACACAGTCAAATAGTTCTCCCATCCTAATATTGGACCTTCTCTACATATAAAAGGTAAGTTAGGAACCAACTGAAAAAGGCCATCAGGAAAGGTATAGTTTTTGACTGATTTATAAGTCCACAGAGTATAACTAAATCCGAAGGTCTCGAAAGCATCTAATACATCTTTAAGATACTCCTTCTCCCCATAGAAATCATTACGCCAGTTTATCCCAAATTCCCCTACAAAGATTTCTACTTTATTTTTATTAGAGAATTTATAGTAGCGTTCTAGATACTTATAGACAGTGTTCCTATTCCAAACTTTTTCTTCTATCCGTCCAGGATAGGTATAGTAAGGTGTAAGATTAAAGACAAAGCTCAAGGGCTGATAGAAGTGAATGCTAACTTTCACGTTAGGTTCTATTAAATCCTGTAGAAACTCTATATCCTGCCCCCATAGATTGCCTTCCAGAATAATAAAATGGTTCTTATCAACTTTCTTTATCTTATTAATTAACTTCCCATAGAATTTCTTAAGAATATTAAGTTTTCTTTTCTCTATCACAGGTTCATTAATCATATCGTAACCCCAAAGTATTTCTCTGTTTTTAAAGTGAGAGGCTATCAACTCCCACAAGGCAATAGTTCTGTTTTGGTAACTTTCTTTCTCCCACAAAAGGGCTAAACCTCTACTATCCGAATGCCAGTCTCTATTCTGTGAACCCACAGCAGCATGGAGATCCAAAATCACTTTAAGATTATATTTATCCGCCCAAACCAGTACCTTATCCAGCCAAAAGATACCCTCTTTGTCGTAAGAAAAACTATTCTTCTCTATAATACGATAATGGAAAGGAATTCTCACTACATTAGCTCCCCAACTACTTATTATCTTAAAATCTTCTTCCCTGATAAAGTTATCACGAAAAGCCTGTTCAAACTTCTCTAATTCCTTTTTTCCCCAAATTTTTCTAAATCTCTCCTTAAATTCTCTCTCGGGAATATTCCTTCCACCCAGAAGATACCCCTCCATTAGGAGCCAACCTCCTAAATTAACCCCTCTTAACTTCTGTTCCTCCATCTTTTACTTCCAGTTTAAATTAGCTTCACATTGAGGAGAAGTTTTCAAAGGTTTATCATTTACCCCTTGAAATTTCTTAAATTTATAATCACAATTTTGGTAAAGATTTCATATGGAGGCATCAGAAAGAAGTTTTAAATTTCCATTTTCTCCAGAAAGGTAAATAATCAATAATTAATTTCCCATCTAAATGGTCAATTTCATGCTGTAAGACTCGTGCCAGTAACCCTTTTGCTTTTATCTGAACAAGTTTACCTTTCTCATTTAATCCTTCTACTACAACCTCATAAGCTCTTTTTACCTCAACCTGTGCTTGAGGAATACTTAAACATCCTTCAACTAACTTATCCTCTCCTTTAACTTCAAGAACCTTAGGATTGGCAAGTTTAATCTCTTTCTCGCCAATATCAACAACAATTAATCTCTTAAGAAGCCCTACTTGAGGAGCAGCTAAGCCTATCCCTTGAAAACGTCTCATTGTAAAAAGCATTTTTGAAAAAAGGTCTTTTTCATAAGAACTTATCCCCTCAATCTCTTCACATTTTTTTCTTAAAACCTTGTCAGGATATTTTTTAATTTCAAGAATCTGCATTAAACAGTAAAATTTTTTCTCCTACTCTAGCTCCTACTTCTTTTGCCACCACAGAACATTTTGCCATAAATAGAAAAAAGATACAATCTCTTTTTCTCCATAAAGCCTCAAAGTTTCCCTGCCCTTTACTGATAATCATATCCGCTTTTTTATAAATTTTTAGAAAATCTTGGGAACATAAACTTAGAACGGTTCCGGGAGCATCACAACCAGAAGAGATAACTTGAGCTACCTTATCAATTCCACAAAAATAGGCATCAGAAATTAAAGCATCATTAATTATTGGTCTTTCCCTTACTACATAAATTATTTTTTTATGGGGATACAAACTTTTTATCTCCTCTATCAATACTTTATCAAAAACAACCTCCCCGGCATTATCTGCCAGATATAAAATAGAATGTGCTTCTTTTAAGGCTTTTTTAAACTCTTTATACTTAAAAAATTTACTGTTTATTTTGTTTAAAGAAATTTGCTTTTTCATATCTTTCATACTCTCTTTGCCAAAATCAGAACCCACTCCATAATCAATAATATTTCCTGCAATTGCTAATTCTACAGCTTTCTGTAATCTATCAGAAGAATGACAAACTTTCTTTTTTAAATAAGGATAAATTTTTAAAGCTGAATAATTACTTTTTCTCTTTATTTGAAAATAAGGGTCTTCTTCTTTTATTATCTTTTTTACAATATTATGAATGGTTTTTCCCATCAAAGGAGGAGGGTTATTTAAAGAAAATTTAATTATTGCTTTCGCTATCTCATCAAAAATTTCTTTCTGTTTATCCTTTGAAACTTTAAGTATTTTGCTAATTTCTAATGCCTGCCTGAAAAAACAGGGAATGCACTCAAGATATGTTTTCATTTTCTAAAAAATTAAGTATTTTCTCCAAAATCTCACCAATTCCAGTCTTGTCTTCTTTAAAATTTAAAAGCTTTCCCTCATCAGAAAATTTTACTATTAAAGGAGTAAAAGGAATTCTTCCTAAAAAAACAAGATTAAAATCCCTGGCTAATTTTTCTCCCCCTCCTTTCCCAAATAAATCTATCTTTCTCCCACACCAGGGACATATAAGTGAACTCATATTCTCAATTATCCCTATAATAGGGATTTTTAATTCTTTAGCAAAAGAAATAGCTTTTTTTACATCTAAAAGTGCTACTTCCTGAGGCGTAGTAACAATTATTGCTCCACTGATATCAGGAATAAATTGTGCCACACTTAAAGGTTCGTCTCCTGTCCCTGGAGGAGCATCAATAATTAAAAAGTCTAAATCTCCCCATAAAGTATCTGCCAGAAACTGTCTTATCAAAGTTGTTCTTAAAGGACCTCGCCAGATTACCGGCTGACTCTCATTATCTAAAACCAGAGCCATACTTACAATTTTTAAACCAGGCACAACCTCTAAGGGTTTAATTTTTGAATCTACTGCTTCAAGCCTTTCTTTTTCCCCAAACATCTTGGCAATATTTGGCCCACATACATCCGCATCTAAAATACCCACTTTATAATTTCTCCTCACCAAACCCGTCGCTAAAATCACTGAAACTGTGGTCTTCCCTACCCCACCTTTTCCACTGATAACAAGTAATCTATGCTTTATCCTGGATAAATTATCCCTGATTGCCTCTAAAATTGACTCAAAATTTTTATCTTTCATTTAAAGGGAATTTTCTCCTCAGGCTCTTACCATTTTCATCCCACACTTAGGATAACTTACTGCATAACAAGAAATGTCTCTTTGATAAATTAGGAGCATCAACAATTTCTTTACTGAGAACTTTATTATTTTCTATTTCAAAGAAACCAAACTGAAGACATCTTCCAAAATAGAAAGAAATTTTACCACCTTCCAGAGGAATTGCAATCTTCATTTTTTCAAGATATTATCTATTTCTCAATTTCTTTTATCCTTTTCTCAATCATCTCTATCTGCTGCTTTAGGAAATTTAATTCTTCTTCTTTTGAAAGAGCTTGACGCTAAGGTGGAAACATATTTTAAATTTTTCAATCGCTCCTTTTAACTTTCAATCCCACTAGTCCAGTAATTACTTTTACTTAAGCTTGTTGAAATACAAAAAAGGCATTAGGTCCTACATTTCCTGTAAGCAAAACTTAACTCCTCTCTTCTTCTTTTTCTCGCAGGTAGGGTTCTAATATTGAAAAGTTTCCACGGTAGGAGTATTATAACAGAAGATTGGAAAAAAAATTAATTTTTTTCTTGAAAAATCCAAAATTTCTGTTTTAATATAATTGAAAATTTATGAATTTAAATATAATATCAGTTAGGGGGGATGAAAAAGGAGTTTTGTTCTACTAACGGATTCGTAAAATTTGCAGGAACCCATCTCATTATAGAACTCCGAAGGGCAAAAAATCTTTCCTCTCTTTCCACTATAAAAAAAATCTTAGAAGACGCAGTTAAGGCTTGTGGAGCAACCCTCCTAAAAATAAATCTCCATAAATTTTCTCCCTATGGAGGTATCTCAGGAGTAGCGATAATAAAAGAATCTCATCTTAGTATCCACTCTTGGCCAGAATATGGATACGCTGCTATAGATATATTTGTCTGTGGAACAGTAAACCCTTATAAAGCTATTCCTGTAATTAAAAAAGGATTTAATACTGAAGATATTCAAGTAGTAGAAGTTAAACGAGGTGTCCTTTAGATGTGGTATACAGAGACTTTATATCCAGATATAAAACTCCAACTGAAAGGTAAACTTCTCTATCGAAGAAAAACTCCTTACCAAGATTTAAGAATCTATCGCACTCAAAGATTTGGAAATACCCTTGTTCTTGATGGTGCTACCCAAACTACAGAAGGAGACGAATTCATTTATCACGAGATGATTACTCACCCTGTAATGCTACTTTCGCCCAACCCTCAAAAAGTCCTAGTTATTGGGGGAGGAGATGGAGGAGTAATAAGAGAAGTAGTAAAGTACAAAACAGTTAAGGAAGTTTATTTAGTAGAAATAGATCAACATGTAATTACTGCCTCAAAAAAATATCTAAAAACTATCTGTAAAAATTCCTTCCGAGACAGGCGAGTAAAAATAATAATTGATGATGGAGCAAAATTCTTAAGACAGACGAAAGAGAAATTTGATATTGTTATAGTCGATTCTCCTGATCCGATAGGATGTGCAAAAATCCTATTCTCTAAGAAGTTTTACCAAGATATATTCTCTGTACTAAAGAATAATGGATTAATGATTAGGCAAGCTGGCTCAACTATTCTTCAGAAAGAAGAGCTAAAGGAGAATTGGCAAATTCTAAAGAGAATATTTCCTTACTTTTGGCTTCATCTTATTGCTGTGCCTACCTACATCGGGGGGCTATTTACCCTCATAGTAGGATCAAAGAAAATAGACCTCTTTAATGTTAGTATTGATCTTTTAGAAAGGAGAATGAGAATTTTAAAGATTAAGACAAATTACTATAATCCTTATATCCATATGGGAAGTGCAATGCTTCCTGAATATGTAAAAAAGATACTAAGATGAAGAAAATATACGGTTACGAACTGATAATGGATCTCTTTGAATGCAATGAGGAAATAATTACTTCTAAGGTGAAGCTTAAAGAGTATATAGATAGATTATGCAAACTAATAAAAATGGAAAAATATGGAAAGGCTTTAATTCCTTATTTTGGAGAAAAAAGCCCACATACCAAAGGATATTCGTTAGTACAGCTAATAGAAACCAGTTCCATTACCGGCCATTTTTCTGACATCTGGCGATCTGCTTACATAAACATCTTCTCTTGTAAAAAATTCAATCCCGAAATTACTCTCCAATTTACTAAAAAATTCTTCCAAGCCAAAAGAGTAAAACATCGTTTTATTATCCGTTAACTATCTTTGCATTCCTTATTATAATTCCCTTAGGAAGATTTTTAGCCAGCTTTATCCTGAACAACTCTTCGTCAACCTTTTCTCTAAAGTGGAAAGTCACCTCAATATCCCCTCTTTCTCCTAACTTAAGAGCTTTATTAAAACTCATCTTAACCCGAGGATTAAACCCTTGAGTAAAAAATATAGGTAATTGAGTCCTCCTCAGAGCTCTCTCTAGAATCCTAACTAAATCTAGTTGAGAAAAATACCTCATAATCCCTTCTTTTCTAATAGTTACTCTAATTTTAAATCTCTTATCCACGCCAGCTTATGTGAGACCAACTAAAATTACTAACAAATGGCAATAAATACCATCGATAATCTAACTTTTCTTCTCTAAATGCCTCCTCCCATGGTCTCCAGTTAAAATGCTCTGTATAGGAATCAAGCTTCGCTCCTTTAAGAAAAGCTCTGTGAATAACTCTAGAGAGTCTTCTATCTCCTCGAGAAAGCACTGCTTCTATAACTCTCTGCTTAATATTAGAGATAGAAAGTTTTATATTCCCTCTTCTGAGAGCTTTAAGAAGGAGTTTTCTCTTTCTATAAAGAAGATTCTCTCTCTCCATTGCTACATCTTGGAATGAAGAAAAAGGTCTAGGCACAAACACATTTATACTTACATGAACTCTTATTTTAAGCTCTTTAGCTATCTTTCTTGTTAACTCTCCTATAGAAACTAAATCTTCCTCTTCTTCGCCAGGAAGACCAAACATAAAGTAAAGTTTGATGTGTCTTAAATTTAGTGACTTCAATATTTCTTCAGCTTCCAAGAAAGTATCAACATCAATTCTTTTATTTATCTTCTCTCTTAACTGAGGTGTTCCTGCCTCTATTGCTAGAGTAAGAGAGGCCTTTTTTACTTTGAGGAGTTTCTTATAGAGCCTAGTTACTAAATCTTCTACTCTTAGAGAAGGTAAAGATATCCCTACCTTTTCCTTATTAAATAAGCCCTCAGCTCTCTCTACTAACTCCTCTATATGGGAGTAATCGGAAGCGGAAAGAGCTAATAGAGAAAAATTCTCATATCCACTGTTTTTGTAAACTGCTTCCATAATCTTTAAAATCTTTTCCACTTTCTTCTCTCGGTAAGGATAATAGAAACAACGTGCTTGACAGAAGTGACAACGGTTGGGACAACCACGAGCAATTTCTATCTGAGCGCGATCGTGAATAATTTCGGTATAAGGAGTAAGCCAATTTACAGGATAATAAACGCTATTTAAATCTTTTACATAAATCTTCTTTAGAGGGAGTTGAGCGTACTTATACTTCTTAGAAAAGTAATAATTTCTTCCTTTTACTTCTACATAATAAAATTTTGGTACATAAAACCCCTCTATTTCCCCTAAGGCTCTGAGACGTGATTCCTTGTCTCTATATTTTCTTAGAATAGAAACAAATTCTGTCAATTTCTCCTCAAATTCTCCTAAGAAAAACACATCTACAAATTCTGCCAGAGGTTCGGGGTTAGATATACCTCCTCCCAGAACAATAATTCTTTTTCTCTCCTCTCCTCTAAGAGGAACTCCTCCTAACTTAAGCATATAGAGAAAGTTGGTAAAATTTAATTCATAACTAAGATTGAATCCTATAACATCGAAACTAGATAAAGGTAACTTACTCTCTAAAGAAAACAACTTCTTTTTCCTCCTCTCTAAATAACCTCCTAAATCCAAACCCGGGAAAAATACCCGCTCGCAGACTACGTCGCTGAATTCATTAAACATAGCATAAAGTATTCTCACCCCTAAATTACTCATTCCTACTTCATATAGATCAGGAAAACAAATAGCTACTTTTATTTTTCTCCAATGTTTCTTCCTGATAACATTCCACTCATTATCCAGATACCTCTGAGGCTTCTGGAAATGTAACCAGTTCATTGCTTACTAATATTAAAAACAACTCCTAAAAGAAAAAAATTGAAGAAAAGGTGGGTCCCTCCATAGCTTAAGAAAACTAAAGGGAGTCCAACTATAGGTAACATCCCTATGCTCATTCCTATATTTATGAAGATATGCAGAAAAAATAGATAAGCTGTACCTATCAAAATATATCGGCCAAAATCGTCTTTGACTTCTTTAGTAATAGCAAGTATGTTTTTTAATATTAGATAGTAGATAATTAAAAGAAAAAGAGAACCTACCAACCCCCACTCTTCTGCCACAACCGTAAAGATGAAATCCGTATGACGCTCAGGGAGGAAGTTAAACTGATTTTGAGTTCCGGAAAGAAATCCCTTACCTATAATCTTTCCTGAACCAATAGCAATCTTTGACTGTAAAATTGTATATCCCGCTCCTAAAGGTTCACAGTTAGGATTCAAAAAAACAAGAAGTCTTTTTTTCTGATAGTCCTTAAGGAAATGCCACCCCAACGGTGTAATAAGTAGACCTGTAATTAGACAAAGAGTAAAGTATTTCTTCTTTATGGAAGAAGAAAAACCCATAAGAAAAAATAGAAAAATACATATAAGAGCAGTACCTAAATCAGGCTGTTTAAAAATGAGGAAAGAACTTAACAGGACTAACCCCAAAGGAAACAATACTTTCTTAGTAAAAATATTTTTATCAGAACTCTGGGAGAAGAATCTTGCTAAGATAAGCACTGTTACTACCTTAGAAAACTCTGAAGGTTGAAAATTCACACCGAGAAAGGAAAACCACCTTCTTGCTCCCATAACCTCTCTACCTAATAACTTCACTCCTATAAGAAGCGCTAAGTTCAATATATAAAGAAAAATGCTTAAGTCAAAGTATAGTCTGTAGTTTACAAAAGAGAAAGAAAATAAAACCACCCATCCAATAGTTATCCAAGCTATCTGTCGATAAAGAATGTGTTCATTTGTGAACTCCCCCGCCTGATGAAGGGAACTGTAAAGAGAAAGAATACTCCATACATTGAGAGTAACTATACAAATGACAATCACCAATCTTATTCGACTCATATAAGATTCTCTTCCCTCAATCTTTTAAGAAGTTGATAGGTAACTTTTACTGCCTGATAACTGGAACCTCCATTCTCTAAAAAGACACATACAGAATACTTTGGATTTTGATAAGGGAAGAATCCTGCAAACCATCCATGAGCTTTACCTCTGGTCTGTGCAGTTCCTGTTTTCCCAGCAATATTTAATCCCAGAAAGCTTAAAAGATGAGCGGTTCCATCCTCTCTTGTCACTGCTTCTCTTAGACCTTCCCTTACTACCTCTATACTTTTTTTAGATACTCCCAAACTTAGCTTCTTTTCTGGAACAAAGTTGGTTTCTTCCACCTTTTTAAGAAGATGGGGCCAAACTAAGTAACCTTGATTAGCAAAAGCAGAAATAAATACCACCACTTCAATAGGAGTGACTTCTATATATCCCTGGCCAATGGATAGATTTACCGTATCACCACCATACCACTCTCTCTTTTTAACTTTTCTCTTCCAAATTCTTGTTGGTACCAATCCCTTACCTTCAAAAGGAAGATCTATCCGTGTTTTCCTATCCAAGCCAAAAATTTTTGCCCACTTAGCTATTCTCTCTACCTTAAGACGCAAGCCTAAATTATAGAAGTAGATATTACAGGAGTGAGCTAAGGCATCATAAAGATCCTCTTGATTATGCCTACGCCAACAGCTAAACTCTGTATCGGCTAAAGTAAATTTACCTGAACAGAAAAAAGTTGTATGAGGATTAATTACTTTCTCTTCCAAACCTGCTACAGCTACTATTGACTTAAATACCGAACCTGGTGGATAGCGAGCTTGGATAGCTCTATTAATTAAAGGGTTTCTTCTATCTTTTAATATATACTCTACATCTTTACCTTCTATAAAACTATTGGGATCGAAAGAAGGCTTAGAAACCAAAGAAAAAATCTCACCTGTATGAGGACTCATAATAATAATTGCTCCTCTAAAATTGCCTAAACTTTGATAGGCTATCTTCTGGAATCGAGTATCTACAGTAAGATAAATATCACTACCTTTCCTTTTACTCCTCTTACCTAAGAATCCCATCACTTGACCTCTTGAATCCACCTCTATAAGTTCTACCCCATCTTCTCCTCTTAAGAAATGATCATAGAATCGTTCTATTCCATTTATACCTACCCTCTGAGAAGGGGAATAGCCGTACCTTTTTATATCCCGATAAATCACCTCTGCTTTCTTCACATAACCAAGCACATGGGAGTATAAATAACTAAAAGGATAGTAACGTTGAGGGATAATTCTTATAAGAACATTATCCTGGAGAACTTCCTTAATCTTTAAAGCTTTAGATTTATCTACATCTATCAACACTTCTACGGGAGAGAAAACGTTTTGAAAATTTTTCTGATAATTAATAGTGATAATCTCTTTATCCACATCTGCAACTTCAGCTAACCTTTCAAAGATAAATTCTTTTTTACCTTCTATCTGGTAAGGTATCACTGCTATATTAAAGATGGGTTTGTCCTGAGCAATGAGAATGCCTCTTCTATCAAAAATAGAACCTCTGATAGAAGGAAGATTGATTATCTTCACATAGTTGCTTTTTGCTCTCCTCAGATAATAATTTCCTCTTACAACTTGAAGATAGAAAAGACCAAAAATAATTATCAAAAAACCTCCAATTATTACTCTCACAGTTAATCTGCTACCCATTTAAATAAAAAGCGCTCCATGATAAAAAATGTAAATAGTGATTGCATAAAAAAAAGAAAAATCAAAAAGAAAGGAATTTGCTCTATCTCAATGCTATTAAGTAAAGCATAAGAAATTATAGCTAAACCTACAGCAATATTTTTTATGATGTTTCTACCATGAAAATATTTAAAAGCTAATGTAAAAAATATATTTATAAGAATAAAAATAAATGTATTGGAAAGCAAAGATTGGGAAGATAGTAAATCCTTAAATAACCCGAAAACAAGAGCGAATCCTAAACTATAGGGAAATGATATATTCACAGAAACAAAAAGAATACCTAGAAAAAGAAGTTCACTACAGAAATAGAACCCAAAAGGCTTTAAGAAGTCAACTAAAAAAAAGATAAATAAGACTATACTTAGTTTTAGAAGAGTAATTCTCACTTTAGAAGAAAAACCTCATTTACAGAATACACGTTAGATTCAGGTTTAACCTCTATATCTAAGAAAAAATCGTTCTTTGTCTCCCTAACTTGTTGAACTCTACCTACAGTAATAGGAAGGTCACTATACTTTAGCCAAACCTTGTCACCGATAGTTATATCCTTATCTCCCTCTACATATAGAATTTTCAAGGATCCAGAAAGCGTTCCTTTAAGGAGTCCGGCAGTCTTATTTTCTATCAATACAGGAAGAGAGAAATAAGGATCGTCAAGAAGAATTAGCTCAGAATACTCGTTAAAAGATTGAGAAACCTTCCCTAAAAGATACCCTTGATTATCTATAGCTAATGTTCCTTTAACTACTCCGTCATTTTTACCTAAATCAATGAATGCTACTTTTCTAAACCCTGAAGGATAAAATCCTAACACCCTAGCATAAGTTAAATCAGGCCTTCTCTCCTTAATGCTTAAAGCTCTTCTTAAACGTCTATTTTCCTCATCTAACTCTTTCATCCTTTCTAAAGTGAGACGGAGATCTAGGTTTTTTTTCTTTAACTCCTCTATACGCAAAGAAACCATAGAAGGAAATAAAATATTATTGGGAAGAGAAAGGAATAGAACTAGAAGAATTCTTTTAAAAGTCAACAGAAATAAGACTACCAAGAGAGTATAACCAAAGAATTTTAGCCTGGATTTAGAAGGTAGATACAAGAGAGATTTTCTTTAAATATCGGGGCTCCTCTAAAATCTTACCTGTTCCTTGAGCTACCGCAGTTAGAGGATCGTCAGCGATAAAACAAGCTAGCCCTGTCTCTTCTGAAATCAACTTGTCTAATCCTCTCAGAAGAGAACCACCTCCACACAGAACAATTCCTCTCTCAATCAAATCAGCAGCTAACTCAGGGGGTGTTCTTTCTAAGGTAACCTTTGTAGCTTCCACTATATCTTTTAAAGGTGCCTGAAGAGCATCTCTTATTTCCTCAGAGTTGACACGAATAAACTTTGGTAACCCAGTAATTAAATCTCTACCTCTTACTTCTATAACCATCTCTTCTTCCAAAGGATAAGCAGAACCTATCTTTATCTTTATCTCTTCAGCAGTTCTCTCCCCAATCATCAAATTGTAGTTCTTCTTCATATGTTCAACTATTGCTTCATCCATCTCATCTCCACCTACTCTCATAGAACGAGCATAAACTATTCCTCCTAAAGAGATGACTGCAATTTCCGTAGTACCTCCTCCAACATCTATGATCATATTCCCTTGTGGTTCAGCGATAGGGAGACCTACCCCAATGGCAGCAGCAATAGGTTCTTCTATAGGAATCACCTCTCTTGCTCCTGCACGAAGAGCTGAATCCTTCACTGCTCTCTTCTCAACCTCAGTGATCCCTGAAGGGACTGCTACTACAATGCGAGGGCGAGTAAGGATTTTATGAGAATGAACCTTCTTTATAAAGTAGCGAAGCATCTCTTCAGTAATATTAAAATCAGCGATTACTCCATCCTTCATCGGTCTTATTGCCACAATGCTCCCGGGAGTTTTGCCTAACATCTTCTTCGCTTCTTCCCCCACTGCTAGTACTTGGTGGGTGTTTTTGTAGATAGCTACTACCGAAGGTTCACATAGGACTATCCCTTCCCCTTTTACATAGACTAGGGTAGTAGCGGTACCTAGATCTATACCGATATCGTTAGAGAATCTTCCTAAAAAGTTGCTCCCTATACTGGAGAGAAACCTAAGAATATTCATCACTTTTAGTATAAGAAATCATAACAAAGGGTTAAAAAAATGTCAACAAAAAACCTAAGTCAAAAATTGGAGGCCTGCTAAGTATCCGTTCTCCGTCTCCCGACACCACACTATTTTCCCTACAGTCTCAATAGGTTCTGCCTGTTCATCTTCGGGAAGGGTAAATTTAACTTTTATAATCGTTTGAGGGGGTAAATACTTATCGAGGAGAAGACCTAACCCCCCTTCGCTTATATTCTTTATGAGTCCTGATCCTTTAGGTGCTAGAAGAATAACGTACTCTACGGGGGTAATACATCTTTTCCGAGGATATTTTCTCTTCTCTTCATAGGAAGGGGACTCCCCAAAATTCATAATTTCTTCCTTATTTTAGCATTATCTAAAATAAAAATAAAGGAAAAAATAGAAAGAAGAAGATAGATATACTTAAAGGGAATCCTTGCAGGAATAGGAGAGACGGTTAATTTAACGTGGGAATTCTTAAACACATAGGCAATCTCATTCTCATATATGTTTTCCCAGTCATATCTATTCCTCAGCAGATTAAGTTCCTTATTCGGTGGTTTCAGCCAGATAATTACCTTAGCAAATTTGTAAATGGCCTCCGAAGGTAAGTGAGTCTTTACTTCCCAGAGAAGAGAGTTAGATGTAGGTCTTTGAGCAAGAGAAGAGAAAATCTGAGCAGTAATCTTTAGATTAGAGGAGATAATTTGGAAAGATTCGGTATTTTTTTTAATCACATCCACAATAGGATAGTAGTATTGAGGCCAAAATAAGAACCGAGCCTCCAAAAGAGCATAAGGCCTCCCTGTAAGGAAATTATAGTAAGTAGAATTAAAGAGATTGATTCGAGGTTTCCCTCCCTCCAAATCTACAGTTGTATGGGAGAAGAAAAGAAAAAAAGATAAGGTAAAGATAAACGCTCTTTTAGCCAAATTACTTTTAATTAAATTAAAATACTTCTCACACAGCAGAGAGGAAAATAGAGCCAAACCAATTGCTCCCTGGGCAGAGAAAAAACGAAAAGGATACTTTACAAATACTATTATACTTCCTACTAAGTAACCTAGAAAAAGGAACGTGCCAAAATCCTTCCTCACATTAATAAATAGAGAAAATAAACCTACCGCTATTAAGAAAATACTGAAGTGAAGAAAGTATATTTCCTTAGTAAAAGAGAACTGCAGATAAGAAGCATATTTTACCTGATGGACTAACAAAGGAAGGATGCCTAAGACTACCCCTGAAATTATTCTTATAAGTTCGCTTCGGTAGGAAGCCAACCCCAAAAGGAAAAAAAGAGAAACAAAGAAAATCAAAAAAACTCCCGCATGAGTATAGAAACATAGCGTCAGAAAAAGTGCACAAGATACCCATCTTTTTTTCTTTAGAAAATACCAACAAAAAAAACCAAAAATTAATCCAAGGCTAGCAGGAACATTACAGGAAATAGAGGTGTAGAAGGAGAAAAAACTGCTTAAAGTTAAAAGGTTGATAAAAGAAAAGAAAGAAGAAACAATATTTCTTAAAACATACCAAGCCACTAAGAAAAAGAGAGGAGGAATGATTACCTCGGTTACCCTTACCGCATTGATAGAAGAAACTCCTCCTTTTTTTAGAAAAGCTAATAGAAAGTGATAGAAAGGTGGATAAACTTGAGGTCTACCCCAAGGAGCGTAATCCCACCAACTCCATCCTACCCATCCTCCACTCTCTATGTATCCATTAGCACAGGAAAGATGCCACCAGGCATCTATGTATTGAGGAAGATAGTTAAACCTTATTAAAGAAAGAATAGCAATAAAAACAATCATACCTAAACTTAGCAGGTCAAAGTGCTGGGTTCTACTCTTATCCATAGTTTACCTTGTAAAGATATAAACCACAGGCAGGAGCAGGTTTATTAAAGTAAGATATTTTTCTCTCTAAAATAGCATTTACCTCATCCAAATTTATTTTATCTTTGCCTACTCTTACTAAAAACCTCACAATGTTTCTTGCCATGTTCCTTAAAAAACCATCAGCCTCTATATCAATATAGACAAACGAACCTCTTTTGGTAATCTTAATACTCTTAATCTTTCTTTTACAACTTTTATATCTTTTAGCTTCCTTAGCAAAGCAAGAAAAATCTTTGCTACCTACTAAAAGATGAGCTGCCTTCCTCATTACTTCCAGATCTAACTTCTCAGGTAAATGCCAAGTATAATACCTTAAGAAAATATTAAATTTCTTTCTATTAAGAATTATATAACGGTAAATTTTAGATTTAGCATTGAAACGGGCATGGAAATCTAAAGGAACCTTCTTAATTCTTTTTACAGAGATATCTGAGGGAAGAAGACTGTTTAAAGCTAATCTTATATTCTTTAGAGGGATGTTAGTATCTATCTTAAAGTTAATGCACTGACTGTAAGCATGAACACCTCTATCAGTCCTGCCAGCGTAGTTAATTTTTACCTTTTTATTAAAAAGCTTCTCCAGAGCTTGTTGAATTTTCTCTTGAATCGTCCGACCTTTTGCTTTTTTCTCTTTACTCTGTATTTGCCATCCAAAGTAATTCGTCCCATCATATTCAATCTCTAAGAAAATATTCTTAACCATCGCTGTTTTAAGCAACTTTTTATCTGTGCCATTATATTAAAACTAAAAGTTAGTATCAAGATAAAACTTCAAAGGAAATAGGCAGGTAAATTTTTCAGAAAAATCAGAATTATCTAAAAGAGCCTAACTATATTTTCCTTTATGAGCTCCTCAGCTATTTGGATGGCATTTAAGCTCGCACCCTTGCGTAAGTTATCAGCTACAGACCACACCCAGAAAGAATTTTTATTAAAGGGGTTCTCTCTCAACCTTGATACGTAAACTAAATCTGTTCCCTCTACATCTAAAGGTAAAGGGTAATTACTATCTCTGTCGATAAACTCTACACCTTGAGAGTTCTTAAAGATATTCTTTATCTCCTCTATGTTTGTATCTTTCTCTGTTTCAAAATAGATTGCTTCACAGTGAGAAGTAAACGTAGGAACCCTTACACAAGTAGCAGTAACTTTAACGGAGGAATCATCTAAAATTTTATGAGTCTCTTTTACTACTTTCCACTCTTCAGTAGTGTAGCCGAGTTCTTTAAAATCTCCTATCTGAGGAATAACATTAAAAACGATCTGATTCCCAAAAACATCGAATTTTTTCTCCAACTTCTTGCTTAAGGAATTAAAATCACTCTCTTTATTTTTCTCTACAATTTCTTTAGTCTCTTCCCATAGAGTGGAAGCTGCTCTTCTCCCTGCACCACTAGTAGCCTGAAAACTGGTTAATATTACTCTCTTTAACCCTACCTTTTTATAAATTTCAGCTAAAGTTACAACCATCTGGATAGTAGTACAGTTAGGGTTAGCGATTAAGCCTTTATGCTCACGAATCTTTTCTTTGTTAACTTCGGGAACAACCAAAGGAACGTCTTCCTGTAAACGAAAATCAGAACCATTGTCAATTACTACTGCACCTTCTTCTATAAATTTATGTGCATATAATTTACTTGCTCCTTTAGCTCCTTCCGTCCCTGCAAAAAGAGCAATTTCTGTGCCAGCGAAATCTTCCTTCTCTATAGATTCCACATGGTAAAGATTACCATCAACTCTTATATCCCTTTCTGAGCGAGCAAATACTTTGAGATTATCTATAGGAAATTTCCTTTGCTTCAAAATGCGTAAAAGCTCAACCCCTACTGCTCCTACACCTATCACCGCTACGTTATACTTCCTCATCTCTAACTTCCTATGTAGTTTACTACCAAATCTCCAACTTGAGTAGTAGAGTATCCCATCCTGCCAGCAGCTAACCCCTCTAATTTTTCTCTCACTACTCTCTTTACCGCCTCCTCTACCTTTAAACCTGCTTCTTCTTCCCCCAAAAAATCTAGCATCATCGCTAGAGCGCATATCGCTGCTAGAGGATTTATAACGTCTTTGCCAGTGTATTTGGGGGCACTACCTCCGATAGGCTCAAACATACTCACTCCTTGAGGGTTAAGATTAGCTCCTGCAGCAATTCCCATCCCTCCCTGAATAATTGCTCCCAAATCAGTAATTATGTCTCCAAACATATTATCGGTAACTATTACATCAAACCATTCAGGACTCTTCACCATCCACATACAGGTTGCATCCACATGGGCGTAGTCAGTTTTAACATCAGGATAGGCTTTGGCTATCTTATAGAAGACTCTCTCCCATAAATCAAAAGCGTAGGTTAATACATTAGTTTTCCCACATAGAGTAACTTTCTTTTTCTTATTTCTCTTCCTTGCATAATCAAAAGCAAACCTAACCGCTCGCTCTATACCCTTATAAGTGTTGATGCTTTCTTGTATTGCTACTTCATCTGAAGTTCCTTTTTTTAAAAACCCTCCTGCTCCACAGTATAGTCCTTCGGTATTTTCTCTCACTACTACGAAATCTATATCTTCTTCGTTTTTATCTTTTAAGGGAGAAAATCTTTTATCATAAAGGACCACTGGCCTTAAATTTATGTACTGATCAAGCTCAAACCTCAATCTTAAGAGAATACCTCGCTCTAAAATTCCTGGTTTTACCCGAGGGTCACCGATAGCTCCCAAATAAATAGCATCTACTTTCTTAAGTTCCTCCAAAACAGAGTCGGGAAGGGCTTCTCCTGTTTTTAAATAATTCTCCCCTCCTAAGTTGTAGATTATCTTCTCATATTTAAAATTAAATTTTTGTGAAGCTGCTTCTAAAACTTTCAAACCTTCCCTTATTACTTCTGGCCCTGTACCATCTCCAGGAATAACCGCTATTCTGTAAGATTTACTCATAACTAATCCTCTCTTTAACTTATCTCTAAAATTATTATACGTCTAACCTCACTTACCTTTAAGATACCTTACCACTTTTTTCTCATCTGTAAAGAATAAACCCCAAACCCCGCCTTTTCAAGGAAAGGGCGGAATGGCTTTCTGTGGTTCGGGGTAAAACTACTTTTTCCTCTTTATCCAATTAACCAACCCTCCACTTTTTATAATCTCCTGCATAAATTGGGGAAATTTCTCACAAAAGTAAATCTCCCTCTTAGTTACATTCTTGACTACTCCTTTATCCAAATCTGCTTCCAAAATATTAGCTTCCTCTATTTTCTCGGGATGAGAGAAAGTCAAAATAGGCAAACCAATATTTATGGCATTTCGATAAAAAATACGGGCAAAGCTCTTAGCTATAACTAAACTTATCCCACATCCTTTAATTGCTAAGGGCGCATGTTCTCGAGAAGAACCACAACCGAAGTTCTTACCTGCCACTATTATGTCGCCCTTTTTAACCTTTTTGATAAATTGGGGAGTAATGTTTTCCATACAATGAGCTCCTAAAAATTCAGGGTCTTGTGAATCTAAGTAAGAAGCGGGAATGATATCATCGGTATTTATATCGTCAGCGAATTTATGCACTCTTCCCTTAATAACCATTTTAACTTACCTCCTGGGGATGAGTAATTCTACCTTTAATTGCAGAAGCTGCTGCCACAGCAGGAGAACTTAGATAAACTAAACTCTGGGGATGCCCCATTCTTCCAATAAAATTTCTGTTAGAAGTAGCTAAAGCTACTTCCCCCTTACCTATTACTCCCATATGTCCTCCTAAACACGGACCGCAGGTAGGAGGACAGATAATACAACCTGCTTCTAAGAATACCTTAAGTAACCCTTCTCTTTCTGCTTCCCTATAAACCCTGTAAGTAGCAGGTATAACTATTACTCTTAACCCTCTTTTCACCTTTTTCCCTTTAAGGATACTGGCTGCCATTCTCAAATCAGAGATTCGTCCATTGGTGCAGGACCCAATAAACACCTGATTTAATTTAACTCTCCTAAAGTTAGCCACTGGCTTTACATTACTAGGAAGATGAGGGTAAGCAACCTGAGGCTGCAGTCTGCTTACATCAATCTCAATTATATCCTCGTATTTGGCATCTTTATCTGATGTTAAGTTACTTATATTTTTAAGATTGAGATTTGCTACTTTTTTTAAATAACTTAACACTTTTTCATCGGGTTGAATTATTCCTGTTTTAGCTCCGCACTCTATAGCCATATTAGTTATAGTCAGCCTATCTTCCACGGAAAGTTTCTTTATAACTGGGCCTGCAAATTCCATAGCTTTGTATAAAGCCCCGTCTACTCCTAATTTGCCTAAGGTAAACAGAATAATATCCTTTCCTGTAATCCACTTGCCTAACTTTCCTCTATAGATAATCTTAATTACTGGTGGGGTTTTTAACCATACCCTTCCCTCTTTCATAGCGCAGGCTAAATCTGTAGAACCCACTCCAAAAGCAGCGCATCCTATCCCTCCAAAAGTACAGGTGTGAGAATCTGCCCCAATAATGAGAGTGCCGGGAGTTATAAGCCCTTCCTCTAACAAAAATATATGTTCAATCCCACACCTATTTATATCAAAAAAGTTTTTTATTTTATATCTCTTAGAAAAATTCTTTAATAACTGGACATTATTAGCAGCTTTTAAATCGCGAGCAGGAAGAAAATGGTCACACACAAAGCCTATCTTTTTAGGATTGAACACTGAATTAAAACCAGCATGGGTAAATATTTTTACTGCTAAAGGTGCGGTTACATCATTGCCAAAACAGAAGTCTACTTTAACATAAAGAAAATCCTCCAAAGTTTTCTTAGAAGAATGCCTTAATAAAATCTTTTCTATTAGAGTTAGCCCCATACTTTTTTAGCTTAGTTCTTTAATAAGAAGAGTAGCGTTGTGCCCTCCAAAACCTAATGAATTGGACAGGGCAACTTTGACATCTTCTTCGCGAGCTTTATTAGGAGTGTAGTCTAAATCACATTCAGGGTCTGGTAGTTCATAATTCACCGTGGGAGGAATTATCTTGTACCTTAAGACCAAACAGCAGATAATAAACTCTATAGCTCCTGCAGCTCCTAAAGTGTGACCTGTCATTGATTTAGTAGAACTTATAGGGACTCTTTTAGCATACTCACCGAAAACTCTCTTTATTGCTTTGGTCTCCATTTTATCGTTTAACTGGGTAGAGGTTCCATGAGCGTTTATATAAATACTCTCATCCAAACTAACACCTGCTTCCTTCAGAGCTAACTCCATAGCCACACTAGCTGGTTCTCCTTCCGGTGAAGGAGCAGTGATATGGTAAGCATCGCAAGTAGCTCCATACCCACATATCTCTCCATAGATAGGAACACCTCTTTTTAAAGCATGATTTAACTCTTCTAAAACAACGATCCCTGCGCCTTCGGCAATGACAAATCCATCTCTTTCCCGGTCAAAAGGTCGACTTGCTTTCTCAGGTTGGTCATTGCGAGTAGATAAAGCTTTTAAAGCACAAAAGCCTCCCACTCCCAAAGGAGTGATACAGCTTTCTGTGCCTCCACAAATAACTATATCTGCCTTATCCTGTTGAATAAGACGGTAAGCTTCTCCTATAGCGTGTGCTCCTGAGGCACAAGCAGTAACTGTGCAAAAATTTACTCCTTTTAAATTAAAGCGGATAGCTATACGCCCTGCAGCTTCATTAGTAATAAGCATAGGTATGAGAAAAGGAGAAATCTTTTTAGGTCCTCGCTCAAGTAAAATGCTATGTTCCCTCTCTACCGCTCGCAAACTTCCTATACCTGAACCAACAATAACACCCCCTCGATAAGGATCTATTTGAGAGAGATTAAGCCCTGCTTCTTTGAGAGCCTCCTCAGCAGCAGCAATAGCGAATTGAACAAAACGAGGAGTTCTTTTTATCTCCTTAGAATTAAAATACTGGGAGGGCTCAAACTCTTTAACTTCTCCAGCAATTTGAGAATCGAAATCTTGAGGATCGAACTGAGTTATCCTTACGATGCCACTCTTACCAGCAATGAGATTTCTCCATACTTCCTCCTTTCCTGTCCCCAGAGGAGTTACAACACCACACCCTGTAACCACTACACGTCTTATAGTCATTTATTTTAAAAGAGCTGTTTATTGGGACTCTTTAGCTTTCACTTTTTCTTCAATATACTTTATCGCTTCTCCTACTGTAGCCATCTTTTCAGCATCCTCATCAGGAATCTCTATTCCAAATTCTTCCTCCAACGCCATAACTATCTCTACAGTATCTAAGGAGTCTGCACCTAAATCATCAACAAAAGAACTCTCTGGTTTTATCTCCTCTTTCTTAACTCCTAACTGCTCAGCAATTATCTCTTTTACCCTTTCCTCTAAGTTTGCCATCGCCTTACCTCCTTTTTACCATCTTTAACTCATCCCGCCATCAACAACCAAAACTTGCCCAGTTATATAATCAGCTAAGGAAGAAGCCAAAAAAAGTACTGCTCCTGCTACATCTGCAGGAGCACCAAACCTATTTAAAGGAATTCTCTCCAACATCTTCTCCTTTACTTTATCACTAAGACGATCTGTCATTGCTGTTTTTATAAACCCTGGAGCTACACAATTTATACAGATATTCCTTGAACCAAGTTCTCTGGCCAAAGATTTAGTAAACCCAATCAACCCTGCTTTGGAAGCAGCATAGTTAGCCTGCCCTACATTACCTATGAGACCAATAATAGAAGAAATATTGATTATTTTACCGTAGTGTTGTTTGAGCATGTATCTTAACACTGCTTTTGTGCAGTTAAATGCACCTTTTAAATTTACCTCCAAAACTTTATCCCAATCAGCCTCAGATAACCTTAAGATCAGATTATCTCTAGTTATCCCTGCATTGTTAACTAATATATCAACTTTACCTGCCTTGTCAATAACTTTGTTAACATTATTTTCTACCTCTTCTAACTTAGTAACATCTACACAGAAAGTCAAAAGATGAGAAGAATTTAACTCCTCCTTCAGCTGAGTAAGAAGAGCATCGTTAACATCGAATACTGCCACATAAGCCCCTCTACTTAGGAAATTTCTACTAATTTCTTTACCAATACCTTGTGCACCACCAGTAACAATGGCTACTTTCTCTTTAAACTCCATACTAAGCCTCCTTCTCTAATTGAGAATAATCTTTGGCACTCTCGAAATTGATCACTTTACTCTGGGGAGAAATCTTTCTTATTAACCCTCGTAAAATCTTAGAGGGCCCTATTTCCACGAAGGTAGTAACCCCTTTCTCTACCATAAATTCGACACATCTCCTCCACATTACGGGAGAAACTAACTGATTTAGAAGATTCCTCTTTAGCTCCCAAGCATGGTAATGAGAAGTAGCTGTGAAGTTGCTTACAATAGGAATCTTTGCATTCTTAAATTTTAGGTTTTCTATAACTTTTTCCAGCCTTTTTCTGGCAGATTCCATAAAAGGAGAATGAAAACCCCCACTTACTGCCAATTCTACTATCCTTGCTCCTAAATTTTTTAGCTCTCTTTTTACTCTTTCCTTATTCTCTTTACTCAAAGAAATAACCACCTGGTGAGGGGAATTAATATTAGCAATGTAGAAACCTAATTCTCCTTCTTTCTTCCTTAAATCCTCCTCCTTCATCCCAATCACAGCTAACATTGATGAAGGATTCTCTAAACTAGCTTCCTCCATAGCTAATGCTCTTTCCTTAACCAAATATACTAACTCCTCCCACGCAAGAACCTCTGCAGGATAAAGACAAGTATACTCTCCTAAGCTTAATCCGGAAAGATAACTTATCTCTTTTAATATATTCATTCTCTTTTTTAATACCTCTAATCCAGCAACAGTTACTACTAAAATCGCTAACTGCTGGATGTTGGTTTTTTTTAGCTCTTCTGGAGGACCTTGAAAACACACCTTAGCTAAATCAATACCTACAACTCCCTCGGCAATAGAAAAAATTTGCTTAGCTTCGGGGAATTCCTCATAGAAACTTTCCCCCATCCCTAAATACTGAGCTCCTTGTCCAGGAAAAACCAATGCCTTCACTCTATACCCACTTTATCACACTACTTCCCCAAACCAAACCCCCACCAAAAGCATCTAAAACTACCACATCTCCTTTTTTAATCCTACCTTCCTCCCAAGCTTCACATAAAGCCACTGCAGAAGAAGCACTAGACATATTTCCATAACGTTCAATGTTAACATATACTCTCTCTTCAGTTAATCCTAATCGTTTAGCTACTGCCGTGATTATCCTTATATTTGCCTGATGAGGGATAAGTAAGTCTATATCTTTTCTTCTTAACCCTGCCCTTTTTAAAGCTTTCTGAGCAGCTTCGACCATTATCCGTACCGCTATACGAAACAACTCATTACCCTTCATCTTTATATAATGGAGTCTCTCTTTTACTGTATCTGGAGAAGCAGGGCACCGGGAACCACCGCCGGGAAGTATGAGAAGATCACTCTTAGAACCATCCCCTCCTAAATAAGCACTTAAGAAACCATCCCGATTGCTAGGCACTAATACTGCTGCTCCTGCACCATCTCCAAAGAGGACACAAGTAGAACGATCCTCCCAATCAGTAATAGAAGTGAGAACTTCGCTACCTACCACTAATGCATTCTTATAAAACCCGCCCTTTAAGAACTGCCAAGCACAGGTCAAAGCATAGACAAATCCAGCACAGGCAGCAGAGACATCGAAACAACAGGCTCTCTTTGCCTTTAGAGAATCTTGTAAATAACAAGCAGTGGAAGGGAACTGAGTATCAGGGGTAATAGTAGCAACGATTATTAAATCCAAATCTCTAGGCTTTAACCCTGCTCTCTTTAAAGCTATCAAAGAAGCTTCTTTGGCTAAAACAGAAGCAGGAGTGTTATTTTCCACTACGTGGCGCGTTTTTATTCCAGTTCGAGTAGTAATCCACTCATCAGTAGTATCTACCATCTTCTCTAAATCAAAATTGGTAAGAATCTTAGAAGGTAAGTATTTGCCTAATCCTACTATCTTGGCAGACCTCATCCACCCTCCTCTTTATCTCTCTATTTAAGTCTCGGTTCAACTCTTGAATAGCTACTTTTATAGCATTCTTAACTGCGTAAGCATGAGAACGTCCATGGCCAATAATTACCACCCCATCTATTCCCAAAAGAGGAGCTCCCCCGTACTCTGCATAGTCAGTAATTTTTTTAAACCCCTTTAGACTCTGTTTAACGAAAAGGAGTCCTAACTTACCTAAGAACTCCTTCCTAGTATTATCTAATAGAAATCTCTCCATAGCTTCAGCAAATCCTTCAGAGACTTTCAAAACAGCATTACCTATATATCCATCACAGACAATACAATCACATTTTCCTAAGAATATATCTCTTGGTTCTAAATTCCCTACGAAGTTTAAAGGAGCCTGAGTAAAGAGGCGGTGAGTACTCTTTATAAGATCTGGACCTTTAGTAGCCTCCTCTCCTATACTAAGGAGACCTACACTGGGATTATTTTTCCCTAAAACTAAAGAATAGTAAACCGAAGCCATTATCCCATATTGAAAAAGGTGAAGGGGTCTTGGATCGATGTTTGCTCCTACATCTATAATTAAGCATACTCCTTTTAAAGTAGGAACTAATACAGCAATTCCTGCCCGCTCAATCCCCTCAATTAAACCTACCTCTAAAGTAGCAGCACACACTACAGCCCCAGTATTCCCACAAGAGACAAAAGCATCAATTTTACCTTCCTTTAGAAGAAGTATCCCTTTCACTATGGAAGAATCCCGCTTCCTCCTCACAGAAGAAACTGGAAAATCATTCATATCTATCTTCTCCTTTGCCTCCACTATGGAAAACTTACTCAGATCTATTCTCTCCTTTACTGCTTCTCTCTCTATCTCATCTTTATCTCCTATTAAAACCAAAGGAACGTCCAGTTCTCTAGCAGCTAAGTAAGCCCCTTTAAGAGGTTCTAGAGGTGCGTAATCTCCTCCAGAAATATCCAAACCTATTCTATACCCCATTATTTTTTCTCTTTTTCTATAACTACTATTTCTTTACCTCGGTAATACCCACAAAAGGGACAGACCATATGAGCTGGTTTTAGTCTTCCACACTCCTTACAAGGAACAAGGGTAGGGATACTTAATTTCTGATGCGTTCTCTTTTTTCTCGTGCGAGAGTGAGAATGTCTTCTCTTAGGGTGAGCCATCTCCTCCTCCTCCTCTTCTTCTTAATTTGATTTTTTTGCACACTGACATTGAGAATAATTTAAGTTTGCTCCACATCCTGGACATAATCCTTTACAGTCAGGACGACATAGTACTTTCATAGGAAATTCCAAGAGAATCTGCTCTCTTATTCTCTCGTCCATCTCTAAATAATCTCCAAGTTGAGAGATAGGATAGTAAAAATCAAATTTTTGGACTACCTTCTGACCTACCTCTTGGAGACATCGAGAGCAAGTTATTATACGGTGAGTAGTAACTTCTGTCTTTACTAAAATATCCTTACCTACTTTGAAAAACTCACAAACCATATGAATATCATCTACGAATTTTATATCAAAACTATCCATATCCCAACTCTGAGCAGAAATATCTTCTTCTACAAGGAGACCTTCCTGGGGAATTTTATTTATCGCTACTTTCATTAATCTTTCTCTTTAAAGCACGAAGAGAAACCAAAGGTAAAAATGCCTTTAGGTCCGCTCCCAAGCCAGCTGCTTCCTTGATTAAGCGAGAAGAAATATAAGAATACTGAGGGTGAGGCATAAGAAATACTGTTTCTATTTCTGGAGCAAGCTTCCTGTTAGTTAAAGCCATCTGGAATTCGTACTCAAAATCAGAAGTCATCCGTAACCCTCGCAAAATTATCTTAATCTTCATCCTCTTAGCGAACTCTACCACTAAACCATCAAATCCTACTACTTTCACATTTCTTAAGCCCCTCACTGCTTTCTTCACCATCTCCTCTCGCTCAGGATAAGAAAAAAGGGTAGGTTTAGAAGGAGCCTTTACTACCGCCACGATGAGCTGAGAGAAAATAGATGCGGCTCGTTTTATGATATCCAGATGACCTAAGGTAATAGGATCAAAAGTTCCAGGATAAAGAACCTTCTCCATTCTTTTTATAAATCAAAAGAAGAGTCTGACCATACTTTTTAGAGAGAACCTTAGAAAAACTCTTAAATATTCTATCTATGTTATCTTTGTAATAACAGACTGTTATTACCAAACCGTGAGAAGCTAATATATCATATTCATCTAAGGTTTGCAAGGATTTTGTAGAAAGACCCTTATAGTAAGGAGGATCTAAGAAGATAATATCGAATTTCTCCTCTTGAGCGTAAAAATCCTTTATCGCCTTAAAAGCATCTTTAAGAACAAGAGTAGCTTTTGTGGAAGCCTTCAAGGTGGCCAGGTTCTTATAAATAGTATCTATGGAACTCTTTTTTATATCTACAAATACAACCTCACTTGCTCCTAAAGAAAGAGCTTCTATCCCTAAGGACCCTGACCCACTAAAAAGATCCAATACTTTAGCCTCAGCTACTTCCTCTCTTATTAAGTCAAATAGAGACTTCTTTACTCTTAGGGAAACGGCTCTTATCCCTTTAGGCACAGTCAAATACCGATTTTTAAAAATTCCTCTAATTACCTTCATTTTCCTATCAAAAAATCAAGGTATTCTTTTATACATCTATGGTAAGGTTTCCTAAGATGGGGGTCATTTTTTACTACCTGGTAAGCTAATTTCCTTGCCCATCTAAGATTATCTAGATCCTCCAAAGGGTTGGCTATCTTAAGATGAGGAAAACCCCACTGCAGGTGTCCAAAAAAATCCCCTGGGCCCCTTAATTTAAGATCATCCTCAGCAATTTTAAATCCATCGCTGGTCTCCTTGATAACCTCTATCCGCTTACGAGCATTCTCTCCTATATTTTCAGACATAACAACAATAAAGTAAGGTTTGTAAGTAGAGCGGCGAATTCTACCTCGTAGCTGGTGTAACTGAGAAAGACCAAATCTTTCGGGGTTCTCTACTACCATCACCGTAGCATTCTCAATATTTATCCCTACTTCAACTACAGTAGTGGCAACTAAAATATTGATACGATTCTTCCTGAAATCTTCTACTATCTCCAACCGTCTTTTTTTAGGCATCTGTCCATGAAAGACTTCTATACGGAATTGAGTAAATATTTTTTTTAATCTCTCATACATCTGATTCAAAGAATGAATATCCTGAAGTCTGGATTCCTCAATAACAGGGTAAATTATGTAAGCTTGCCTGCCTTCTCTCAATTTATCTTTGATGAACCTGTATACCCACTCTCTATTTCCTTGACTTACAACAATAGTCTGAGGCTGGTAACGGTTAGGTGGTAGTTGCTTTATGAGGGAAAGATCTAAATCCCCATAGAGGGATAAAGCTAAGCTACGAGGAATGGGGGTAGCACTCATAATCAAACAATCGGGATTTTTACCCTTTTTAGGTAAAAGGGTACGTTGAGCTACTCCAAACTTATGTTGTTCATCTATTACTACCAAACCTAAATTTTTGAATTCTACATTCTCGTCAAGAAGAGAATGGGTACCTATAACAATGTTAGTTTTCCCTTCCTTTAAAGAAGTTACTACTTTTTTTCTCATCTTTTTAGAGAGGGAAGAAACTAAAACATCTATTCTAAATCCTAAAGGAGCTAGAATACTCTTGAAAGTCTGATAATGTTGAAAAGCCAAAACTTCAGTAGGAACCATAACTGCTGCTTGATACCCTGAATAAACACATACTCCTATAGCGAAGATAGCTACAGCAGTCTTACCTGAACCTACATCTCCCTGAAGGAGGCGGTGCATAGGATAGGGTTTTTTCATATCCTCAAGAATTTGAATAAGTGCCTCTTCTTGGGAAGAGGTAAGAGAAAAATCAAACCTTCTTCTAATCTTCTCTATAAAATCTTTATCTACCTTAAATGGTATTCCTTTAGTTAAAACTCTCCTTGCTTTTCTTAAGTAAACCATGATTTGAGAAAAGAACAGTTCTTCAAATATAAATCTTTCTCTGGCTAAATTAGCATCTTGAAATGTAGGAGGGTAGTGGATATTTTCTAAAGCCTCTCTTATGTTAGGAATTTTTCTCTCCTCTCTTATGTAGAAAGGAAGAGAATCGAAAAGCTGAGATGAAAACTTCTTTAGCCCCTCAAAGATTATCTTCCGCATCCTTTTCTGAGTAATTCCCTCTACAAGGCGATAGAAACCAACAATTCTCCCAAAGTTAAAGGAATCCACTGAAGAAAACTTCTCATATTCGGGAGAGATAAACTGAACATTCCCTTTAAAGAGAGTAGCTTTCCCATAAAGGAGAAGTTCGTCTCCCACATTTATATAATTTCTAAGATAAGGTTGATTAAACCATACACAGTTTAAGAAACCACTTCCATCGGAAACAATTGCCTCAAAGATCTTTCTACCAAATAGGAAACGCCTAACTCCCCTTACATTCCTTGCCATAACTTTCCCTTTTACTAAAAAATAAGCACCTTCTCTTATGTCTTTAATGGGAGTTACATAGCGCCTATCTTGATAACGCAAGGGAAAATAATAAAGTAAATCTTTCCCACTATAAATCTTCAATTTTGCTAAAGCATTAGCTAACTTAGGACCTATCCCTTTTATGTAACGCAAAGAAAGATCCTGCATAGTTAGGAGATACTCTTTACTAAATTATCCTCCACAAAAAACTTTTTTCCCAAGAATTTTTCACAAACCCAAATGTTAGTTAAGGTATGCAAGGTAATTTGAGATGTAAGAAATTCTCCTCCTAAGAAAGCCATGTAAGGTATAAGATGATCGGCAAGATGTCTATCACAAGCGGCTCCACTTTCTATTTCTTCTTTAAGTTTTGCTACTGCTTGGTAAGCTACTTTCTCTGCTGATTTACCTCTTTCTCCCAAACTATCACTAAAGAGGATAGTGTTACTAAAATAAGCACAGAGGTAAATTTCGGAGCCAGGAGAGAAAGTATCAGCGTAAAAGAATCTCTCCTCAATCTCTAAGTTAGGGTAACTTTCTTTCAACAACTCCCTAGCTTGGTAGAGTTGTCTTTGAGCTACATTTTTCTCCTTAAGAGAAGAGGAAGCAATACTTGTTATAGATACCTTAAGAAAGGGGCCTCTCTGGGTAAGATTAATGCCTCTTAAGTCACTTTTTTTTACTCTTAAAGAAACTCCCCCTCCTCCTTTAGGATAGTATCCTCTCCTCATTACCTGGAGATGAGCGTTTATCCTTAGAAGAGGAAATACCACTTTAGGATAGAAATCTACAGGAGGAGCCCACCTCCCCGCTGTCCCTCCTCCTACTTTTAAGGTTACTTCTTTATTTAAGATTACAACCGGTAAAAGAATTGCTTGAATAATTAACCCAATAGAAGCAGCTGTCTCTGTTTTTAAAAAGATAGAGGAAGCCTTAACTTCTGAAGAAGGAAGAAAATGAATTCTCTGAGAACCAAGAGAAGCTCCCTGACAGGAAGCAGCGAATATTTTCTGGAAAGCTTGGATTACATACAGATGTTGAGTTGCTAATCCAGGGTTTTTTCTTTTTTTTCTTATATTAAATATCTCTACTTCCTCCCCTAAGATAGTAGAAAGTCCTAAAGCTGTCCTTAAAATCTGACCTCCTCCCTCTAGATAAGAACCATCTATAGAAACCATTTTTTCTTTTCTTTGATGTACTCTCTTATTATCTTAGCGTGGTCAAACACTATTTTCTTAGGCAAACTATCCAATCTAAAAACTTGAGCATTTTTAGCATCAGAAGAAGAAAGAAGATGACCTCTTCCTTTCCCTACGAACACTACCGAAACAGTATGAAATCGAGGATCCCGGTTAGGATTAGAATAAACTTTAAACTGCTTAAAGTTTACAAAATCTAAATTCGTCTCCTCCTTCACTTCTCTTTTTACCGCTTCTTCCACACTCTCGCCATAATCTACGAACCCTCCAGGGAGAGCCCAACCAAAAGGAGGATTACTTCTCTCTATCATCACAATTCCTTGGGCGAATTCTACTATCCCATCTACAGTGAGAAAGGGGCCTTGGCATACCTTCTTACTGATATAATCTAAGTACCCCAAAAGATTTTTTTTGAAAACTGACAATGCTTGAAGGGAAGTGAGAGCAAAAACAATCTTTTTAAGAGACGGCTTTTCGATTTCTCTTAAGTAACGGAACACTTCCTGAGCCATTATCTTAGCAGAGAGAGAATAGGAAAGTTTACCTGTGCCACACCCTAAAGCACAGAAAGAAAGAGAATGAATACGTTTGCTCTGAGCTAAGCGTAAAGTAGCAGCAGTGGCTTTTCTAATTACTTCTTCGTTAGTTTTAAAATCTAACCCCATAGTTACTGCATGAATCACATACTTAGCCTTCAGTGCGCCAGCCTTAGTAATAATAGCCTCCCCCTTTTTTGCGGGAGCGTGTTTTTGAGCCTCTCTTTCAATTATTTCCCCACCCTTTCTTTTTATAGCCCTAGCTACTCCTCCTCCCATAAGGAAATGAGTATTAGCAGAGTTAACTATCGCTTCGGTATTTGCCTCGGTGATATCCCTCTTAACTACCTTAATTTCCATCCCTTTTATAAGCATTCTTCCTCCCTTCCAGATAAGCCTTAGCTACTCGGTAAGCTTCCCTTTTACTCTTCACATTACCCAAGGCTTGCTCCTCCTTAATCTTAGCAAGTATCTCTCCCACCAAGGGAGAGGGAGCCAAATTAAACCTTCTCATTATATCAAATCCATCCACTATCTTAGATAGAGGTTTCTTTTTTCTTTCATTAAAGTAAAAATCAATAAGTTTAAACATCACTCTCTCATGGATTAATCTCTTCTTTCTGTTAGTGAGTGGCCCTCTGGTAGCCCGCCAGTCCGCTAAAGATAAAAGAATAACCGAAACTCCTTCCTCATCAGTATCTCTAAAAAATCTATAAATTGCCCTCTGGGAGGGGAAAATCTCTCCTGCTAAGTAACCTGGCCTTAAGTGCCAAAAAATCAATTTCCTAAGAACTTCTTTCTCTTTTACCGATAGTTTAATCTCTTGAGCAAACTCCTCAGCTACCTCTGCTCCTATCTTCTCATGAGTATGAAATATAGTCTTTTTACCTTTGACCCTCTTCGCAAAAGGTTTACCAATATCGTGAAGAAGACAGGCAAGTTTTAAAATGTGAATTCTCTTCCTATTTTTAGCTAACTCCTGATTAAGATAATCAACTATCTCTGAAGACTTAGTCAATCTTCGGCGGTAAAGAATTTCAAAGCGAGAAAGTGTTTGAAGAGAATGTTCCCAGACATCTAGGTGATGATATCCTCCTTGGTATACCCCGCGGGATTTCCTTATGTAAGGAATGATTTCATCGAGAATAAAGAGATCACTCATTTTTTTTATTACCGAATAACTATAGGAGCTATCTAAAATTTTAAACAACTCTTCATTTATTCGTTCAGGAGATACTTTTTTTAATAATTCTCTGTGTTTTTTTAAAAACTTAAGGGTTTGCGTTTCTATCTGCAAGTTATACCTTGCCCATAAACTAAACGCTCTCAAGATTCTTAAAGGATCTTCTAAAATAACTTCTTCACTTACTGCTCTTATAATTTTCTTTCTTAAATCTCTGATAGCTTCCAAGCGATCGATCACCTGAACATGAGGAAAGTGATTCACATTTAGAAGTAAGGTATTTATAGAAAAATCCCTCCTTAAAAGATCATCCTCTAAACTATCTCCCTTTAGCTGAGAAAAATCGTAGTGATAAATATTCTCTTTTTTCTTTACAATTACTCGATAAGTTCTCTCCTTTTTATCTAATACAATCCATTTGCAGTTTATCTTTCGAGAAAAAGCAACAGAAAACCTTTCAGCATCCTTTTCAACAACAAAATCAAAATCAAAATTCTCTTCTCTGTTTAAATAAAGATCTCTTAAAAAACCTCCTACTAAATACACATCTACCTTCATCTCGTTAGCTAATCTCTTTATAGATAAAAGGTAAGGAATATTTGCTACCTTATCTTTTATTTGCATAAAAGGTGGGTTAAAAGTATACTAACTTTGGATCTAAACTCTGTAAATCTAAAATAACTAAAGAAGATTTCTCAGTAAGCCATCCACAAGCCTCTCCAGGGTTTATAAGGAGCTTATCGCCAACTTTCTCTATTTGAGGATGGTGGGTGTGACCAGATATAATTATCTGAGCCTCAACAGGGCTGAATTGATGAGTAACAGCAATCTTCTTTTCTTGAACTTCCCAAAGTAAAGGAGGCGGCTTTATCCGTCCTCCCGATTTTTTACTCAATCCTTCTTTCTCTCCATCGTTGTTTCCAAAAACTCCTGCCCAATCACATCTTAACTCTTGGAAAGGATCTAGAGAAAAAGGAGCAATAAAATCTCCGGCATGAAACACAAAATCAACTTCGTGTTCGTTAAATATCTTAACTGCTTCTCTAATCTTTACTAAGTTGTCATGAGTATCACTGATAATCCCTATCTTCATAACCCCTGTTCTAATCTTCTAAATACTTCTTCCTCAACAAACATAGGAGAGTTAGTTCTTACTGCCAGAGCTATACTGTCTGAAGGACGAGCATCTACAATTTTGGTACCTTCTTTAGTAATTAAGAAAAGCTTAGCGTGAAAAGTACTATCCACCAACTTATCAATAACTATCTTCTCTAACCTAACTTCTAAAGCATCAAATAAAGATTTCATCAAATCATGAGTGAGAGGTCGGGGGGGTATAAATCCACTCAATTTCATCCTTACTGCCAAAGCTTCAGTTAATCCAATTACAATAGGAAGAGTCTTTGAGCCATTCTTTTCTCTTAAAACAATTATCTGCTCTCTCTTGGCCTCATCAATAATGATTCTAGATAACTCTACCTCAATCATTTCACTTTTTTACTTAAAATATCTCTTAATTCTCTTAAAAATTGGTTTACATCTTTAAACTGACGATACACAGAAGCAAATCTTACATAAGCTACATCATCGATCTGGGAAAGTCTTTCCATCACCAGTTCTCCTATATAGCGAGAATCTACTTCCTGATCAAATTTCTTCTGAATGTCTTTTTCTATATCGGAAACAAGTTTATCTAATCTCTCCACACTTATAGGTCTTTTCTGACAGGCCTTGATTAATCCCTCAAGGATCTTCTGACGGTTAAAAGGTTCACGACGCCCATCTTTTTTTACTACCATGAGAGGAATCTTCTCTACATACTCATAGGTAGTAAACCTCCTCCCACAATTTAAGCATTCTCTCCTTCTCCTTATAGAAGCTCCCTCTTGAGTCTCCCGAGAATCAACTACTTTATCCTCATTATGGTTACAGTAAGGGCACCTCATCTAAACTAATTTTTTCGAAAGTTTTCTCAACTTAATCTTTCCTTCCTTTAAAAACTCTTCTGCCATCTTATCAGGGTAGCTATCCCGATAGATTATCTCCTTTATCCCTGCATTTATAATCATCTTAGCACAGATACTACAGGGAGCGCAAGTAACATATAAAGTGCTTCCCTCAATTGAGACTCCATGTAAGGCTGCCTGAATGATTACATTTTGCTCAGCATGAAGACCACGACAAATCTCATGACGAACTCCTGAGGGAACTTTTAACTTTTCTCTCAAGCATCCTACTACTTCACAGTGCTCTAACCCTTGAGGAGCTCCATTGTAACCAGTAGCTAAAATTCTTCTATCTTTAACTAAAACTGCTCCCACCTTTCTTCTTAAACAAGTAGAACGCTGAGAAACAAGCTCAGCTACACTCATAAAGTAAGTATCCCAATCAGGTCGACTACTTTTTCCCATTAAATTCAGGGTAAAGAGGGAAATCTTCCAGTAATCTGTGAACTTCTCTCTTTATCTGATCTAACTTTTGAGAATCATCCCGATATCTAACAGCTCTATCTATAAAATCAGAAATTATATCCATTTCTTTTTCTTTCATTCCTCGGGTAGTTACTGCAGGAGTTCCTATTCTTATCCCACTGGTAATTTTTGGAGGATTGGGATCAAAAGGTATAAGGTTCTTATTTACAGTAATATCCACCTCCTCTAAAATGTCAGCACATTCTTTCCCTGTTAAATCCTTGGGACGTAAGTCCACCAGGAAGAGATGAGTATCTGTACCTCCACTTACTATGCGATAACCTCTCTTTTCTAGAGATTCTGCAAAAGCTCTTGCATTATCCAGAATTTTCCTCTGATACTCTCTAAATTCCTCAGTAAACGCTAACCCAAAAGCAACCGCTTTAGCAGCGATTATATGCATAAGAGGACCGCCTTGAACACCAGGAAATACTGCACTATCAATTTTTTTGGCGAACTCTTTTCTACACAGAATAAACCCTGCTCGTGGTCCTCTTAACGTCTTATGTGTGGTAGAGGTTACAAAATCTGCCAAGGGGGTGGGGTTAGGATAAAATCCTGCTGCTACCATCCCAGCAAAGTGAGCCATATCTACTAGAAAAAGTGCTCCTACTCTATCACAAATTTTACGAAACTTTTCAAAGTCAATTATCCTAGGATAAGCGCTAGCCCCAGCAATAATCAGCTTGGGCTTATGTTTTAAGGCTAACTCCTCTATCTCATTGTAATCCAAACTCTCAGTTTCACGGTTTAATCCATAAGCTATCACATTGTAAAATTTTCCACTAAAATTTAAAGGGTGACCATGAGAGAGATGCCCTCCACAAGCTAAATCCATAGCTAAAATTGTTTCCCCTACTTTCAAGGTAGCTAACATTACTGCCATATTTGCCTGTGTCCCTGAATGTGGCTGAACGTTGGCATGCTCGGCACCAAATAGTTTCTTTACTCTCTCTCTAGCTAAATCTTCAACTTCATCAACAAATTGGCAACCTCCGTACCAGCGAGCACGGGGATAACCTTCGGCATACTTATTAGTAAGTGGGGAGCTAGCAGCTTCCAAAACTGCTAAAGGAGCAAAGTTTTCACTAGCAATAAGTTCAATTTGACTCTTCTGCCTTTTGATTTCTCTTAAAATACTTTTGTATACTTGAGGATCGATCTCCTTAAGATACTCAAACACTCTCCTCCTCCTCTATCAACCTAATTTTTCTTACCCGACGTAAGTGTCTGCCACCCTCAAACTCTATGTTTAACCATCGCCAGACAATTTTTTTTGCCAAAAGGAAAGTTAGAAATCCTGCACCTAACACAATGATATTAGTATCGTTATGTCTTCTACTTAAAGTTGCTGTCCTTAAGTTGTAAACTAAACCCGCTCTTACCCCCTTAACTTTATTAGCACAAATACTACTGCCTATTCCTGTGTAACAGATAACGATTCCTTTATTTACTCTCCTATCCCTTACTGCCTTAGCTAAAGGGTAAACATAATCAGGGTAATCACAAGGTTCATTAGAATAAGTACCGTAATCAACCATGGATATATTCTTTGTTTTTAAAAACTCAATTAGAACATTCTTTAATTTAAACCCGCGATGATCACTAGCTATCCCCACTCTCATACTTATAACCAATCTCTTAATTCTAGAATTGCCTTCTTTATCAACTCATAAACTTGGAAGTAAACCTCGTAAGGTTTACCCATTGGATCAGGTATGTCTTCCTCCATATCTAAAGGTAAAAATTTCTTCAGACAAAAAACCCTTGGCTCGGAAGTAGGCTCTAACTTCACAATGTGCTCTTTCTGAGCATCACTCATAGTAAAAATCAAATCTGAAGAAAGGATGGTTCTTCTATCTAATCGTTTAGATTTATGGTTTTCTAAGACTATACCCTCCTCTTTTTTTAAAATCTCCGCTACAGTAGGAGATAAAGGAGAACCTTCCAAAGAATGAAGACCTCTAGAAATAATCTCATAACGCTGAAAGGTATGTGGGTCATACTCAGAGAGGTATTTTTTTAAAAGGTACTCTCCCATTACTGAACGGCAAGTATTCCCTGTACATACAAAAACAATTCTCTTCTTCACATAGATATCTACTATTTCTTTAACAGAAACTACCCCTTCTCTTAGAATTTTAAAAGGGTGATAAGTCAAGTCTATCACTGTAGAAGGTTTAAAGTAAACAGGAGGGCCAGCGTCGACGATTAAATCTACATTCCCATCGAATTTTTCTTCCACTTCCTTAGCACTTACTGCTTCTTTTTCCCCACTCAGGTTAGCTGAAGGCAAATAAACAGGAGCACCTACTACTCGAAGAATCCCTGCTAAGATTTTATGAGCAGGTACTCTCACTCCTATCTTCTCTCCTTCTTTAGAGTAATACACCACAGTAAGAGGTCCTGGCCAGTACTTCTCTAACAAGCGATATCCATAAGGAGGAAGAATAGAAAGAAAGGAAAGAGCTTTCTCCACGTCAGGCGTATGTAAACTAAAAGGTTTGTTAGGATCTCTTTGCTTAATCTGGTATAATCTCTCTACCGCCGATTTATTAGTGGAGAGGGCAGCTAAACCGTAAACAGTTTCAGTAGGAAGAGCGACAATCCCTCCTTTCATAAGAATCTCTTTTACTTCCTTCCCCAAAAATGGAATATCTCCAGAAGCTAAGGCATCCAATTTTTTCATCTCTTAAATTTCTCTTCCATTCGCCTAAGAATCTCTGCATAATCCTTATAGAAGAGAGTAAGGATTTTTAAAGAAAAAATTACTCCATTGATAAACCCCTTCTTCCCTATTCCTGTAGAAACTAAGCCAACTCCCTTAGGGACCTCAGCGATAGAAAAAAGACTCTCCACCCCCTTTAAAGGACCAGAATCTAAGGGGACCCCAATAACAGGAATATCTAAATAGGAGGCAACCACTCCAGGTAGTGCAGCAGAGAGTCCTGCACAAGCAATAATAATCTCTATACCTTCTTTTTTAGCATGTTTACAAAAATTTTGCAGTTTATAAGGAGAGCGATGAGCAGAAATTACCTCTAATCGGTAAGGACAATTTATATCTTTTAAAAGGTTAAATACCTCTGTTAATCTCTCTAAGTCCGATTTACTACCTAAGAGAATAGCAATTTTAGGCTTTTCCTTCCTTCTCATATTTTCCTTAATTTTATCTTCTTATGATAAAAATTTCAATCCTTTATTTCCTATATCTTGGCGATAATGCATCCCTTCAAAAGAGATCTTTTTTATAGCAGAGTAGACTTTTTCTTGAGCTCTGCGAAAATCAGAATCCAAACCTACAATATTAAGAACTCTTCCTCCGTTAGTGACGAAAAAATTACTTCCTGTCTGAGTATCGAGAACTTTTTTTGTTCCTGCATGAAATACAAGAATATCCTCTAACTTCTCTAAACTTTCTAAGCCATTGATTATTTTTCCTTTCTCATATTTTCCTGGATAACCTCCCGAAGCTAAAACTACACAGATACAGAAACGCTGATCCCAAACTAAATTTATTCTCCTTAGTTTCCCTTCGATGTTAGCTAATATAACCTCTACTAAATCACTCCTCAATTTAGGTAGAATTGCTTGCGTCTCCGGATCACCAAAGCGTACATTAAACTCCAGCAAGTAAGGTTCCCCTTCAGTAATCATTAAACCTAGATAAATAATTCCCTTATAAACCTTATTCTCCTTCTTTAGTCCCTTAACTAAGGGAGAGAGAATCTTGTCTTCAATTTTTGAAAAAACCAAATCCCCCACTAAAGGAGCAGGAGCATATGCTCCCATTCCTCCTGTATTGGGTCCTTGATCATTGTCAAATACAGGTTTATGATCCTGAGAAGTCACTAAAGGCAAAAATGTATCGCTATCTAAAAAAGCTAATAAAGATGCCTCCTCTCCTTCTAAAAAATCTTCAACTACAACTTTCTCTCCTGCTGCTCCAAACTCTTTATTAATCATTATCCGCTGTATAGCTTCTCTAGCCTGGGAAAGGTTGTGGCAGATAATTGCCCCTTTCCCTCCTGCTAACCCGTCAGCTTTCACTACACAGGGGAAATCACATCTTTCTATATAGCTAAATGCCTTACCAGCATTATCAAAAATCTCAAAATCTGCAGTAGGTATCCCATACCTTCTCATAAATTGCTTAGCAAAAACTTTACTTCCTTCTAAAATAGCTACGTCTTTTGTAGGGCCGAAAATTTTTAATCCTCTCTTATTAAATTCATCTACAATACCTTCTACTAAAGGAGCCTCTGGACCTACAACAGTAAGATCAACTCTCTCCCTTAAAGCGAATTTTACCATTCCTTCTATATCTTTAGGTTGGATATCCACGTTTTCTGCAAGAAGAGCTGTGCCTCCATTACCAGGAGCGCAGAATACCTTATCTACGTAAGAAGAGTTTTTAATCTTATAAACTAAGCAGTGTTCTCGTCCTCCTCCTCCTATCACCAAGACCTTCATCCTTCCTCCTATTTAAACAAATTTTATCTTCTCCTTTGTCTTTGCCACTTCTCCAATAAGATAAACAGGACAAAATCTTTGGAGAGTATTTACGATTTTCTTAACATCCTTCCTATTCACTACTAGAATCATCCCTATACCCATGTTAAATACTGAATACATCTCTCTATCATCTATATTGGCTTTCTCTTGAATAACTTTAAAAATTTTAGGAACGGGCCAACTCTCTTTCTCTAATATCACGCCATAACCAGAAGGGATTATCTTAGTAAGCTTGCTGTAAAAAGCTCCTCCAGTAATATGAGCAACTCCTTTGACCTTAGAAAAGTATCTTTTATTATTTAAAAGATTACAGATAGCTCTTACATAAATACGTGTGGGTTTAAGTAACTGTTGAGCGTAATATTTTATTTCTTTTTTAGAAAAAACTCTTCTTACCAGGGAGAAACCATTGGAATGTAATCCATTAGAAGCCAAACCCACCAGTAGATTCCCTTCACGAATACCCCTGCCATCAATTATTTTTTCTCTGCTAACTACTCCTAAACAAAAACCAGCTAAGTCGTACTCATCTTTTTCATACATACCTGGCATCTCTGCAGTCTCTCCCCCTATAAGAAGACAACTCGCTTCTCTTAGAGCTTTTTTTATCCCTATCAAAACTTCTCTTAAAATTAAAATGTTTAATCTTCCGCAAGCGATGTAATCAGAAAAGAAAAGAGGAGTTGCCCCCAGAGAGATGATATCGTTTACATTCATCGCTACTAAATCTATTCCTACGCTACGATGGTAGTTAAGGTATTGAGCAATCTTTAGTTTTGTCCCTACTCCATCACAAGAGGAAACAAGAAGAGGATTTTTGTATTTCTCAATCACTCTTTTTAAAGGGAAGAAAGAACCAAAAGCAGAAACTCTTTCTATTCTTCTCTCTGGAAAGAGCTTTTTAATTACATCCACTAAATCTTCTCCTTTTTTTATATCTACCCCACAACTTTTATAAGTCAGCTTTTCCCTATCCATGGCTAAAATAGTTTACCGCATTCTCAAATATCTTCCTCCCAAAAGGGTAGGTTGCATCTTTCTGCCAATGAGGATGATGATGGGGGAAGAGAAACCTTTCAGGATGAGGCATAAGCCCTAACACTCTTCCTGTAGAATCACTTATCCCTGCAATCCCATTTAAGGAGCCGTTGGGATTATAAGGATAAAGAGCTAGGTTGCCACTTTTATCTACATATCTTAGAACCACCTGATTATTGGCTTCTATCTTCTCTAAAGTATGAAAATCGGTGTAGAATTTACCTTCCCCATGAGCTACCGGTAAAGTTATCAAAGGAGGAAGGTCCTTAAACCATATGGAAAGAGCGGAAGAAGAGACTACCCTAAGGTAAACCCATCTATCTTCAAAACGTCCCGAATCGTTAAAAGTGAGAGTAGCTTTCTGATAAAACTCTAAGTAGGGTAGAATACCACTTTTTAAAAGAATCTGAAAACCGTTACATATCCCTAAAATAAGTCCCCCTTTACTTAAGAACCTTTCTATCTCTTCTTTAAACCAGAGAAGAATCTCTATGGAGAAAATTTTACCTGCCCCTAAGTTATCTCCATAGCTGAATCCCCCAGGCAGACAGAGAATTTGGTAGCTAGTGATGTTCTTTTCCTCCTTCACTCTGTTGATATGGTAAAGGTAGGTATCTGCTCCTGCTAACCGAAAGGCAAACTCTGTCTCTCTGTCGCAATTAGTACCTGCTGTTCTTAAAATCAATACTCTGGGTTTCATCGAAACTCCTTAAAAGTACTAAGCCATGCTTTTTTTGCTTCAGATACGCTAAAATCCACAATTTTCTTTCCCTCATTATTATAAAAAATTATTCTCTCCTCAGAAGAAGTGCACCCTATGAGTCCTAAAGGAACCCCCTGCATTACCTTTTGGAAACTCTCTCTTTTGTCTTTTTTGACTTCTACGATAAACCTTGTAGGTGACTCAGAAAATAGAATTTCATAACTTAACATCCCTAAACTATGAGGAGTTTCCTCTAAAAAAATACTTGCCCCTAAACTGCCTCCTATGCACATCTCAGAAATTGCTACTCCTAACCCTCCTTCAGAACAATCATGACATGATTCTACTAAATCTTTCTCAATTGCTTCACTAACTCTTAAGAAAATCTCTTTTGCATAATCTCTTACCTTGGGTATGCATCCTCCCTCTATTTTTAACTTTCTAAAGTACTCAGAAGCTCCTAACTCAGGGTAAGTAGTACCCACAATATAGATTAAATTATCAGAGTTCTTAAAATAATTCTTTAATACTCTGCGCCAATCACTGATAATAGAGACCGCAGAAATGAGAAGAGTTCCTGGAATGGAGATTCTTCTGTCTCCCACTAAATATTCATTAAAAAGACTATCTTTACCAGAGATAAAAGGCGTTGAAAACCTTACAGCAAAATCATAACAAGCAGAACTTGCTCTTACTAACCCTGCTAAAATTCGCTCATCGTTGGGAGAGCCCCAACTAAAGTTATCTAAAAGGAAAGTCTTTCCTAACTTTCCTCCCACAGAAATTACATTCCTTATCGCCTCATCGATAGAGAGAGCTGCCATCCAGTAAGGGTCAATATCGGAATAGAAAGGATTTATCCCTATCCCTATTGCGATACATTCTTCGCTCTCCAAATCGGGCCTTATCACACTAGCATCACTTACCGCAAACTTTTCCTGATTGAGAATGGGTTTAACTACACTGGCTCCTTGAACTTCGTGGTCATACTCAGTAACAATCCAATCTTTAGGAGATACATTGAAAGAAGCTAACAGTTGCTTCAAGTCTTGAGTATAATCCAACTTCTCTTTTATCTTAATATCTTTTTCTTCTTTTTTAATCCATACTGCTTTCTTCTTAAAGCGAGGGATACGAAAAAGAAAATCCATATCCAGCTCACATACTTTTTTATCCTGATAAAAAAGAGTCAATTTTCTATCAGAAGTTACTTCTCCAATTACTGTTAACTCCACTTCCTCACGATCAAATACTTCTCTCAATTCCTTTAGCTTTTCCTTTTGTGTAAATATAACCATCCTCTCTTGAGACTCGGAAATCCAAATCTCGGTATAAGTCAAACCTTTATATTTTAAGGGAACTCTATCTAAGTAAACTTTTGCTCCCCACTCTTTAGATAACTCACTAACTGCACTACTTAATCCCCCTGCTCCGCAGTCAGTTATAGCAGAGAATAAACCTTTATCTCTTGCTCTGATGAGAGCTTCCATAAGTTTCTTTTCCTCAATAGGATTGCCAATCTGCACCGCACTTCTTAAACTCACCGTATCTTCAGCTAGCTCTGTGGAGGAAAAAGTAGCTCCGTGAATTCCATCACGACCTGTCTTTGCTCCACAGATGATAATTAAGTCTCCTGGTTTTACCTCTTTAAATGACTTTTCTTTAGGTATCAATCCTAAACTACCACAGTAGACTAAAGGGTTACCTAAAAAACGCTCATCAAAGATTACTGCTCCCGCAACGGTAGGGATACCCATCTTATTCCCATAGTCTCTTACTCCCTTTACCACTCCTTTTATAATCCTCTTAGGATGGAGTACTCCTTTAGGTAAATCTTGATAAGAAATCTGCCAAGGAGCAAAACAAAAAACATCTATGGAAGCTATTGGTTTAGCACATTGTCCTGTACCTAAGATATCTCTTATCACTCCTCCAATGCCTGTAGAAGAACCTCCGTAAGGTTCTAAACTGGAGGGATGATTGTGAGTTTCTACTTTAAAACAAAGATTAAAAGTTTGATTAAATTTTACTATCCCGGCATTGTCTTCAAATACAGAAACACAATCACAGGAATCTATTTGGTAGGTAGCTTTCATTACTGTGCTCTTTAGAAGATTATCGATTGTCTCCTTCTTTAAAAGATGATAATCTTTGTCTCTTTCCTCATATTCAATTATCCCTTTAAAAGTTTTATGAGCACAGTGTTCTGACCAAGTCTGAGCAATAGTCTCTAACTCACAGTCCGTAGGATTCCTTCCTATATTTTTAAAGTAATCCTTGATTACCTTCATCTCGTCTAAATTTAGAGAAAGAAAATTCTCCTTAGAAACTCTCTCCAGCTCTTCATCAGCCATATTTAAAACATCCACAACTTTGAGATTAAACTCATACTCTTTTCCTAAAAAACTATCTAAAGTAACTAAATTCTTAAACCGATCATACTCTATTAAGTGCTCAATCAAAGGATTATAAAGTAAGTGTGGGGCTAAAGATAGAATATCTTCTCTTTTTAAACCAGTAAATTTATAAAAACGTGCGGTTCTGATATTCTTTGCCTTTATATTTAGATCCTGAAAAGCTTTATTTAAAGAGATAGCTACCTCATCACATACTCCAGGATGGTAGGTAATAATAATCTCATCATCTTGAGGTTTATCTTCAAATAAACAACTAGCTATGGTATAAGTTTCTGTGATCATATCGATAAGGAGCAAAGAAGCAATCCTCTCTACTGTGGAACGATCAAAATCACCTTCTATCAGATAAATTTTTCTCAACTCTAGAGATGGTAATCTTTCTAAATGGAGATATTCCTTGATCTGATAAGCTAAATCTTTTAGATTTTTATCCTCCTTAGAAAAAACATCTATTCGCCAGACCATAGATAAGATTTTTGATTTTTGAGGGAATTAACCAAAAATTCGCTTGTAGATTTTATCTATCCTCTTAAGATGTTCGTAAGGGTTAAATATTTCTTCTAACTCCTTGGTAGTCAAGTAGTTTCTAATTCGTCTATCTTTAAAAATTTGCCTTTTGAAATCTAAACCTTGATTAACTACTTTTAGAGAAATGTCTTGTACAAGGTCATAAGCTTTAACACGTGAGAGTCCCTTTTCCATCAATTTAAGAAGGATTTTCTGAGAGTAAATTAATCCTCGATTTAGTTCAATATTTTTGAGCATATTCTGGGGATTCACTCTAAGATTTTTTACAATCTCAACCATCTTCTGAATCATATAATCCAAAACTATAGTACTATCAGGAATGATTATCCGTTCTCCTGAAGAGTGGGAGATATCTCTCTCATGCCATAAGTTTATATTCTCAAAGGCAGTAATCATATATCCTCTAAGAAGACGGGCTAGTCCACATATCCTCTCACTTACGATAGGGTTCTGTTTATGAGGCATACTAGAAGAACCCTTCTGTCCCTTATAAAAAGGCTCTTTAGCCTCCTCAACCTCGGTGCGGTGGAGATGTCTTATCTCAGTAGCAAACCTCTCTAGAGTTGCTCCTATCAAAGCTAAAAGGGAAAGATAGTAAGCAAATCTTTCTCGAGAAACAATTTGAGTAGAAATAGGACTATAACTTATACCTATCTTTTTGCAAATATACTCCTCTATCTTCGGTTGTAGATAAGCGAAGGTGCCTACTGCTCCGGAAACCTTCCCCGTACAGACAAGCCTTAAACTTTCCTGAAGTAACTGAAACTCTTCTTTTAGGTCGTTGTAAAGATAAGCAAACTTTAATCCAAAGCTATAAATCTCTGCATGCACTCCATGAGTCCTTGCTACGCATAAGGTATTTTTAAATTTAAGTGCTTTCTTCTTAACTTCTCTCATAAGAAGAGTCAAATCAGTTAAGATAATTTTAGTAGCATCTTTTATCTGCCAAACTAAAGTAGTATCTAACAAGTCACTAGAGGTAAGACCGAAATGTAAATATCGAGAGTATCTTCCCAAAGAGGAAGATACTTGATTTATAAAAGCCACAATATCGTGATGAGTTTGTTCTTCTATCTTCTTTATTTTCTTAAGGGAGAGCTTTGCCCTTTTACGAATTACCTCACTTACTCCTTTAGGAATCTGATTAAATTTTTCCTTAGCCTCGCAGAGAAGAATCTCTATCTCTAAAAAACGTCTGAATTTCTCTTCCTCTTTCCAGATAGCTCCTATTTTCTTGGGAGTATACCTTTCTATCATCGGGGTATATTATCAAAATAATCTCTCTACGTCAAACTATTTTCCTTATTAACTTAGAAAAGAAACTAATCCCTTCCTTATGAGCATCACCGCTACTGCTACAAGAAGCAGAGAAGTTATTTTGGAAATAGCTCTTGTGCCTCTCTTTCCCAAGAGATTAAGAAAGAACTGAGAGAAATAAAAAATTATTCCTGCTAGGGCTAAATTTAAAACTAACGATAGAATAACCACCCCTAATCCAAAACGGGGCAAGAGTACCAAAGAGAGAGTAAGAACGCAAGGACCTGCCAAAAGAGGTGTTCCCAAAGGAACCACTCCCAAATCATCTCCCCATACTTCAGTATTATCCTTATAGATTAGAATATCTCTTATAGCTAAAATAAAGAGTACTGCTCCCCCACCTATATAAAAATCCTCCACCTTTATCCCTAGGAATTTAAAAATATATCTCCCTGCGAATACAAAAAATACCGTTATCCCCAAAGCGGTAAAGACTGACTGTTGAATAACTCGGTACTTTTCTTTCTCATTTAAGTTCTTAGTAAAATTTATAAATATGGGAAGCACCCCTAAGGGGTCTAGGGCGAAAAAAAGAGCTATAAAAGAAAAAACTATATTCTTAACCACCTTCCTCCAATCTCTTTATCTCTTCTTTTATACGCTCAATCCTCGCCTGAGGGGGAGGGTGACTACTTAAGAAAACAAAGGGATGAATTCCACCTTTTTTTTCTAACTTCTCCAACAGAGTAATTGCTCCTTGAGGATTAAATCCTGCTTTGTAGGCATACTTTACTCCTAAAGAGTCAGCCAAAAATTCATCCTGACGAGAATACCCTAAGGATACTATATTATAAATTACCTTTAATCCCTTCTTAATATCTATATACTCAGGAGTTCTTAGGGCTAAACTTAAGATTAGCTGTACTCCTAAGGAAGCCTGCAATCTCTTTAAACCATGACGAGCGCAGATATGAGCTACCTCATGCCCTATACAAAAGGCAAGTTCATCTCTTCCTACCTCATCTATGAGGCCTCGATTTATGAACACATACCCTCCAGGAAGAGCAAAAGCATTAATCTCTTCTTCGTCAAGGATATAAAAATGATACTGTAGAGAGTTTCTATCACAAACCTTAGTTATCCTCTCCCCTATCTTTTGAAGATAGCGGTTAAGATTTTTATCTTTTACCGACCTCTTACTGCTTAATATCTGAAAAGCTAAATTTTTCCCCAATAGAATTTCTGTATTTTCATCTATGAAGTAGAATTCTCTCCTCTGAGTAGCAGGATTATAGATAGTTACACAACCATAAAGGAAAACCATCAAAGGAAATAAAGCAATCTGTCTCATTAATGGATTATCCTTATCTGGTAAGGAATACTCACAATGATTTCTGGACCGTTATATTCTCTTATTCTACCAGTAACTTCTACTATCTTTCCTTTATAAAAAGTTAAAGGGTCTACTCCTTTCTCTTTAAAATACTTCCAACTATCTTTAAATATCACTACAGTAAAATCCTTACGCCAATCTTCGCCAAAGTTTAAAAAGATACATTTCTGTGACTGATAAGTATTTCTAACCTTTCCCTTCACAGTGCGTATCTCTCCTATAAATTTATGAGCGTCTTCGGCACTCACTACTTCGTAGGAGCCCCAAAGTCCCTTTCTATTTTGACGTGCTTTTTTCTGAAGGCTAATAAATAAATTTACATACTTAACATTAGGAGGACGAGTATAGATAACTGCATAACCTTCTTCTAATAATTTAGCGTTAATGAATACTCCATCTAAAAATACGTAACCTAGGAGCCTCCCGTATCTATCCTTTTTCTCTACATCAAACTCTACTCGCACTCTCTTTCCTTCTACTAAACTTCGATTAAACTCCTTTGCTTCCAAGGCAAAAGGTTGAGGATTAAATACCCACCTTCTGCCTTCATTTTGTCTAACTTCTGGGGTATCTATACCAATGTAACGTAAAACTTCTCCATTCTCTAACCTTACTGTGTCTCCATCAATTACCTCTACAACTTTTATTTGAGAAAAATCTAAAGGAGATGCACAGGCACAAAAGAAAAAGAGAAGAAATAGGAGGAGGCGAGGTATCACTCTAGCTCTCTGATTATCTTAAAAAATATCTTCTGAGCATACTGTGGTTTAGGAAGAAGATATTTGCGTGCAGATACTCTTAAACGCTGCTCATTCTCTCCTACAGAATCAATTCTAATAGTTAAATCTATCTCTGCAATCTTTGCCTTAATTATTCCTTTAGACTCGTTACTCTCTAAAATTTCTGCATCTTCTATCTTATCCAAAACTTTTCGAGATATATCCCAAAGCTCTCTATAGGTAACCTTTACATTACCCGTAGCAGAATCGTTACTTAAAGTATAACCTGTAAGTACTCCTACACCTATTAATAGAGGCGCACACCCTCCTCCTATAAAGCTTAATATAACTGCTATTGTTAAAAGGATTCTATTTAAGTTTAGATACATACTTTTTAAGAGAAAAATTTCTTATAAAAAAATTACTTAATGCCTCTCTCAACCTGTCAACTTCTATACTTAACTCTTCACTTGCCTTTAAGGTATAAGGCTTAACACCTAAAACTAGTATATCAGGTAAATTGTGTCTTTTCAAGCTTTCCATTAAAAGATTTAGAGCAAGAGTGTGAGTAAAATATAATGAGGAACTGCTCAATTGATGAAGAGAAAACAATTCAAATCTAGAGAGAGAAGAGAAATGGACACTATCCACAATCAGAACAAATTCATACTCCCTCAATTTAGTCAAGTAATTCTCCAAACTTAAACCCACATCTAAAACTTTCAACGATAATTTTTCTTCCAAATCCTTAGCGAGAATACGTCCTATGCCATCATCTCCCCTCAAAGAATTCCCCAATCCTACAACTACTGCATTTTTAGCCAGAGAAAGTTTATCCTTCAATTTCAGAAGAATCTCCCCTTCATAGAGAGTGGGGACAAAAATTCCTCTCTCGGAAAGCTTACCTACTAATTCGCTAACAGTAGTAAATCTAATGGCAGAGAATCCTAAGAGTCGAGCTTGGTCAACTAAATCTTGACGGTCATCAATATAGACTATATCATCTTTAGTAGCACCAGCTGACTTTACTAATTCTTCATAAATTCTTTCTTCTGGTTTCACAGACTTAACTTGGAAAGAAAAAACAAATCCATCGAATAAGGAGAAAATCTCTCTAAAACTTCGATAAAGGTAGTTAAGATGTAACTCATTTATATTGGAAATTAAGTAAACCGGATAAATAAGTCTTAGAATTTTAACAAAAGAAACAACTTCCCAATTAGGGAAGAAGATTTTACACCATATATCTTTAAACTCCTCATAATCTATAGAGCAATTAAATTCTTTTTTAAACTTCTGATAAAAATCATAGTCAGAAACTAAACCTTTCTCAAAATCTTGAGCAAAATTTTCATAGAAAAGAGCATCAATCACTCTTTGAGGAGGGGAACCTAACTTTGTCTTCATTTTTCCCAGAGCAAGATGATAGTCAAAGTTGAAAACAACATTTCCCAGATCAAAAGCCAATACTTTCATATCGATAAAATATTAGAAAAAAAGACTACTTCTTTTCTACATTTAGATAAAGAAAAAAAATTACCCAATAAGGTTTTACAATATCAGGAAGGATTAAAAATACTCTCATCTTTCTATATTCTTTTCTTCCCTCCTATCGCTACAAAACCTCCTCGACCGAACCCTTTTTTTGGCTCCTCTACTTTATTTATCTTGTCGGGGAAATCAAATATTGTTTGATAGAAAGTAAACTTGTAAAATCCTATACTCTTAAGAAAACTCACAAGTTCATTAACACTGAAAAACCGAGCATGCTTATAAAACACGCTCTTTTTGTTCTGATAGAACCTACCTAAGAAACTATTCTTATCTATTATTCCCACAATAAGCTTTCCACCTTTTCTTAAAACTCTCTTAGCCTCTCTTAAAACTTCCTTGGGATGATTAACAAAACATATGGTAATAATAATTGTCACATATGAAAAGCTTCTGTCTCTAAAAGGTAATCTCTCCCCTGCACTTAAAAGAACATTTATCCCTCTTCTCTTAGCAAATCTTAACATATTCTTAGAAGGATCCACCCCATAACGTGTTCCTAAGGCAGAAGCAAATCTTCCTGTACCTACACCAATCTCTAAACCTCTTCCTCCCTTGGGCAAGATTCTTTTTATAGCCGCCACCTCAGATAGATAGGCAAATTTATTCTTCTTATACCACCCATCATACCTCTTATAATAGCGATCAAAGAGGTTCATAGATTTAGGTCTCCCCACCAACCATCATAAAATCTCTTTAAATGTTCATAAAGCTCTTCGTCCATAGTATTCCTTCTTACATCCTCTTCTCTAAAAGAATAGCGGTAGTTTGCGCAGTAGTTAAGAATAATATCTTTTGCATGATTAATCTTTTTAATCATTTCTTGACAGTACTCTTTGTTTTTCTCTTTACATCTATCAGGATGGTATTTTAAACTTAATTTGCGATAGGCATTCTTTATCTCCTCCAGAGTTGCCTCTTCGTTTAAGCCTAATAACTTTCTTGCCTCCTCTATCTGCTTAAAATCTGCCATTTACCACTCCTCTCTATAGGAGCCATCACCTCCTTCTATCTATTATATTTATCTTTTAGAAACAAGTGGGACAACTCCCTGTAGAGCAGCTGGGGCCAGATATATCTTTTTTATCAAAGCTACCCACACTGAAAGAAGAGAAAACTTTCTCAACGTCCTTACTTCCGCATTTTTTACATGCGATCTCTATCGGTTGAGAAGTAACTCCTACTAATAGATCGAACTTCTCCCCGCACTTTTTACAAAGATAAGAATAGATAGGCATAGTCCCACCTCCTCATTTCTTAAATATAACTTTTAATCTTAATTGTGATAACCATTCAAGAACAACCTTACAACTTTAATGTCTTTCTGTAATAAGGGTCTCATCCTTATATTATAAGTAACTACAGCAGGATGGTAAAGAGGTATAATCTTCACAGAGTCAAAAGGGGAAGTAAACACCATCCCATGGATTTTATTTATTTTTTGAACTTTATTCTCTAAACCAAACTTCTTCATTATATAAAAGGTAGCAAAATTACCCAAACAACAGATTACCATAGGTTTAATTATCTCAATCTGTCTATCAAGGTAAGGAGTGCAAGCAATTATCTCCTCTTCCTTAGGATTACGATTCTGGGGAGGTCGACATTTCAGAATATTAGTTATATATATCTCTTCTCTCTTGATCCCTATAGTATTTAGAAGCTCATCTAAAATCTTTCCTGCTGCTCCACAGAAAGGGGTCCCTTTCTCATCTTCCTTTGCTCCAGGAGCCTCTCCTACAAACATTATTTTAGCTTCCCAGCAGCCTCCTCCTACTACAGGGTTTTTCCTTTCTCTCCACAAATTACATTTTCTGCAATATAAAATTTCTTCCTCTATCTTTTTAAGAACACCTTTCATTTTATAAGCCTAATTCTTCACTAATACCTTTCATTGCTTCTAAACAAATGCTGATAAATTCACTAAGGGTAATTCCCAATTCTTGAGAACTCCTTATCTGTTCTCTGTTTGCCCCTCGGGCAAAACTCTTCTCTTTAAACCTATTAAGAACAAATTTAACATCTAAAGCTCTAAGAGACTTTTCTGGATGCATTAAAGCAGAAGCTACAATCAATCCTGTTAAAGGGTCAACAGCATATAATGCCTTGGCCATCTTCGTTTTCCTTTCAATATGCCCGGGATGAGATTTTATTGCCTCAATCACCTCTTCATTAATACCTCGCTCTTTCAGAATCTCAGCAGTAACAAACCCATGTTGAGAAAAATCATCTTTTGTCTCCTCGTAATCTAAATCATGCAAAAGGCCAGCCAGGCCCCATAAATCCTGATCTTCTCCAAATTCTTTAGCTAATCTCCTCATACAAGCCTCAACAGCTAAACTATGTTTAATTAAATTCTTATTCTTTAGCCTTTCTTCTAACAACTTTAAGGCTTCTTTTCTGAACATCTTTACTGCTCCAGAATCTGCACAATATCTACCCACGCCATCCCTCTTGAGCCATTTTCATAAATCTTACACGTTCCTCTTTATCCATCTCTTCTACCTTCACTTCAACTCTTACATCTTCATCCTCTTTTTTCAAAGCTTCTTCAATGCTGGTTATTAAGTAATCTTTAAAATGAAACCTTGCTTTCTTCTATATTTATATCTTTAATCATTCCTAACTCAAAAAGGCTATAGGCAATCTCAGGATGCTCAACACTTTTTAAAGCCTCCTCCATCCTAATTCTTTTACTTCTCTCAACCATAAACCCTCCCCTATTTAAATTTCTCCCTCCAAAATCTTTGTAATTATTAATATCCTGGTAGGAAGGGAAAGAGCTTTAAAGAAATCAGTAACTTTCCTCAAATCCAATCTTTCTATCTATCCCCTCCTGATTGGTTTATGATATTTGAATATTCTTATATCATAAGAAAAAAATATGTCAATAAATTTACGGCTGGAGTTTCCCCATTTTTCCAGCTATCTGGCAAAGATTTAAAAATATTTAAATTTTTTACCTCAAAAAGTTCTTGAAAATATTGGCTTTTCAAAATTTTGGGGAAACAGTTTCCCCATTTTTTAAGAATAAAAATTTAGCGGAAGGGTCCAGATTTTAATTTTTTTAACTCCTTATATTATAATAAGTTACATAATTTTATAGATAAATTATGGGGAAACTCCAAATTTACGGCTTGTGGATGCAAACATCCTATAATCACAACTTTACCTCTATCTATATCAGAGTTGTTGTAGCTTCCAATTTCTCATCTTCTATTTTGTCGAGCTTCTATTCAAAAGAACGCTTACTTCTTTTCGAATAAGTTCAAATACTCTTTCTTCTAAATCTCGTAGAATACCCCCACAACAGATAAAAATCAAAAGTTTACAGGGGCTGGGCTTCTTTTAATTTTTCCAGCTCTTCTATAGTCTTTTCCGCAACAATTTTTTCTTTATTATAATGCTTTATCATCCGCTGCAAGCATTTCCCTTTTTCTTTAACATCACCAAGATACTTAGCGCAAAGTTCCATAAATTTCTTTGTCTGTTCCACGTTATTTTTTACGTCCTCCGGTATCTTCTCGCTATCATGCCTTACCGCCTCATTGGGGCATGCGCTATGGCAAATACCACAATGGATGCATTCTTCCATATTTATCTTTGCTTTTCCATCCTCCATTGAAATTGCCCCTACAGGACATTTCTCTACGCATATTCCGCAACCAACACATCCATCTTTGTCAACCCATGGCATTTTAGTACCTCCTATTTAGATTCCTGGTTTAGTCCTCTATAGCAAACCATTTATATAGAGGCCTCTATTAATTTTATTATCCTCTGACAGGAATTCGGAAGACTCTATACTGCTCCCTGTTGACTATCGATACTCTCTCCTGCCAAATATAACTGTCCCTAATCTTATCATATTAGCTCCCTCTTCAATTGCTACTTTATAAGAATTAGACATACCCATAGAAAGATATTTTAACTCTACATTGGGGATATTGGCTTCCTTTAATCTATTGAAAAATTCCTTTGTCTTTCTAAAATAAACTCTTACATCTTCAGGGTTACCTGTTCTTGGCCCCATAGTCATCAAACCTTCCAATTTTAAATAATTTAACTTAGAAATATACTCTGCTAACTCTTTTATAATCTCATACTCTGGTTTTACTCCTGCTTTAGTTATCTCACTGCCTATGTTTATCTCTATAAAAACAGATATTTTTTTATTCAAATTATGAGCCCTTTTATTTATTGCCTCAGCAAGCTCAGAAGAATCAACTGTCTGAATACAATCAAATACTTTTAGTGCTTTGTTAATTTTATTTTTCTGCAAAGCACCAATCAAATGCCATTTTACTTTTCCTGCCTTTTCTCCTAATTCCTGATACATCTTTTCTGCTTCCTGAACATAATTCTCTCCGATGATTTCCGCACCTGCAGAAATTGCTTCTTCTATCTCCTCTTTCGTTCTCGTCTTAGCTGCTAAAACTATCTGCACATAATCAGGTATTTCCTCTCTAACTTTTAAAAAATTATCTCTTATATTCATTAACTCTCCTTAAGAGCCTTAATCAATTCTCTACAATAATAAGGGATGTCTTTTACAACTCTTCCCCATACTAAATTCCCATCACGAAATGCAGCCCTGTCTTCCCAGATAGCACCAGCATTCTCCAAATCATCTTTTATTCCTCTTGAACCTGTTGCTTTTTTCCCTTTAACAATACCTGCTGATATCCCTACTAAACCTGCGTGACAAATCATTCCTATAATTTTATTACGTTTATAAATTTCCTTTACTAAATCAAGAATATCCTTATCTCTTCTTAATTTATCTGGAGCCCAACCTCCGGGAATCAAAATTGCATCTACTTCATCTGGATTAATTTCAGAAGCTCTATACTCACTTTTTACTTTTAACCCTCCAGATTTGCTTATATACTCCTCATCTTTTTTCAATCCTACTATTTTGATATCTGCTCCTTCCTCCAACATTCTCATATAAACCACCCAGAACTCCAAATCTTCGTAACCGGGTCCTACCAACATAACTATTTTCTTCCCCTTTAATTTCATAATTTACCTGTTCTAATGTTCTCTATAATCCTTTTCCCCTGCATATATGGGAACTTTTAACCAATTCTCTGGCGGAGTAAACGGACAGGCATAATCTTTACTATAAGCACACCAAGGATTATAGGCTTTGTTAAAATCTAAAATCCATTTACCTTCCGAAGTTAAATCTCTATCTGCTTCTAAATCCAGATACCTGCCTGCTCCGTAAGTCTCTTTACCAGAAGTTAAATCTCTAAAAGGGACAAATAATCTCTCATCCTGCTCGTCTGACTTATATGCCTGCAATTTACAATCAACTCCATCTACCCTGAATCTGAATTCTCCCCATCTTATAAACTTCCTTATATTCCCTTTGGTATCCTCTATTTCTAAAACGTTCTTCTGAGAATGTTCAAACAGTTCTAACTCAAATCTATATTTAATATCAGGTGGATAGTAATTTAATCCTTTAAAATGCTCTTTTTCTTCCCAGGGAATAGGAGACTGAAAACTCCACTTAAAGAAATTATCTTTTTGCTTTCTTTCTTCCTCAATATCATTCTTCCATTTCTCAACATCCATTTATTTCCCTCCTTTTCTAAAATTTAATATCTGGCACTCATTGTAATAATCATTATGTAAACATCTTTTAACTAACTTTTTCTCAAAAATAAACCCTATCTCCTCAACTTCTTTTATAATATCTTCCAGACTCAGAGAAGCCAGTTCCCTCAGAGGAAAGTCGTCTTTATAATGCTTGGGATAAACAGAAAAAAGTCCATCTTTTTTTAATACCCTGTAAACTTCTTTATAAATTTTCTCTCTATTTTTTTCATAATGAATAACATCGTAACATAAAACTGCATCTAAAAAGTCATCCCCCAGAGGAATTTTCGTCTCTGTTTGAATTATCTCTATATTTTCCAACTTTTCTTCAGTGAGTATCTGTCTCAACTTATTCAATACTCCTCTATCCTTATCCAAAGCATAAACTCTACCATTCTTTCCTACAACTTTTGCCGCTGGAATTGTATAATGACCCTCTCCACAACCAAAGTCCAACACAATTTGTCCCTTCTTTAAACCAATACTCCTCAAAAATCTTCCTCCATCTTCATTTATCCACTTCCTTACATCCCCATCCATTATCCTTCTATAGTTTAATCACTTATAAGTAATCCTTCTCATTACCCTATTCTCTCCTTCTAATCATTAAAACAACACTTTCTAAACTAACTCCTAAGAGAAAAACCTTAAATTCTAAAATTCAAGAGACTTTAATCTCTCTACATCTTTAAGTATTCTCCTGTGGGAAGAAAAAGGTATGTAAGGAATTTCTTTCTTTCTAAAAAATCTTGCCTCTTTTAATTCATTATTTACGAAAATCCTATCCTTAGAAACCCTTACCAAATAAGCTATTGCCAGAATAGTCCCGTATTTCTTAGTCTTCTGAATATAAACTCCTATTAGATTAGCAATTTCTCCTTCTATCTTAGTTTCTTCTCTTAACTCCCTTAAACAAGCCTCTCGAGGGTCTTCTTCCCACTCAACAAAACCTCCGGGAAGTGCCCATTTATTCTTTCCAGGCTCCACATTCCTCTTAGCTAAAAGAATTTTTCCTTCCTTGTCAATCGCTACACCCACTGCTACCGGTAGAGGATTTTTGTAATGTATCCACCCACACCTAAAGCAAATTTGCCGAAGACAGCCGTCTATCTTTCGCCATCTTAAAGAGTGACTACAAAAAGGACAAAATTTAAAGTTGGTGTTCATCTCTTACACACTCCATCATCCGAGCAAGGCGGCCTATCGCAACGCTCACTTCTTCCACAACAGGTTCTTCCAGGAGAATTACTATTTTTATAATCAGTAGCGTAGAAGCCTGAGCCTTTAAAAATGAAACCTGCCCCTCCTTCAATAAGACGCCTAACTTTCTGACCACACCGGGGACAAACTTTTACCGGCTCCTCACTCATACTTTGAAATTTCTCAAACCTATAACCGCACTCTTCACATAAATACTCATAAGTAGGCATTCTATCCTCCTTATCTTTCTAAGTATGCTATTATCTTCTCTATTATTTCATCTGTAACTTTAGAAGCAGCTAAATCTTTATTAAAATATACAAATGGTTTGCCTGAATCAGAAAGCTTAACAATTTCAGGCTCAACCGGTATTCTCCCTAAGAAAGGAACATTCAACTTTCTCGCTGAAGCTTCTGCCCCTCCCCTACCAAACAAATCTATCTCTTTTCCACAATAAGGACAAATGAAACCACTCATATTCTCTATTATCCCAATTACAGGAACGTTTAACTCTTTAGCAAACAATACGCTCTTGCGGGAATCTAAAGTAGCTACATCCTGAGGAGTAGTAACAACTACTGCTCCATTCAGGTTTGGTATAAGCTGACACACGCTTAAAGGTTCGTCTCCCGTACCTGGAGGAGAATCTATTACTAAATAATCAAGTCTTCCCCAATTTACATCAGATAAGAATTGCTTAATTACGCCCATCTTAAGAGGGCCCCTCCATATAACAGGCTTCTCCTGGTCTTTGCCGACAAAAGCAAGGCTAATTGCCTTAAGATTAGGAAGCACTTTTATAGGCTCAATACCCTTATCTGAACCTGTAACCCTTGCTCCCTCTACTCCCAGCATTTTAGCAATATTAGGGCCATGAATATCCACATCTAATATACCAATTTGCTTACCCCTAAGAGCTAAACTGTAGGCTAAATTTACAGCTATGGTAGTCTTTCCTACTCCACCTTTCCCACTTATAACAATAATCTTATAGTTTATGCCGCACATTTTCTCCTTAAGACGTTCGTCTTGGGCTATCTTCTCTTCATTTATATTCTGCATTACTTCCCTCCTGAAAACAGAAAGTTATGTAATCTCTTCCTCTAATCTATACCAGATTTTAGTAACCTCTCTCTTAGCTTCTGTATCCTGGTATTCTATAATTGTTTTTCCTTCTACCATAGCCTTTACTACAGACTCGTCAAATTTTATTTTGCCAATTATTGGAATATTATTAATCTGGCAGTAATTTTCTATTCTTTCAGTAACTTCAGTATTTAAATTAAATTTATTTATTATCAGTTTAACAGAAACTCCAAAATGCTTAGCTACCTTAATAACTCTATCTGCATCATGCAAGCCTGATAAAGTAGGCTCAACCACCACTATTGCATAATCTAAGCCTGATAAAGAAGCAATTACCGGACATCCTATCCCTGGTGAACCATCTATAATTATCAAACTACAATTTTCTTTCTCGGCTATTTGCTTTGCCTTTTCCCTGACCAAGCTAACGAGTTTGCCTGAGTTTTCTTCAGCTACTCCCAATCTGGCATGGATTAATTTACCAAATCTTGTATTAGATATAAACCACTCTCCACAAATCTTTTCCTCCATTCTAATAGCCCCAGCAGGACAAACGTAGCTACAAAAACAGCAACCTTCACAGGAAATAGGGTCAACCACAAAATCCTCAGTTATAGCAGAAAAACGGCATACAGAGAGGCATTTTCCACAGCGTTGGCAAAACTTCTTATCAATCTCTGCGACTTTACCACTTTTAAACTTATGTCTTTCTATAATTTCAGGTTTAAGCAAAAGATGTAAATCTGCTGCGTCTACATCACAATCAGCAAAAACAGCATCCTTAGCCAAAGAAGCAAAACCAGCAGTAATCACAGTCTTACCTGTCCCGCCTTTTCCACTAATAATTCCAATCTGCTTCATTTTACCAATTCTTTAATCTTATAATAGAGAATTTTAAACTTTTCTCTATATTCAGGAAATCCTTCTATAAGAGGGATGCCTTTTGAATAAGCAACTGCTATTTCTTTTTTAAAAGGAATCTGCATAAGAATAGGGAGCTTCTTTTGTCTACAAAACTCATCTACTTTGTTATCACCCAATTCAGACCGATTAATAATTACACCAAAAGGAATCTTAAGTTTTCTCAACATCTCCACCGCTAAAGCCAAATCATTAAGGCCAAAAGGGGTAGGCTCAGTAACTAAGATACAAAAATCACTCCCCTTTACTGCTTCAATAACAGGGCAGGAAGTACCGGGAGGAACATCAATAATAACATTTTTACCAGAATTTATATGGGCTTTGACCTGGCTAATAAGGGGAGGAGAAATCGCTTCACCAATATTAAGCCTTCCTCCCACAAATTCTAAATCGTTTTTTCTACCTATTTCAATAACACCTATTTCCCTCTCAACCTCTTTAATAGCTCCTTGAGGACAAAAGAAGCTGCAAGCTCCACAACTATGGCAAAGTTCTTTAAAGACTAAAACATCCTTATTCTTTATTACCGCAATAGCTTTATAAGCACAGACTTCTGCACACTTTCCGCAGAAATTGCACTTCTCCTTATCTATCTGAGGAACCAGGACAAAAGCTTTTACTTTCTCTGTTATCTGAGGCTTTATAAATATATGAGAGTTAGGCTCCTCTACATCACAATCTAAAAGCTGGGCAGAAGGTAGAGAAAGAGCTAAATTTACAGCAATAGTAGTCTTTCCTGTTCCACCTTTACCTGAAGCAACTGAAATAACCATAGTTTATATAATTTGATGATAAGCCATCATTATCTGCTAAAACTTATAAGATATCCCCAAAGAGGTGGGTCTTCTGGAGGATAAAACCTCTTCTATCTATTACCCACGAACCATCCTGGTTCCACACTTAGGACAATTCAAGCTATAACAAGGAACACCTACCTGATGAGGCACTCTCATCCCACAACTAGGACAAACACAATTTCCTCCTGGACCTGCACCGGGACGATTTCCACCCATTCTACCTCTACCTCTACCACCACCGCTGCCTCTACCTCCTCCAATTGGGCCTCTTCCATCTCCAAAAGGCATCTTTTACCTCCTTTTTAGGCTCTACGAGAATCATTGGAAAGTTTATCTATTCGAGCTAAAACAGAAAAAAGGGTTTCTCTTAACTTCCCAAGTTCATCTTTAATTTCTTTTACTTCTCTATCTTTATTTGCTTTTTCAGAAGAAACCATCCTTATTGCCTGAAATGGACAAAATCTTGTGCATACTCCGCAACCTACACATTTATCCTCATCAATCCAGGGCCTCCCTCTCACCACTCTTATAGCACCTTGGGGACAACTCGAAATACACTGAAGACAACCCCTGCATATACTTAAATTAACTACAGCTTTTTTAGATTCTCTAATGCTCACACTTATCTGCGCTTTCTTTAAGAACCCCTTTTATAAAATCGTCTATTACCTTATTGATTTCTCCCTCAGCAAAAATAACCTGGATATTTTTTTCTCTGAATAACTCCTGAGCTCTTGGACCCATACCTCCGCAGATTATCACATTTACCTCCATCTTTGAAAGATATTCAGGCAAAAAACCTGGAGTATGACCAGGATTAGAAATAGTCTTTCTTTGCTTTACGCTTTGGCCCTCAGCATCAACAATCTCATACTCAAGACATCTTCCAAAATGAGAACTTACTAAATCTCCCTCTTTAGCTATGGCTATCCTCATTCTTCTGCTCCTTTCTCTAATTCCTGAATTCTTTTGTTTATTAGGCTCATCTGTTGTTTTAAAAAATCTAACTGCTGTTTTAAAAATTGAAGCTCCTGCTCTTTAGAAACTTGAGGTTGATTAACCTGAGGATAAAATCCTGGTTGAAAAAACCTTCCTCTTCCCATACCCATACCTCTTCCCATCCCAAAGCCAGGCATAAACCCTGGAGTTGAATAAGGTATATTTTGTTGAGGATTATTAGCTAATGCAGAAGGTCCCATCATTCCAAAGTGGCCGAGAACATTAGGGTTAGGAGTGGGGTTGAGCTGGTTTTTTTTAAATTTATCTATGGCCTCTCTTACAGTTAAACCAGCTAAACCGGTAATAACCTGTATACCTGAAGCCTGAAATACTCCAAAAGAATTAGGTCCCACATTACCAGTCAATACTGCATTTACCCCTTTATTGGCTATAAACTGGGCACTGGATATTCCTGCTCCTGAAGGAGAACTAATATTAGGATTAGAGAGACTTTCAAAACTATCCTTTTCTGTATCATAAATTATAAAATAAGCACATCTTCCAAAACGAGGATCAACCAGAGAATCTAAATTTCCCCCCTGAGAAGTCACACATATCTTCATAAAACACCCCTCCTTCTAAAAATTGGAAATCCTAAATTCCAATAATTTGGAACAAAGTTATTAAAATTAAGATTCTAACTCCTGGACTCTTTTCTCAATCTGCTCAAGTTGGGCCTTCAACGCCTCTGCTTGCTGTTTTAATAGCTGTAACTCCTGTTCTTTAGTAAGTTGAGATACTCCGTAAGGGTCAAAAGGCAAAAATTGGCCTCTTTGAGCCTGGGGCATATTCTGCCAAGCCCAATTCGCCTGCCAGGTAGGCCAACTCCCGGTCATTAGATACTGAGCCCCTGGAGGCAAAGTCCCCCAACCCGGAGAAAAACCAAACCTCATCCAGCCAGGTAAACCGGTAAGATAATACATATACCTGTTGCCTCTTCCTCCAACCATACTAACACCTCCCTCTCTTAGTTTGCAGCTCAGAATCAGTAGCCTTGATTTATAAATTAATTATTGGCCTCTCTCTAATTCCTGAATTCGGGCATCTATATCCTTAAGTTGAGCTTCTAAGTTTTGTCTTAATTGCCTCAAATAACTTAATTCATCCTGCCCAAAAAAGAAAGGAGAAACCCCCCCGAGATAAGGTAATCCATATCCGTAAGAAGCAGGCCAATAAGGATAAAAATAAGGCATCATAAACCAACCTGCTGGACCCATCCCAAAAGGCATAACCATCACCCCCCTTTTAAAAATTAAAAGCTGAAAAATTACCTCGTCTGCCCCAAAGATTGATTACTTCCGTAACCAAAAGGTGTATAACTAAAAGGATTTATTGGCCCATATATACCTGTCCACCACCATCTGGGAAGCCAGGGAAACCACCTGCAGAAAGGATAAGGATTGCCTCTTCCCCAGCCAAAGTAAGGAAAGTAAGGATAGCCGTAGCCAAAATAACCCCACTTCCAAAAACCAGGACCCCAAAAATTTCTTCCTCTAGGCATTTTTAATCACCTCCTCTTTTAAATATCATTACCATTGAAAATCATTTTCAACAATATATTAAAAAAAAATTAGCTACAATTTGAACATAAACCGTAAAAATGAATTTGATGAGTCTCTATTTTAAAATTATGTTTTTTAGATAATCTTTCTTCTAAACCCTTTATTAATTTTTGTTCATCCTCTACAAAATCTTTATAATCAATTATCTTCCCACACTTTCTGCAAATTAAATGGTGATGATGTTCTATACCTGGTCCCTGGCTTAATTCAAATCTGGCCCTTCCGTCTCCAAACTCATATTTCCTTACCAGGCCCATATTAAAAAGAAGTTCTAAAGTTCTGTAAACTGTAGTAAGCCCTATCCCCGGATACCGCTTATGAACTTTCAGGAAAATATCCTCAGCACTAAGGTGCTTTTTTTCTTTAGTCAAAACATCCAAGATAACCTGCCTGGGAAAAGTCCACCTAAAACCACAACCTCTAAATCTTGCTTCTAACCATCTCGGGCCAAAAGGCATAAAACTCCTTCCTTATTGAAAATGATTTTCAATTTCAATAAAATAATACCATAATAAGCTTCTCCTGTCAAGAGTAAAAGACCTGGAGTTTCCCCAAAATTTTTAAGCCAGTAAAGAGAAGAGGAAGAGCTGTTTTTCGGTACTTTGCAATTTTCTTTCCTTCCACGGCCACTCCATCTTATATTAAATAGAATTCTAAATATCCCCAAGGCTAAGCAATAGTGTTTGAAGGGTGATATCTGAAAGAATCTTTTTGCCTTTTCATAAATCTTCTTAAGAAGAATATTTAATCCCAAATTTTTCATTACCTGCCTGACGGCAGGCCTGCCCGCTGATGTTTACCCCGCCCTTTCCTTGAAAGGGCGGGGTTCGGGGGTTACTCTAAGTGATCCCCCTTTAGAATCTTTCTAACTAAGTCAAAAACCTCCTCAGGTTTTATTTCTCTAAGACATAAAAATCCCTTATTACAGTTATGAGCTAAGCACTTTTTGCACCCTACATCTTTATGTAAGTAGAAAGACTTCTCTCCTAACGGCCTCCATCTTTGAGGAGAAAGACCTTGGTTGTTTCTTCCAAATATGGAGATAACAGGAGTATTTAAGCTAGCGGCAATGTGCACAGGACCACTATCATTGGAAATAAAAATATTGGCTCGCTTCAAAAGAGAAGCTAAAGAAGAAATATCTAATCTTCCTCTTAAGTCGATTAAATCAGGATGTTCCTCGATAAGAAGCTGGCCATAAACTATCTCTGATTTAGAAGTAATTACTGCAATTTTAGGATAAAATTCTTCTTTTAGTAATCTTATCAAAGATGAAAAGTGTCTTTGAGGCCATCTCTTGGATGGGCAAGAAGCAGAAGGATGAATTACAAAGAGTAAATCATCTTCTTCTACTCCTCTACTTTTAAGTAACTGCTCTATATAGCGTTCCTTTTCTTCTTTTATGGGAAAATATAGAGACTTATCAATTATCTTAATATCTATCTCTCTGAGAATATCTAAAGTATACTCCAACTCATGCTTCTGGCCTTTATCTTTAGTATGGGGAATTCTTTTAGTAAGAAGAAAACCACATTTTTTATCCCAGCCAACTCTAAAGGGAATTCCTGCAAAGTAGGTAATTAGGTGTACTCTATTTGTAGGATGCAAAATTATTGCCCAATCAAATTTTTTTCTTCTCAACCATAAAGAAAATTTTGCAGAAGAAAACCAGCCTTTATGTCTTCCGTATTTATCATAAATGATTACCTCATCAAGATAAGGATTTCCCTCTAATATATCCTTAGTGTAAGGCCGGCACATAAAAGCAATCCAACTATTAGGAAAGGCTATTCTTAAGTTCTTAATCACTGGCGTAGAAAGGACTACATCTCCAATTCTGTCTGTACGAACAATCAATATTTTTTTAACTCCTCTCATAGGATAATAACTTTCTTACTGCCTCTATTACTCTATGAGGGGAAATCTTCATGCAATCGGAATTATAGGGACAAATTGATCTTCCACAGGGAGAACACAATAGATTTTCATTACGTAGAACTATAGATTTAGTAGACCAAGGACCGTAACGAAGAGAAGATGTGGGGCCAAAGATAGCAACGATAGGTAGATCAATATAACTGGCTAAATGAAGAAGAGCGGAATCCACTCCTAAAAAAAGTATAGCATAGTTTTCTAAAAGAAAGAATACTTCACTCATTGTAGTTTTACCTACCAAATCTATAACTCCTCTTATTTTAAGAATGTCTTTATAAAACTCTCTATCTTCATTTCTCCCTACTATCACTGAAGGATAATCTTTAACTAAATCCATAATTACTTCCTTAAGGTATGGGTAACGTTTAACAGCAGAGCGAGAGGAACAGCCCACGAATATCGAAGGAGGTATATTTTCTCGATGCCATTTTTCCTCCTCTTGGGGGGTTAATAAGAAACTACTCTTTTTAATAACTGTATTTTGGGAGGTAATTTTTCTCACTAAACTGAGATACTCATCTTTCATATGCATATCTTTGCAGGACTTCCTCCAAAACGGTGTTCTCCTCCTAATCCCCAAAAGAAAAGGCAGGAGAGAGTTTTTAAAATCAATTATTAAATCATACTTGCCCTTTAGATCATAACAGAATCTCATCTTCTCTCTTATTCTCCACCTTTTATCAAACACAGCAACATCATCGATAAAATTATTTCTCAGTAGAAACTCCTTAGTCTTAGGAGAAACTATGGCAGTAATCTTAGCTTGAGGATAGGAGGATTTAACTTTATCTAACACAGGGAGAGCTAAGATTGTATCTCCTAAATTAGTAGGAAAATTGAAAATTATTCTTTCAGGCATTGGAGAATCTCTTTTGCCTCTCGGAAAACCTCCTCAGCAGATACATTCTTCATGCAAATATTATTCCTACAATTCAATTTAAAACAGGGGACTTTGCATTCCTTATTCTTATAAATTAATCTAATCAATCCTTTACCTCGTGGTCCACTGATAGAAGGATGAGTAGGACCGAATATAGCTATGAGAGGAGTCCCCACACTTGCAGCTAAGTGCATTATTCCAGTATCTGCAGAAATAAACAAATTAACTCTCTTTAAAACTGCTCCTAACTCTCTTAAGCTTGTTCTACCTACCAAAAGATAAGGCTTGTTCTTCATTAGCTTCTTTATCTGGAAAGCTAAATCTAAATCATCTCTTGTGCCAGTAATTATAACCGAAGCATCTAACTCCTCTATTAACTTATCCCCTAACTGAGCGAAATACTCTTTTGGCCACATCTTAAGGGCCCAGTTAGCCTTAGGATGGAGAACTACTTTTAATCTACTATTTAAAATAGACGAAGGAAGAATTGAACCTACTTGTTCGATTTCTTGAGGCAAGAGAAAAAATTCTGGTTCTTTCTTACTTACTTTGAGACCTATACTCTCTATCAAATTTAAATAGTAATCCATCTTATGAGTACCTTTGGGGGGAAGGGAAATCTTCCTATTTATAAAAGTAATTTTTTTTGATTCGTATCCGTAAATATCTTTGATGTGTGCTAACTTACACATCAACGATTTAGTAAAGGAAGGTTTAAGTAGAAAGGCAGTATCAAACTCTTTCTTTGATATCCTCTTGGTAATTTTTAAATTAGAGAGCAAATCTCGGTGAGAAGAAAAAGTTATAATCTCGTCCACAAAAGGACTGTGGATAAAAATCTGCTCCACTCTTTTATGAATTAAAATACCTATCCAACAATGAGGTTTATTTTCTTTTAAACTACGTAAGAGAGGGGTAGCCATAAGAGAATCTCCTATCCAGTTAGGTAGAAATACCAAAATCTTTTTCATACTTAATTACTGTGGATTAAAACCTCCTCATATACCTGATAAGTAGACTCCCCCATCCTCTCTAAACTAAATCTCTCCTCCACCCTCTTTTTAGCGTTAGCTACCATCCGCCTCCTTAAATCGTTATCCTCTAAAAGAAGTTCGATAGCCTCTAAGATTTCTTTAGAATCACTCCTCTTTAAAACGACACCTGTTACTCTATTTTCTACTATCTCCTTTAAAGCGCCAGAATTTGTTACTATTACAGGGATACCCACATACTGAGCTTCAACAACTGAAAATCCAAAAGGCTCTCCCTCACTTAAGGAGAGGAAAATATCTAAATTTCTCAATACTACTAAAGACGACAGTTTCTTTAAAAAGACAACTCTATTATCTACACCTAAATTCTTACTCATTTCCTTTAATTTTGCCTCTTCTTTCCCCTCTCCTAAAATTAAAGTAACTGCCTTAGGATACTTCTTCAGAATAAGAGGCATAGTTTGGATAAGCAAAGAAATATTCTTTTCTGGAGCCAAGCGAGATATCATCCCTATAACAGGATAACCATTAAAGCCTACAGGTAAGACCTCTTCCTTAATAGAATTATCTATTTGAGAAAAAGAATTGATATCAATACCGTTATAAATTACTCGTACTTTCTTAGGATCAATCTTAAGATTTCTGATTAAGTGGTCTTTTACATAATTACTCACTGCTATGGTTCTTAACCCTGCGAAGGGAAATAGTCTTCTAAATAGATGGGGTCGATAACATCCATGGAAAGTGGATACATAAGGAATTTTTCTAGTTGCCCATAAACGATGAGCTAAAGATTGAGTTACTCTAGTGTTAGCATGAATAATGTCTACTTTCCTCTTTTTAAGAAATCTACTTAATATGTGAAACGATTTAGCTATCTTAGGAGAAAGAATAGACTTTGTAGCTATAGGAAGGTTTAAGACTACCGTATTACTTACTCCTACCAACTTTTTCTCCCATTCTCCTCCACTGGTTGCTACAATAACAAAATTCTTCCTTGCTAAAAATTTCGCTAAATTTATTACATAGCGGGGGATACCTCCCACATTAAGATGAGTAGTAAGAAGGAGAATCCTCATCTTTCTATAATCTCTTTGATCTTCCTAAAAACTTCTTGGGGGCTAATACTTTTCATACAAGTATTTAACCGGCACCTTGGCTTATAACAGAAGGAGCAAGGAAGTTGTTTATATAATACATAAAGATTTCTGCTCTCTACTATATGACGTTTAGGATCGGTAGGACCAAATAGAGCGACAGTCTCTACTCCTAATGCTGCAGAAATATGCAGAGTAGCAGTATCTTGACATACAAACACTTTAAGGATACTTAAGAGTACTATTAGTTCTTTTAGATTGGTCTTGCCACAGAGATTGATAACTCCATCTTTAAAGTTTTTTCTTATATGATTTGCTGCTTCCCTGCTATGAGAATCTCCTACTAAAACTATCTTATAAGAAGGGAATTCTTTCCTTATAAATTCTATAAGTTTAATAATATTCACTATAGGCCAGTTCTTTGTCTTCCATCTCACCGAAGCAGAAACACTTATCCCAATCAAATTTTTCTCTCCGGATAACCCTAACTTCTCTATAGAGGTAAGGGATGGCTTCTTCATAATCAATTTTCTTTCCTTTATCTCGATCCCCAATAACCGTAAGATTCTATTTTGTGACTGAAGAGGGTTGATTCTTTCTTTGGGAAACTTTACCGAGGATGTAAGAAGAAAACCAAGCTTACGGGAGAAACCGAAAGACTTCTGAGGAAAACTTAAAAAAGCAATAAGATGTGTAGCTAGATTATTCTGCAAATCTATTATATAATCAAAACTCTCTCTCCGTAAACTATTAGAAATTTTAATAATCCTCTTCATCTTCTTATAATCTCTATCTATCCCTATTACCTTATCCACAAAGGGAAACTCATAAAACAGAGAAGCATATTTTTTTAAAGTCAAAACTACCAGTTTACTTTTAGGAAAACTCTCCTTTATCGCCTTAAGTGAAGGAATAGCTAACACTACATCACCCAAGGAAGAAACTTTTATAACTAAAATTCTTTTAAACTCTATAGCTTCTCGGTAAGTCTGAAGAATTTTACTATAACAGTTTTGGAGGGTATAAAGCGTTTCTACTTTCTTGCGCCCATTATAAGCCAGCTTCCTTGCTAAAGATGGATTATCTATCAGAGTTAAAATAGCTTCCTTTATCTGGTTGGAATCACCAGGTAAAACTAAAATGCCGTTTTTTTTATCTTCTACAATTTCCTCCAGAGCACCTACCTTGGTAGCAATTACTGGAACTCCACTAGCAAATGCTTCTACCACCACCCTCCCAAAAGACTCCTTAGCAACGGAAGGAACTACCATAAGAGAGGCTTTTTCTAATATTCTCTCTACGTTAGACTGATACCCCAAAAATTCCACATGATAATCTAAAGATAAGCGTCTCACTAAATTCTTTAAATACTCAAAGTAATTCCATTTAGACTTCTCCGCCTCTCCTACGATAAGAAGATTCAGATAAGGTTTCACTCTTATAACCTTATGAAATGCCTGAATAAGATACTCAAAGCCCTTAGAGGGAGATATTCTTCCTATACTTACTATTATATTGGAAGCTAACCTCTGAGAAGGATCTTTAAAAGTAAATCGAGATAGATCTACCCAACGACTGATTATTCTAATTTTTTCTTCACTGACACCGAAATTTTTCATCATATGACGAGCAATCACCTTGGAAGGACATATAACAAATTTACCCCACCCCATTACCTTACTAAATGTATGTTTAGAATAGGCTCCATGAGCAGTAGTGATAAAGGGAATATCTCTCCCTCGAGTAGCAAAAAAAGTAACCCATGCAGGAACACGAGAGCGAGCATGAACTATCTCTGCCTTCTCTTGCTGAATAATTTTTCTCACTTTTCTTATCAGCCGAAGAGTAAGAGGGGATTTTTTATGTATGGGAAGATTATAGCAAGTTACTCCTTCTTCTTTTAATTTTGCGATTAGCCTTCCTCCCCCAGAAATAACTACCATCTCCTCCTTAAAATACTTAGCTAAATCTAAAACTCCTCGTTCCACTCCTCCTAAATCCATTTTGGGAAGAACTTGAATAACCTTCATCTTAAAGAAGCACCTCTTTTGCTTTCTGTAGTTGAGAGTAATTATACTCCCATAAACTTTTCTGAGGAGCTTGAAAAGTAAAATTATTGTAAGGAAAAACTAAAAAGTTTAGAAAATCATCCTTTAAAGAATTCAAAAAATTTAGATGACGGGATCTCATCTTCTCCAGAAGAACACTCACTGTAAGTTTACCTATACTAAGGCTCTCAGAAATCATGGAAACACTATCGCTAGAGACAAAAACAATCTCACTTAAAGAAACAAACGTTTCCATTATAAAAGGATAATTTTTTTCTCTAACTACTATTAAAGACTCTAAATTAGGAAAGTTAGCTAAACTCTCTCTAATTATCTTCTCTACAGAAAGAGAAGTACGTCTTGAAGTAGAAACAAGTAGTTTATAGCCTTCAGTAAAGGAGAACTCTTTTAACCTACTCAGAAAAATTTTCAAATTCTCACAGAACTCCTCCTCTCTATGAAGAAAATTTCCTAAGAACAAAGAAATTTTCTTACACTCTCCTAAATTAAGAAATCTTTTGCCTTCCTCCACTTTTTTTTGAAGATCCTTAAAATGCGTTAATGCTCCTTTTATCTGCACTACATTCTTTCCTCTAACTCCATCATGATGAGGGACTATAACTAAATCGAATTTAGAAAGAGCTACATTGGGTTTTAAAATGCAACATGACTTTGCTCCTAAACTTTTAGAATAAATAGCACATACCGGAGCACACAAAGAACCAGCACTCACTACTAAATCAAAAAAATTCTTCGACATAAACTCAGCAGTGTAGGAATCAAGAAAAAGTTTTAGACATCTACCACATCCTAAGCAATTCTTTGTTGAGAAAAAAGCAAAAATTTCTGCTAATAATCTGGCAAATCTATTTTTGTAATTTATCTCCAATATATCTTTTTCTATAGAATAAGGAAGCTCCTCAAGCACATCTACCAAACTTAAAGACTGCTTAAGGTGACCGACCTTCCCATCGGTAAGAATGAGAATTCTCCTCTTCTTTTTTCTCTTAAACCTTTTATACCACCAAAGATAGGACCAAGGGTAAGAAGTTAAGAAATCTTCAAAAACTTCGTTTATTTCTCTTAATATTTCTCTACTCTCCCTTCCTTCACAATCTATAGGCTTCTCTATAATTCCTATATGATAGTTACCTTCTCTATATCCAAAAGCAGGATAAATTTTTCTTCCAAATTTCTTAGCTAAATACACTGCCCCCCCAGGAGTAGGAACAGGGATATTAAAAAAATCTACAATCTCAGAATTTTTCTCTGCTCCATGATCCGCTACCATCCCTACCCACCAGTTTTTTTTAAGTAGTTTTACAACTTCTTTTAAAGAAGTGCATATCTTTAAACTACTCTTCTCTCTAAGTTCATTTAAAAATTTATTCATAGCAGGGTTTCTCTGCTCTCTAACAAAGATAGCGTATTTAAACCTGTCTGCTAAACAACTATTATAAAGCTCCCAACTCCCCTCATGGATGCCTACTAAAATATTTCCCCAAGGAGGCAAAGCTTCTCGGAATTGAATGCGAACTCTATTTTTTAATCTATCTACGATAAGTGTTTCTATAAAACTTATCCCAAAAGAGATAAAACTCTTTCTGATGATGGAAAATATAGACTTATTAGTTTTTTTAGGAAATACTTGCTTTAAGTTTATAAAGGCAATTCTCTTTTTTTTCTTATCAAAGTAGTAAAATCCTAACCCTACTACTTTCCCTAAGGCCAAAGAAAGAGATAGAGGTAATAATCTAACCAACCTATAGACTAACCTTATCAGTAAGTACATCTTCTATATACCTTAAGAATTTGCCCTCCTCCAAGATTTTTAACTCTACCCAGAAGATAAAGTAGTTAAGATTTGCTCTTGTGAAATCTAAATGGTAGTAATCTTTATAAGTAATTATTATATCTTCTATCCCTTCTTTTATGAAGGATTCTTCAAGAAGAGCAATCTCCTCAGGGCTAAAACAGTAGTGGTCAGGAAAAATTTCTACCTTCCCTATCCAGAGCTTCCTATTTGTAAGCTTCTCCAAAAATCCTTGAGGATATCCGGTAGCAGTCAAGACACCCAGCTTTCTACCTCTAAAGTAATCTAAACTAATCAATTTTTTATCTTTATCTAAAAATCCCTTAAATACATAATCAGCAAAAAAAACTTTTAGTTTGCTATTTACCCTTAACACCTTCTCCCTATAAGAATCACAAAGTTTAGCTCCACTATAGGTAATAACCACTATATCTGCCCTCCTTAAAGAAGTTAGAGATTCACGAAAATAGGAAGCCGGCAAAAGGTATTTACTTCTTGCCAGCTCATCTTTTCTTATAACAACGATATCCAAATCCCGGTCTAACCTTCTGTATTGAAAAGCGTCATCAAGAATAAAGAGATCGAAATTATTAGCAAGTCTCCTAATAAGACTGATTCTGTTTTTACCATCAAAAACCTTTTTTAAGTTATCTTTAAGAAGACGATATTCATCCTCAGCATATCCTTTAGTAATTACAGCTACCCTAAATTTAGAGGCTAGCTTGCGGAAAAGATAAATTGCCAAAGAGGTCTTGCCTGACCCTCCCCAACAGATGTTCCCTATGCTAATTACTTTTTTATTTAAGCGATAAACCTTAAGAATACGTTTATCGTAAAGAAAGTTCCTCAAACTCACTATCATACCAAAAAGATAAGAACTAATTAACAGAAAGAAAAAAAGAATATTTTCTAACCAATTCTTTTTCTCTTTCTCCAGAAAAGTTAAGTACCACCTTTTTATACCTAAAGAATAAGAGTTCATAAGTAGGTGCTGATAATATCTATATTCCTTTTTAATATAGCTTCCCCTTCTTCAAATACTCGAGAAGCTCTCAAAGAAAGTTCCTCTCTTGCTCCAGAATCACTAATTAACTTCTCTAAAATTTCCCTTAATTCCTTTTTGTCTTTAACTTTTATTCCTGCTTTCTTCTCTAATACTACTTCTTCAATTTCTTTAAAGTTTTCCATATAGGGACCAAAGAGGGTGGGTCTCAAAAAATACAGAGGCTCTAAAATATTATGTCCCCCAAATTTTACCCAACTGCCTCCCACCAGACATATATCGGCTAAGCTATAGAAGTAGAATAGTTCTCCTATAGTATCTAAAATATAAATACTTGGTGGCTGAAGATTTCCCCATCCCCCTCTGGTTACTCTCTGAGGCAGAAATCCCTTTGACTCTATCGTCTTCTCCAGCAAAGGTATTCTCTGTAAGTGCCTAGGTCCAATGAGCAACTTTAGATTGGGAAATTTTTCTAGCAGCTGTTGGTAAACTTCTATAATCATTTCTTCCTCCCCCGGATGGGTGCTACCCGCTACTAAAAGCATCTCCCCTTTCTTCTTTAGCTTGCTATACTTTAGATAGAAGTCATCTAAATCTTTTTTCTCAGCATATAAACTGGCTAATTTTAAATTTCCTACAACAGAAACTTTCTCTTCTTCCATCCCTAAAGACAAAAACCTCTCTCGAGAAATATTATCCTTAACTCCTACATAATCTATCAATGAAAAAATCTTCTTCATAAAAAACTTAACTTTCTTATAGTAAGAGAAAGCTTTCTCAGAAATTCTTCCATTAATAATTAATATCTTAGTTCCCCTTCTTTTTAAATGATAGTAAAGATTAGGCCAAATCTCTGTCTCCACAGCAATAAAGATTTTGGGCTTAAATAAGTTGAGTGCTCTTAAGAGCGAGAAGGTAAAATCAAAGGGGAAATAAACTACAGCAAGATTAGGGTAAAATTTTTTAGCTACTCTCTTCCCTGTCAAAGTAGTTGTGGTAATAAGAATTGTGTAGTTTTTTAACCCTAATTCTTTAATTAATCTCCGCACAAGTAAAACCTCTCCTACACTTACAGCTTGAATCCAGATGGAAGCACCAGTTTGAGCAAATAGGCTCCTTATCTGGCTTGAGTAAAAGGTAAATTTCTCCAACAAACCTTCCCAGTCAACTTTCTTTTTATAAATATAGGGAAAGAGATTGACAACTAATCCTACCAGAAGAAGAATCTCGTAAACTGCAACTAAAAATACCATCATGCTCTGGGATGTGCTCTTTGATAAACTTTTTTCAAACTTTCAATAGAAAGGTGGGTATATACCTGAGTGGTAGAGATACTCGCGTGCCCTAAGAGTTCCTGAACACTTCGTAAGTCCGCTCCTCGATTCAAAAGATGAGTAGCAAATGAGTGTCTAAAGGTATGGGGAGAAACTTTTAAACTTAAAGCGGCTTTTCTTATATACCTATCTACTATCAATCTAAATGCTCTCTCACTAAGCTTAGTCCCTCTTCTATTTATAAAAAGGTAAGGATTGCTGTCTTTGCGCGACTTAAGGTAGTTTCTTATTGCTAAGATAGCTGGTTCTCCCAAAGGAAGAAGACGTTCTTTTCTCCCTTTTCCTTTTACCTTGACAATCCCTCCTAATAAGTCTACATCCTCTATTTTAAGAGAAGCTGCTTCAGAAACTCTTGCTCCGGTGGAGTAAAGAAATTCCAGAATTGCTTTATCCCTCAAACTGATGAAGGTATCTCCTCCTGGCATATTTAAGATTTTTGCTACTTCCTCCTCAGTAAGAAACTTTGGGAGTGGCTTTTCTAACTTAGGATAAATTAGGGCAGTTGCAGGATTACTTTTTATAATTCCTTCTCTATAGAGAAATTTGAAGAAACTCTTCAAAGTAGAGATTTTCCTCGAGATACTTCTCCTACTAAGGTCTCTGGTAGCTAAATTGCCTAAAAATTTTCTTAGAGTAAAGTAATCTATCTCTTTTATATCTCTATTCTGGCAATGTTTCTGTAAGAAATCTCCAAACTCCTGGAGATCACGGAGATAATTAGAAATAGTATGATGAGAATAATTCCTCTCCATTTTCAAGTAAGAGATAAACTTATTAAGGTAATAAGAAAATAGATTCATATTAACTTTGAGGCAACCTTTTTGTAGTATACCTACATTTGGGAAATCGTGAGCATCCGTAAAAGAAATAACCTTTTTTATTCCTTCTCTCTATAAGAACTCCCTCTTTACATTCTGGACAACTTACTCCTGTATCTATACTTTTAGCATACTTGCATTGGGGAAATCGAGAGCAACTTAAGAATTTACCCCTTCTTGACCATTTTACCACAAGAAAGCTTCCACATTTAGGACATCTTTCTTTAGTAACCTCCTGATGCTTTTTTATTGCCTGAGTAGCCTTTACTACCCTATCTCTAAATGAAGGATAAAATTCTTCTAAGATTCTTATCCCTTCTAACTTTCCTTCTTCCACTGCATCAAGCTTCTCCTCCATCTTAGCAGTAAAACTCTCATCCATAATTTCAGGGAAATACTCCATAAGTAAATCACATACTTTAATCCCCAACTCCCGAGGAACAAAATACCCTCTCTCTCTCCTGATATAATTCCTTTTAATTAAAGTAGAAATTGTAGGAGCGTAGGTAGAAGGTCTACCAATACCTTTTTCTTCCAGGAGCTTTACTAAAGAAGCATCGGTAAATCTAGCAGGAGGTTTGGTCTTATGTTCCACTACTCTACAATCGGACAAAATAAGCTGCTCTTCCTCTCTTAAAGGAGGAAGAATGGCCTCTTCATCTCTTCCTGTAACTTTTTGATAGCCATCGAATATTATCTTTTTCCCTTCCAATAAAAACTCTGCTTTACCATCTTGAGAAGTTATCTCTACCTTAGTAGTTCTAAGTATTGCTTCCTTCATAAAGGAAGCTAGGAACCTCTGCCATATAAGTTCATATAGTTTCCCTAAATCAAGAGAAACGTACTTCTTTAACTCCTCAGGAGTTAAAGAAACATCTGTAGGCCTTATTGCTTCGTGAGCGCCTTGGGTTTGTTTTCTCTCCTTATACTTCCGCTCCTTAAGAAATAGATAATCTGAACCATAAACTTTTCTAATGTAATCTCTTACCTCTCTCTTTGCCTTCTCTGAAACAGTGTAAGAATCAGTTCTCATATAGGTAATGACTCCTACCATCTTATCAGCAATTTCCACTCCTTCGTATAACTTCTGAGCTAAAATCATAGTCTTTTGGGAAGAAAACCTAAATTTGTTAAATGCCTCCTGCTGCAGAGAAGAAGTAATAAAAGGAGGAGGGGGTCTCTTTCTATAATCTCTTTCTTTAATACTTCTTACAAAAAAATTCTTACCTTTTATCTCTTCTATTACTTCTTTGGCTTCCTCTTTTTTAGAGAAAGGAGCCTTCTTAGTCCCAAATCTCATAAGCTTTGATTTAAAACTCTTGCCCTCTATAGTAAAATTACCTTCTACTCCGTAACTAAACTGAGGAGTAAAACTTTCAATTTCCCTTTCTCTCTCTACAATAAACTTTAAAGCTACCGATTGAACTCTCCCTGCAGAAAGTCCTCTTACAATCTTCTTCCAAAGAAGAGGAGAAAGAAAGTAACCTACGATTCTATCTAAAATTCTTCTTGCCTTCTGAGCATTAACTTTATTCATATCTATATCTTGAGGAGAGGTGAAAGCCTCCTTTATCGCATCCTCAGTTATCTCATGAAATATTACTCTAAGAAAGGCCTTACCGTATCTAGCTAATTTATTCTTTATATGCCATCCAATAGCTTCTCCTTCTCTATCCGGGTCTGTAGCTAAGTAGATAGCTTCTTTGCCCTTAGCTTTTTCCCTTAAAAGTTTAATGATTTTCTCTTTCCCCGGAATAGTTCTATAATAAGGAAGAAAACCTTTTTTTATACTCACCCCTAAACTGTTAGGAGGTAAATCTACTACATGCCCCATAGAGGAAGTTACCTCAAAATCTTTTCCCAAAATTTTAGAAATAGTTTTAGCCTTAGTAGGAGATTCTACAACAACCAAATACCTACCCATACTAAAGATTTACGGTTCTTACAAAATGTAAAGGAGTTCTTTCCTTTATTAATCCCTTTAGGCGCAAACTGACCACAGTCTTGTTTACCATATCAAAACTTAAGCCAGTCTTTAAAATAAGTTCCTCTAAGTGAGTTCCTTTTTCTGAAATAGCTTCTAACGTCCTTCTCTCCTGAGGAGAAAGAGATAATCCCCTTTTGCCTTTGTGAGCTTCTATCTCTATATCTAAGTTTAGTTCTTCTAAGATATCTTCTATACCCTCCACTAACTTTGCTCCTTCTCTTATAAGAAAATTAGTCCCTTTACTCAAAGGAGAATTAGCCTGCCCGGGAAGAGCAAAGACCTCACGATTCTGTTCACAGGCGTAGCGAGCAGTAATTAAAGCCCCGCTCTTAGCAGAGGCTTCAACTACCAGTACCCCCTTAGAAAGTCCACTTATTATCCTATTACGCCGGGGAAAATTCTCTCTTAACGGTGGCTCAAAGAGAGAGAATTCACTAACTAAAGCTCCTTCTTCTGAAATCTTGTAAGCTAACTTCCTGTTCTCTTTAGGATAGAGATTAAGAAGACCACTTCCTAATACAGCAACCGTTTTCCCTCCTCTTAAGGCAGATCTGTGAACCTGAGTATCTATTCCTCGAGCTAAACCAGAAACAACTACTATCCCTAAAGAGGCGAGACCAAAAGAAAACCTTTCTGCCATACTCAAACCGTAAACAGTAGGTATCCTACTTCCTACAATAGCAAAACATATTTGACTTAATACCTCTCTTTCTCCTTTAACGTAGAGGACAGGGGGAGCAAAAACTATCTCTTTAAGAAGAGGGGGATAATCTTGAGAAAAAATATCTATAATCTCTATCCCTTCTTTTTCTGCAATCTCTAATTCCTTCTCTATCTGGAATGAGTTCTTTACTGAGAAAAACTTTTCTATCTCATAATCTTTAAAGTGTAGCTTCTCTCTTAGAGATCCGCTACCCATTTTTAGAATTTCATCAGGGTCAGCAAAAATAGAAACTGCTCTTTGAATCTTTTGAGGCGATATCTTTATGTGATTAAGCAGAAGGAGTGATTTTTTTATCATCTTTTAGAATCTCCATAATCTTATCCACCACTTGAGAGGGATTTAAACCAGAAGTATCTACTCTTAAGGGAACCTGGTGATAAAAAGGAGAACGATAAGCAAGAAGCTCCTCTATCTTTTTCTTAGGGTCAGCTACATTGAGAAGAGGACGATGCGTGTAACTTTTCGTCCTTTCATAGATTACCTCAACACTGGCTTCAAGACATACAGGTATTCCTGTAGCTTTAAGAATTTGTAAATTCTCTCTATCGATTACTATCCCTCCTCCACAGCTTACCACTAAATTTTTTCTCTCAGCAATTTCTTTTAAAACTTCTTTTTCAACTTTTCTAAAATAACTCTCTCCATATAAGGAAAATATGTCTACAATTTTTTTGTTCTCTTTCTTTTCTATCTCTTCATCCATCTCTATAAATTCTCTATTTAGCCTTTTAGCTAAAAGCTTACCCACAGTGGTTTTGCCTGTTCCCATAAATCCTACGATATATATGTTCTTATCCATTTTCTCAAAATTTATACTACAAATGGCGATTTGTCAACTCTTAAGTAAAACCCGAACCACGGGCTTACCCTCGCCCTTTCAAGGAAAGGGCGAGGTGGCTTTCTGTGGTTCGGGGTAAATACTTCAATATATATTTTACTTGAAGAGAGAGTAAAGAGATGATAAGATTGAGAAGAAAGGGAGGAGGATTATGAAAGACGAAATGGATATCTTAAAAGAAGTAGGAAACACCGCTGCTGCTCATGGTAGTATTGCTCTCTCAGAAATCTTAGGGAAAAAAATCAAACTTCATCTTCCTGTTGTAGACATAATTCCTTGCAAGAATATAGGAAAAGCAATGCCTCAGGAAGGAATGAGTATAACTCTACAAACTCAACTCTTAAGTGGTTTAGATGGGAAAGTTGTTTTTATTTTGGAGGAAAAGCAAGCCTACAAACTTATCGATATATGCTATACAGGGGGAGAGATCAAAAAAACTGGAATATTTACGGAAATGGGAATGAGTCTAATAAAAGAAGTAGGAAATGTAGTTATTGCTAGTTACATAAGTGCTTTAGGGTTCTTTCTAAGAAAATTAATTGTTCCCTCTCTACCTATACTTATAAATGCTCCACTCCAAGAGATTATAAAACTTGTAGTTGCCGGTTACGGGGAACATGACTACGTATTGGTAGTAGAGAGTATCTTTGAAGAGTCAGAAACTAAAATAAAAGGGACTTTCTGGCTCCTTCTTGCTCCTGATTCTGTAAAGCAGATAAAGGAAGCTTGTAAGAAGCTGTTAGAAGAAGTAGGTAAAAATGATGGAGGAAACTAGTAACATCTTAATCTTTACTCCGGATTCCGAACTAAAGGAGTATATCCAAAAACTTATCAAAGGAGAAGGTTATGAGGTGGATGAAGTCAATCAATTAGAGATGCTTCAGGAGAAGCTATCTCAAGAGAAAGTGGGACTTCTTCTCATTGATTCCATGGGAAGCAGTACCATAGATATATGTAAAAAAGTAAGATCTGATTTTACGTTACGCCATATTCCTATAATTGTAATAGTGGAAAAGGAAAGTACTATAGAAAAGATAAAAGTTATTTATGCGGGAGCTGACGACTATGTAGAAAAACCTATTAATGCAGGAGAGTTGCTTATACGGATAAAAGCAAACCTTTGGCGAGCTAACCGTGACTTAGATGCCAATCCTTTAACCAAACTTCCTGGTAATGTTTCTATATTTAGGGAGTTAGAAAAGAGACTAAGAAACAAAGAATTTTTCTGTGTAGGATATGCGGATTTAGATAAGTTTAAAGAATACAACGACTACTATGGATTTGAGTGGGGAGACAAAGTAATAAAACATACAGCTAAAATTTTAACTAATGCTCTAAAAGAAGCAGGTTCACCCAACGATTTTCTTGGACATATAGGAGGTGACGATTTCATCTTTATTACCGGCTGGGAAAGTATTAATAATGTATGCGAAAATATCATAGAGAACTTCGATAAAACTATTCCTTCCTTCTATAAAGAGGAAGATTTAAAAAAGAGATATATTATTGTAAAAAACCGTTTAGGGAAAGTAACTTCTGTCCCTATACTCACAATCTCCATTGGAGTAGCTACTAATGAAAAGAGATCTTTAGCTCACGTGGGTCAAATAATTCAAATAGCTACGGAATTAAAAACCTACGCTAAAACTTTTTCTAAGAGCTTGTATATAATCGATCGTCGAAGAGGTTAACTACCTTCAAACTTAAATTTCTTCATTAACTCTTCCACTGACTTCGCTAGTTCACTTAGCTGCTGTGCTGAACTGACCATCTCTTCCATAGAGGTAGTCTGCTCCTGGATAGAAGCACTAGCTTCTTCTACTCCTGCAGATGTCCCTTCAATGATAGAGGCTACCTCCTCTACTGCCTTTACTCCTTCTTCAGTTCGAGCAAGCTGCTCAGATATGACTTTTACTATCTGCTGAGCCATAGTATTGGCTTCATTTACCGAAGAAATCACTTCCTTTAAAGTATTTCTTACCTCTATTACTACGTTTCTTCCTTCAGTTACTTCTTTGGAACCAATCTCTATAGAAGAAATCGCTTTACCTATATCTTCCTGAATACTCTTTATCAAACCACCAATACGGCTAGCAGCTTGAGCAGAATTTTCTGCTAACTTTCTTATCTCATCAGCAACTACACCAAAACCTCTTCCTGCTTCTCCAGCACGTGCTGCTTCAATGGCAGCATTCAAGGATAAAAGATTAGTTTGGTCAGCAATATTAGTAATGGTAACAGTGATCTCTCCAATCTGTTGAGACCTTTCCTCTAAGATACGCATAACCTCCACGTTTTTATTTACCGTATCAAATACTCTATCCATTTTTTCTGATAAAGTGGGAATTTTCTCTCCACTTAAATTTACTTGAGAAGCTGCAGAAGCAGAAACATCAGCGGTGTTTTTTGCCTTATCACCAACTTCTCTTAAGGATACATTAACCTCTCCCATAATCCTAGATACATTTTCCACCTTAACTGTCTGGTCAGTAACGCCCTTGGAGAGTTGAGCCATGGCAGCACTTATCTGCTGTATAACTTCACTCATCTGATGAGTTATATCTACAAACTGATGAGACGTCTCACTAATCTTTCTCCCCACTCTGCTGATTTCTAAAAGCGTGCCTTTCCAGAAAGAAACTATCTTATTTAGAATGTTATTCAGTTTCCCTACTTTCTCTATACTTTTCTCTATTTCCTTAGGAAATCTTCCCTCTGCTATCTCTTCAAAGATAGAAACGAAACGATCAATAGGATGAAAAAGACGAGCAGAGAGGAATTTTACTAAAAAGAAAACTAACACCACTCCTGCCAAGAGAGGAATCACAATAGTAGTTGCTACCTTAGAAACTGCTTTTGTTACTATCTTAGAATTTTTGACTAAGGAGAGGAATCCCAATAGCTTACCTTCTTCGTCCTTTATAGGATGAAGAACACCAATCACTCTGTAGCCTAAGAGTTTCTCTATCCTCTCCTTATCTAGTTTGTTAATATCTATACTCTTATCTAACAATTTTGGGCTGCTACTAATTTCCACTCTTCCTTTCCTATCAGTAACAGCAACTACAAAATTCTGTAAAGTTTTGCTAAAAACTTTCAGGCTATCCTCTATTCCAGACTTACCCTCCTTAACCCACCTATTACTTACCGCAGCCTCTAAAACTTTTGCTAAATTCTTTAAAGCTTCTCCTTCTCGACTATAAATAACACTCTTTTGGTAGAAAAAACTAACTACACCCATAATAAAGAAAAATATGCACAGAACAGTGGTAATCCAAATAGTAATTTTATCCTTCAAAAATTTTGGCACCCCGCCCTCCTTGTTAACAACTTTTCTCGTTCATCAAAATTATATTTAAAAAAAGACGCACTCCCCCCTTTAAGGCAAAGTTTCAGGATAACACTTCCTTATCCAGAAAATTAGGCTTCTAAATTAACTAGGAAATTAAGCTTCTAAAGGTAGTGTACTTACTTTCTCAAATTCAACTGCTACTTCCCACATCCCTTCCTTTTCCATCACTCTACTAACTTTACCTCTAACAAAGAAAGAACCTATAGTGGGAAGAATTTTGAACTCTCCGTAGATAATCGAACCTATCTCCACAGGGCGAGAAAGGTTAATCTTCATTCCTCCTGCGCTAATATCAACGACCTTCCCTTCTTCTCTTACCCCCGCACAGGAAATAACTGCCTTCTCCTCCTCTACGTACCAACGATTAAATTTGCGTCTCTCTTCCATCTTTTATCCCTCCTTTCTATTCACCTTCTTTAACTCCTAAAGCCTTAAATAATTTCCTTAAAGATTCTAAATCAGGAAAAAATAAAAGGCAACCCCCAAAATCCATATCTCTTACTTTTAATTCTGTTCTTATAAAAATGGCTTCATCGCTATGCTGAGCTATATGGATGAAAAAAAAGTCCATTATTGCTCCCACCATATCCATAGCTAATGAGGGGGTAGTATACATTATAGTAAAACCAGTCATATCAGAAAGAACATTCATATAAGCTCCTACTAAAATGTTAACCATTTCTCTCAAAGAGGAAAGGAACATGCCATCGTTAAGGTCTACTTCCTCAGGAGGTTTCCCTAACAGAGTGCTCCCTAGGATCTTACCCTCTTGAGGTGCTAAAAGAAAGAATACCCTACCAGAGATTTCTCCCTCTACCCCAATATCTAAAACAAAATATAAATCTTCCGGATTACCCAAAACTTTATGGAGAGACTCTAAAGGTACTAATTTTGTCTCAGGGAGAGTAATCTCTACTTTGCAATTAAGAAGCTCAGCTAAAGCAGTAGCGGATCTACCTGCTCCGATAGTCCCTACTTCTTTAAGAACATCTAACTGGTTCGAAGAAATTTTTTTAGTTTCATCCATCTTTCAAATATTCTAAAATTTTGTCAGGTATTTTACTTACAGGTAAAATTTCATCAGCCAATTTTGCCTCTATTACTGCCCTAGGCATCCCATAAACCACACAACTTGCCTCATCCTGAGCAATTATCCTACCTCCTTTTTCTTTCACCTTCCTTGCTCCTTCTAACCCATCTTTACCCATTCCAGTAAGAATTACCACTACTATCTCACCATCAAATACTTCCGCCAAAGAAGTTAAAGTCACGTCTATCGCTGGTCTTACATAGTTTACCAATGCTGTCTCATCTAATCTTATGCAATAACCCTCTAGGGCCTTTTCTATCATCATATGATATCCTGAGGGAGCTACAAATCCTGCTCCTTTTATAAGAAAATCCCCATCTTCGGCTTCCTTTATCTTGATATTTGAATACCACGAAAGTCTCTCAGCAAAACTTCTGGTAAATCCTGGGGGCATATGTTGAATAATCAGAAAAGTATAATCACAGTAGGAAGGAAATGTTTGCATTAAATCTAGTATGGCTTTAGGGCCACCAGTAGAAGCGCCTATTGCCACTATCTTTTTTACTGCTAGTTTCTCTTTATCAACGACTTTCTCTACCGTTAGAGAAAGAAACTTATTTAAATCTACCCTAGCAGTTAACTTAATCTTGGAGATTATTTCCTCTCTAAAATTATATAAATCTAAGGATACTTCCCCGCTAGGTTTAGGAATGAAGTCCAATGCTCCAAGTTCTAACGCTTTCATAGTAACTTTTGCCCCTCTCTGGGTATAGGCGGAGAGCATAACTACTCGTGTAGGGAAATTATGCATAAGTTCTTCTAGTACTTTCAACCCACTTATATCAGGAAGATTTACATCCAAGGTCACTACATCGGGCTTCAGCTCTGGAATCCTTTGGAGAGCCTCTCTTCCCAACTTAGTAGATCCTACCACTTCTATTTGAGGCTCACTGGATAAAATATCTCCTATTACTTTCTGCATTAAAATTGAATCTTCTACAATAAAGACTCTTACTTTTCTCATACTTCTTTTTCTCCCTGAAACATCGTCTTTATTCTAACTTTGCCTGTATCTAAATCAAAGAAAATAGTTCTTCCGTAGCTACCCCCAGTATCCTCTCCTACAATTTTGATCCCATGAGAAGCCAAAATCTCTCTTGCCTTATCGATATTTTTACCTCCTACATTAAAAGGGCTATCTAAAGGAATAGAACTAAACATATGAGCTCCACCGAAAAGTTTTGCTACCAGTTGATGAGGTTGAACCCCCCGCTTCTTTAACTCATCAATCATAATGCCCACGGCAGAATCTACATACTTAGCAGGGTTAAACTTAGCTTTCGCATCAGCGATAGAAGGCAACATAGCATGAGCTAAAGCTCCTATCTTTTTTCTAGGTTCATAGACAGCGATACCAATACAAGATCCTAACCCCCGAGTGACGAGTACATCTGGAAAGCTTCCTACTCTTACCTCTGCCATACCTACTTCTATAAGATTACCTTTCCTTGCCTCCATGTTGAGAGATTTCTCCTATTCTCCTAACACTCTCCTTATAGCTTCTACAACACGAGATGGCTGAAATGGTTTTACGATAAAGTCCTTAGCTCCTGCCTGAATTGCTTCTACTACTAAAGCGTGCTGGCCCATAGCAGAAACCATTACAATTTTAGCATTAGGATCAATCCGCATAATCTCCTTTACCGCTCCAATCCCATCGATCTCTTCCATCTTAGGCATAACAATATCCATTGTAACTAAATCTGGCTTTAACTCCTTATACTTCTCAATCGCCTCTTTACCATTCTCTGCTTCGCCACAAATTTCAAAACCTTCTTTCTTTAAGATGTCTCCTAGCATCCTACGCATGAAGAGAGCATCATCAACTATTAAGATTTTTGTCGGCATACTAACCTCCTTTTTAACCTCGCCCTTTTCTATATCTTAACAAATATTTTATCAAGTAGACTTACAGGTTTAAAATAATTCCTTAGAGAAACACCTACACTCTCTACTTTCCCGAGAACTAAGTATCCTCCCTCCTTTAAGGACTTATGTACCTCTAAGAGAATTCTCTCGCTTTCCTCTAAACTAAAATATATTCTTACATTTCTAAAAAAGACCACATCTATAAACTTTAAGGGTGGGTCAAATAGTAAGTTGTGTTTTCTAAAAGTAACCACTTCCTTTAAAGTATCTTTAACTTGATAAAGCCCTTTGCCTAAGGGAGTAAAATACTTATTTAAAATTAGAGGATCTACATTCCTCAAAGATCTCTCTGAGTAAATACCTTCCCTGGCTTTCTTTAAAGCTTGCTCATCAATATCGGTACCGTATATTTTTAAAACAAACTTATCGTTTATATTTATATTTTTTAACTTCTCCAAAAAAATAATTGCTAAAGAATAGGGCTCCTCCCCACAAGAACACCCAGATGACCAACACCGTATCGTTTTCTCTCTTTGCTCTCTTTTCCTCTCTATTAGAGAGGGGATACAGATATCTCTAAACGTAGCAAAGACTTCGGGATCACGGAAAAGTTCAGAAACATTTATACTGAGGTTATCAAAAAAAATATCCCATTCTTGAGGTTGTTTTTTTAATATCTGAATATAACCCAATAAATTATCCAAACCTAAATGGCTAAGTCTTAGCTTCAGTCTGCGGGTAAGAAAGCTTTTTCTATAGGAGGTTAAGTCTATTCCTCGATGTTTCCTTACAAAATTAAAGAAAAGGTCAATCTCATGGGAAGAAAAAAAATCTTTCTTTTCCACTTCCACCATGCTTTTAATGTTGGGGAGCCTTTTTAACCTTCTCTATTGCCTTGGTGAGCTCTTTAACTACATCAGCTCTAAGCTGAAGTTCAAGTTCAGCTATTTTAGTGTATACTCTCCCTTTATCGGTAACCACATATTTAGAGGGGAGATTATTTAAAGCTAAAGCCATTATATCCAATGTACACTTTTCACATTTGCATACATCGTTTCTTCTGGAAAGTAAATTTTCCAAAGTATTTTTCACTATATCCTCCATGTAATTATGGCATTCCATTATCCACCTCCTTAGAAAATAGTAGTATAAAATTAATTATTTTATACGTCAATAGAAAAATCATTTTTAACTATAAATTACTTTATATTAACTACATCCAAGATTAAAGCTATCCGACCGTCACCTAAGATAGTTCCTCCTGCAATCCCTCTTATTCTTTTAACGAAGGAACCCAAAGGTTTTACTACAATATCCTGCTCACCTATCACTTTATCTACAACCAGACCCATACTTTTTGTTCTACCTTCTACTATCACTACCGAGATTTCTTCCTTCTCGTAAGTAGCTAATGTCTTCATCCCTAACTCCTTATCTAACCTAAGAATAGGAACAATCTCTTCTCTTACACGCATCACTTCTATATCTTTTATTCTTTTTAGCTCCGCTTCTTTTACCTTTACTGTCTCTCGGATGTTCATAAGAGGAATAGCATAAATCTGTTCTCCAATAACGACTAACATAGCTTTTATAATAGCTAAAGTTAAAGGTAAAGTAAGAATAAATTTTGTTCCCTTCCCTCGCTGCGTCTCCAAATCCAATCTTCCTCCCAGAGCATCTAACTTGTTACGTACTACATCTAATCCCACTCCTCGGCCTGATACATCAGTCACTTTCTCACTGGTAGAGAAACCAGGCATAGTAAGGATATCTAAAATTTGACGATAGTCATTTTTGGAAACCTCTTGAGGAGAAATTAGTCCTTTTTCTGCTGCAGCAGCTACCACCTTATCTATATCTATCCCCCTCCCATCGTCACTAATCTCTATTATAATATGACCCTTCTCTCGGGATACTTTGATAAGTATCTTACCACGGGGGGGTTTACCTATTTTCCTTCTCTCTTGAGGAGTCTCTATTCCATGGTCTATAGCATTTCTAATAAGGTGTACTAAAGGATCACCTATCTCATCTAAAACTACCCTGTCTAACTCTATCTCACTGCCCACTATGTCTAAATCTACCTCCTTACCTTCTTTCCGAGATAGATCTCTTACAATCCGAGGGAAATTATCCAGGATATAAGAAACAGGTAAGAGCCTCATCTTCAATGCCTCATCCTGAAGAGAAGAGACCAATCTTTCGATAAGATAAGTGGTCTCTTCTAAAGCTGTATAATCCTTGCTTATTACAGTCTGAGTAAGTCTACTTTTAGTAATAGCTAACTCCCCCATCAGATTCATAATCTTATCTAATCGCTCTACCGGTATCCGCATACTCTGAATCTTCTTAATATAAGGGGTAGTTTTTCCTTTTTTTCTTTCTACTTTCTCAGCAGAAGAAGTGAATTTAGAAACTCTAATCTCCTTAACTTCTAAAATCTTAGAAACTTCTTCTTTGATTTTTTCTGGCGGTTCCTTAGTAGCCAAAAAGAAATGAAATGAATTTCCAAATGTACCGGCTTTCAACTTATCCTCAGAAGGGATAACCTGGATTATTTGACCTAACATTCTCACTCTCTTAAGAATAAGAAAGGCCCTTGCCCCTTTAAGAAGACAGTCATCTTGCAGGGTTACTTCCACTTTTAAGAGTTCCTTATTCTCCTTCCTTAACTTTTTAATATACTCCTCATCTATGTGTGTTGGATATTCCTGAAGAACTTGAGGATATTCTTTTCTCTCTTCTTTAGAGACTAAACTACTTAACCTTACTAAATAGGAAGGAATATCTACAGATATAGGTTTCTCTTCTCTTAACTCCTCTACAACAGTAGTAAAGGCATCGATACTCTCAAAAACAACATCCATTATCTCAGGCGTCAGTGTTGATTTACCAGACCGGAAATTATCAAAAGTGTCCTCTAAATGATGAGCAAACTCTGCCAACTCTTTATATCCCATAGTTGCTGCCATCCCTTTAAGGGTATGCATATGTCGGAATATCTCATTTATGGATTGTTCATCATGAGGATTCTTTTCTAAATTAACTAAAGCTTTATTTATCTCCTTCAGATACTCTTGGGACTCACTGAAGAATAGCTCACGATAATTCTTTTCCATAATGATTTAAATTTCGGTAGCTTTAAGAAGAATCTCCAAGCCCTTAGGATTGGGTAGGAGAAAAAAATGTCCGGTAACTTTTGTTGTGGCTTCACTAAACTCTGATTTTATAAGTAAAGCGTAAGGAGAAATATTACTCAATTCTATAAGAATGTAATCTACCATTGCTCCTGCCATATCCTCAATAACTTCAGGGACGGTGGGAACAAGTCCCCACTTTACAAACACGGAGAGTGCTCCCAGATAAGCGTTGGCTAGAATCACTCCTATTTCTTTAAGAGCTGAACGTTCCATATCAGTTATTACTCCTCCGTTAGATGACTTTCTATTAGTTAACAGAGAAGCTAATCCTAACGCATCTTTATGGGAAAAGATAAGAAGAATCACACTGGGAAAGTCACCTAGAATTCTTACAATTAACCCTACAACTAATTTCTCTTCTCCTACAATTTGAGGAACTTTCTCCACAGGAAGAAAATAAATTTCGGGGACATTTATTTCTATTTTCTTATTGGTAAGTTGAGATAGAGCAGTAGCAGCGTTACCTGCACAGATATTCCCAATTTCTCTTAGAGCATCTTTTTGAAACTCATCGAACTTTATCTCTTCCATCTACTTATTTTCCGAAGAGATGGCTTTCTTTATTACCTCCAAGAGCTTCTCTGCAGTAAAGGGTTTAATCACGAAGTCCTTAGCCCCATAAGCTAAAGCCTCCTGAACCAATCTCCTATCCCCCAAAGCGGAAATAACCACAATTTTTGCCTCAGGATCAAAGGATATAATTTCCCTTACTGCACTAATCCCATCCATTTCTTCCATCATAGGCATTACAATATCCAAAGTAACTAAATCTGGATTGAGCTCCTTATACTTCTGCACTCCCTCTAAGGCGTTGGATGCTTCTCCACAGATCTCAAAACCTGCCTTTACTAGAATATCCCTTATAAGATTTCTCATGAATAAAGCATCATCAACTATTAATACACGTTTCCTCTCCATCATTACTTATTATACCTTCTTCTTAAAAATCCACAATAAAAAACTTTACTTAGTATACTTTTTTATAAGACTCAGAGCAATTATATTCTTCTGAATCTGATTGGTCCCTTCATATATCTGAGTAATCTTAGCATCGCGCATGAATTTCTCTATTCCATACTCACGCATATACCCGTAACCTCCAAAAATCTGCACAGCTTCAGTAGTAACTTCCATAGCAACATCGGAAGCAAAAAGCTTTGCACAAGCAGAGGCTGCTCCAATATCCTTCTTACCTCTATCTACCATAGAGGCAACAGCGTAAACTAAGCTTCTTGCTGCTTCTATTTTCGTAGCCATATCTGCTAGCATCCATTGAATTCCCTGAAAAGAAGTGATAACCTTACCAAACTGGACTCTTTTGTGGGCGTACTCTACGGCTAACTCTAACGACCCTTGAGCAATACCTACCGCTTGAGCAGCTACCCCTGGTCGAGATTGCTCAAATGTCTTCATAGTAACAATGAATCCTGTGCCCTCTTTCCCTCCTAAAAGGTTCTCTGCAGGAACTTTTGCTTCGTTAAAGATAAGCTCCCTGGTAGAAGAAGCTCTTATTCCCATCTTTTCTTCTTTCTTACCAAATTCAAAACCCCCAGCTCCTTTCTCTATAATAAAAGCAGACATTCCTCTCGGTCCTCTCTTTTTGTCAGTAACAGCAATCACGGTATAGATATCTGCTTCTCCTCCATTAGTAATAAAATGTTTAGTGCCATTAAGAATATAAGAATCACCTTCTTTCCTTGCAGTAGTCTTTACTGCTGCAGCGTCAGAGCCTGCTTCTGGCTCAGTAAGACAAAAAGCAGCTAATTTTTCTCCCGAAGCAATACTAGGCAGATACCTTTTTTTCTGCTCTTCGGTACCAAACAAAAGGATAGGAAACATACCTAAGAAAGAGGCAGCATAAGAAGCAGCAATTCCTCCGTCTATACGAGAAATTTCTTCAGTAGCGATACACAACTCAAGTAATCCTCCCCCCATTCCTCCATACTCTTGGGGAATACATATCCTAAAAAGATCAGACTGAGCTAAAACTTCCATAATAAAACGAGGGAATTCTTCCTTCTCATCAAACTCTCTCGATACTGGCTTAATCTTCGTTTCAGCAACTTGCCGACACAAATCTTTAAGCATTAACTGTTCTTCAGTTAACTGATACTCCACAAACATCTCCCGCCTCCTTCTTAGGAATTAATCTTTAAAATAAACGCTTTCTCTTTACAATGAGGAAAATAAGGACAAGTTACACATTCACTCCAAATCTTATGAGGCAGTTTCTCTTTAGGTATCTTTTTAAAACCTAATCTTCTAAAAAACGCTCCTACAAAAGTTAAAGCAAAAACTCTCTTAACCCCTAAAGATTTAGCTTCTTCTATACATACGGAGACTAACTTCTTCCCTATACCTTTTCTTTGATATTCTTTAACCACTACCAAAGATTTAATCTCTGCTAAATCATCCCATCCCACAATATGAAGAGCACAGGCACCCACAATTTTTCTTCTTTCTTGATAAACCCAAAAGTCTCTAATATGCTCATAGATATAGTTGAGAGAACGAGAAAGAACTTTTCCCTCTTTTGCCCAAAAGGCTATAAGACGGTAAATTTTTTCTGCATCGGTAATTTTTGCTCTTCGAAGCATACCTTTAAAAGAAAAAAGAAAAACCTATCAAAGCTAATTTAGCATCTATCCCTTTATTGGGCTTTTTGATTCCAGCGTTAGAAAGATGCCGGTAGCGATATTCTAAACTTATCGCTGAATTCTTACTAATAAAGTAGTGAAAACCTGCTCCTATCTGAGGCAAGAAATTATATTGGCTACCCTGCTCACGAGTGTGCTGACTCATATAAACAACACCTACACCTCCCTTAAGATAAGGCTGTATATTCTTGGTAAAATTGAATCTGTATTTGGCAAGAAAATTTACCCCTCCTTCTAAATTTGGATCGGGCTGCACTATCAAAGTAGTAAACATCTCTACAATAAAGCTTAAGTGAGAGTTCCCTTTTAGGTCTATTCTCCTTAAAACTTCTTGGGAGGAGAAGTCAAACGAAAAGAAAAAAGGTATTCCTATGTAATCTTGCTTTTCATCCAAGGAAGCAGAAAGATATCCTGTAAAAACCTCTATCCCTTCCAAACAGAACCCTGCCCGAGGAATAAAAACAAAAAGAAGGAGAAGTAACGTTTTCTTCACCAATCTCTCTCTTTCTTTAAGAATTAATTTTAAACTTTAAGCCAAACTGTGTCAAACGCTTTTTCTTTATCAAACGAGGTAAGACAAAAGTTACTTTCCCACCAAAATCTTATCTACCACCTCTATTAATTGCTCAGGGGTAAAGGGTTTAGCTAAGAGTTGATACTTTCCACCCGAAGGATAAAGTCTTCTTATCTCTTCTTCTCGAATTAAACAGGTGAGAAAGATAACAGGTATCTTTTTGGTCAAAAAATCTTCTTGAAGACTTTGAGCCATGGTAGTTCCATCCATTATTGGCATAAGAATATCTAGGATGATTAAATCAGGAAGGATCTCTTTTGCTTTCTTTAACCCATCCTCTCCATTACGGGCACCTATTACTTGATAACCTTTTTGTGTAAGGATGCGCTCTACTGCCTCTACAATATAGGGTTCATCATCTACCACTAAAACTTTTTTTTCCACATTCACCTCCTTATCCAAATTAAATCTCTCATTTTATTGTCACTCTCCGATTTTAGTAAAATAGATAGTTTGGGTAGGATAGGCAAACTCTATACCACGTTTTTCGAATTCTTCTTTTATAGCAAAGTTAATTTCCTGTTGAATATCCATATATTTGTTATAATCACTTCCTATAACGTAATAAACTATCTCAAAAATTAGACTAAAATCACCATAAGAGAAAAAATGTGCCCTATCAAAAACTGCATCCTTCACATTTTTAATAATACTCTCAATTATCTTAGGTATCTCTTTCAATTTTTCTAAGGGAGTACTATAAACTACCCCAATGCGAAAAAGAACCCTCCTTTTTTCCATACGTTTGTAGTTTCTTACCCGAGAATCGGTAAGGTCAGTATTGGAAAAAACTAACTGCTCCCCACTTAAGCTCCTTATCCTGGTAGTCTTAGCCCCAATGTACTCTACCGTACCTAAGTAGTCATCAATGATAATAAAGTCTCCTACCTCAAAGGGACGATCAAAAATTATAGAGAAATAGCTGAACAAATCTTTTAGGATTGCCTGAGCTGCTAAACCTACAGCTATGCCTCCAATTCCTAAACCAGCAATTACCGTAGAGATTTTAAACCCTAAGTTATCTAAGAAAAAGACGATAGCTAATCCCCAGATAACTACCCTGATCACCCTTAAAATCCCTTTAAGGCTCCGCTGTAACGCCACATCTTTACCTCGCTTTATCCAGTAAATCTCGAAAATATAACTTATAACTTCTCCCAGAAGACGAGCCCCTGCTAACGTTAAAATAGCTATTCCTAAAATATTAATTACTTTTCTTAAGTAGGGATGTAACTTCAGGATATTCACACTGATATAGAATGCCCCCCAATAAAGCAAAGGCAGACCAATTTTTTCTATGAGAGCTATGATGAAATCGTCAATAGTGGTTTTACTTTTCTGAGCCCATTCCTTAAGCCGCCTAAGAGCTATTCTCTTAAAGACTCTAATAATAAAAATTGCAACAGAAAGGGTAAGAAGAAAAATAAAATAACTTAATAAGTGATTACCAAAAAATGTAATGTCTAAAAAACTATCCCCCATCTTTTCCTCCTCCTTTTATCTTCAATCATTCCACTTAGAATTATCTTAATCGATGAAGGGAAAAATGTAAAGGTTATTAAAATGTTCCAGGCTACTTACTCATACTTCGCCAATAATTCTTAAGGAGCTTCTTAAGAGAAAAAACCATCTCTTTTGTCTCTTCTAACTTAAAATCAGGGCTAGGTAAGCTTCTCTCTTTAAAATCATCCAAATCAACTTCCTGATTCAATACGCCGGCAATTAGGGCGGTCCAGCAAAATGGTAAGAGCTCTTCATTGTATCCTGAGGTAACTAAATCTACGCTCTTACCTTGACAAACTTCTTCGGCTATCTCCCTGGTGTAGCTACCAATCATCTTAAAGCCATCAAGAGTTAATCCCAAATTAGTTAAATTATCTAAATAGTGGGGATCACTTCCTCCATACCTAATTATTAATTGAGGAGAAAACTCTTTTGCTAAAGGAAAAATTATCTTCTCAAATAGATACTGATAAGACTTATTAGAAGCACCTATAGGAAGAGGTAAGTTAATAGTGAATCCTTTTCCCCTTCCCTCTCCTATTTGATGTATAAATCCTGTACCAGGATAAATTGTTGCGGGATTTTGATGTAAATCTATAAATAAAACGCAAGGGTCGTTATAGAAAAATTGAGCCACTCCATTCCCTGCGTGAGCATCGGTATCTAAAACTAAAATTCTTTCTAACTTATACTTTCGCTTAAGATTCTCTACACCTATAGCTATATCGTTATAAATGCAAAATCCTTCTCCAAAATCAGGCTGAGCGTGATGTAGCCCCCCTCCTATAACTATTGCCTTCTTTAAACTTCCCCTAACCACCATCTCTAATGCTTCTACCGATGAGCCTACAATAACTCTGGCTGCCTCATCTATTCCTTGAGGAAATCTGCCTGTTAAGGGATTAATGTTATCACTACTTAGGTAGCGAAAAAGGTAAGGAACTTCTATACCAGAAGAGGCACTTTTTACTACATCGATATAATCCTGAGTATGAACTAAACAAAGAAGTTGGTCACTAGCGGGAGAAGCCAGTATGTGTTGAAAGTAATTTTTAAAATCTGGAAACCTTCCCTTAAAGAAATTTAAAAAAATCTCAAATCTTTTCCCCCTAAAGGGGTGACCTTCTCCAAAATCATATTTCTCTATCTCGGGATGGTAAAAGAAACCTGCTTCCATCTAATAAGACTATTCTTATAAAGCAACCTAACTCCTATACATTAAAAATTTTCCTCCCTGTGCTATTTTGCAGAAAAAAAATTACTTAGATGGCATTTTCTCTTCTACTTTATAAACTCTATCGTTAGGATGTACTTTTTGGATAACTTTAATCCCTATCTCCCTACCTTTAGGGGCATAGGAAATATCTTTGTGGTTAAGCTGCATGGAGTTAACAGTCTGAATGAAATCGTCGTGGGCTCCCTTTATATGGATTCTCTCACCGATTCTTAATGGCTTTTTAAGTTTAATCACCCCTACAGATATTTTTCCAAAATAGTGAGTGATTATGCCTATTTCTTCTTCTCTCTTTTTTTTAGATTTCTTTAAGACTTTTTTAACTTTGAAAGAAGGTTTCTTATAAATTCTTTTTGTTTTCTTGTAGGGTCTTCTTACTTTCCCCTTAGTTCTTTTTACTTTGCGGAGAGGTTTTTTGTATTTTACCTTTCTTGTTTTAAATTTAGTCCTTTTAGAACTCTTCTTTTTAGATTTTCTAGATTTTCGGATAACTTTTCTTTCTTTGGCTGGATTAAACAACCTTCTCCAGAAATCAAGAAATCCCATATTCTCCAAAAGTTTGCCTTATAGAAATTATATCCCCCTAAGTCATTTTTTTAAAGATAATTTTAACAGAAAATACTACCAAAATAATCAGGAGGGGTTTAGCGGATATCCTATACTCGAAGGCTCTCTATAAATAAATATAATGTAAATCCTTTGGGAAAAACAAACGAGCTTTATTTTCTGTTTTTGTAATAAATTCAAAAGTTTTCGTAATCCTGTGGCACAATTATATAACAAATATTTTGGTGCCAAAACGTTTATAATTACCTAATTTTTTATATCCAAAACCTTACAGAGCGGAATAAGTGTTTCTAAAGTTAAATTTACTTTCCCTTTTTCTATTCAAGTTAACTTTATATTATAAGCAAGGCTTTTATTGTAAACTTAGGCTCTTTTAAGACAAACCTCTTAAATTAAATAACCACACCTCCTCCTTTTCCTTTTTCTTTCTGCTCGCCCCTCAAGTGACCCTGTGCTGAAAGCTTCACAGCCAAATAAAGCGGGGACACAGGTTACGATACAGAGATGAGGCTACTATTTATAAGATAAACCTCACAATACATTGATAGTGCTTACCAATATTAAGAGTGAGGTGGTTTTTGGGGTGCTTGACAAAGTTTAATCTCTAACACATAAATACTATGGATGTTTTGGGAACCTTGAAAAGAGTAGGTATTTCTATCCCTTTCTCTTTTGCTTTTCTGTAAACTGCCTTGGCATTGTAATCGCTTAAGATTACTTTATTTAAGATTACTTTATTATCAGAAGAAAGAGCAACCCACTTTCCTCTGTATTTAGTCAACAATATCTTATCGAAATCATTATTTCTCTTCAAAAAATTTACCTTTTTAAACATCTTAGATAGAGATTTTATTAAAGTATTTTTTGATATAGTTGCAGAGAATCTCAATAGAAATTATCTTTTTAGCCTATTTTCAAAATAATAAACTAATATCAAAGCAGGTGCTATAAGTAAAAAAATTATATAAATAAAAAAATGGTTCTTCTTCATTTTTGTCTCTTGATTAACTTATAAAGATAGATTTACTTAATCCTTACCAGTTTATTTTTTAAATTATCAGGGATTTGGTCTATTGTTACAATCTTCAGTAATCTTTCCTTTTTATTTAACGAGAGGTCTTTTTCAACTAACGTTACGATAAGTTCCTTAGGCAGACTCCACATAGCACCTGTTAAAGGATCTACAATTAGCATACCAATTAATCCTCCAAAAAGAATATTTCCGATGTACCATCCATCTAACCCAGCTTTTATAACTGCGGTTTGCTCTTCATAACCAGATTTTGAAAAAGTAACTGTATATGATTTAGCATGAAAATAAGCCTCGCCAGCAGATAAGGTAAGAGTGGCAGGTGTCTTTCCTTTGTATATCTGCCTTCCATATTCATCCTTGACAACTATATTTGCTTCATCCGGATAACTATTGATAGTTACTGGATACATAGACTTACTAATGATACTTGCACATCCAGTTAGAAAAATCAATACAACTACTGTCCCTACACTTTTAACTATCCTTCTCATAACCACCCCCTATCTTTGTTACCAGCACAATTTTATATATTATCGTTCAAGAATCTATTTTCTTTTAGTAAAGATTATCAACTACAGATTACTTTACAGCAGAAGTCTCTCTTTTGCAAGAATTTTTTGCTTTATCAAAAGAGTGTTATGGCAGAAATAAATTTGCTATTTGCTAAATAGAAAGTAACAATTGCATTAATGTAATTAGAGTATCTAGTATTTAATAAAAATCAGAATCAATAATAACTATAACAGATTTGATTATTTTTTTATTGTTAATTTCAATCATTATCTCTTTATTATTCTCCAATCCATTAGAAGATAAATTGCAGGAACCAACAAGGAGGGTTTTGTTATCTATTATGATGAATTTTCTGTGGAAGATGGCGGGTCGCCTATGCGACCAAATTCTAACCTATTTCAAAGAGAAATATAAATGACTTTATATCCCACCCACCCTTGCAGTCTCGGTGCTCGGGGCTGAGCCTGTAGTCTCAGCCTGCCTGCGCTCCGAGCCTGCTTTCCCTAATAAGCTTCCTCAAGCACCTGCTTTCGTCGGATTTTTTCGCCTTAGGCGAAAATTTTAGTATTTAAATCAAGGAACAATAAAGAAAATATTTTGTGGGACGCCTGCTTTTTGTGAATTTGAGAAAA
>CAZHYN010000003.1:0-90434 GCA_964536865.1 uncultured Planctomycetia bacterium
GCCGGTATTAAAACAGAATATGGTTTCTTTAGAATTTGCGAAAAAATGTTGGCAGGACTACAAATTATATTCTGTTGACTTTTTCCTTATTTTTGATATTTTTAAAATAAGAATGCGAAGAAGAAAGATAAAGAAGGGAATATTTCTACTTTTATTTTTTATAGGATGCCAAACGCTTCCCTACCAACAGCAGAAAGATGTATCTCTAAAACCCGCTTCTCTGTTACGATTTGAAGATATTCCTATTCCAAGAAGCTTTGTTTATCTCCCCTTAAAATCTTTTGTATTCGAAAGAGGAAATACACGTGTAGGAATCCTAAAGTATGTAGGAAAAGCTACCTCTCCCTCTATAGTCAATTTTTTTAAACAGAATATGCCTTCACATAACTGGGAACTTCTAAGTATAGTGGAAGGAGGATCTGCTATCTTAAATTTCCGTAACCAAAAAGAGTCTTGTATAATTACTATAGACTATAGAGGGAAGAAGATATTTATAACTATCTCTTTATCTCCCTTAGAAGAGTCGAATCTCTAACCTATACTTTTATATTTAATCTTATGAGCTAACCGAAAAACTTTTTCTCGAAGGAGGTTTTCTAAATTAAATTTAAATAAAGAAGAGAATTTAGAGACTTCGAGAAGAAGAGCCAGTAAATTTTCTCTTTTCCTTCTGGAATCACTTAGCTTCTCTGCTTTGCTCTTTATTCTCTTTAGTATTTTTTTTACATCGAAATCCCTGGATAAACTTCTTACTTCTCTAAATAATAATTCTGCTAAAAGTAAAGAGGGGGCACATTTAGGGAGTCGTTGATAAACTGTTTTCCTTCGCTTTGCTCTTGCTTTCTTCTTAATCCAATACCTTAAGATATCTTCCTTAGTTTTTAACTTCTGAGAAGAAAATACATGAGGATGACGATTAACTAACTTGGTATTAATTTTTTTCAGGACATCTCTCACGTTGAACTTCTTTTTTTCATCAAAAATCTGAGCAATGAATACTAAAATCAAAAAGACATCTCCTAATTCTTCTTCTATCCTTTGAGCTCTTCCTTCCTTTAAAACATCGAGAAGTTCATAAACCTCTTCTAAAAGGTAATTTTTTAAATCTTCTAATTTTTGAGCTCTATCCCACGCACATCCTCTTTTAGACCGTAAAGTGCTAACTATCTTAACTAACTCTCCGAACTCTTTCATTTGATCGTATTATAGTGAAAAATTTTTTCTAACGGTCTTTTGGGTACATGGAGTCTCCCTTGTCTATCTAACCAGTAACGCACACTATCTTTATTTTCTAAAATAGGAAACTCTGCCGGTACCCCTACAGCTATTAATGAATCAATTACATACTTTTTGGGAATATTTAAAATTTTCCTTAACATCTTCCTATCAATCGAGACAATCCAACACCCTCCTAATCCAAAACAAAGGAGAGAGAGAAGGATATTTTCTGCTGCTGCCCCCACATCTCTTAAGTCTGGCTTCTTTGATTTCTCTTTATTGATAAGGAGAATAACATAAAGTGATGGACTCTTCTCTGGAGGAGGAACTCTTTTGGGATATACGTAGCCTCCCCATCGAGTATAAGGAAAAATTCTCTCTCTGAGTTTTTGGCTATCTATAACTAAGTACTCTAGAAATTGAAGATTAGCTGCTGAAGGGGCACACCGAGCTGAATCTATTAATTTTCTGATGATTCTAAAAGGTACTTTTTTAGGCTTAAAAAGACGAACAGTTCTTCTTTTAAGAATTAGAGAAAGAAGACTTCTTTGCTTCATCTATCAACTGCTGTATCTTTTCTTTATTCCTCTTATACCTCTGGCGAGCTTCCCAAGTTAAGGGGTCGTGGGCGAAAAGTGCCTTCCACATAGGATAAGTTAGCTCTTTATATTCCTGAGAATACTTATCCAAAAATTCTGCTATAGAACCACTAATTACAGATTCTGCTCCCTTATGGGTAGGATAAGCTTTATGTTTTTTAACTACCCCTCTTAGGATATAAGGATTATCTATAATCATGCAAGGAGAGTAAAGATTTTCATCATAAGGCTGAACACCTCTTATATCTCGGAAAAATCCGGAGAGGATTATCTCTTTCAAAGACTTTCTTCGTATATTATCTACAGCAAAATGCACGAACACACATGGTTCCACATCTCCTCGATAGTTTATGTGAAGATAACGTCTTCCTCCAGCAATACATCCTCCTACATAAGGACCGTGATTCCAAAAATCACCAATAAAGATGGGTTTAGTATTAAAAAACTCTCTGGTTCTCTGGGCGGTGTACATACGTTGCTGAGGAGTTTGCATAAGGCTTAAATCAGGATTTTTACCGATAGGAACATAAGTGAAGTACCAACCAAAGATAGCTCCTTTCCTAATCATTTTTTCAATGAATTCATCCCTAATTAGATAATCCGTATTCAACCTCGTAGGGGTGGCAGAAAAACCAAAGATAACTCCCTCTTCCCGTAAGTTATCCATTGCCTCCATCACTTTTCTATAAACCCCTTTACCTCTACGAGCATCGGTAAACTCTTGGTTACCCTCGATACTTATAGCAGGAGAAACATTACCTAATTGAGCTAACTTCTTAGCAAGGTTTTTATCAATTAAAGTCCCGTTAGTATAAATCTGGAAATAGCAGTCATTATGTTTAGCAAAAATTTCTAAAATATCTTCTTTAAAGAAAGGCTCTCCCCCAGAAATAGTAAAAAAATACATCCCTAAAGATTTCGCTTCTTTTATAATACGATGTATCTCCCCTATAGTAAGTTCCTCATCTTTATTTTTCTCATAGGAACCGGCATAACAACCTATACATGATAAGTTACAACGCATAGTAGGAGAAATGACCAGAAAGTAAGGAAGTTCAGTATTATGCTTTTTGAAGAATTCATCCCTTACCTTTCCCCCCACAAAGAAAGAGTTAATGAAGAGATTATTAGCAAATTTATAAAGACACTTAAGGTTAGGTTCTAAAATAATCCTTTTTATCAACTCTTTAGTAGAGGTTTTTACTTTGAATGATTCTCTAACGTGAGAGGCTCTTTGACGCATATCCTGATTAGGAATGATCCTTCGAGCTACATCGAAAAGTTTCAAAATGTACTCATCCTTTGCTTCTTTTTTCCTTAGATAGAGGAGAGTCTTCCAGATAAGTTTCCTTACCATCCACACTTTCATTTCTTCCCTCCTCTTATTAGGTGCTTTATCTCTCTTTCAATTGTACTATAACCTCGTAAAACTAAAAATATTACAATAAAAACGACGAAACTCCATATATAGTTAGGAACTCCTTCCTTAAATATTAGTATTATAAATAAAATTGTAGAAATCAAGATAGCTAAAATTAATCGTCTCAAGAAAAAAAAGATAACAGCAGTAGCTATGCCACAGAAGAGGATAGGTTTAAAAAACGTAAAAGAAAAAATACCAATAGCACTAGCTAACCCTCTTCCTCCTCGAAATCCTAAGAATAGAGGAAAATTGTGTCCTAGAATAGCAAAAAATCCCGAGACCAGAGTCATAAATTCATCGAGACTGAATACTTGCGAAGCTAAAAAAACAGCTAACCACCCTTTTAGAAAATCCAATACTAACGCTACTAACCCTGCTCCTTTAGAGACAGAAGAAAAAACGTTAGCTGCTCCTACATTACCTGTGCCGACTTTTCTTATGTCTACATCTTTAATAAATTTTGCTATTAAAAAGCTAAAAGGTATTGAACCTAACAGATAACTTACTAGGAAGCTTCCAACTTTATCCATATTCAAGTTAAGGGATATAACCAGTAAAGAGAAAATCTCTCCCTATCCTCTCTAATTTGATCTCCTGAATATCAAAAGTATTCTTTAGTGTTTTAGCTCCGTATCCTCCTACAGAAGGTAAAGCTTCTTTACCTCCAATTATCTTAGGAGCAAGAAAGAAATAGATCTTATCTACCAACCTCTGGTCAAAAAAACTCCCTATAGTAAAAGAACCACCTTCTACAAATAATGAACAAATTCCTCTCTCATAAATAACTTCCAAAACTTTTCTTAGGTCAAAAATACCATTTTTTGTATTTAAAAAATATATCTGACCGGCTCTAGTTAAGTAACCTATCTTTTTTTTCTTTTTCTTAGAAGCAGGAGTAGTAAAAATTATGAATCTTTTTTTCTTCACTATCTTGGACTCAAGAGGGATATCCAGATCAGGATCCAGAATTATTTTAAAGGGTATTTTTCTTAAACCCTCTAAAGTAGGATTATCAGAAATTACTGTATTTATCCCCACACAGATACCGTCGTATTTATCTCTTAAACTTTTTGCTAACATCCGTGCTTTTAGTGAAGTAATCCAACGGGAATCTCTGCTTCTGGTAGTAATCTTTCCATCCAAACTCTGAGCTACTTTTACTGTTACGAATGGTAGATTTTTTTTCACATTTTTAAAAAATACCTCGTTCAATTTTTTTGCCTGTTCGGCAAGGATACCTACCTTCACCTCTATTCCTGCTTTCCTTAACTTTTTTACAGATTTACCCTTAACCACAGGATTAGGGTCATAAGTAGAGATAACTACTTTCCTTATGCCAGCATTAATTATTCTATCTACACAGGGAGGAGTTCTTCCCCAGTGGCAGCAGGGCTCTAAGTTAACATAGAGAGTGGAATTATAGGCTTTTTTACCTGCTCTATTAATTGCCACAACTTCTGCATGAGGTGCCCCTGCTTTCTTATGATACCCCCATCCCACTATCTTATTACCCTTAACAATAATAGCTCCCACTAAAGGATTGGGAGAAGTATAGCCCTCTCCTTTCTTAGCTAACTCAAATGTTTTCTTTATAAAGTAAGTCTCGTTTGACATTTTTCAGTCTCTCCACCCAAGTGTAAGGAATCCAAACTTCTCCTATACTGGTAAACTCCTTATAACTCCCATGAGAATCAGAACCTCCACTTTTAAGAAGTCCGAGTCTTTCAGCTATTTGTGAGAATTGCTCCACTATAGAGGGGGTATAACGAGGATACCTAACTTCTATCCCATCTAACCCCCATTGAGAAAATTTCTCAATCCATTCCTTAGAAGGGAGAAAATGAGGATGAGCCAATACCGCCAATCCTTTTGCTTCTTTTATTAAGGCTATTGCTTCTCTCACAGAAAATTTAATCCTTGCTATATAAGCAGGCCTACCAAAAGAAAGATATTTTCTGAACGCCTCCCATATAGAAGCAACTTCTCCTTTCTCCACCATATAAAGAGCTAAGTGGAGACGAGTAGCAATCTTTTCATTTATCCGAGAAATTAGCTCATCGATATCAACCTTACCCCCCAAAGAGTTAATCTTTTCGGCCATCTTTATAAGACGCTCTTTCCTCAAATCTTTAACATTATCTAAAGCCTCAATCAAACTTTTATTAGTAGAATCTATAAAGTATCCCAATATATGGACTTCTGCATTATTGTATTCCGCACTAAGTTCTATCCCTTCTATAAACTCAATATCATAAATCTTACTCAAACTGAGTGCTTCCTTAATTCCTTGAATAGTATCGTGATCGGTGATAGATAAGGCATCGATACCCTTCTTTTTAGCTTGATTAAAGATTTCTTGGATGGATAAATCACTATCTGAGTAATAGGAGTGGATGTGAAGATCAGCTTTTTTGTTTTCCATTCTAGGTTTGGATAAACTTTCTGCTCTCTTCTTTATAAATTCGATCTAAGATTCCATTAACAAAGCGAGAAGAATCTTTGTCTCCAAACCGTTTGGCAAGCTCTATCGCTTCATTTATAGAAACTTTAGGAGGGATATCTTCCAAATAAAGAAGTTCAAAAATCCCAAGTCTTAAAATATTTCTATCAATAACTGCCATTCTCTCTATCTCCCAATTCTTTGCATATTTTTTAATGATACTATCGATGGAGGATAAACTTTTCTCTACTCCTCCCACTAAGATACGGGAAAAATCTATAACTTCCTGCTTCTGAGGATAACTTTCTAAATATATGTTAAGTAATTCTACAACTTTCTTTTTTGTTATCTCCATCTGGTAGAGAATACACAGAGCTATCTCCCTTGCTTTTGACCTTGCTCTCATTGAAGAAATATTAAGTTATTTCCTGGAAGAGATTTGCCATCTCTATAGCACTTCTGGCTGCCTCCCTACCTTTATTTCCTTGCTTCGTTCCTGCTCGCTCTATCGCTTGTTCTAATGTATCGCAAGTAAGAATTCCAAAAATTATAGGAATTTTGCTCTCTAAAGCTAACTTAGCTATTCCCTTAGCAACCTCCCCTGTCAAGTAATCAAAATGAGGGGTATCTCCTCTTATTAAAGCACCTAAGGCAATGAAAGCATTATATTTCTTTGTAATACATAGTCTTGCCAAAAGTTGAGGAATCTCAAAAGACCCTGGAGCCCAAAATACAGTGATATCGGCACCGGCTACTCCTTGCTTCTTCAATTCATCGATACAACCTTCCAGAAGTTTATCGCTTACCAGCTCATTAAAGCGAGATACTACAATACAAATCTTTTTCCCTTTACCCTGATAACTCCCTCTTACTTCCTTCATATTGTCCCTCCATCTTTAAATAATATGATCTAACTTGATTTTTTTTGTCCTCAAATACTCTTTATTTTCTTGATTATGTTTAATTTTAATAGGGACCCTCTCCACTATCTCTAAACCGTAACCTTCCAGACCAATAATTTTCCTAGGGTTATTAGTAAGAAGTCTTATCTTTTTTAAACCTAAATCTACCAGAATCTGCGCTCCGATACCATAGTCACGCAAATCAGAAGCAAAACCCAACGCCTGGTTTGCCTCCACAGTATCAAAACCTTCTTCTTGAAGCTTATAAGCCTTTATCTTATTCTCTAGGCCAATCCCTCTCCCCTCTTGAGCCATATAAAGCAAAACTCCTCCCTCTTTACTAATGAGCCTTAATGATTCCTTTAGTTGAGAACCACAATCACACCTCTGTGAGGAAAATATATCTCCCGTAATACACTGAGAGTGGACTCTCACTAAAGTAGGTCTATTTGTTAAACGCCCTCTTACTAGAGCGATGTGATTGCTCCCGTCTATCAAGGATTTATAAAGATACAAAGAAAATTCCCCATATTCTGTAGGGAGCCTGATCTTTTCTATAAGAGTTATTAATTTTTCTTTCTTCCTTCTGTATTCAATTAATGAAGCAATGCTACATATCTTTAGTTTGTGTTTCTTGGCAAATTCTACCAGGTCGGGAAGACGAGCCATACTTCCATCGTCATTTATAATTTCACATATAACCCCTGCAGGGTAGAGTCCTGCTAACTTAGCTAAATCTATAGCTGCTTCGGTATGCCCTGCCCTTACCAACACTCCTCCTTCCTTGGCTTCTAAAGGAAAAATATGACCAGGTTTAATCAAATCCTGGGGTTTAGTCTTAGAGTCAATTAGAACTTTTATAGTATGGGCCCGGTCATAAGCAGAAATTCCCGTAGTGATTCCCCTCGCTGCATCAACAGAAATTCTCCAGGCAGTACCGAAAGGATCTTCTTTACCTTTTCTTACCGGACGTATATCCTCTAACTCTAACTCTTCTATTCTTTCTCTAGTCAAGGGTACACAAACCAACCCCCTTGCTTCTTTAATCATAAAAGTTATAATTTGAGGAGTAGCAAATTGAGCAGGAATCACTAAATCTCCCTCATTCTCGCGAGACTCATCATCAACTACAATTACTGGTTTACCTTTCTTTATATCTTCTAAAATTTCCTCAATATCTACAAACATAATTGACCTCATTTATTCAGAAGGTAAAATACCTTAACGCAGATAACAAAAATTGTCAAGAATAACTTATATCTTAAGGAAAGAGAACTTTCTAGGTAGGTTTCTTTAAACCGCCTGTATCCTTCAGTAACTTATACTCAATAGAATCAACCAGAGCATCATAAGAAGCTTCAATTATATTTTCAGAAACTCCAACAGTGGACCAGCTTTCACTCTCGTCCTGGCATTGGATTAAAACTCTTACTTTCGCTGCCGTTCCACTTTTTTCATCAAGCACCCTTACTTTAAAATCAGTAAGGCGCATCTTAGCTAAACTAGGATAAATACCCTCTAAGGCTTTTCTCAAAGCGTTATCCAGTGCATTTACTGGCCCATCTCCCTCACTGGCGGTATGCTGTAAGCTACCTCTAACCTTTAGTTTAATAGTAGCTTCAGAAATTAACTTATTGTCTTCTCTCTTCTCCACAATTACTCTAAATCCTAAAAGCTCAAAAAACTTTCTATACTTTCTTAACTCTCTCTGTAAAAGTAACTTAAATGATGCTTCTGCTGCTTCAAACTGATAACCTTTCTTCTCTAAACTCTGAAGAAGACGATGAAGTTTTCTAGCTTGAGAGGACTTTTTATCTAAATCAAATTCTAAATCTTTTGCCTTTGCTACCAGAGTTGCCTTCCCTGCTAACTCGGAGATAAGGAAACGTCGCTTATTACCTACTATATAGGGAGAAATATGTTCATAGCAAGTAGGATTTTTTATTACTGCATCGATATGGACTCCTCCTTTATGAGCAAAGGCAGACTTTCCTACAAAAGGTTGATTATTTCGATGGGCCATATTACTAATTTCACTTACAAAGTAAGAAACCTCTGTTAACTCACTTATTTTTTTAGGGGGAATCAACTGATAACCCATTTTAAGCTGGAGAATTCCAATAATAGAAATAAGATCAGCATTACCACAACGCTCTCCATACCCATTAATCGTACCCTGGATATGATTACATCCTTCCTCTATTGCTCCTATAGAGTTAGCTACTGCTAACTCTAGATCATTATGACAATGGATACCAAATTTAGAAAGATTGAGTTTTTGCCTTACTTCTCGAAGAACCTTTTGTAAATCTCTAAGAAGAGTGCCTCCATTGGTATCACAGAAAATAATTAATTCTGCTCCCCCATCCAGAGCTGCTCTGATTGTTTTTAAGGTATAGTTGGGATTATGTTTATAACCATCAAAGAAGTGCTCAGCATCGTAAAAAACCTTCTTTCCCTTCTTTCTTAAGAATCTTACACTTTCATAAATTATCCTTAAGTTATCATCTAAACTAATTTTTAAGGCATCCTTCACATGAAGATCCCAACTCTTACCAAAAATAGTTACATACTCAGTATCTGCAGAAAGTAAACTTAATAAGTTTTTATCTCGGTAAACCTTTTTAGAAGGATGAGCAGTAGATCCAAAGGGAACTAAGAAGGAGTGTTTTAAGGGGTGCTTTTTGAAGTAATTAAAAACCTCCCTATCTTTAGGATTGGAGTAGGGCCATCCCCCCTCAATGTAATGAATGCCAAGCTTATCTAAACACTTAGCAATAGCTATCTTATCTTTAACAGAGTAAGAAATCCCTTCCGTTTGTGCTCCATCTCTTAAAGTTGTATCGTATATTTCTACTTTCTTCATCTATTCCATTTTATCTAATTGGAACTCATTATGCAAAACTTTTAATGCCCTTTTCCCTTCCTCCTTCTTTAATACACAAGAAATACTTATCTCAGAGGTGGAAATCATCTCAATATTAATTTTCCTTTTTGCCAAAGCAGAGAAGCATCTTGCTGCTACTCCAGGATATGACTTCATCCCTACGCCTACAATAGATACCTTAGCTATATTCTCATCCACTAAAACTTTTCCTGCTTCTATCTTTTTAGCGATTTCCTTAGATACTTTAACTGCTTTATGGATAATCCCTTTAGCTACCGTAAAGGAAATATCTGTAATATTCTTGTGACTCACATTCTGAACAATCATATCTACATTAACATTGTTAGTAGCTAATCTTGTAAATATCTTAGCAGCAATCCCTGGCCTATCAGGAACATTACAGATAGTAATTTTTGCCTCATTTTCTGTCAATACTATTCCTCTTACCACAGGTTCTTCGATAAAAGACGTTCTTCTCATAATTACTGTTCCCTCCTTTTTGGTAAAACTTGACCTCACATGAATAGGAAGATTAAACTTCTTTGCTACTTCAACTGCTCTGGTCTGCATCACTTGTGCTCCTTGGGAAGCAAGTTCTAACATCTCATCAAAAGTAATATAATCAATCTTTCTAGCTTTCTTCACTATTCTAGGATCGGCAGTATAAATCCCTTCCACATCAGTGTATATCTCGCACACGTCTGCCCCTAAAGCACAGGCTAAAGCTACCGCACTTAAATCAGAACCCCCTCTTCCTAAAGTAGTTATCTCCTGAGCAGTACTTATCCCCTGAAATCCTGCTACAATAACAACCTTACCCTTCTTCAGTTCTTCTTTAATTCTCTTCGTCTCTATCTTTAGAATCTTTGCCTTAGTATGATAAGTATCGGTGATAATTCCTACCTGAGAGCCAGTAAAGGAAATAGCATCACAACTCTTCTTATGTAAAGCCATAGCTAAGAGAGCAGAAGAAATTTGCTCTCCAGTAGAGATAAGCATATCTAGTTCTCTCTCTGAAGGATAAAGATTAATCTTCTTTGCTAAAGAAATTAATTCATCAGTAGTATCACCCATAGCTGATACTACCACTACTACTTTATTATTATCTTTCACATAACTAACCACTCTTTTCGCTACATTATCAATCCTCTCTACATTGGCCACAGAACTTCCTCCGTATTTCTGTACGAGTAGTTTACTCATCGAATATGAGAAATCTTTAATTTTAGTCTTATAAATTCATCAACAACTAATCCTGCCATAAGAAGAAGAACGAGAGAGATACCAAATAAGAGCCAGTTACCTTGGGCGAAAAACTTTACCATACTTAAGACTAAGGCTATAGTAGTAATAAGCAACATTATTATCGCAGGGATAACAGCAACCTTGAAGTTTTTCTTCTTAGAAATTAACCAAGCACTGATAACAATTAAAGCTAAAGCTGCTACTAACTGGTTAGAAGCTCCAAATATAGGCCACAGAATTTGCCATTGCCCAGTCACCCCTAAATAACCTCCTACTAAAATAACTATCGTTGTAGCGACAAACTTATTTTTAATGCCTACTAACTCCTGAGTAATGAAACGAGTAATCCTAGTAGCGCTATCTAAGGTAGTCAGAATGAAAGTGTTAAGAATTACCAGAGCAACTACCTTACCGTAATCTCCTAAGAAGTAAACTATCTTAGAAAATCCTAAAGAAAATAATTCCATTGGTGAAACATGAGATGGATTCTTTAAAACAAAGGCTACGGAAAACAAAGCAATTGTTGCCAATACCCCTTCCAATACCATAGCTCCCAAACCTATTCTCTTAGCATGGAGTTCAGAAGAGATCTGCTTGGAAGTAGTTCCACTGGAGACTAAAGAATGAAACCCTGAGATAGCTCCACAGGCCACGGTAATAAACATTACAGGAAATATAGGTCCTAACGAAGATGAATACTTAAATAACACTGCTCCCCTAATAGAAAAAGGTCTTGTAAATAATCCTATCAAAGAAACACCAATCCCAAAAAACAAGAGAAAACTAGAGATATAGTCTCTGGGTTGAAGCAAGATATTTACAGGAAGTATAGAAGCAAAAAAAGCATATAGAAAAAGAATAATCATCCAGAAAAGATAAGGGTTAGCTGAATTTAATCTTATTTTAAAAAACTCTCCTCCTACCACAAGAAGGAAAAGAAGTATTAACCCCACTAAGGTAGAGAAAACTGTATTGACTCTTAAATTGTATATTAGGACTCCCACAAAGATAGCTACGGGAATTAAACCCAAAGAAGGTAAGACTACTCCAGGCTGAGAAATAAAGCTCTTAGCACATAGAGAAGCAAAAACTGCAATGACGATAACTAAAGCGAACCACAAAAACCCCAAAAACACTTTACTTGCTCTATAGGAAATATACTCTTTAGAAATATTACCTATAGTTTGACCACCTTCTCTTATAGAAATAACCAATGACAAAAAGTCGTGTACCCCTCCCATAAAGATAGTACCCAAAACAATCCATAAAAGTGCTCCTAACCATCCCCAACTTATGTATGCAAGCACCGGTCCTACAATAGGACCTGCTCCAGCAATAGAAGCAAAATGATGACCGAATAGAATTAACCAATTCTTTGCAGGAACAAAATCACTCCCATCGTACTTTACCACAGCAGGAGTAGGATTATTCTTATTAATATCCAAGAGCTTAGATAAATAACCTCCATACACTATGTACCCCAAGATAAAGGTTACTAATACACCAACGAATAGAACCGTACTCATTCTTTAAGGAAGTATTGAAGGAGTCCTACTCCCCTATCAAAGTATAAACTACTGTTCTGTGCTTCTAATTCAGAAAAACAGCTAAATCCCCCCTTCTCTACTCCCTCCCCAGCAATCAAAAAAGGAACGGGCTCATCGGTATGAGTCCTTTTAGATATAGGGGTGGGGTGATCAGGAACAACTAAAATACGGAATTTCTCCTTTTTTGAATTCAGATTTTCTACAATAGTCCCTATAACGAATTTATCTATCCTTTCCAGACAGATTATCTTCATACGTAAATCTTGATTGTGAGAAGCCTCATCAGTAGCCTCTATATGTACAAAAACAAAATCAACTTCTTCTAAAGCACGCAGAGCAGACTCTGCTTTTCCTTGATAGTTAGTATCGTAGTATCCCGTTGCTCCTTCAACCTCGATCACTTTTAGATTAACTAACTTACCTATCCCTTTTATTAAATCTACTGCAGAAATTACCGCTCCCCTTAAACCAAATTTCTTTTGGAAACTCTCCATAGATGGTTTTGGTCCACAACCCCATAACCAAATCATATTAGCAGGGCTTTCTCCTAAATCTATCCTTACTTTGTTGATTTCATGTTCTCTGAGTACTTCCTTAGACTTGTTCATAAGGTCTATAATAATATTAGCATTATTACCTTTGGGAAAGTGAGGAATTATACTCTTACCTATGATATCATGAGGAGGCCAATATTTTAACTTATCTAACCCTAGAGGCAATCCTCCTCTATACACCATAAGATTACGATAACTTTTACCAAGGTAGAATCTAATCTCTCTACTACCTAAACTCTTATTGAGAGCATCTATGAGAAAGGAAGCTTCTTTATCGGTTATGTGTCCGGCACTATAGTCTAAGAGAATATCATCATTCTCTGTAATAAGATTACACCGGAAAGCTAAATCTTTTTCTCCCAAAGCTATCCCTAAGTTAGCTGCCTCCAGAGGTCCTCTACCGGTATAATATTTTTCCGGCTCATAACCCAGAAGAGAAAGATTAGCTACGTCACTAGAAGGGCTAAATCCTAAAGGTACAGTTTTCACTCTTCCTAAGATACCTTGGGAAGCTAACTTATCCATGAAAGGAGTATCAGCTACCTCTAAAGGAGTCTTCCCATTGAGGACTTCTAAAGGATAATCGCCCGCTCCATCAGGGACTACTACTATGTATTTCATAGATATAAAGTTTAATATAAAAAAGAAGAAAGTGCAAGCTCTTTATACGGACAGGTAAATCGTAGGTAAATTACTTTCTCTCTACAGAAATCTCTCCCAGCTCTACTTTTTCTGAGGATACCCTCTCTTTAGAGATAGTTCCTTTTGCTTTCTCAATCTGCGTCCGTAAACTCTCCAAATCATCAAAAATACCTGCTAAGGTATCTGCATACATGTTACGCAAATCATCTATGCTGTCAGTAATCGCTAAGAGTTTAGAAACGAGTTTCTTTCTCTCCATGTCTCCTGTATCTAACCTACTTTCAATTAAAGATAAATCCTTAGAGTAAGTATCTATCTGAGAAGATAAACTACCTAAAGAATTTCTTATCTTCTTTAGATTCCCAGTAAACTTATCAATTTTGCTCTCCAGGAGTGCTAACTTCTTATCGATAAGGTTGGAATGATTAGAAACTTGAGAAATTTTTTTACTCTGCTGGTTATAAAAATAGTAACCTGCTCCTGTAATTGCTCCTACTAATAAAAACAGAACTATAATTGCTATAGTTATACCTACACTTTTTTTCTCTTTCTCCATCTCTCACCTCCTTTTGCTTTGTTATTTTACTCTTTTTCTAAAATAAATCAAGCCATTTATCCTTGGGTTCTGTCAACAAAAGTATGTAAATTCATAAAGGCTATAACCACCTATTCCCATATTAAACCTTTCAACTAAAAAATAAATACCCTATTGACACTTTTTTCTCTCTAAATCCTGCCCTCTATCCTGGTTAGTTGTTCTAATCTTTTAAGAATCTCTCTATTAAATTGGTGCTTTTTATTAAGGAATGAAATTTAGCAGGGTATTTATAAAAAGTTAAAGTTTTGTCTATGTTTTTAAGTAAAATATTAAAAAATTTAGGCTCTTTATCCTGGTATTCTTTTTTGAAGGTATTTAATTTACTCAGGAATTCGTTCTTTGTTTTTACTTTATAGAGATTATAGGCCTTCTCTCTTATAGAAGGAAGTAACTTCTTATTTTTTATGTATCTTAGGGCTTCCCTTACATAGTGGACACAATATATTTGAGTATCTTTATCAGGATAAACAAACAAAAAGGCATTTTCTATTGTCTTTTTGCCATCAGAGATAAGCATTTTTAAGTTTTTTCCCTCTAGACCTTTTTCCTTTAATTCAAAGAAAAAGTTTGTATAGTTTATCTCATTTTCACTTGATACTATTTTAAAATAAAGGATTTCATAGCTTAAATCCTCTTTTATCTCTATGCAGAATAAACAAGGCCTCTTTCTTTTACCCTCTGGCTTTATCTTTATATATTTGGCATCTACTATTAAGAAGAAATAATCATCGGTTAATTTTTTCTTTAAGAATTGATTAACTAAGCTATCTAATCTTTTTAAAATATTAGATACTGTTTGATGGCTTATGCTTGATTCTGAGAAGAAATTATAGAAAAACTTAGCTGTTTTTCTTGTAGATTGCCCATTTAGAAAACAATTAAGTATGGCATAGTCAAATTCATCTAATCTTCTTTGATAGGCCTTTATGAGTTTAAATTTAACTTTTCTTCTTGCCCGAGGTACTAAAAAATTATCAATTCTGCCTCCAATATGGGTGATAAGGCTTCTTGGATGGTAGCCGTTCCTGTAGCCTTCTCTTAATTCACAGCGCTGGTATCTTTCTGCTTTCAATATGGCTTCTAATTCCTTATTTAGGCTATATTCTAAAACTTGCTTTATCATTTGCTTTACCTTGCCTCTTAAATCAAGCCAGAATATCTCTTTTGGCAAAATATCCTTGAGGTCAGTCCACCTTAGGAGTAAATTTTTACCAGAATCAAAGCTTATTTGTTTGCCGGCTTATCACCTCCTTTCCTTTTTAGGAGGGTATAGCCTTTTTTATTTAGCCTGTCAAGAATTTACACAGAATATTTTACAGTGCCTATCCTTTTTCCAAGTAACAAGCTAAGAAATGATTATTTTCAATCTCTATGAGAGTTGGTTCTTTAAGACATACCTCCTTCTTATAAGGACACCGTGGAAAAAATCTACATCCTTTCTCAGGTAAAGTTGGTTCAGGAATATCTTTTAATTTAAGAGCAGTGGCTTCCAGGAGAAGCTTTGTATAAGGATGAAGAGGATTTTTATAAATTAAATCTTTTGGAGCAAATTCTACTATCTTACCATAGTACATTACAAACACCCACCAGGCTAAGTGTTTTACTAACTTAAGATTATGAGATATAAAAAGAAAACCTACTTTCTTTTCTTGTTGAATCTTAAGAAGGAGATCGATAATCTTACTAGTGGTAGAGATATCTAAAGCAGAAGTAGGCTCATCCAAAATAAGAAGGGAAGGATTATTTATAAGACTCCGGGCAATACAAACTCTTTGCAGTTGACCCCCACTTAATTGGTGGGGATAACGCCAAAGAACATTTTCTGGCAACTCTACACTTTTCAACAATTCCTTAAAAAACGTGACTGCCTCTCTCTTATTCATCTTGGTAAATATAGAAAGTGCTTCATAGAAAGAAAAAAATACTCTACAACGTGGATCTAAACTAAGGTAAGGATTCTGAAATACCATCTGTGCATTCCTTCTTAAAAATGCTCTGTTTTTCTTAGAGGTTATCTCCTCGCCTCTAAGGTAAATTTTCCCTGCTTCAGGAGGATAAAGCCCTACAATCACCTTAGCGAGAGTAGTCTTCCCACAACCGGATTCCCCTACCAAAGCAGAGGTTTGCCCCTCTTCTACAAAAAGGTTCACCCCATCCAGAGCTTTAACTACCTTTCTCCTATGAATAAAGTATTTTCTCACTTCCTCTATCTGTAAGAGTTTCATCTACTCTAGTCTCTTAAATGCCTCTATTAGTTCTTTAGTATAAGGATCCTTGGGCTCTCTAAACAAAGCCTCTTTCTCCCTTATCTCTTTCATCTCTCCTTCATAGAGAACACAAATTCTATCACAGATAACCCTCGCTAAGTCCAAATTGTGAGTGATAAAAATAACTGAAAGATTAAGCTCCTCTTTTAACCTTAAAAAAAGATGAATGATTTGACTCTCCACAGTGATATCTAGATTACTGGTAGGCTCATCAGCGATAAGGATTAAAGGAGAAAGAGCTATAGAGAAAGCGATAGCTATTCTCTGCAGTTGTCCTCCACTCAAAGTATGAGGATAACTCCTTAAAATCCGCTCTTCTTCTACCAATTTTACCCTTTTAAATGAGTCATGTATTATTTGAGAAACCAGATTCTTCTCTTTTAAATTTAGCTTCTCTCGTAAAATCTCTCTAAATTGATAACCAATAGTTAACACAGGATTGAAAGAAGCGGCTGGCTCTTGAAATATTAATCCTATCTTCCTCCCTCTTATACATAGTAAATCTTGTTCTGACAAAGAAAAAATATCTCTACCTTCAAATATAATTTTGCCACTAGTGTAAGCTTTCTCATCCAGAAGAGAAAGAATCGAAAGCCCCAATGTAGTTTTGCCACTTCCTGACTCCCCCACCACTCCCAGAATTTCTCCCTCTTTAAGGGAAAAACTTACTTCCTTTAAAGCATAAATCTTTCTTTCCTCTACCTTATAAATCACACTTAAATTTTTTACCGTAAGAATCTCTCTCATATAGAGATTTTCTTTTTGGGGTCCAATATATCTCTTAAACTTTCTCCCAAGATATAGAAACACATTGAGCTAACTACGATGAATATACCAGGAGTAAGTATCCAAGGAAAAATTTTTATATTCACTATACCTAAGGCAGAACTAAGTAGGTTTCCCCAACTTGCCTGGGGCTCCTGAATTCCTAACCCTAAAAGACTCAAAGCTGCTTCTCCTAATATATACCCAGGAATACTCAACACAATTGCTACTAATGCATAAGAGAAAGTATGAGGAATAATGTGGCGCAAAATTATTTTGAAATCACTTACTCCTAATATCTTGGCAGCATAGATGTAATCTCTTTCTCTTAAAGATAAGGCCATTCCTCTTATTACTCTTGCTATTGATGCCCATCCAATGAAAGAAAGAATTACTATAATAAGAAGATAAACCTGGGTGGAGCTAAGGTTTGGAGGGAAGGAAGCTCTTAAAGCGAGCATAAGGTAAAAAGCAGGGACCATCATCATCATCTCTACTAATCTCATAATCACGTTATCTATCTTACCTCCAAAATAACCAGAAATTGCTCCCACCAAGATTCCAATGAAAAAGGAAATACCAGCACCAATTAACCCTATAGAGAGAGATACTCTTGAACCGTAGAGAATCCGGGAAAACAAATCTCTCCCTTTGGAATCTGCTCCTAAAAGAAATAGTTTTACCCCCGAAACACCGAAAAGATGAATATCTGTCTCCACTATCCCTAAGAGTTTGTATTTAAATCCGTGGACAAAAAACTTTACAGGGTAAACTTTACTTCTATCCTCATAATAAATGCGACGGTAATATTGATCTATATAAAACTTATACTTATAAACAAAGGGCTTAAAGAAGACTCTCTTATGGAAATCGAAAAAATGGACCTTTGTAGGAGGACACCAAAGATAATCAATATCATCTTCATGGTAAGAATAGGGAGAAAGAAAATCAGCAAAAATAGCTCCTAAGTAAAACAGAGAGAGAAAAACCAAAGAACCCATTGCTAACTTACTCTTAATTAATTCTTTAAAAATCCTCATCTACCTATTGGTTTGATATCTTATCCTTGGGTCAAATAAAGCTAAAAGAATATCGGCACCTAAATTTCCTAAAATAAGGAGCGCTGCAGCAATTAAAACTGTACCCATAACTAAGTACAAATCCTGAGAAACTACTGCTTCTAAGGTAACCTGACCCAGACCAGGCCAACCACAGATAATTTCGGTAAGGGCAGCACCACTTAAAAGAGAAGAAAACTGATAACCAAAGATAGTAATCATAGGGTTTAATGCATTCTTCAGGGCATGGATGTAGATAATCCTTGCCCGTGATAGTCCCCTTGCCTTAGCGGCTAAAATATAGGAAGAGCCTAAAACTTCGAGGAGATTAGCTCTTAATATCCTATGGAGGGAAGCTACCGTTCCAAAAGAAAGCACCAAAGTAGGAATAATAAGGTGTCTTAAAATATCTAAAACCTTTCTCCAAAAAGTAAATTCGTCAAACCTTAACGACCGCATCCCCCCCAAAGGGAGGAGGTTACTGAAACTGGCTAAGTAAAGAAGAAGGAAAGCTAAAAAGAATGTGGGAGTAGAAATCCCTAAGTAGGAAAAAAAAGATAAAAATCTGTCCATGAACCTGTTACGATAAGCAACTGCTAATACTGCTAAGGGTATAACCAGAATCCAGCTAATCACAATTACGGATATAGAGAGAACAAGAGTATTTAATGCACGAGAAGAAATCACTTTGATCACTGGAGCATTATAAGAAAAAGAATATCCCCAATCAAATTTTATGATATTTTTAAGCCAAAAGAAGTACTGGACAACTATCGGCTTATCTAAATTAAATTTCTCTCGATATAGTTCTATAGTCTCTTTAGAAACTTGTGGGTTTAATTTTAACTTATCAAAAAAATCTCCTGGAGCAATTTGGATAAACAGAAAAGTAATAAAGGTTATTCCCAAAATAAGAGGAATAGCTACCAGAAATCTCTTCCCAATAAACCTTATCATTCTTGAAGGTATATATACTCTACCTCTGAGAATGCTCCCCCATAAGCTGTAGGATAAAGATTCCCGAACTTTTCTCTTACTGCATAGATAGAATATGTATTCACCGTATAAATCAACGGGAGCTTATTGGATGCTATCTTTTGCCATCTATAAAACAGCTTTTTCCTCTCCTCTTCGTCCAGCGTCTTAGCTGAAAGATTAAAAATATCTTCAATCTCCTTCTCCCACTCATAGAGGGCAACTTTAGTAGGATTCCACATATGAAGTGCTCCTTTATAAGACCAAACATTTTTACCAAAGTAAGGCTCAATACCTCCAGTTAAACCAATCAGAATCATCTCCCAGTCAAAAGTAGAGACTAACTTATTTACGAGATTATTAAAATTCAAAGGAAGAAAGTTTATTTTCACTCCTATATCTTCTAAATCCTTCTTTATAAGTGTGGCTATCTTTACTCTTTGAGTATTATCACCATTGGTAAAAAAATTTATCTCTAACTTATGTCCTTGGCTGTCCTCCAAAATACCATCGCCATCGCGGTCAAAGAAACCTAACTTTTGTAGAATCTTTTTAGCTTTGGTAGGGTCATAAGGATATTTGGTTACATCAGGAGTGTAATAAATCTTATTAGCAGGACTTAAAGGTGAATACTGAAGGATTCCTAATCCATTTAAAACCACCTGAATGATTTTTTCTCTATTGATAGCGTAGGAGATCGCCTTACGGAATTCTTCGCTTTGGAACCAACGAAGTTTATAAGGAACAACAAAAGGTTTTTTAGTGTAAGGGTTTAACTGAGGATTCTGATTTAAAACGAGGAAGTTAGAACCAAAACTGGGACCAGCATTGTAAATAGAGAAGTTATCTTCTTCCTGTTTTGGTCCTAAAATTGCTAAGTCTTGAGGCCGTAACGAATAATAATCAATTTCTCCCTCTAAGAATTTTAGAAGTGCGGTATCTTGATTGGGAAGGATTACAAAGATAATTTCATTTATGTAAGGTAAGTGATTACCACAACTATCTTTTTTCCAGTAATAAGGATTTCTTTCTAGAACTACCCTCTCTCCGGGTAGATACTTTTTTAAACGAAAGGGACCTGTACCTACTATCTGGTGAGGTTTAGCATCCAATCCCATGCTAAAGTTAAACTTACTCTCCTTAACTAAGTGATAGTAACAGTGCTTGGGAAGGATTTCTTGAGAAAGCGCTCGCAAGAAAGGAGCAAAGACCGAAGGAAGAGTAAACTTTACTCGATAGGTATCAATCTTTTCTACTTTAATCTTTTTCCCCTCAATAGTAAATATATCTCTACTAGAATTGGGAATCTCTGGGTTATATATTAGATTATTAAAAGTGAAGACAACATCATCAGCAGTAAAATTTTCTCCATCGCTCCATCTTACATCATCTCTTAGATAGAATATCCAAGTTTTCCCATCTTGGGTTTGCCATTTCTTAGCTAAGTTAGGGAGGACTTCTAAACTTTTAGGATCAACTTTAGTCAATCCCTCAAAAAGTAAAGAAGTAATCTGAGTAGTAGAGGTTTCCTTAGCTAAAATAGGATTAAAAGACTTAGGATCACTAGTTGCTGGGAGAATTAGCTTTCCTCCACATTTTCCGCATTCAAACTCGTACTCCTTAAGGGGCTCCTTAAACACAGATTCTGCAACAATAGAGAATATATTTAAGGAGGAAATAAAAAAAAAGGGAGCAAGAAGAAAGAGTATATTTACTCTTCTCATTCGCCTGAGGGCGGTAAAGAACTTTTACTTTTCTGAGATTCACTCTTTGCAGGAATTTGATGACTTTTCCTCGGTGTTTCTAAAAGAGATTTACTCTTTTGTTTGGAAAGGTAAGCTAAAGAAATAGAGGTGAGGAAAAAGATTACTACTAGAGTAACTGTTAATTTAACAAAGAAAGAACTGGTCTTCGTCCCAAAAATTGACTCTACTCCCCCTAAAGCTTCAATTAATCCTCCACTCCTTCCTCGTTGGACGAGAATTATCCCTATTAAAGCTAAAGAGACTATTATGTGCAGAATTAAAATAAGATCGTACATAACTTACCCCTAAAGAGCGCCCTTTACGATAGCGATAAAAGAGGAAGCATCTAAAGAGGCGCCTCCTACTAATGCTCCGTCGATATCCTCCTCTCTCATCAAATCTTTTATATTATTAGGTTTTACACTTCCACCATAAAGAATCCTTAACGAAGAGGCACAACCAGTTGAGTATCTCTTCTCTATCCACTCCCTTATAAACTTTTGCACTTCTTCTGCCTGCTGAGGAGTAGCGGTCTTCCCTGTTCCTATTGCCCAAACAGGTTCATAAGCAATAGTAAGTTTTAGAATCTTGGCCTCCTCTATACCAAATAGTCCTTTCTCTAACTGGGTAGTTACTACCTCTATAGTTTGATTAGCCTCTCTTTCCTCTAAGGTCTCACCTACACACAAGATAGGATTTAAACCCTCTTCTAAACTGAGCTTAATTTTCTTGTTAATTACTTCATCGCTTTCCTGAAAATACTTTCTCCTCTCCGAATGCCCCACTATTACGTAATCGCATCCGCAGTCCTTAAGTTGAGGAGGGGAAACCTCTCCTGTAAATGCTCCTTCTCTGATGTAGAAAACATCTTGTGCTCCTAATTTTATATTCGTACCTAAGATCAACTTTCCTACACTCTCTAAAGCAGTAAAGGAAGGACAAACAACAATATCTACTTCACTCAAATTAGAAAGGTCTCTTTTTAAATGAGAAACTAACTCTCTAGCTTCTTCGATAGTCTTGTGCATCTTCCAGTTACCAGCAATTAATGGTTTACGTCTACTCATCTTTCTTTTACTTTTCAGGAATTACTGCTATTGCCGGCAATTCTTTACCTTCCAAGAATTCTAAAGATGCTCCTCCTCCCGTAGAAACATGAGCCAACTTATCCTTCACTCCGAATTCAGAAACACAGGAAGCAGTATCTCCTCCTCCTACAATTACAGTAGTATCTAAGAGGTTAGCTAAACTAGTGGCAATCTCCTTAGAACCGTTAGCATAGTGTGGATTTTCAAAAATTCCTAAGGGACCATTCCAAAGAACCGTCTTTACTCCTTCTAACTCTCTAAGGAATAAACTGGCAGTTTGGGGCCCAATATCTACCCCTATAAACCCTCCAAGGATTTCCTCTACAATCTTTTTGGTGTGAGGCAAGTTAATATCTTCTACAACCACATGATCTAAAGGTAAAACTATTTTAACACTCTTTGCTTCAGCCTTATCTAAAATCTCTTTAGCTAACCCAATTTTTTCCTCTTCTACTTTAGAATTACCTACAGAAACTCCTTTACTCTTAAGAAAGGTGTAAGCCATTGCTCCCCCGATTAAAAACTTATCCACCTTATCTATCAGATTGTTAACCACGCCTATTTTATCGGAGACTTTTGCTCCTCCCAGAATTACTACATAAGGCCTTTCGGGATTAAGTGCTTTACTTAAATACTCTATCTCCTTCTCCATTAGAAATCCTATACATGAAGGAAGAAACTTAGCAATCTTTGTGGTAGAGGCATGGGCACGGTGAGCGGTAGCAAAAGCATCGTTAACATAAATATCGGCTAACTCAGCTAATTTTTTTGCAAACTCCTCATCTCCTTTTTCCTCTTCAGGATGAAACCTTACATTCTCAAGAAGCACAACAATGCCTCCAAATGAATCTATTTCTCTTTTCACCTTCTCTCCCACACAATCATCTAATTTCAAAACCTTCTCTCCTAAAAGCTCCTCAAGTCTTTTTGCTACAGGCTCCATCCGCAAACTTTCCACAACCTTCCCTTTTGGCCGTCCTAAATGGCTTATAAGAATAAGTTTGTAAGGATTCTGTTTTAATATATAGTTTATTGTAGGCAAACTGGTGCGAATTCGTGTATCATCAGTTATTTTCCCTTCTTTTAAAGGAACATTAAAATCCACACGCACGAGAACTTTTTTATTTTCTAACTCTAAATCTTTAACGCTAATCTTGGCCATATCAACTCCTTTTAAAGATTTTTCCCCACATACTCAATAAGCTCTACCATACGGCAGGAATATCCCCACTCATTATCATACCAGCTTAAAATTTTAACCAGATTACCACCTACAACCCTTGTAGAAAGACCATCCACCAATGCAGAATAGCTTGAACCTACTATATCCTTAGAGACTATAGGTTCTTCCGTGTAACCTAAAATTCCTTTTAATTCTCCCTCAGCAGCTTCTTTTAAAACTTTATTGATTTCTTGAGGAGTAGTATCTCTTTTAGTAACCAAAGTAATGTCAGAAATAGAACCACAAGGGGTTGGGACACGCATAGCCATACCATCAAATTTCCCACTTAAGGAGGGAATAACCTCTACTGCAGCTTTAGCGGCATTGGTAGTGGTAGGAATAATAGATACTCCTGCGGCACGGGCTCTTCTTAAATCTTTATGAGGTAAATCTAAAATTCTCTGGTCGTTGGTGTAGGAGTGAACCGTGGTCATTAAAGCCTTCTCTATCCCTATTTTTTCTTCAATTACTCTCATCACAGGGGTAAGGCTGTTAGTTGTGCAGGAAGCATTAGAAATAATATTATGTTTTTTGGAATCATACTTTTCTAAATTCACACCTATATTTACCATAACTGCATCCTCTGCCTCCCCTTTATAACGAGCAGATAAAATAACTTTTTTTGCGCCTGCAGTTAAATGCTTACGGCAATCATCTAAAGCAGTAAAACGACCTGTTGACTCAACAACTATGTCCACTCCTAAATCTCCCCAAGGAAGTTGCGCAGGATCCTTTATCGCCAGAACTTTTATTCTTTTCCCTTCTACTATCAGGCTCTCTCCTTCTGCCTTTACCTCACAAGGTAGCACTCCAAAATTAGAATCGTATTTTAAAAGATGAGCTAAGGTTTTTGCATCAGTCAAATCGTTAACTGCCACAAAATCAATCTCCTTTTTCTCTTTTAAAGCAGCCCTAAAAACTAATCTCCCAATTCTTCCAAAGCCGTTAATCCCCACTCTTACTGCCATGACTACCCTCCTCCTTTAAAGAACTGTTCTCCTCTAACTTTACTTCTCTTAAATACTTAGCTGCTAACTCCGGAGGTGTAAATACCACGTAAAATCCACTACCCCACTCAAAACCCGCAACCCTAGTCAACTTAGGCATTATTTCAAAATGCCAGTGATAGGAAAAATGAGAATCGGTATTTACCGGAGAAGTATGAATTATATAATTGTAAGGATGATCCCCTAAAACTTTATGAAGTCTTCCTATCACCTCCCTAAGGATCTGAGCTAAATTGGATAGTTTAATATCGCCAATCATTCCGTAATCATCCAGATGCTCCTTAGGAATAATCCAAACCTCAAACGAAAAGCGAGAAGAAAGAGGACAGAAAGCTAAAAAATCCTCATTTTCGCATACTATCCGCTCTCCTGCTTCTAACTCATAAGCAATTATATCACAGAATATACACCTTTCTCTAAACTCATAGTACTTTTTTGCTCCTTTTACTTCTTCTTTGACATTTTTAGGAACCATAGGTAAAGCTATAAGTTGGGAATGACCATGTTCTAAAGATGCACCTGCTTGAACTCCTACATTTTTAAAGATAAGAATATATTTAAATCTTCTATCTTTTCTTAAATCTAAACTTCGTGAACGATAGGCTTTCAATACATACTCTACCTCTTTGAGGGAAAGCTGATCAAGTCCTTTGTAATGTTGGGGACTTTCTATAATAACCTCGTGAGCACCTATCCCATTGGAAAAATCATATAATCCTATTCCCTGCTTATCCAAATCTCCCTCAATCCTTAAAGCAGGAAATTTGTTAGGCACCACTCTTACTTTCCATCCTGGAGTATTGGGAGCTCGCTCTTTTTCAGAAATTGCTTCAATCTCAGGAGGAGTCATAGCTTCATTATTATAGCAAAAGGGGCAATCTTTATCACCCTTCCATTGGAAAGGAGGAAGATGAAATTCTTCCGGTAAAGTAGGATTCTCTACATCTACTACTACCCACCTACCGACAATAGGGTCTTTCCTTAATTCAGGCATAACTTTTTACACTCTACACTTCCACTTCTCTTAAGAACTTTGCTGCCTCTTCTGGCAAAGTAGGACATATATAGAAACCTGTTCCCCACTCAAATCCTGCTACTTGAACTAGCCGGGGAGTAATCTCTATATGCCAGTGATAATCTTCGTCTATCGTTGACCAGTATCCTGGATAAGGTCGCCTAAAGGGAGCGGTATGAATGATATAATTGTAAGGAGGATCAGCTAACAGTATTTTTATTTTTAGAAGAACCTTCTTAAGTAGACTGGCCAAAGAAAAAAGGTTTTCCCAAGAAGTTTTGTAGAAATCAGGGGAGTGTTCTTTGGGAAGAATCCACACCTCAAAGGGAAAACGGGGAGCAAAAGGAACTAAAGCTACAAAACCATTCTCCTCTAAAACCACCCTTTCCTGTTCCTTTAACTCTTGCCTTATCAAATCGCAGAATACACATCTTTCATGATAATCATAATAAAATTTAGCTCCTTCCAACTCTTCTTTTACACGTTTTAAGTTAACAGGGGTAGCAATAATTTGTGAGCGAGAGTGTCTCACTCTTCCTCCTCCTGCATCCCATCCGTAGTTTTTAAATACCAAAACATACTTTATCCGCATATCTTCCTGTAAAGCTCTTATTCTCTCACAGTAGGCCCAAAATACATCTCTTATATTTTCTATTTCTAAGTCTGCCATATTAGCAATATGTTCAGGAGTATCTATAACAACTTCATGACTACCCACTCCTTCCATCAAATCATACGGTCCTTTTCCCTTCTTCCACGACTCTTTATCAGGCTCCAAAAAAGGTTTAATACTAGGAACGACTCTTACTCGCCAGTTTCCTTGATCATCTTTTATGGAATACAACTCTCCAGGTGTTAACGCTTCTTTACCTCGACAGAAAGGACACTCTTTCTCAGGGGGAGAAGTATCTATATGAGGAAAATCCTTTGGTCTTTTAGCACGTTCAGTAGAAATTATCACCCATCTTCCCAGAATAGGATCTTTTCTTAACTGAGGCATAATTTTACCTCTCTTAATTAGCAATTATTATAGCAATCCCATTTTTAATTGCAAGAGTTTATTTTAAAGAAGGTTAGGGGTGAGCTTTTTTTAACCACTCTTGGTAGGCGTAATCTAGAATCTCTCCCTTAACTGCAGGCGGAAAGAGTCTTAGCTCTACTCCTACTTCCCATTTTTCTTCTTTGTGTGTTCTCCAAACTATCTTTCCCTCTCCAGGAATAAATATATCTTTGTGAGGCCTCTGGATCTCTAACTTCACTAACTCTTGAGGTTGAAAACCAAACTCATCAAAAACTGCTCTAAATCCCTGGCGAGAGAAATCTAAAATTATCCCGATAAATAAAAGATCGTCCTTCTTTATCTTTACTTTAAGAGGAGTAGAAAATCGCCATGCTCTTCTTTTATCCATACAAATTTAATATATCATAAAAATTTCATCTAGCAAATATTTTGTTTCTATTCCTTCTAATCTATCAACTGAAGCTTTTGAAACTATTTTAAAAGTAAAACTACAACTCCACCAATTCTAGCAATTAACCACGCAAGCAAAGAAACAAATTATAAAATCTATCTAAAATTTATATAGAAAAAGATACTTAAAAGAAGATAAACAAGCTTTAACTCCTTGGTGGTTAAAATATTCTCGAATATCTTCTTATGTAATTAACTCGAACTCACTTTTTTCCGCCCCACATACAGGACAAACCCAGGACTCAGGAATATCTTCGAAGAGAGTACCAGGAAGGACCCTAGAATCGGGGTCTCCTAAGGTGGGATCATAGATATAACCGCACACTTTACATTTATACCTATTCATATCTCTTTTGTAACTAGAAAGAGTGAAGTAATTTTATCATAGGAATAAAAAGTTGTAAACCATTCTTCTTTTCATTTAGTTATCTTAACCACCTTCTTGCTATATATTTTTTCCGAAGAAGTAAAATTTATGATGCTAACCTAATCCTTAAATCTATGAGTACCTTCCAAATAGCGAGCTATAAAATATAGAAGAGTGGATAGTCCATTTAAATAAGGAAGGATATACTTATTTTCTAACATTTTTCTTCTCTTTAGAGTTACTGTCCTTCTCTCTAATCTTCTGGTTACTGCCCTAGCAACATCTACGATACAAGAAGAGAGGTTTCCTCCAGGAATAATAAATCCTTTTTTAGATAAGCTAATTTTATTTTTGAATTCTTCTATATTAATTTGAATATACTCTAAAGAATTCTTCTTTATTCTCTCTCTTAACCTCTTAAACCATTTTTTCTTGATAGCTACTTCACTCCCAATTTTAAAAAGATCCCTCTGAATATTCTCAAGGATATTTTTTAGTTTCTTTTTCTTGATCAAACTCTTTGCTAACCCTACAAAAGAACATAGTTCATCTATCGTACCACACACTTCACATCTAATATCATCTTTCATAACTTGTTCTTGGAAACAAAGAGTTGTAATCTCAGGTTTCTTCATATCTATTAAAAGTATAATCTTATAACTACACATGGTCAACAGAAATTAAAACACCATCCCCCAAATGAAACAAAACAAATCTGACTTACTTTGTCTCATTTGGAAGGGTTGACGCCAAGGTATTATTTTCTAAAATATATTTTATGAGTGTAATTACTCTATTTGATCCTTGGCGTAGCGAAATATGCACCTGTCCTAAGAAATTCACACTCTCTCCCTATACAGGGTGTGGTCATGGCTGTCTTTACTGTTATGCCTCTTCCTATATAAAAAATTTTTATTTTCCTAGAGAGAAAAAAAACTTTCTAAAAAGACTAGATAAGGAAATTAAGAAAATCCCAAAAAAATCCCTGATAACCATGGCTAACTCTTCTGATCCTTATCTTCCCTTAGAAAAAGAATTAATGTTAACCTCCTCTACTCTAAAATTGCTAAAGAAATATGACTTTAGAATACTTATCGTTACTAAATCTTCCCTTATATTAAGAGATATTGAAATCTTAAAGGAGCTCAAAGTTGTAGTAAGCATATCGTTGACTACTCTGAATGAAAAATTGGCTAAGCGGTTAGAACCATCTGCTCCCCCTCCTTCAGCGAGATTAAAAACAATTGAAGTTCTCTCTAAGTATTTAAATGTAGTAGTAAGATTTGACCCTATAATTTATCCCTTAAATACTAAAGAAACTAAAAATATAATCAGAGAAGTAAAAAAAAGAGGAACAAAACAAATAATTACTTCTACTTATAAAGTAAAGTCTGATAACTTTAAGCGAATGATAAATGCATTCGGAGAATACAAAAAACTCTGGTATAAACTTTACTTACAAGAAGGAGAACGAAAAGGACGATATATCTATCTGGCTACTCATCTTCGTAGAAAGATAGTGGAAGAAGTAAGGAATTGGAGTTTAAAAGAAGGAATGGCTTTCTCAAGCTGCCGAGAAGGATTTAAAGAGTGGAATACAAGAACTTGTGATGGCTCATCTTTCTTCTCAACATAGTTTATTGATACAATTATGCCTCTACTCCAAAGATGTTTCTAATTAAAAGCTTATGAAAATTAACAATTACTTGGGTAACTTTTCTAAAATGTTTTATTATTTCTAACAAAGTTTTAAGATTAAAATCTTTATTTATCTTGATCTTCATCTAGAAGGATTGTGATCTCTTCCGTATTCATTATGGTATTGTGCACAGGACAATTACGGACAAACCTAAGAAAAGATTTTTTTCTCTCACCAAGATAAGCATCAGTGAAGATGCTTACCTTTATATTAGTAATTTGAAAAGGTAACCTTTCCCACTCTCCAGACACCCTTACCAGAAGCTTCTGGAAACTTATACCTATATCTAGAAGGTATTTTTTAGCATAATATAGAATGCATCCTCCTAAAGAAGCTAAAAATAACTCTGAAGAATTAGGAGCTTGAGGTGTATAATTTTCTCTTCGAGAATCAATATAGGTTTTAGCTCCACTTTTTAAAGATATTACTTCAAACTTATCTTGTTCTAGAAACTTTACCTCGACTTTTAAGGCCATAACTCACCTTTATTTAAAACATTTAATATCTTTATCAAATCGGGGATAGACTTATCTCCTACTCTCATTCTAAACTCTTCTACTGAAATCTTCCTCATCTCTTCATTCACTTATCTAGGAACTATTGGATCTACAAACACCTAGGAGTCTCGAAAGTACTTAAGCAATCTTAATTTGGTACAACCAAAATCATCATATTAATCTAAATCGATAAGGTGAACTATTATCTCTGCCTCTCCTAACCTAAAATTATTTATTCTGTATTTCTCATACCCGAAAGTTAAATTAGTCACATCATCGGGAGAAATCTTTACAAAATCACAAGAATAAATTGCTCTTATTCTCCACAGAATCATATTCCCCAATTAAAGATTAGATAGTCATCAGAAAAACTAACTAATTTTACCTTTCTTAGATTATCTTTGTGTAATATCTCAATTAATCCCAAAAGCTTACCTCTTCTCTAAAACCTTTTAAACAGCAATAACTTCTCTATTCCTGACAACTTCTTCTTTTAATCTTTGTTCAATTCCAATCTTTAAGGTATAGATACTCATTGAACATGTCTTGCAAGCACCAGTAAGTTTAACCTTAACTACTCCATCTTGAATCACATCCACTAACTCTACATTACCTCCTTCTATCTGAAGGAAAGGTCTGATTTTCTCCAATATTTTTTTCCACGTCATCTCTTATCATAATTATCCTTTTTTGAAACTCTTTAAACTCACTCTGTGAAACCCCACAGACAGGGCAATATTCCGGTAACTTCTCTTCTGTCGTATATCCACAAACAGAACAAATATATATTTTATCCAAATCTAGATCTCTCCCCGAGGAAACAACTTCTTTTGCTTTCTTATACAACTGGGCATGAATTTTTCTCTGCCTCTAAAGCATAGCGAATAGATTTCTCAGCTTCCTTTTCATTTTGCAATCTTGCAACTTCATTATAAGCAGAGCGCATCTCTTCCACTTCGAACTTCTCTCCCCCAATAGCAGTCTCTAAGTTATTCTGTGTATTATCAACTCCTTTCAAAACTTCCAAATGATTTTTAGGGTGAACTAGCTCTGCATAAGCAATTGCTCTAAATAATCTAGCAATATTAGGCCTTTCTTCTTTTTGAGCAACTTCTGAAAAAATTAAATACTTCATATGTGCTTGAGACTCACCTGCAAATGCAAACTGCAAATTTTGGTGAGTAATTCTATGTATTCCACCTCCTTCCTTAACTTCCACAAATTAATAACCTAAAAACTCCTCACTTTTTATTTGTGCTTTTATTATACCTAACTGAGTAAGAGCATCAACTATACTCCTTATTCAGAGCCTTATCTACGATATATTCCAAAATAGAAACTACCGGAGTAATTCCTATTCCTCCAATTTTATGAAAGAGAGCTTTTTATAAGTTTCTCTAAATACACAACTTCCTAAGGGCATTCGTATTAAAACTTTATCCCCTGCCTTTAACCATTCCAACTTTTGGGAAAATTCACTACTAGAAATTCTTTTGGTAAACTCTATATAATCCTTAGTTGGCGAAGAAGAAAAGGAGAGAAAATGTCTTGACCTATCTTTGTTCTTATCAAAGATAACTTCCATAAACTGACCAGGAATAAAATCTACCTTCTTTGAAATAGTAAACCGGAAGCTCTCTACAGAGGGAATCCTTCTTATTCTCTCTACTAACCTAACTTTTACCTCCATCGCTTTCCCTTTTATTCCTATCATTTAAATCTATTTTTCGTATCTTATTAATTATTTAAGCATAATACCTTTTAAAATATCAAGAATTATTTTTTCTCTCTGCTTTTTTAATTATCCACTTATCAACGTAATAAATTTTAAAAATAAAGCTTTTATAATAAATATTTTCATAGTTTATCCTCATTAAGAAGAATGTAGATTAAATGAGGCAAAACAATTATAGAAGAAATAAAAATCAAAAGAAATCTAAATTTAGATACTCCTAAGACTTTCGCTAAACAGCTAAACCCTAATGATAAAACTACTGCTGATAAATCTAATATAGTAGGTTCTGGTTTACCCGGATAAATTCTCAACAAACGTAAAACTAAACCTACACCAAAGGCTATGGCAATTAAAAGATAAATTTGAGGTAATTTACTATTAAATATAATCATAATGAACTCTCCTCCTAAGACCGCGGTAAACCAAAAATAGAAGTATCTTAACTGGACTTTAGAAAGATTAGCTTTTCTAAAAAGAAAAAGATTTATTAACATCTTAACTACTTACCTCTCACCATAGGTACGAATCGCACAGGAGCGATGTTTTTTATTTGCAATCCTTCTTTATCTTTTATTATTAATTTTAGATATTGAAAATGTTTCCCCATAGGAATAACCATTCTACCTCCTACCTTCAGCTGTTGAACGAGTTTAGAAGGAATAGAGGAAGGAGCACAGGTCACTATAATAGCATCAAAAGGGGCAAACTCATCCCATCCTAAGAATCCATCTCCACACTTTACTTTAATATTCTGATATCCTAATTCTCTTAATCTCTTCTCGGCATTGAGAGCTAAAGGTTCTAAAATTTCGATAGTATAAATTTCCTTAGCTAACTCTGCTAAAACAGCGGTCTGGTAACCGCTACCTGTACCAATCTCCAACACTCTCTCATCTCCTTCCAACTGAAGAAGTTCGGTCATCAAGGCAACAATATAGGGTTGAGAAATAGTTTGATTATAACCAATAGGTAAAGGACTATCAAAGTATGCTAAATTTTTAACTCCTGAAGGAACGAATCTATGACGAGGGACTTTAAGCATCGCTTCTATAACTCTCTTATCTTTTACTCCCCGAGCAATTATCTGCTCTTCTACCATCCTCTTTCTCAGAGGGAAAAAACTATCTTGAGTATAACCAATGAGGGGAAAAGATAAAAGACTTAAGATTAGTAAACCCCGAACCACGCCTTTCCAGGCGTGGCTTTGGAGTATACCCTTCGGGTCTTTTGATATGCATTCATCCACGGCTTTACCTCGCCCTTTCAAGGAAAGGGCGAGGTGGCTTTCTGTGGTTCGGGGTAAACTCTTCCTCACTGTCTTAAAACCTCGCTATTGAAATAACAAATACTTACTAGCCTAACTAATGTGATTTATTATATCATAAATTGTATACTTTTAATCTAAACTTACTGATACATAACAAAAAGTTAAATCTCTACTATAGTTATGGAAAGAATAAACTCAACAATAGTCTTTTTATGATATTTATTACATTCTTACTTAGAAATATAAAGAAAAGACTATCGATTAACTAGAAAGCACCTCGGAAGGTAAAACTGGTTACTAAAGCTCAAAACTTTCTATTTGTCTATTGAAAACATTCCTCTCTGTTATACGTAATAGAACAACTCACCATTTAGATTTAGAAAGAGTTTAGAGGATTAAATTCATAAAAATGACTATCCTTATATCTCTTCTATTATTGTAGGGGATATCTTAGCTATTTACCTAGAGCTTGCCTTAAATCCATGGCGTGTTCCTGCTCCATACCTAGTATATTTCGTAATTGTTGAGCAAGAATAAACTCTCCCAGTGCTTCCGCTTGCTCTATTCTTAGTTTGTATCTTCTTATCGCATCTTCCTCTCCTTCTAAATCCTGATTAAGCATTTCTATATTATCGTCTGAAGTGTATATTTTACCGATATCAACGGTAGGAACTCCTCCTAGAAAATCTATCTGTTCAGCTAAGACTACCGCATGTCGAATCTCCTCAGTAGCATGAATTTTTAATTCCTTAATAATATCACCATACTGGGCTCCCGACATAACCGCAGCATGTTGGATATACTGGATCGCTGCAGAATATTCTAACGATAAATCTGTGTTTAGTAACTCAATTAATTCTTTCTTAGTTATACCCATTTTACCTCCTAGATAACTTAAGAATACTTACGAAATTTAAATATTGTATTCATAAATCTTTAAATCACTATCTAACATAACAAACCCCTTTGTCTCAAAAACCCCTTCTTAAAAAACTTTTGATACCAGAATATTTTAGAGAGGTCTATTATTGAGAGAAATATCTAGAAGATCCCCACCCATCCCACCAACATTGACAGATTCTTCTTTTTTTCTTTCTAAAGAAAAATTTTTTATTCATTATCTTTTATATTTTTATTCATTATCTTTTATAAATCTCCCATCGTCTTTTGTGTCCTTAAGTCTATGTACTCTTCTCTCTAACCATCCTATCTTGTCTACTTTTCTTATATCAAATTCAGGCACATAAGGCTTTATATCTAAGAGGGGTGTGCCATCAACAATATCTACATCTCTAATATATAAAATATTTCTTCTAATCCTCAAGAGTCTTACCACAGAAATACCTATGGGATTCGGTCTTTTTGGAGCACGTGTAGCAAACACTCCATGAAAGTTATTATCCATATAAGGTTTAACGAGCGAGGAGTATCCTCGAACTAAATGAAAATGAAAAACTAAAATTATGTGAGAAAAACCTTCAAGATCTTTTAATCCTTCTATATACTCTTTATTTACAACAATTCTCCCTTTAGTTTCTTCTGCAGACTTTGGTTGAATGGGAGTACCTTTAGAAGACTTAAAAGGCGTATAGATTACACCAATTGGTTTATAAGATATACTTTTTAAATACATCCTTTTTAACTTCTCTTCTTTCTGCACCCTTTTACTCTACACTTCTTGTTGTGCTCACCTAATTAAATGTTAATAAATTATAAACCAACGTCAAGAATTTTCTATAGCTATATAATTATTTATAAAAGTCTCCTCAAGTAGATTTTTTCTTCAGTTTATATTCTTACTTAATTTAAACAAAACCTTAATCTTTTACTGGTATTTAAGAAAAAAAATTAGAAATTAGGGACGGGGTCTTGAGGTTTTGTTCTCTAAGGGATAAGCGCCGGATGAGGTACCTGAAACTTATAAATCCAATGTAACTTCGTTGTTTTTCTCATTTATCTCTTTAATTTGATTGTTGGGGTCTACTTTTATCTTTAATTTGTATTTACCGGAACTTTGAGGCACCCATTTGAAACTCAATTTCCTCTTTTCAAACCCTTTTATATTCCATAAGGAAATACTCTTATACTCATGGTTATTAATAAAAATCTTAACTTGGGTTCGTCTAATTAAGTTAGACGAATTATTTTTTATAATAAATGAGATAAATTTTATTATAAATCACTCAGGAAGATCGTTTAGAATATTGCCTTCTTCGTTTTTTCTTTTATCTTATTATCTAGATTAGGAAATCTTGAAAATTATTATAGATTTTCTTAAAGGATCTTCTAAAGCTTACCCCGAATTAAACTCTACTTTACTTTGGAGTTAATGGATCAAAGATTCTTTTTTCTATTGGAACTTATAACTTGGGAACAAAAAATCTTTACTTTTTCATTATTGATATTTAAAAGGAGATGGCCTCACATTCATCATAGTTTAAAAGAACTCTTCGTATGTGCTTGATTTATAAAAAGTTCAGGAAGTCAATAATTGCTTTGCTTTCTGTAACTTCTCAAAGAAAAATTCCTTATATAGCTGTACAGTCCAAGATCTTACAATTCTTTGGCCAATGATACGAAAGACATAATTACGAGATCTTCGACACCATTTCTTCCATCCTACTCTGATCCTGTTAAAATAGAAAGGTAAACTAATAATAGAAATCAAATTCAACAAAAATATGAATAAGTATCTTATATGATAAAAATGTCCCATAATTTTTCGTATGGCAGACTGCATCCCTTCAGGAGTAAGAGGATAATCTGGTTTAAAGAGAGGAAAAGTGCCATCATAGTATTCCCAGCCCAATACAGAGCGAGGATATACTCGGCTGTTAGAGAGGAGTCTTGCTCTTAACTCCGTACCAGGTAGGGGGATAGGCAAGAGTACCTGGATGGTATCAATCTTTGCTTTTTTTATAAAATTCCTGAAATATTTTATTCTTTCTTCAACCCTCATTCTAAAATTAAGTTTCTCTTTTGTGGGATAACCAAAAATAAACATACCATGTATGAAGAATCCAAATCTGTGAAAAACCCTAGTCAATTCTAACATATCTCTGGATCTTAAAGACTTATTCATAGCTTTAAGCTCTTCATCTATTGGGGACTCAAAACCAATACTTACAACCTTGATATTAGCTTGCCTCATTGCCGTGAGTAACTCTTCATCCTTAGCTTTATCTAAGCGGATTTGAACTGTAAATCTCAAAGCCACACCCCTTGATGTTTGATATTCTGCTAACATTTTACATAGTTTTAAAGTTTCGTCGCGGTCCTGACCAAATAGGTCATCGATAATAAAGAATTCTCTTGCACCCATTGTCTTTACAAGCTTATCAACCTGCCTAATTAGTTTTTGGCTGGATGCATAGCGAGGCTTACCTTTAACTGTACAAAACTCACAATTCATTTTACATCCTCGAACTCTTCCCACGGGAAACAGTTTTATCCTAGCGTATTTAAGAAGAGAGAAATCAGGAAGAGGAAGGTCATCAAGATTTTGGATAGGAATCCGTTGAGTGGTATAAATTATTTTGTCCTCCTTCCTAAAAGCAATGCCAGGTATCGAAGACAAATCACCTCCTTCAGAAAAAGCACAAAGGAGTTCTCTTATACTCATCTCTCCCTCTCCTCGGACGATACAATCTATACCTGAAAATAAAGCCTCGGGTATTGTTTCATCCACAAAGTGTTGACCACCAGCAATAGTTATTACTCCTCTCTGTTTATAAAATTTAGTCAATTCATAGATTCGAGGTAAAGAACAGGTTAATCCTCCATAGAACCCTACCACGTCCGCTGGTTTCTGCTTCTGAAGTAATTCATGGTTTATGTTACCTGAAAAATTTCTTAGATGGGGATTACGAAAATTATTTTCATCGATAACCTCTACATCCCATCCTTTGACTTCCTGTGCAGAAACAGCAATGTAGAGAGGTCCCAAAGTAGTTGTTTTGTTAGTAACAAAAGAATATACATTAAATCTAGAATAAGCCGGGATGATTATACGTAACAAATATTTTTTCTTGGACTCTAATGTATATTTCATGTTATCTTAACACTTAAACAGTAGCTTAATCCTAAAATCTCTAAAGCAATCATTGTGATTATCCAGACTATTTTTAAATAAAATAAATTTGTTACTATTAAGCTGGAATTTGATTTAGAGCTCCCTCTACTTAGAAGGTTAGTTACTCCTATCCAAGAACATAGATTCACAAGGTTTGACTTAATTGATTTCTTCGTTATAAATCTCCTATAATGACTAAGGTTACCATAAACCTCATTACAAATAGGGAATACCTAAAGATTAGGTATTATATATAGAAGCAATTTTAAAGATGGATGGACTAACTACTTCAAATATAAAGAGTTGTAGTTGATATCCCTATTTATCGCCACCCTAAAATGAACTTCTTATATTAACTTTAAGGCTAAATTATTCCTACACTATACACCCTAATACTTTTCAGTACTATTGTCAAGATAAAAATGTTTGGAGTATGTGTCAAGTATTTGGGGGTAGCTTTTTTAATGTTAGTTTGTCAAAAGGTTTAATGTAGACCTAACCCAGCCTGTCTATCATTCATCGTCTTTTAACGTTTTCACGTTCATACGTTTATACGTTCCCACGTTCATACGTTTACACATTTTTACGTTCTCACGTTTACACGTTCCCATGTTTATACGTTCTCACGTTTACACGTTTATACGTTTTAACGTTTATACGTTTTAACGCCTTTGACATATTATTTTAAAAACATTTTCCCAAGTTAAAGGGCATCCAGAAAAAATATAACAAAATTTATTGCGATAGCAATTAAAATTGTTAACATTTGATTCCTAAGCTAAAGGTTTATTTATTAAAGGTTTGTTCCTTCTCTCCGGCTAAAATCCTTAATCTTATGCAACATTTCAGTTTCAAACAAAAATGTTGCACATCATTTTTATTTCCAGTGAATCCCTTTTACAAATTTCCCATTATTCACAAAAAAGAAAAACTACTACTATTCTTCCCTTCCTACTACCTCACTAAATTTTACACTAACCAACAAAATTTCTGAAGATGCAGTTCGTTAGGTAAATTTTATGATATTCCAAATTCTTCAGCTCAACCTCGCAGGTTAATTTGGTTGTTTCCACTCCTGGGGTGGAAATTGCAAATTTTTATCTCTGCCATAAAAGCTTCAGATAATTTGTAAAACAGAATTATAGTTAAATACATTTATCTTTTTGCTATTGCAATGTAAAGACGATAGAGACCTCCGTTGTTAAAGAAGATACCTTCATTTCTTCAGGTATAGGTGGAAAAGGTTGGGCTCTTTTTATTGTAGAGATTGCTTCTTTATTTAAGATATTAAAACTTGATGACTTTATAATTTTGATATCTCTGGCAAAACCTGTAGATAAATATGAATACCTACTGCTAAAATATGTGCTACAGGACTTCTTGATTCTTTACATAACTTTTCTGCTTCCTCTAATTTGCTTTCCAGCAATAATTTCTTTACCTGAGCAGTTAGATTACCTACATTGGTCTTTATCCTGTAAAAGTGCCACAGTTTTCCTAAAACAATAACAAACCCCGAACCACAGGTTTATACCCGTGGCTTTGGGATGCCTCCTTCAGGTCTTTGATATACATTCATCCCCGACTTTACCCCGCCCTTTCAAGGAAAGGGCGGGGTGGCTTTCTGCGGTTCGGGGTAAAAGCTATTACTGAACATAACAAAATCGGCTAAATTAAAAGGCCACCTTTTAAGAAGAATTTGAGCATAAAAACCTTTTTTCTCCGGTTATCTATTTAACAACGGCTGGAGGGTTATTTTTTATAAATGATTGCCTCTTTACCTAAAACTTCATTGATGCCTCACCAAAAAAGTATTAAGGTATTATCTCCATTTTCTTTGATACTCTTCTTAAAAAATGAGGCAAATTAAACTTCTTCTAAAATGTCCACATCCCTCCACATTTAATCACAAAATCCTCCTTCCAACCTTTCTTAGCCTTATAGTCCCAATCAATTCCTACAAATACTTTTTTATGATGTCCAGCCTCTCCTCTTAATGGAGAATATACAAATTTTAAAGCCAAAGCATGCCTATAACGTTCAATATGTGATTTATATTGAGGGTTACCCGGAGCTGTTACTCTTATCTTTTCTTCAAATTCATTAGGTTTAATTTGTATCCATCCTATAGGACCACCTACTAAGGTAAATTTTTTATCAGGAAAAGGGGAATATTCTACAAAGAACTTATAGCCAATTATATCTCCAACTTCCTCATCAGATTTACCCCAACCACTCACATCTCTTCTTTCTCCTATCAAATCATAAAAAATATGGTTACAAAGTTCAACTTTATCAGTAAGCTCTTCGGTAGATAATAAAGCTATTCTTAACACATTAGCTCCTCTGCTCTCATTTCCTAACTCATTTTTTAATCCTTCTTTTTCAGTAACATCAAATTTATAACCTAACCCAATTGCTGCATCTATATTTTTGAAAATTCCTATAGTCTGTTTATCTATAAATTTATATTTTCCTGAAATCCAAATTTCGGTTAAACCATTATCTTTTTTAGTGCACCATTTACCTGAACCCGGCCTTTTACCTCCTTTGCAATTTAGCTGGTGAGTCTCATACTTTCTATCTATCCATTCATAAGTAAAGAGAAGCCCTACATCAAACTTATCAGTTAAACCATATCCTAAACGAAGGTCTATCTTATCTCTTTTAGAATTCCAGCCCGAAGGCAAATCTTCTATTTTTCCTGTAGCAGGAGACCAGTACTTTTTATGTTCAATATGCCTGTAAAGCACTTTTGGCCAGAATTCTCCTTTCTTTAATCCATGGGGGCAACCGGTTACTCTTTCTGCAATTGCGTTCTCTGAAAACAAAAAGGAAATTACAATTGTTACCACCCCAAACAAAAATACCGAGTTTCTAAACAGATATCTCATCCTGAACCTCCTTTCAATAAAAATTCTAATTTAGGGAACAAAGTGAATGTATTTACCTTCATCTACACTCCATAAATTGGGAGGTCCCCGACCATAGATAACTCTACAATTATTCATTTCTCTATCTGCCTTGCTTTTTTCCGTAACCTCTTCAGGCTCAAAATAACCTTTTTAAGGGAATTTGAACAGTCATACTCTTGAGGAAAACAAAGCCTGCTTTTATCTTTTAAACCCTCTACTATTAAATTTAATTTCCTGACTTCTCCTTCCAACAATCGGGCAAAGGTAACTCTACTCATCTTTATAAAAATCTTCTTTAATTAAATCTTTTAAATTTATATCCATAAGTTTTGAACTTGCCTCTTTAATCATCAAACTAAATTCTTCAAAAGCTTCTTCTGTAAAGTGTAAAGTTATGCCTTTAACACGAACGTGAATTATTCCATGGGGACACTTAAAAATACTTCCCATCCTGTTTTTAGCAAGTTCCATATATTCTCCTCCTTTTAAGGTATCTCAAAGGTTAAAGTGGCTGTGTAACTTAATTTATTACATTTATCTTTTAAATTATCTAAATTATCTTTTTGTTAGGCTCACCTAACATTTTCTTTAAAAAAATTATCCTGTAAAAATCCTACCTATCTGATAGAGAAAAACACTTAAAACCCATCCTAAAATTAAACTGTAGGAAACTGCTAAAGCAGTCCATTTCCAGTTGGTTTCTTTTTTTATAGTAGCAATTGAAGCAATACAGGGAATATAAATTAAAGTCATTATTAAGAAAGCGTAGGCTGATAAAGGGGTAAACTGTTGCAATAAGACTTCTTTTAAACCTTCCTCAGATGCTCCATATAAAGCCCCCAGAGTCCCCACAACAACTTCTTTTGCTAAAATTCCAAACAAAAGGGCAACAGATGCCTGCCAGAAACCGAATCCTGCAGGTTTAAATAAAGGAGCTAAAATTTTCCCTAACTTGCCAATTAAAGAGTTTTCTCCTGCATATTCAACCCCAAAAGGAAGACTTGATAAAAGCCAGATAAATACAACCGCCAAAAATATAACTGTTCCTGCCTTTTTCACAAATAAAGAAGATCTCGTCCACATAGATAAAAAGACACCTCTTGGTGTTGGCACTCTGTAAGGTGGAAGTTCCATAACCAAAGGGGCAACTTCTTCTCTAAAAAATATATGTTTAAAAATTTTGGCTACAAAAATTGCTAAAACTATCCCTAAAAGATATAAAGAGAATACAACTAATCCCTGATTCTTAGGGAAAAAAGCTGAGGCAAAAAGGATATAGACAGGAAGACGTGCTGAGCAACTCATCAAAGGGTTAACCAGAATCGTTAAAATCCTATCCTTTCTTGATTCAAGAGTCCTTGTTGCCATAATTCCAGGAATATTGCATCCAAATCCTAAAAGCATAGGAATAAATGATTTTCCATGCAATCCCAAAGCATGCATAAATCTATCCATAACAAAAGCAGCTCTTGCTAAATATCCAGAATCTTCTAAAATTGATATCCCCAAAAATAGAAGCATAATATTGGGTAAAAAAACTAAAACTGAACCCACTCCACTAATTATCCCATCAGATACTAAAGAACAGAGCCATAAAGGAAGATTTTGATTTTCAAAAAATAGTTTTGCGTTTTGGGCTAATTTGCCAAAAAATCCATCAATTAAATCAGCAAGAGGTGTTCCCAGACTAAATACCAACTGAAACAATAAATACATAAAAAATAAAAATAAAGGGATTCCCAAGATACGATTGGTTAAAACTTTATCTAATTTATCAGAAAAAGTAAGGCGAGTCTCTAAAGAGATTTCTTTTTTAACACATTCTTTAACCATGCCTTTCAAGAAAGCATATCTTTTCTCAATTATAAATGTCTCTAAATCCTCTCCACTGATATGAGTAATTTCTGTCTCTGCTTTATCTTTTATCTTTTCTATCTGGGGAATAACCTCTTTTACTTCATTTAACAGGTCAAAATCTCCCTCTAAAATCCTTAAACTCAAGCCTCTCTCAGGGACATCAAAAATCTTTTTATCTTTAAAAAGCTGACTAATTTCTTCTATTATTTTTTCTAAATCGTGATAATCTATTTTAAAGATTCTCTTTTCTTTTTTTCTTAAATTCTCTATAATCTTTTCTCTTAACTCTTTAATACCTTCTCCTTTTGAGGCAACAGTTTCTACAATATCTATTCCCAAAATTTTGGAAAGTTTTTGAGTATCAATCTTAATATTAGCTTTTTTTACTCTATCCATCATATTTAAATCTAAAAGAACAGGCTGTCCTATCTCTAAAAGCTGAATTACAAGATAAAGGTTTCTTTCTAAATTTAAGGCATCAATTACACAGACAACTAAATCTGGTTTTTCTTTAATTAAGAAATCACGGGCTATTCTTTCATCAACAGAATATACACTTAAACTATAAGTTCCTGGCAAATCCACAACCTCTATTTTCTCATCCTGATAAGTAAAATACCCTTGTTTTTTCTCAACTGTAGTTCCTGGCCAGTTCCCTATTTTTTCTCTTGCTCCACAAAGATAATTAAATACTGTAGTTTTCCCTGAGTTAGGATTTCCTGCTAAAGCAATCTTATACATACTCAACAAAGATTTTAAAAGAGGCTCCTCTTCCCAAAGCTATCCTTGAATTACCTAGAGAAATCAAAATAGGCCCTCTTGTATTATTTAACACCTTTATAATTTCTCCTTCATTTATTCCCATATTCATAAGTTTTAATACAAGGCCTCTTCCTCCAGCTATTCTTATAATTCTTACCAATTTATTCTCTTCTACCATGGATAAAGGTATCATAAAATTTCAACAATTACTTTTTCTGCTTCTTCCTTTCTTAAACTTATATGAGTATTTTTTACCAAGACATCAAAAGGTGAGCCTAAAGGAGCAATTTTTTTTATCTCTACTGTTTCACCTTTTATAAATCCTAAACTTAAAAGTTTGCTTTTTAAAATGCCGGTATCAGTTATCTTCAATATTTTTGCTTTAGTGCCAACTTTTAAATCACTTAATTTAACCATATTTAGAGATTTTGGTCTTTAAAGCTCTGATTTTACATCCAGGAGGTCTTTTTCTATGCTCAACAAAATAATAAAAGCTATCTAACCAATCGGGTTTGCCGTGCGGACAGGTCTCAATAAAATTTATAAACTTAACGATTCTCTCAAGTGTCTCTCTACTTAAATAATGCTCAATTCTACAGGCATCTTCTTCTGAAGTTTTCTCGTTTATCCCTAAAATTTGATGGAAGAATTTCTTTAATGTAATATGTCTTTCGTAAAGTTTTTTAGCTAAATTAACACCTTCTTGGGTTAACTCAATATAGCCGTAATGTTGATGAATAACTAATCTTTTTTCTTTTAATTTCTCTAAAGCCTCGACAGCAGAAGAAGCTTTTACTTTTAGGTGTTTCGCTAAATCTTTAACCCTTGCCACACCTTTTTCTCCTCTAAGGATAAAAATCCCCTCTATATAGTCTTCTAAAGAAGGGGAAATACCTAAAACTTGAGCCTTCATCCTTCACCTCCTATATTAGGATGTCCTAATTATATTAGGCTAACCTAACTTTGTCAAGAAAAAATTTGAATACTTTCCCATTCTTTGTGCAACTTTTTTAAGATAAGAGAAGCTCTTTGAAAAGGTGGAGGTCTTAAGGGCAAAATGCCTGAATCCCTCATGCCCTATAAGGTCTTTTATCATACTTCCCGAAGGCATAGAGAAATTTGCCCGGGCCACAGAGAGACTAAAGAAGGAAGCGTTGTGTGGAATCATAAATGATAATTCCACTACCCCCAGGATTTCCCGGCGCTTTGAAAGGGTGTTTAACACCACCGGCTCCAAGTCTTCCATTGACCGTTGGAAGCATGAGGCGGCGGATAAGCTGAGTGCCAAGGAGATCATCGCAAGATTGAACTTCTCCGGTATCCTCTGTATTGATGAATATAAACCCAAGCGGTATAAGGGCTATGACTTAATAGACTCTGATGCTAAAACCTCAAGAATACTCTATCTTGAAAAGGCCTATGGTTTAGGCAGGGGCGTTGTCAAAGAGCATTTTCAGACAATAAAATCGCTGGGTATTGAACCTTGGGCAATAATCTTTGATATGCGGGCCTGCTTCCCTAAAGCAGCCAAAACTGTCTTCGGCAAAGATATTATCATCCAGCATGACTACTTCCATGTAATGAAGATAATCCACTACCACCTAAATAGGGCGATGGCTGAATATAGAAGAATCTTAAAAGAGCAAGGCATAGATACTTTAGATATCTGGCTTGCCCGCTGGGTTATCCTAAAGAATATGGAACGCTGGAGTTTTAAAGAGTGCAGAATCATCGAAAATCTTCTTGCCAAATATCAGGGAACAACCATTGAAGATATCCTTATCTTAAAACAAAAGATTAGAGATATATTCATTGCGTCTAAAAGCCAACAGGAAGCCTATTTAAAACGGGATGCTCTTACCAAAGAAAACTGGTATTTTAAGAATAAACACTTTGCCAATATCATTAAATTCTTAAATACACCATACTTCAGATACATAACCACATTCTTAGATCATCCAGAGATACCCAAGAGTGGCAATTCAGAGAATGTAATCCGTACCTGAAGGCAGATGGAGAAAGTAAGATATGGATTTAAGACAGAGAGAGGAAGGCAGAACCACTTGAAACTGTATCAGATTTACCGCTATCTGGGAGGTAAGTTAGACTAGGGACAATTTTTCTTATCTAACTCGTTAATCATCAAGTAGTTATCGTGAAAAATTGCACAAAATTTAGAAGCTTTCCCAAATCTATCGCAAATATTTTATATAAGGCCCTTGCTTCTGTCATAAGTTAAGATAGCCTTCTTTTAAAAAGGAGGCTATTTATGGGGAAAGAAGCAAGAGTAAAAGTTATTAAGAGTCGTGTTCCTAAATGGGTTATCTGCCCATTTTGTGGAGTAAAACAACCTTTTAAGAAAGAAAGAGGAAATTGGCGTATGGTAAAAGATATTAACCTTGATAAATCTCTCCTTCTTAAGGTCCAAACTATTTATGCTAAATGCTTAAATCCTCATTGTCAAAGAAATAGCTTTGCTTTACCAAATGGTTTTGAAAAATATCAAAGAGCAACAGATAGATTTAAACAAGAAGCTTTGAGTGGTTTAATCTGTGATAACTCTACCTTACCCAGAGTAGCTAAAAGATTTAATCGCATATTTAATACTACTGGCTCTAAATCTACCCTTGATAGATGGAAGCGCAAAGAGGCAGATAAATATGATTTTAAACAGATTATCTCTAAATTAGGTTTCGGTGGCATTCTCTGTATTGATGAGTATAAGCCTAAACGCTCTAAAACCTATGACTTAATAGCTTCTGATAGATTAACTGAGAGGATACTCTATTTGGAGAATCTGCCTAAAATATATTCTCCTAAAGCAAAAGGTGGTATTGTTGCTAAAGGCTTAGTGGAAGATTTTGCTTATAAATTAAAGGATTTTGGCTTAAATCCTTTTGGGTGTATAGTGGATTTAGCCAGTGTCTACCCTAAACAGCTCAAAAAAGTTGAGCCTGGTGTAATTATCCAGTTTGATTACTTCCATATAGTTAAGATAGTATACTGGTATCTTAAGAATGCTATTAAGAGCTTCAGGGTATCCTTAAGAGAAACTGATGAAGTAGCTTATTCTGATATTTGGAAGCATAAATGGCGAATATTAAAAAACTTTGATAAACTATCCCTTAAAGAACATCTAATCTTAGAATACCTTATGAAGCGTTATAAGGCAACTTTAATAGAAAAAGTATTAATTTTCAAAGAGCAGGTAAGGGATATATTTAATTTATCTCAAACCCCTTAAAGAGGCTTATCAGAGAAGAGAGGAACTTATAAAAGAGCATTACTGGAGAGATTCTTATCATTTATCTAAGATCGTTAAGTTTTTATCTACTTACAAATTTGAGTATATGATTAGCTACCTTAAATATCCTAATATACCCCGTTCAGGTAATTCTGAAAGCTATATAAGAGTATGGCGATAGATGGAGAAAGTAAGATATGGGCTTACCCCTAAAGGTAGACAAAATCATCTTAAATTATACCAGATTTACCATTATTTGGGTGGAAAAGTTTAACAGACAAAAATTTTAAGCATAACTTACTGGTTATCAAAGAGTAAAAGATATTTTTTGCGATAAAATTGGGAAAGCTTCGAAGGTCCACTATAGCTTTCTACATAACCTTTTATTCACCGCACCCTTTAACTCTACCTACTGTCATTTTAAAAACTTTAGTCTTAAACAACTCTTCTTTGACTGCTTCTAATCTATCTGGCTGAATAATAGCTTCTATTTTTTCATCTTTATTCACCTCCTTCGATTAGAGTGCTTCTTCAGGATATGCTTCGATTCTGTGGATACTTAAATCTGCTTCCATTATCTCTTCTTGTTCAGAAAGTCTTATTCCTACAGTAGATTTCAATAGATAGTAAATAGTAAATCCACTTGCAAGAGCAAAAACAATTGCTATTAAATTTCCTATAAGTTGAGCAGTTAAGTTTACTCCGTCTACTCCCCCCAAGTGCTTTTATTCCAAAAATTCCACAGGCAATCCCTCCCCAAGAACCAGCTACACCATATAGAGGCCATACCCCTAAAACGTCATCAATTTTAAGAATTTCAGTTTCAATATGAAAATATGAAAAAGTTTTACGAAGATTAAACCAGCTATTCCTTTAATAATTAAAGCACCGAGAGGATGTACCACATCAAATCCAGAACATATAGCAATAAGTTCAGCCAAAGCACCGTTATGGATAAAGGCAGCATCATTTTTAGAAATAATTAGTGTTACAACTATCCCACCTACTATTACTATAAGAGAATTTACTGCTACTAAACTAGAGATGTTAGTCAATTTTCCTGTGCTCATCACATTAAAAACAAACCACCCTACACATAAAAGCCAACTTCCTAGAGCAAGAAAAGGTATGTTACTTACCCTTGTAGGATGCTTCTTCTACCAATGTATCTCTTGATATGAGGATTTAAAAGGAAAATAGCAGGAAGAGCGAGCCAACTTCCCATAGAGTACACTACTACTAAACCAGCATAATCATGAAAGGGAACGCCTGTTAGATTCGCTAACCATGAATCAGGTTGTCCTAGAAAAGTATTTTTTCCCTACACAAAGGATTCAAAAAGGGGATAAATAAATCCTACCAGTACTCCTCCTGCTAATGATTGAGCCCAGAATTTTGCTTGTTCCACGATTCCTCCTGAAATTATTGCTAGAATACAGGCAGCAAAAGTCAGTAGAAAGAAGAAATGGATAAGGTTAAATCCTTAACTTCCATTCAATAATTGCTGAGCAGTTTTAAAGAAAGAGATACCATAAGCAATAGGGAAACTGATGAAAAAGTAAGCAACTGTAGAGATGCCCCAATTAATGATAATTTTTACTAAAGCATTAACTTGATTTTTCTTCCTTACCGAACCAACTTATAGGAAAACAAAACCAGTATGTATAGAAAAAATTAGAGTTGCTCTCATTAATAGAAAAAAGATATTTCCACTATGGAGAAGGTTTCCTAAAGCCTTGGATAATGCACCTACATCCGTTTTTTCATCTCTCTTTTACCATAAAATTGTAAGTATTTTTGCTTGTGTATTTAGAAAGTATAATTAATCTTTGGGTTACCAATAATCCCTTTTCCATTATTTATTTCTTTTATCTCTTTTTATGTTTATTACATACATTTTTATCAGAATATTGAACCGGTTTAAAAGGATTATTTATTTGACTAAAATTCATATCTATTCTATATAAAAAATAAAAGCATTTTCTAAGCTATTTTTGCTTAAAAAAGGATGTCTCTGCCTAGCAAAAAAAGCCCACACTTTCTCACTCGGCCCCCTTTGCCTTATTAACCTCTTTGTTACCTACCTTATAACATTTAAAGAACATTTTGCCAAAAGGAATCTTTTATTTTTTTCTTACTTCATAGGCAACAATGATTGCTTCTGCGATATTCTTCATAGGCAGGCGTCTGTCCATACTAGATTTCCTAATTAAATTGTAAGCTTCCTCCTCTGTTAGATTTTCCTCTTTCATAAGGATCCCTTTTGCTTTTTCAATCTTTTTTCGTGCCTCCAGTTCTTCTTGGATGATTTTAGTTTTAACCATAAGCTCTGTATTCTCAATTGCTATTGCTGCTTGATTTGCTACTGTACTCAAAAGAGCGATATCACTTTTTGTAAACTTGTAAGGAGTAGTTGTGTAGCAATTTACTACACCTATTACTTTGTTCTTCACCATCATAGGAACACTTAACATAGAGATTAATCCTTCTTTTTTTGCTAAAGCCTTTTCCTTATATTTGGGTTCTTTCGACACATCTAAAATTACTATGGGTTTTCTTTCCTTTGCTACCAGTCCCACTATACCTTCTCCAACTTTTAGACTCCTTTCTTTCAGATAATCCTTACTCATTGCCTGTGTAGCTCTTATCTTTAACTCTTTGGTTTCATCATCTAAGAGCCAAAGAGAACAAATTTTTGTCTTCATCACATTGGCAGTCACAGTGACAATAAGTTTGAGAACATCTTCAAGGTAGAGATCGCTGGTTATTGCTTTACTTATTTTATTTAAGGTTTCTAAGTAGTTTTTATAAGAGACCTTTCTCATTTTTCTCTTTTTAATTAAAGAGGAACCACAACCTTATTACTCCTTGGGTAGCTAATTCTACTATGATTCCTGCCGTCATCACTCCTAGTAAGATGCTTAGTATGGTTTTTAATATATTGAATCTTAATAAGTTAGCTATAAAAGTCCCTGTCCAAGCTCCTGTAGTGGGAAAAGGAATACCTACAAAAAGTATTACTCCTATTACTCCATAAGTAGAGATGAGTTTTGACTTTTTCTCTGCAATAGTAAACCATTGTTTTAGAAAATTTCCTAAAAAGGGAACGTCTTTTAATTTGTGGAAGAGATAACTAAAAAATAGATACAGGGGAATAACTGGCAACATATTGCCGATAATAGAGAGAAGATAACTTTTTAAAGGAGAAAGTCCTTTAGCTATAGCAAAAGGGATAGCTCCTCTTAATTCTACTATAGGAGAAGCAGCTAAAGCGATTGTAATAATTTCACTTTCTTTCAACATATTTTCCAATTAAAGGAACAAAAATGCAACTTCCTGCACTTCTTCTCTTAACTTCTCTATCAGTGATTTTATCTGCTATAATAAGCTCTTGTTGAAAAGCGCCACCTATAGGCATTACTAATCTTCCCCCAATTCTTAATTGTTGTATTAAAGGAGAGGGGATATCTTTAGCAGCAGCAGTGACAATTATTTTGTCAAAGGGTGATTCTTCTTCCCATCCCAAAGTACCATCGCCTATCCTTATTTTTACTTTAAACCCTAAAGATTTTAAAATTTGCTGAGCTTTCTCAGCCAGTTGAGGAATTCGTTCCACAGTAAATACTTTACATCCTAAATAGGCTAATATAGCTGACTGATAACCACTGCCTGTACCTATTTCTAATATTTTTTCATCTTTTTCAGGATCAAGGAGTTGGGTCATTAAAGCTACTATAAACGGTTGAGATATTGTTTGTCCCCATCCTATAGAGAGAGGATAATCTCCATAAGCGTAGCTTCGTTTCTCTTCAGGTATAAAAAGATGACGCGGAATATTTTTAAAAGCTTCTAGAATTTTTTTGCTATTTATAGCTCGGGGTATCAATTGCTCTTCAATCATCCTTTTTCTAGAAAGCATATAGTTATTTTCTTTCATTGAGAAAAAATATGAACTTTAAGAATCTTACGGTATCCATTATAGGGTTTATTTTACTTTTGGCATTTTTAAAATAGATACTTTTTATGGGTATAGATTTTATGTTTACTCCTTTTTTAGCAGCTTTTATAAGAATTTCTGACTCTATTTGATATTTATCGGTTTCTATATTTATCTTTTCTAACACATCTCTTTTAATCAAACGGAAACCACATTGTGTGTCAGGTATCCTTTGTCTTACCATTTTAGATATAAGCCACGACATCAACTTGTTGGTAAAAATCCGGATCTTAGGCATTCCTCTAGGATCATTCATACGATTACCTATAACAAAAGTTTCTCCTTTTTCGGCTTCCTTTAAAAATTTCTCTAAGTCTCGTGGAGAGTGTTGGTTGTCTGCATCCATAGTAATCAAATAATCAAAATTTTCCTTATCTAAAAGGTATCTTATTCCTCTTTTTACAGATAATCCTTTACCAAAATTTCTTCTGTTTCTAATTACCAATACACCCTTATCTTCTGCTATCCGAGAAGTATTATCCCAAGATCCATCATCTACTACTAATACAGATAGATATTTCTTCTTCAATTCATCTAGTATTTGTCCCAAAGTATCCTCTTCGTTATATGCAGGAATTAATACCCAAACTTTCATTACTCTATCCAGTATTTCTCAAACATATACCACTGCTCAGGATATCTAGCTATATACTTCTCTAATATTTTAGCACATTCTTGTATAATTTCCTCTTCAGATTTTTTCTTATTTCCTTGGTAAGGAGATATAGGAGTATCAAAAATTAAACTATAAGTATATTTGTTTTCTCTTATTAAAAAAGAAGGAATAATGTAGGCGTCTGTTTTTAAAGAGAAGTTCGCTGCTCCTCTTGGAAGGATGCATGTTTTGCCAAACATTTTTACTTTTTTCCCCTTTCTTGAAAAATCTCTATCTCCCAAGAGAGCAAGGATTTTTTTCCTGTTTAATGCTTGGAAACACTTCTTTATTCCTATACCTGTAGAAGTTACTTCTACCCCACATACTTCTCTTTGGTGATTAAAGAAGCTATTTGTTCGTTGGTCTTTATGAGGTAAAGCAACTGCATACACCTTATATCCCAGTATAGAGGTAAGAGCCCCTCCTAATTCATAGTTTCCTAGATGAGCAGTAAGAGCTATTATTTTTTTATTCTCTTTAATTAAGTTTTGTAAGAGTTCGATTCCAATTAATTTTACATATTTCTCTATAAATCTAAAATCAATTTTAGAAAATCGAAAGAAATCTACTAAGTAATAAGCAAAATTTTCCACAATTTTTTTAGCACACCGGTAGGCTGTTTTTTTGTTTTTCAGGATAGGTAGAAGATTATATATCAGATTTTTTTTATCCTTTCTACTAAAAAGAAATTTTATTTTTGCTATAATCGAAGCTAATAGATATGATATCTTTCTTGGCAGAAGTATAGCTAACCATCTTCCCAATAAGAAGAGATAATACATTTGCCGTCAATTTAAATAGTTTAAAATTAGATTAACTATTCTTAATGATGAATCTACTATGGCATTTTGTAGAGCATTTTTCTTCAGAGAAAATAATACATTTTTATTTTTTAAAAGTGCGTTAATCAGATTCCCAATTTCTTTTACAGAATTTACTCTCAATATAGTTTCTTTTTTCTCTAGATATCTTACATTTCTTTCTTCTTGACCTGGTATAGGATTTACTACAATCGTTGCCATTCCTTTAGCTAGAGCTTCAGAGATTGTAAGCCCCCCTGCTTTAGTTATAATAATATCTGAAAAATCCATCAATTTATTTACGAAATCAATATATCCAAAATAAAATAATCGTTTTTTAAAATATTTTGCTCTTTTCTTAAACCAGCTAAAGAGTTTTTTGTTTTTCCCGCAGATCACTATTAGTTGAAGTTCTTCCTCTACTTCATCTAATGTCTTAGCTATTCTTTTTATAGGACCTATACCTAGACCTCCTCCCATAAGTAAGATAGTATTTGTATTCAAAGCAAAACTAAATTCCTTTGCTAATTCCTTTTTATCATACACTCTTAGGAAATTTACAGAAATAGGAATACCTAGAACTCTTACTTTTTTAGGATTTACTCCTTCTGCAATAAATATTTCCTTTGCTTCTTGGCATGCTACTACATAGAGATCTACTCCTTGATGGATCCATAGCCGATGAGGGTAATAGTCAGTCACTACTCCTATTAAGGGTACATCTATTCTCTGATTTTTTTTAAGTTCAGCAATAATTCCACAGGGAAAAGCTTGGGTAGCTACAATCACCCCAGGATCTATTTTTCTTATTAAAGATAAAAACTTAGGTACAGCTATAAGATTTATCAGTTTACTAAGCGGAGTTATAGTTTTTATAAGTTTCTTTTTATCATAGATTTTTCCCCATAATAAAGGAAAGTACTTTATGGTAAGAGTGTAGATAAAACTAATAAATTTTTCTATATGAGGGCTTAAATAAGCAAAACCATTTAAGTTAATTACCTCTAAGTTAGGTTCTTTAAAAATTAGGGCCTCTTTTATATTTTCACTAGCTTTTTTATGTCCTCCGAATTGAGAGATATGGAGAATAAGAACCTTTTTCATCTTTTCGATTATACTTCTCCATTATTGAAAGCATTAAGGAAAGCCTTAACTACTAAGGGGTGGAATTGAGTGCCACTATTTCTAACTATCTCTTCTTTTGCCTCAATTCTTGTTAAAGCTTTACGATAGGGTCTTTCCGTAGTCATAGCATCATAAGCATCAGCAACAGAGATTATCGCTGCCATTAAAGGTATTTTTCTTCCTTCTAATTCCGAGGGATATCCTTTTCCGTCATACCTTTCATGATGATGTTTCACAGCTAGAATTATTTCTTTTAAGTCTTTTATAGGAGAAAGTATCTCCTCCCCCACTAAAGGATGGGTTCTTATCAGTGCCCAGTCCCTGGGAGTTAGTGGACGTTTCTTGTTAAGAACTTTTTCTGGGACTCCTATCTTACCAATGTCATGTAAAAGAGCAGCTATCTTTAAATCGTTCTTAAAATTTTCCCAATTTTTTATCCTTCTTATTTTCTTAAGCTCTTGAGCAATCTTTAGAGAAAAGGTTACCACTCTTTCTGTGTGTCCTTTTGTATACTTGTCCTTAGCTTCTATAGCTTGAGCTAAGGCAGTAATAGTTTGAATAAAGAGAGCTTGATTTTTTTCTAGCTGGATTTTTAAGTCTTCGAATAAGGAAGCATTGCGGATAGCCATGGCTACATCTGAAGAAAGAATAGATAGAAAAGTTAACTCTTCAGCAGGAAACACTCTCCCATTTAGTTTTCTTCCCAGAATAAAGATTCCTAAAAGTTCCTCACGAAAAAATATAGGGAGAGCAACCTCTACCTTATATATAAAGAGCTGATATAGTAACTTCTGGAAAAACTCTTTAAGTTTTTCGTCTGTCTTTTTTCTTTTTAGGAATCTCTTTACTCTCTTAAGAAGAAGAAAATCATCATTCCATTGATTATAGTGCTTATTGTAAGAAAAATACTTTACTAAGGGCGAGTCTTTAGAGATTTTTACTAATCCTGAAGGGATTTTTATACCTTGTTTTCCTCTAGATATAGTCAAAATATAACTGTCTTTATTCTTATCAAAAAGAAAAATTCCTGCATGAGAGACTCGTAAATTTTTTATTATTGTTCTTATAATAAGCTTAATAAGAGTTTCGGTACGATGAATAAGAATCATTTGGCGAGCTGCTCTTTCTAATTCTTTTCTGTAAGAGATACGCATTATTTTTTAGGTTTTATATACTTGGAGATAACGGTATCTAGATTTTCTAATTCTATAGGTTTTACAAGATAGTCTTCTGCGCCCATTCTTTTCGCTTTCATGATAGATGGTTTATCATCTCTTGCAGTAATCATTATTACTCTAACATCTTTAGAAGTTTCTTTTACCCTCTTTAATACGAAGAAACCATCTTCTCCAGGCATTTTCACATCTAGGAGTATAAGGTTTGGTTTTTTCTGGACAAAAATTTCTAAGGCATCCTTGGCATTATTGGCTATAAAAGGTTTCAATCCTTTTCTTTTTAAGAAACTACTTAAGAATTCTGCAACTTCTACTTCATCATCTACCACAAGTACTTTTTCCATCTTTCTCATCCTCTATGCTTTAAATTTTTAATATTATACCATAGAAATTATAATCTTTTCAATTTAATTAGAAGCTCTAATTTCAATCTTTTAGGAAGGAGGAGATAATCTCTGAAAGAGTGGGATGGATAAAGATGCAATCCTTTATTTTATCTATAGTGAGATGGTTTCTTATAGCTAGGGAGAAGATGCTTATAAGTTCGCAAGCGTATTTGGAAATTATAGTAGCTCCTAGTATCTTTCCTTTGGAATCAGTAAGAAGTTTAACAAATCCATCTTCATCTTGATAAACATAAGATGAGGAAAATCTTCTAAAGTTTGTTTTTATAATTTGATAAGTAAGATTCACTCTTTTTGCTTCGTCTTCATCTACTCCTACTTTTGCTATTTGAGGTATAGAGAATACACATTCACTAATACCTTCATAATTAATAGATTCTCTTTGACCTAAGATATTCTTTAAAATTATATGTGCCTGATACTCTGCTACATAAGCATACATTTTGTGAGAAGCAACATCTCCGCAGGCAAAAATGTTGCTTATGTTAGTTTGCATATACTCATTAGTCTCTATTCTTCCACTTCTATCTGTTCTTACTCCTATTTTTTCCAGATTTAAATTTCCTGTATTAGGAATTCTTCCTCCTGCTAAAAATACCACATCAAATTCTTCCAGATTGAATTCTTCTAAAGTTGTAGAAGTTTTTATCGTTGTACCATTTTTTTCTAATATCATTCTTAAGCGTTGGCTAATCTTTCTTTCGAAATTAGGTAAAATCTGTTCCTCTTTTTCTATAACTACTACTTTCTTAGATAAATTATTAAGAAAAGAAGCGAGTTCTAATCCTATACTACCTCCTCCTACAATAAGAATATTAGTAGGAAGATTTGAAAAGTTAAATATATCTTCAGCAAAAAATATCTTTCTCTCATCAGGTTCTATAATTCTTTTAGGAATGCTGCCTGTAGCAATAATTATGTTCTCTGCTACCACTTTCTTTTTATCTATCTCTATTGTGTGCGTATCAGATATTTGAGCTTTTCCCCATACGATTTCTATTCCTTTGTTATCTAAATAAGAGAGTGCTTCTTTTCTTATAGACTTTACTATCTGATTCTTCTTCAAAAAAATATTTTCTAGATTATGATTGTGTTTTGTCAACTGAAGATATAATTTGGTAGGAATGCAACCTTTATTTAAGCAAATACCTCCGAAGTTTAAAGGAGACTCTTCTATAAGAATAGTTTTCAGATTATTCTTGATAGCTTCCTTGGCTGCCTGTAGTCCTCCTGCACCAGCACCTATTATTGCGAGTTCATACATTCTCTAAAGTAATTCAATGATTCTGAAAGTTTCCTCTTTTCCTCTTTACTTAATTCCATTTCAATTATTTTCACTATACCCTTCCTGCCAATAATGCAAGGTACACCTATACATACATTTTTCAGTCCATATTCTCCTTTAAGATAAGTTGATACACATATAATTTCTTTTTTGTCTTTTACAATAGCCTCGATTAGTTGATAACCAGCAAGAGAAGGAGCAAAGTGAGCACTTCTATTCTTTAGAAGTTCAACAATCTCTTTGCCTCTCAATTTCGTTCTCTCTGAAATTAATTTTATTTTTTCCTGAGAGATAAATTTATCTATGTTTATACCTTTAACTTTACATCTCCTAGTTAGAGGAAGCATATCTTTACTGTGGATACCTAATACCATTGTTTCTATAGAGGAAGGGCTGATTTTTATCATTTGGTAAATAAGATTAAGTAGACGGGCGGAATCTAAAGAAGACCCCATCCCTATAACTCGCTCTCTTTCAAAGTCAGTCTCTTTTTTAATCACATAAGTAATAAAATCTACAGGATTAGTTATTACTATCACTAAAGATGTAGGTGATAGCTTTTTAATTCTTTTAGCAATATTTTTAGCAATTTCTTTGTTGATGTTAACAAGATCGTATCTTGTCATTCCTGCACCTCTTGCCTTTCCTGCAGCAACAACGACGATATCAGAATTTCTAATGTGGTTTATATTGGAGGTTCCTAGTATCTTTGTAGAAAATTTTAAAAATGCCCTAGTATCTTCTAAATCTAAAGCAACTCCTTTCGCTAAAGAACCAGCAATATCTATAAGATTTAATTCTTCTATATCCAGATTCTTTAGGATATTAAAAGCTAATGTACTTCCTACTGAGCCTACTCCAATAATAGAGATCTTTCTGACCCTTTCCATTATTTTTTCATTTTGTTGATTTTTTCTATAATTGCCTGAGCCATTTCTTTTGTTCCTACTGCAGTAGGATCCTCTCTTTGCTGTTTCAAATCGTAGGTTACGAATTTACCTTCCTTTATTACTTGGTAAGTGGCTTCTTCTAGAAGTTTAGCTTTTTCTATTTCCCCTAGATATTTTAACATCATTACTCCGGAAAGAATTGTAGCTGTAGGATTAACTTTATTTTTTCCTGCGTATTTAGGAGCAGCTCCATGAACTGGTTCAAATACAGCAAATTCTTTGCCAATATTAGCTCCTGGAGCTACCCCCAATCCTCCAATTAAACCTGCACATATCTCCGAAATAATATCTCCATAGAGATTGGGTAAAACTAATACATCAAAGATTTCTGGTTTTAAAATTAGTTGCATACATAAATTATCTACAATAACATCCTCAGCTATTATGTTAGGATATCTAGATGCTATTCCTTTAAAACAACTTAAAAATAATCCGTCAGTAGCTTTCATTATATTTGCTTTGTGTACACAAGTTATTTTCTTTCTCTCTTCTCTTTGTGCCCATTCAAAGGCGAATTCAATAACTCTTTCTGAGGCTGATTGCGAAATAGGTTTTATAGATATTGCTGAGTCTTTTAGAATATTTTTTCCACTCAATCGACTTAGTTCCTCTATTAAATTTTCTGTGGAGGATTCTCCTTTAAAAAATTCTATTCCCGCATATAAATCTTCACTATTTTCTCTTATCACCACGATATTTACGTTTTTATGTTTAGAGGGTATTCCTGCAATAGATTTAGCAGGTCTTACGCAAGCAAAGAGGTTTAAAGTTTGACGCAAAGCTACATTTACAGAACGGAAACCACTTCCTATAGGGGTGATTATAGGGCCTTTTAAAGCTACTTTATTCTTTCTGATAGAATTTAAAGTTTCCTTAGGAAGCAAGGAGTTTTTTTCTCTGAGTGCAGGTTCTCCAGCTAAAGCAATTTCCCATTCTATTTCTATTCCCAAAGCATCTATGCATTGCCGTGCTGCTTGAGTAACCTCTGGTCCTATTCCATCACCAGGTATAAGAGTAATTTTATAGCCCATTACTGTTTAATTTGAAAATCTTTATATTTTTTTAGGTAATTAATAATTCCCTTTTCTTTTATAAGGTTTTTGCGAAATTCATCCAAAGGGTGAAAAGATATTTCTCCTCCTCTAGTTATATTTTTTATCGTTCCTTTATCGATATCTACACGGATAATGTCCCCTTCTTGTAAGGAATCGGTATCTGCCTCCACTAATGGTAGTCCTATATTGAATGCATTTCTATAAAATATCCGCGCAAAGCTTTTAGCTACTACACATACAATCTTAGCTTCTTTTATTACCCAAGGTGCTTGTTCTCGAGAAGAGCCTAATCCAAAATTTAGACCCGCCACCACTATGGATTTGTTGGGAATGATTTCTTCAAAAAAATTAGGCCTTATATCTTCAAAAATATGTTGAGCTAGTTTTTTCATATCAGTAATAGAAAATTTATATCTACCAGATATTATCCAATCAGTATTTATATTGTCACCAAACCTAAAAACTTTACCTTCAAAAATCATAAATTTTCAAACTCCATTATATTTTTAACTTTACTTATAGCTACATCTCTAGTAATTATTCCTTTCTTATACAATTCCTTTAGGCACTTATCCATCGTATGCATTCCGTATTGAGCTCCCATTTGAATTAAAGAAGGAATTTGCGCTATTTCCCCTTCCCTTATTAGGTTTCTTATTCCTGGGGTAGCAATCATAACCTCAGTAGCTAATACTCTTCCTAAACCGTCTGCTCTTGGTAAGAGAAGTTGGGAGATTACTCCTTGAAGACAATCAGCGAGTTGAACTCTTATCTGCTTTTGCTGATGGGGAGGGAAAACATCAATAATTCTTTGAACGGTTTGAGGGGCATCAGGTGTATGTAAGGTAGCTAAAACCAGATGTCCCGTTTCCGCAGCTGTTAAAGTAGTAGCGATAGTTTCTAAATCTCGCATCTCCCCTACTACAATTACATTAGGATCTTGTCTTAAAGCTCTTCTTAAGGCTTCGGGAAAAGAGTGAGTATCTGCGTAAACTTCTCTTTGTTTTATTATACTTTTCTTGTTATTATGGTAGAATTCTATAGGGTCCTCTATACAAATAATTATTTCTTTTCTTTCTTTGTTTATTACATCAATCATTGCTGCTAAAGTAGTACTTTTACCTGTTCCTGTAGGACCAGTTACTAATACTAAGCCATTAGGTTTTCTTATTAAATCGTAAGCTACTAAAGGAACTCCTAACTCATCTAGAGGGGGAATTTCTCTAGGGATACGCCTTAAAGCTGCTTCTACATTCCCTTTTTGATAGTGGACATTTACACGAAATCTATCCATATTAGGAATAGAAAAAGAAAAATCCAACTCTTTGTCTTTTTCAAATATAGCCTTTTGATCATCAGTTAAGATACTATATATGAGAGCCTTTGTTTGTTCTGAATTTAAAGGAGGTAGATCTGTAAGGTGAAGTTTTCCATCGATCCTTAACACAGGAGGAGAGTTTACAGTAATATGTAAGTCACTAGCTTCTTTCTCCATAGCAAGTTTTAAAAGACTAGTCATGTCCATCATTGTTCTACCTCCTTCTTAATAAAGATATCTTCGAGGATCAGTTATTTTACCTTTTATAACAGAGCTAGCTACCGTGGCAGGGGAAGCAAGGTAAATAAAACTATTAGGATTTCCCATTCTCCCTTTAAAATTTCTGTTAGCGGTAGAGAGAACTACTTCCTTATCTGCTGGTACTCCTTGGTTTGTTCCTACACAAGGTCCACATCCAGGAGGGAGAACAATTGCTCCTGCTTGAATAAGGATTTTTATGATACCCCTCGCTAAAGCTAATTTAAATACTTTTTTAGATGCAGGAGCAACAAAAAGCTTTACTTCAGGATGTACCCTCCTTCCCTTTAGTATCCGTGCAGTTATTTCTAAATCTTCTAATCTTCCATTAGTACATGTTCCAATATAACCTTGGTTTATAGAAAGTCCTTCGATTTCTTCAACAGGCACACCATTATCTACGCTATGAGGTTTAGCGATGTAGGGAGAAAGTTTAGAGACATCAAATTCTACAATTTTTTCATATTTCGCATCTTTATCAGGATAAAAAGTTTTATATTTTCTAACTCCTATTCTCTCTAAATAATTAAACACTTTTTTGTCAGGAGCTATAATGCCACATTTCGCTCCAAATTCAATACTCATATTTGTTATGGTTAGTCGTGCATCCAGGGATAGTGCTTTAATTACTTCTCCATCAAATTCCACACACCGATAAGTAGCCCCCCAACAAGTAAATTGTTTGATTATATAAAGAATAATGTCTTTACTAAAAACCCCTTTAGGTATTTTACCTTTCACAATTATTTTGTAAGTAGAAGGTATCTTAAACCAGTTTTTTCCTGTAACTAAACTCACTGCCAGATCTGTAGAACCTACGCCTAAACCAATTGCTCCTAAAGCTCCACATGTTGATGTATGAGAATCTGCTCCTAAAATGAGCGCTCCCGGATAAGCAAAACCTTCTTCAATTACTAGTTGATGAGATATACCTTCCCCAACATCAAAAAGTAAACTTTTCATTTTACTAGTAGCTTCTCTCATTCGAATATGAACTTCCGCTACTCCTATGTTGGGAGCAGGTATACTGTGGTCGATAAATTGAGCATATCTTTTAGGATATTTTATATTTTGAGAGAACTTCTCTAAAGCATCTAGTACTAAAGAGGTAGTTCCATCTTGAGAAAAACAAAAGTCTACTTTACATACAGCTACGTCACCACTTTTTAAAGATTTTTTAGCGTGATGAGAAAATATTTTCTCAGCGATAGTTTTACCCATTCAAATCCTAGTTAAAAATTCTTTAATGCGCTGTGCTCCTTTTAGTATATTTTCTTCATTAGTAGAAAAACTCACTCTTATATACCCCTCTCTTCCAAAGCCTATAGAAGGTATAACTGCTACGAGATATTTATTTAAGAGTTCAGAAGAGAAATCCAAACTACTAAGATTAGTATCTTTTATGCTACAAAATAGATAAAAAGTACCTTGAGGTTTTATCAGCTTCAATTTAGGACACTCTAAGAATTTCTCATAGATTAAATCTCTTCTTTTTTGAAAAGTATCCTTTACAAAGTTATACCAATCTCTATTATTTTCTAACGCCTTAATAGCAGCTATTTGAGCTAAACTATTAGGACAAGAAGTAGTATGGTCTACTATTTTAGAAGCTTCTTCCACAATTTTTTTGGGAGCGACCATAAAACCTATTCGCCATCCAGTCATAGAAAAGCTCTTAGAAAATCCATTTATGGTTATTGTTTTATCTCTTAACCCATCTAGAGAAGCAAAACTAGTGTGGATGAGATTATCAAAAAGTATCTTTTCGTATATTTCATCACTTAATACAAAAAGAGGCGAATTTCCTATTACTTGTGCTATTTCTTCTAATTCCTCTTTAGTATAAGTTATCCCTGTAGGATTGTTAGGATAATTTAAAATTAAAATTTTAGTCTTGGAAGTAATAAGTGCTTTTAATTTCTTAGGATTTATCTTGAAATTTTCTTCTTCTTGCGTAGATAATATCTTTACCTTTCCTCCAGCAAGTTTAACCATTTCAGGATAGCTTACCCAATAGGGAGAAGGAATAATTACTTCTTCTTGAGGATTTAGAAGAGTAAGAAGAGAAATAAATATAGCGAATTTTGCTCCTGCAGTTACAATTATGTTCTCTTCGTTACAGGGAAATCCGTTTTCTTCGTTTATTTTCTTGGCGATAGCCTTTTTCAGTGAGAGTAGTCCTGTAGAGGGAGTATACTTAGTCGCTCCCTCCTCTAAGGCTTTTTTTGCTGCTTCTTTTATAAATTCTGGTGTGTCAAGATCTGGTTCTCCTCCAGCAAAGTTTACTACGTCTTTACCTTCTTTTTTTAGTTTTTTAGCCAATGACGTGAGAGTTAAAGTGGGAGATTTATTTACTAATGGGAGATAACGGTTTATTACCTTTCCCCAATCCATTATAAAACCAAACTTACAGAGAATCTCTTTCTTTCTTAAAAATTGATCTTACTCCTTTGATAAAACTTCTTCTAGGTTTTTCTTCTTTTTTAGGAGGGTGTAATTCCGATTTCTCTGGTTTTTCTGTAGGAGTTTTTTCTCTCTTTTCTCTCTTTTTTTTCTTCATCTTTTTCTCTCTATGAGTCAATTCTATTAGAGATAGTTTTGCGCCATCACCTTTTCGAGAAGTTATATCTATTATTCGACTATATCCACCATTTATATCTTTAAAGCGAGGGGCAATCTCTGTAAAAAGTCTCTTTACTAATTTATGGTCTTCTAATATCCTGTAAGCTAAACGACGATTATGGAGAGTGTCAACCTTACCCCACTCAATTAATTTATCTATCCAGCCTCTTATTACTTTTGCCTTTGATTTGGTAGTTCTTATTGCTTCCCAAATAATCAAAGATCTAACTAGATTCTTTATTAAAGCCTTTCTTTGAGCTCGGGAACGAGACAATTTTTTAGTTTTTTTTCTGTGTCTCATATCATTTGGAGTTTTTTTCTGTCGATTTTCATCCCTAAGGAGAGCCCCATACTCTTCAGAAGATTCACTATCTCATTTAGTGATTTTTTTCCAAAATTCCTATAAGAAAGCATTTCTGCTTCTGTTTTTTCCACAAGATCTGCCAGAATCCTTATATTCGCTTCCCTTAAACAATTAGCGCTTCGTACTGAAAGTTCAAGTTCAGAGACAGGAATTTTGAGTTTTTCATATAAAGAAATTTCTTCGGGAGTGAGTTCCTCTACTTCTTCTTCGGGGATTTCTCCCAAAGTAAAGAATAACTCCAGATGTTTACTTAGAACTTTAGAGGCATAAATTAAAGCTTCTTTTGGTTCTATGCTTCCATTTGTCCATATTTCTAATATCAGTTTATCATAATCAGTCCTCTTCCCCACTCTGGCATTTTCTACTTTAAAATTTACTTTTTTTATCGGAGTGAATATAGAGTCAATGGGGATAGTCCCTATAGGCATATCCTCACGCTTATTCATCTCTGCAGGAACAAATCCCCTACCTCTACCAACTTCCATCTCTATTTGAAGATTAGCATCTTTAGAAGTTAAAGTAGCAATATGGGAATCAGGATTAATCACTTCTATACTCTCATCAGTTATAATATCACCAGCTTTTACCTCTTTTTCTCCCGAAGCTTTTATATATATTTTTCTAGATCCTTTAGAATAAGATCTTAGCACAACATTTTTTACGTTGAGCACAATTTGAGGTACATCCTCTTTTACGCCTTTTATAGTAGAGAATTCATGAGGTACTCCTTCTACTTTTATCGCTGTGATAGCTGCTCCTTCAATAGAAGAAAGGAGAGCTCTTCTTAGGGAGTTTCCTAAAGTTACCCCATAACCTCTCTCTAGAGGTTCAGCAATAAATTTTCCATAGTAAGGAGTATAGGATCCTTCTTCAATAATTATCCTTTTAGGAAATTGGAAGTCTCTCCAGCTTATACCCATTTTTTTGACCTCCTATCTTTTATTACTTCGAATATAATTCAACAATTAACTGTTCACTTATAGGAATAGTCAAGTCCTCTTTTTCAGGTAGTCTTTTTATTTTTAATTTCAAGTTCTCCTTATCTACATCTATCCAAGTGGGTATACTTCTTTCTTTAGAGTTTATCTCTATATTTTCTTTTATTCTTTTTATCACACTTTCTTTAGCTTTTATTTTAATTTCTTCTCCCTCTTTAGTAATATAAGAAGGGATATTTACTCTTTTCTCTCCGACAAAAACAAAACCATGTTTTACTATCTGACGAGCTTCGTTTCTAGAAAGAGCAAATAATGCTCGATAAATGAGGTTATCTAACCTCCGTTCCAAAAGTTGAATGAGCTTTCTACCAGTAACTTCTTTAGATTTAACAGCTAACCTAAAAAAGCGTTTAAATTGCTTTTCTAGTATTCCATATATTCTTTTTACTTTTTGTTTTTCCCTCAACTGAAGACCATAATAAGATTGTTTTGTTTGTTTCTTTCCATGGATACCTGGAGGATAAGTTCTTCGAGAAAGGGGACATTTTTCTGTGGTACATTTGGATCCTTTTAAAAAAAGCTTTGTTCGTTCTCTTCTACACAGTTTACATTTAGGCCCTAAGTATCTTCCCATATTTTACTCCTTATTTACACTCTTCTCTTCTTTCTTGGTCGACACCCGTTATGAGGAGTCGGAGTTACATCTTTAACCCTCTTTACATTAAGACCTGCACTCTGTAAGGATCTAATAGCTGCTTCTCTCCCTGGACCTGGACCTTTTACGAAGACCTCAACATCACTTAATCCCATTTCTTTAACTCGTTTAGCTACATCTAAAGCAGCTAATTGAGCAGCATAGGGAGTGGATTTTTTTGTTCCCTTAAACCCGATAGTTCCTCCTGATGACCATCCAATAACGTTGCCATTTGTATCTGTGACAGTAATGATAGTGTTATTAAATGTAGCTTTTATATGCACCATCCCTATAGGAGAAGTTAGATGTATTTTCTTCTTTTTTTCTCTTCTTCTTTTTTTAACCAAATTACCCCCTTTCTTTTTATCTAACTTTTCTTCTTTATACCTCCTACACGAGGCCTGGGGCCTTTTCTCGTTCGGGCATTACAACGAGTACGTTGTCCTCTTACAGGAAGATGTTTTTTATGTCTTATTCCTCGATAGCAACCTATATCCGCCAATCTTCTAATATTCTGGGTTGTTTCTCTTCGTAATTCCCCTTCTACTTTATAATTTGCTTGGATAAATGAAGCAATTTTAGATATTTCTTCGTCACTAAGTTGTGAAGCCTTTTTCTCTGGATCCACTCCTGTATTCTTTAATACTTCTAAAGCATTACTAGGACCTATTCCATAAATGTAACGAAGAGCTATCTTTAATTTTTTCTCCTTAGGGATATCTACACCTAAAATTCTTGGCATTTTTTCTCCTTTTGCTTATCAACCCTGTCTCTGTTTGTGTTTGGGATTCCTACAAATAACTCTTATTACACCTTTCCTCTTTATTATTCTACATTTGTCACAAATCTTTTTTACAGAAGATTTAACTTTCATGATTACTTGTATCGATAAGTTATTCTTCCTCGAGTTAAATCATAAGGAGAGAGTTCCACTTTAACTCTATCCCCAGGAAGAATTTTTATAAAATGCATTCGCATCTTTCCACTCACATGAGCTAGAACCAGATGTCCATTGTCTAATTTCACCCTAAACATAGCATTAGGGAGAGTCTCTACGATTTCTCCTTCAACCTCGATTAATTCCTCTTTACCCATCTTACTACGTAAGAATCCAAGGACCTCTTTTAGTTACTGCTACTGTATGTTCAAAATGTGAACTTAAAGAGTTATCTTTAGTTTTAGCTGTCCACCCATCTTTTAAAAATTCTATATAGTAATTTCCCGCGGCTATCATTGGTTCAATAGCTAAAACCATTCCTTCAATAAGGGTTTCTCCCGTATTTTCTTCCCCAAAATTAGGCACTTCTGGAGGAAGATGAAGTTCCCTTCCTATTCCATGACCTACAAAACTTCTTATTACCGAAAATCCCTCTCTTTCTACGTATCTCTGAATAGCATAACTTATGTCCCCTACTTTTCTTCCTATCTTAATTCTTTTTATTCCTTCCATTAATGCATTTTTGCATACTTTTACCAATTTCTTCGCTAAAGATGAAGTTTTACCTACCAGGTAAGTGAAAGCAGTATCTACAAATAAACCATTATACTTTATCCCTAGATCCACACTTACTAAATCGCCCTCTTTTATTGTCTTTTCTTTCGAAGGTATTCCATGAATTATTTCTTCGTTCACTGAGACACATAAAGAAGCAGGATACCCTTTATAATTTTTAAATGCTGACTCCATTCCAGGATGCTTACTAATTTCTTTCTCGAAAAAAATTTCTATATCTTTAGTAGTAATCCCAGGTTTTATAATCCATTTCATCTTCTTAATGATTTCGCCTGCTACTTTTCCTGCGTAAGAAGCAACTTTTAATTCCTGATAAGAAAGAATATTATCCATGATTTATTTTTTTTAATATTTCTTGAAATACTTCTTCTGCATTTCGATTAGCATCTACTATGATCAGTCTATTTTTCTCTTTATAGAAGTTCATTAAAGGAGTACTCTCTCTCTGAAATACAGACCATCGATTTTTAATTACCTCAGGCTCATCATCTTTCCTTTGGACCAACATTCCTCCGCAGATATCACAGATTCCTTCCTTTTTAGGAGGCATGTTTTCTATATGATAATTAGCTCCACAATCTTTACATATTCTTCTTCCTGAAAGTCTTTTTATAGCAGTTTCCTGACTGACCTCCAAATAAATAGCTTTATCCAAAGAAAGATTCTTTTTACTCAAGATATTATCTAAGTCCTTAGCTTGATTGGTGTTTCGAGGATATCCATCGATCACAAAATCTTCTCTATCAATATTCTCTTCAACTACCATAGAAACAATTTCATCAGGAACTAGTAATCCTTTATACATATACTCTTTTACTTTCTCTCCCAAATAAGTACTCTTTTTAACTTCTTCTCGGAGGATATCTCCTAAGGAAATTCTTTTAATATTAAGCTTCTCACTAATAGTTTTTGCTTGGGTTCCTTTTCCTGAGCCCGGTGCTCCTAACAAAATTAGCCTCATCTCCTTCCCCTCAACTCTTTCCCTTTTATAAATCCTTCATAGTATCGGATAAGAAGTTGTCCTTCTATCTGGCGCATAGTATCTAAGATTACTCCTACCATAATCAATATAGTTGTTCCTCCAAAGAAGGAAGCTATAGCATAAGAGGGAATATTAAATAACTTCATAATAATACCAGGAAGAATCGCTATTATCGCTACATAAATCGCTCCTACAAAGACAATCCTTGTAGCTACATAATCTAGATATTCCGCAGTTTGCCTTCCTGGTCTTATTCCAGGGATAAATCCTCCGTATTTCTTTAAATTATTAGCTATCTCCTGGGGATTAAATACTATCGCAGTATAAAAATACATAAAGAATAAGATGAGTGCTACATAAATCAAGTTATACCAAAGTCCTCCTTGTCTGAAGATGGTTTGGAAGAATGTGGCTAACTTCGTGCTTTTAGGAAAAAAAGTAGCCACAGTTCCTGGGAAAAGGATTACGCTTTGAGCAAAAATAATAGCAATTACTCCTGCCATATCTACCCTTATAGGGAGATAAGTACTTTGGCCACCATATACTCTTCTTCCAATGATTCTTTTCCCATACTGGATAGGAATTCTTCTTTGAGCTTGGGTAAAAAGTACTACTGCTAGTACTACTAAAAACCATAGGACTATAAGGCTAGCAACAGTAACTGTGCTAATTTGTCGCTTGCTAGGATCCAAAGGAGAGTAAAGCATCCATAGTTGATAGAGTGCAGAGGGGATCCGAGAGATAATACTTGTAGTAATAATTAGAGAAATTCCGTTGCCTATCCCTCTTTCTTGAATCTGTTCTCCTAACCACATAATAAATACTGTTCCGCAAGTAAGGGTAAATACTGTAACGAATCTAAACAAAGCTCCAGGGTTAGGAACAATCACTACCCCTCTAAAGTTTTGAGGATTTTCTAACCACAGCGCCAACATAAACCCTTGGATTAGACAGATAAATAAGGTTAAGTATCTAGTATACTGATTTATCTTTTCATACCCTGCTCTCCCCTCCCTTGCTATATTTTCCAAGGCAGGAATAATCCCTGTTAGGAGTTGCATAATAATAGATGCAGAGATATAGGGCATTATTCCTAAGGCAAAAATACTCAAACGCCTTAAGGCTCCTCCTGTGAAAAGGTTAATTATTCCTAGGATTGTTTGCCCTTGGATTTTAGAGAGTTGCTCAAAAAAATTAGATAGAGCTTGACTATCTATCCCAGGAGTAGGAATGAAACATCCTATTCGATAGACAATTAAAAGAGAAAGAGTAACAATTACTTTCTTCCTTAGTTCTTCTACTCTGAATATATTACTCAGTTTAGTAAACATAGTTTATTCGGGTAGATACTCTATCCTGCCTCCTCCCTTTTCTATGATTTCTTTAGCTTTTTTAGAAAATTTCTGAGCTTTGAATACACTATCTAGTGAAAATTTTTCTTCAACCTTGGCTAAAATTTTTACAGGCTTTTTCTCCTCTTTTATGAGATTTACTTCCTTCAATTCTTTTGGAGTTATCTCTTTTTTATCCTTTATTCTTTTCACTATATCTTTTAAGTTAACAATTTGATACTCCTTAGGTCTTTTAGAGTTAAAGCCCCGTTTAGGTATTTTCCGCAAGTAAGGAACGTTGCCTCCTCCAAATCCAATATAGTACATTCTTCCCTTACGTTGACCTGTGCCTTTATGCCCTCGGGTACTGGTCTTTCCATGACCAGAACCAGGACCCCTTCCTACTCTTTTAGGTTTCTTATGCTTCTTGTTGGGTCGAAGTTGAGATATATCCATCTTCTCCCTTCTTAAGGTTACTTAAAGCAGAGAATGTAGCCTTTACTACATTTATGGGGTTAGTAGATTTCTTTAAAATCTTAGTTAAGATATCTTTTATCCCTGCACATTCACAAATAGCTCTAATAACTCCTCCAGCAATTACCCCTGTCCCTCTCCCTGCCGGTTTAAGAAAAACCTCTACTGCACCAAATTCTCCTTTCACTTGATGAGGGATAGTTGTATCCTTTTTAGGTATTTCTATGAGATTCTTTTTTGCCTTCTTTATTCCTTTTCTTATAGCATCAGCTACTTCATTTGCCTTACCTAAAGCATAGCCTACTTTATTTTTCCCATCCCCTACCACCACTAGAGCAGAGAAGCCTAAATTCTTCCCGCCTTTAGTAACTTTAGTTACTCGATTTATAAAGATGACCCTTTCGATAAATACCTCTTCTTGATCTTTTATAGTTATCTCTTCTTGTTCCATCTTAGAATTCTATTCCCTCTTCTCTTAATCCTTCGGCCAAAGCTTTTACTTTTCCATGGTATTTAAACCCTGCTCTATCAAAAGAAATCTTATTTATCCCTAGATTAGCAAGCTTTTTTGCAAGTATCTTACCTACTTCTTTTGCTGCTTCTTTTGTGCCAGATTTTATTTTATTTTCTTTAAACTCTTTACTTAAAGTAGAACATCCTGTAATTACTTTCTGTTCTTCATCGTTAACCAACTGAGCATAAATATGTTTGTTACTCCTAAATACTACTACTCTTGGTCTCTCGTGTGTACCTTTTATCTTTTTTCTAATTCTTCGATGTCTTCTTTCTCTTCCAACTAGTTTCATTTTGCCATTGCTTTACCTAATTTTTTTCTCACTACTTCCTGAGCGTATCTGATTCCTTTTCCTTTATAAGGTTCGGGAGGATAAATAGCTCTCAGTTGAGCAGCGAATTGACCTACTCTTTGTTTATCTATCCCTTCAATAGTGATCTTATTTGCTCCTCCTAAAGTAACTTTTAAATCTTCAGGAATTGGTATTTCTACAGAGTGAGAGAAACCTAATTGAAGAATTAAATTAGTCCCTTTTAACTGTACTTTGTAACCCATACCCACAATCTCTAATTCTTTTTTAAATCCCTCAGTAACCCCTATTACCATATTATTAATTAAAGCTCTGAATGTGCCATGAAGACTTTTGGTCTTTTTATCTTCCCCTGCCCTCTTTACAATGATTTCCTTTTCTCTGATTTCTACGCTTATAGGAGAAGGTAATTTTAAAGAAAGGTTACCTTTTGGACCACTTACAGATACACTTCTATCTTTAAGTTCTACATTTACTTTCTCTGGAATAAGTATAGGTTTTCTTCCTATCCTAGACATAATTCACCATACATACCCAATAACTTCCCCCCCTATCCCTTCTTTTCTTGCTTCTTTATCGGTAAGAACCCCTTTGGAAGTAGAAATTATCGCTATACCATAACCTTGAAGAATGTGGGGGATATTTTTTCTCTTAGTATAGATTCTTCTTCCTGGTTTAGAGATACGTTGGATATCGTTTATAGCACTTTTTTTTCCATCATACTTAAGATAAACCTTTATCATTTTTCGGGGGGGTACATCCATTTCTTTGAAGTTTTCTATATATCTTTCGTTTTTTAAAATTTCTATTATTTTTAATAAAGTTTTAGAGTAAGGAATTATTACCTCTTCTTTTTTTGCTCTTATACCATTCCTTATTATTGTAAAGGCATCAGCTAAAAGGTCAGTTCTACTCATCTTACCAACTCGCTTTTTTTACTCCAGGAATTAATCCTTGCCAAGCAAGTTGACGAAAACATATTCTGCAGAGCTCAAAGTCTCTTATATATCCTCGAGGTCTTCCACAGAGCCTGCAGCGATTTCTCCTGCGTGTAGAGTACTTAGCTTTTATTTTTTCTCTTTTCCACTTTTCAATTTTCGCTTTAGTTGCCATCCTTCACCTCTTAAAAGGAAATCCTAATAATTTTAATAGAGTATACGCTTCCTCGTCATCCCTACTGGAAGTACATATAGTGATATTCATACCTTGAGTGCGCTCTACTTTATCTATATTTACTTCGGGGAATACTGTCTGTTCAGATAGACCAAAATTATAGTTACCTTTACCATCAAAAGAGTGAGGAGAGAACCCTCTAAAGTCTTTTATTCGAGGAATAGCAGTAGTAATTAATCTGTCTAAGAATTCATACATCCTAGCTTTTCGTAAAGTAACACAACACCCTATAGCCATGCCCTTTTTTAATTTAAAATTAGAGATTGGCTTTCTTGCTCGAGTGATTTTTGGTCTTTGTCCAGTAATAAAAGCTAATTCTTCAGCAGCTTTTTCTACTAATTTAGGATCACCAGTAGCCTCTCCTATCCCCATATTTACTACAATTTTTAATAAACGAGGAACTTGCATTCTATTTTTGTATTTAAACTCCTCCATCATTTTAGGAATAATCTCCTCTCGATAGATTTTTAAAAGCCGAGGAATATATTTTTCTTCTAAATCTCTTTCTGACACTTCTTGCATATTCTTACTTTAGTTTTATCTTCTAATATCTTAATTTCAAAACGAACTCCTCTGTTACAATAAGAACAAAAAAGAGCTAAGTTAGAAATATCTATAGGAGCGGGTATGTCTTTTATCCCATAAGGTTCATCTTCTCGACGGCGTCGCATATGTTTTTTTACTAAGTTTATTCCTTCAACGATTGCTCTATGCTTGGAAGGAAATACTTTTAAGACTTTCCCGATCTTGCCTTTGTCTTTACCTGCTAAAACTACTACTTTATCTCCTCTCTTAATTCTTAGACTCATTTTATATTACCTCGGGAGCTAAAGATAAAATTTTAGAAAAATGTTCTCTTAATTCTCTAGCGATAGGACCGAAAACTCTTGTCCCTTTAGGATTTCCCTGTTTATCAATAATAACACAAGCATTGTTATCAAATCTAATACATATTCCATCTTTTCTCTTTATAGGCGATTTGGTTCGTACTACCACAGCTCTTACTACCTCTCCTTTCTTGACTTGTGTGTCGGCACTAGCTTCTTTTACGCTAGCACTAATTACATCCCCCACCTCTGCGTATTTTTTATTTTTCTTACCTATAACGTTGATACAGGCTACTATTTTAGCTCCAGTGTTATCTGTAACAGTTAATCGGCTTCGTAAATAAATCATTTTATTACCTCAAGAAGAAAAAATCTTTTTTCCTTAGAATAGGGACGTGATTCAATTATTTTTACTTTATCTCCTTCCTTAGCTTCCTGTTTTGGATCGTGTGCTTTAATTTTCTTAATTTTTTTAATTGGTTTTTTATAAATGGGATGAGGAAATAACTTCTCTACTCTTACTACAATGGTCTTTTGCATTTTAGAAGAAACTACTATACCTTCTAATATTTTCTTTCTTGTTTTTATATTTTTCATTTCTGTTTTTCTCTAATTACAGTTAAAATTCTAGCTATATCTTTCTTTATCTGTTTAAATTGATGAGGTTTTTCTACATGAGCAGTCTTTTTCTTAAAATTTAATTCCATAAGTTTTCTTCTCAACTCTTCTAGTTTATCCTTCAATTCTTCCAAAGATAAATTCCTAATTTCTCGAGCTTTCATTTTCTTCTAACTACAAATCTAGTTCTAAAAGGGAGCTTATAAGCAACTAATCTAAACGACTCTCGAGCGTACTCCTCAGGTATACCTCCTAATTCAAATAGAATGGTTCCTCTCCGGACTACCGTTACCCATCCTTCTACTTCTCCTTTTCCCTTTCCCATACGTGATTCTGCTGGCTTCTTAGTTATAGGCTTATCAGGAAAAATTCTTATCCATAATTTTCCTCCTCGGCGTAATCGTCTAGTTAAGATTACTCTTGCTGCTTCAATTTGTGTGTTTTTAAGCCATCCACATTCTAAAGCCTTAAGCCCGTATTCACCGAAAGCTACACTATTCTCACTTTGTGCAATCCCTTTTCTTCTTCCTCTCTGACTCTTTCTGTATTTTACTCTCTTGGGTAGAAGCATTTTTAACCTTCTTCTTTCTCCTCTTTCTCTTGTTCTTCTTTTACAAGATAATATCCTAAGTTCTTTTCTCCTTTATATATCCATACTTTAACTCCAATTGTACCATAAGTAGTCTTTGCTAAACCAAAACCATAATCAATGTCCGCTCTAAATGTCTGTAGGGGGACTTTACCATATTTGTAAGCTTCACTTCGGGCAATCTCCGCTCCTTCTAACCGTCCAGAACAGCGAATCTTTATACCTTGGCAACCTAGATTTACAGCTTGTTGAATCGCTCTCTTCATCGCTCTACGAAAATTCACTCTTTTGACAATTTGAAAGGCGATTATCTCCGCTACCAGCTGTGCCTCTAGAGCTGGTTCTAAGACTTCCTCTACATCAATTATCGCTTCTTTTTTTGTTAATTCAGTTATTTCACCTTTAGTTCTCTCTATATCTTGACCACGTCTTCCAATAATTATTCCTGGTCGAGAAGTTCTTATCTTTATCTTAATTACATTGGTAGAGACTCGTTCTATAATTATTTTTGCAATAGAGCCTAAAGGATAATTTTTCTTTATCAGTTCTCTTATTCGCAAATCTTCTTCTAAAAAGTCCGCATATTCCCTTTTTCTTACTGTGAACCACTTTGATATCCAATCTTTACCAAAGCCTATCCTCAAAATATAGGGGTGAACCTTTTGCCCCATTACCTGCCTACCTTTTCTAATATTTTCTCCGAACTGTCTAACTCGATTAAAATATGTGAAGTTTTTCTCCTTATCATTGTAGCTCTGCCAAAACTTGCCGCACGCCAACGTTTAAGTACCGGTCCAGCATTGGTAGTAATTCTAGAAATAAATAACTTTTCTTCTTTAAAACCTTTATTCTTAGCGTTGGATATGGCGGAATTTAAAGCTTTATAGAGAAGCTTCGCTCCTTTTTTGCTCATATTTTGCAAAATGCTTTGTGCTTTTAAAATATCCTTACCTTTGATAAGTTCTGCTACTTGAGTTATTTTCCTAGGAGATATTCTTAAATATTTTATATATGCTCTTGCTACCATAACTTTACTTTTTCTGAAGTGCTTTCTTTGCTTTTATGCCTCCATGTTGTCGAAAAGTTCGTGTAGGAGCAAATTCTCCCAATCTATGGCCTACCATCGCTTCAGTTACAAATACAGGTATATGTTTTTTTCCATCATGGACAGCAAAAGTGAGTCCCACAAAGTCAGGGGTAATCATACTTGCTCTTGACCAGGTTTTAATAGGTTTTCTATCACCTGTCTCTTTTGCCTTTTTAATCTTCTTTAGTAACTTCTCATCTACAAAGGGTCCTTTCTTTAATGATCTTCCCATAAATTACCTCTACTTTTTCTTTTTACTTCTTCTTTTAATGATATATTTGTTACTCATCTTATTAGGTTTTCTAGTCTTACTTCCTTTAGTAGGTTTCCCCCAAGGAGTAACAGGATGGGGGTTTCCCTGTCCAGCTTTACCTTCTCCTCCTCCATGAGGATGGTCTACTGGATTCATTGCTACACCTCTTACCTTAGGACGTCTTCCTAGCCAACGGACCTTTCCTGCTTTACCATGCATAAAAGAGCTGTGTTCAATATTACCCACCTGACCAACCGTAGCTCGACATTCCAAATTTATCAGTCTTATTTCTCCTGAAGACATTCGTATATGGGCAAATCCTTTCTCTTTAGCCATTACCTGTGCCCAACTTCCAGCACTCCTTATTAATTTTGCTCCTTTGCTCGGTTCCAGTTCTATATTATGGATAATGGTTCCTAAAGGAATATATTTTAGTTTCATTGCATTTCCTGGTTTGATATCTATTTGGGAATCATAACTACTTAAAATTTTGTCTCCTACCTTTAATTCATTTGGCCATATTATGTATCGTTTTTCTTTATCAGGATATTCAATAAGAGCTATACGAGCAGTTCTATTGGGATCGTATTCGATAGCAATTACTTCACCTTCTACATCAAACTTATCCCTTTTGAAGTCAATAATTCTATATCTTCGTTTGTGTCCTCCTCCCCTTCTCCTTATAGTAATTCTTCCGTAATTATTTCTTCCACCGGTTTTCTTCAAAGCTATTGTTAAGGCCTTTTCTGGTTTCTTTTTAGTAATTTCTGAGAAATTAGAAATTACTCTAAACCGCAGACTAGGAGTAACTGGTTTAAATTTTTTTATTCCCATATTTACTTTTTCTACTAAGTGATCTTAATCTCATAACCACTTTTTAATGTAACGATTGCTTTTTTCCAAGTAGGCGTTTTTCCTTCTTGATTCCATCTTATTCTTTTTGTTTTTCCCTTCACGTTCACAGTATTTATTTTTTCTATTTTAACATTATAAATTTTTTCTATAGCATTTTTGATTTCTATTTTATTAGCTTTTCTATCTACCCAGAAAGAATACTTATTATATTTTCCTAGTTTGGTAACTTTCTCCGTAAGCAATGGCGATTTAACTACAGTATAAATACTTTTCATGAGAGAAACTTCTTTATCCTTTCTTGAATATTTTCTAAAGCTTGTTTAGTAAAGATTATTTTTTTGCAATCTAAAGCTGTATAAGCATTTAGATTATTGGAAGTTTCTGTATTAATCATCTTTAGGTTCCTAGAAGCTAGTTTTAAATTTTTTTCTATTATAGGAACTACTAGTTTTACTCTTTGAGAATTAACTTTCAGTTTCCTTAGAATAGAAAGAAGTGATTTTGTTTTGTAGTTTTCTAAATTGATGCTATCTACAACTATTATTTCTTTATCTTTTAGCTTAGCATTGAGTACACTTTTTAAAGCGCCAATCTTCATCTTCTTAGGGAGTTTTTTAGTATAACCTCTGGGTTTAGGACCAAATACTATTCCTCCTCCTCGCCAAAGAGGAGAACGAATAGAGCCTACTCTAGCACGTCCTGTTCCTTTCTGTCGCCAGGGTTTAGTTCCCCCACCTCTTACTTCGCCCTTAGTTTTAGTAGAAGCGGTACCTTTTCTCTTATTAGCCAAGTAAGTTACTACCGCTTGATGGATAAGAGTTATATTCACTTTTCCATCAAAGACCTTTTCATCCAGATTAAAATTCCCTACTTTTTTACCTTCCTGATTTAATATTTCGATTTCCTTCATTTCTTTATTTTTCTTATTGATACAATGGAATTAGTCCCTCCAGGAAGTGAACCTCTTATGAGAAGAAGATTATTTTCTTTATCCACCTTAATTATTTTTAAATTTTTTATTGTACATTTTTTATTTCCTGTATGCCCTGGCATTCTGTGCCCCTTTACAATTCTTGCTGGATAAGTGGAGGCACCCGCAGAACCAATTCTTCGATGTGTCATAGAACCATGGGTACGAGGTTGTCCTCGCCAGTTATACCTTTTTACTCCTCCCTGAAACCCTTTTCCTTTAGTATTTGCTGTTACATCCACCAACTCCCCTTCTTGAAATATCTCTACACCTATCTCTTTTTTTAAAGGTAACTCTTGATCTATATCGTAAGGCACTTCCTTTATCATTTTATAATATTTAACTCCTAACTTATTAAAATATCCTAATTGTGGTTTTTTAACTTTCTTTTCATCTATCTTAAAACACCCAATTTTTACAGCCTTCTTTGTAGGGTAATCAACCTTCTCTAAGAGGCACACCGGTTCTACCTCTATTACGCTAACTCCTATCAACTTTCCTTCTTGATCAAAAATCTGAGTCATTCCTATTTTTTTTCCTATAATTTCTTTAATCATCCTTAAAGTTCTTGTTTAATCTCTACATTTACTCCGCTAGGAAGATTTAATTTACGTAAAGCATCTATAGTTTTAGGTGTAGGATTATCCAAGTCAATGATCCTTTTATGAATTGCTAAGATAAATTGTTCTCTTGATTTTTTATCGATGTTAGTTGATCTATTTACTGTATATATTTTTTTCTTAGTTGGTAATGGTATAGGGCCGCTTACTTTCGCTCCTGTACGCAGTGCTACTTCAACAATCTCTTGAGTAGATTGGTCTAATACTCGATGATCAAAAGCTTTTAACTTAATTCTTAACTTCAACATAAAAAAGTATACCTCTTCTTTTATTAACTTCTCTTTTTAAGTATCCAGGAAGTGGAGTTAATTTTATTCTACAATCTGAGTTACTACCCCCGCACCTACAGTTCTTCCTCCTTCTCGAATAGCGAATCTTAATTCCTTCTCAATCGCTACTGGTTGAATTAATTCTACCTCTATCTCTACATTATCTCCTGGCATAACCATCTCTACTCCTTGAGGAAGTTTAATTGTTCCAGTAACATCGGTAGTTCTAAAGTAAAATTGTGGTCGATATCCAGAAAAGAAAGGAGTATGTCTGCCTCCCTCCTCTTTCTTTAAAGCGTAAATTTGTGCTTTAAATTTTGTATGAGGAGTAATGGTTCCAGGAGCAGCTACAACCATTCCTCGTTCAACATCCTCTTTCTCTACTCCCCTCAAAAGTAAACCTACGTTGTCCCCCGCTACACCTTCATCAAGAATTTTCCTAAACATCTCTACGCCTGTAACTACTGTCTTTCTTGTTTCAGAAGCTAATCCTACTAATTCCACTTCATCACTTATTTTTATTTTTCCCCTTTCAACTCTTCCTGTAACTACTGTGCCACGTCCTGAGATAGAAAATACGTCTTCCACAGCCATTAGAAACGGTTTATCAACATCTCTTTTTGGTGTAGGTATATATTCATCTACTGCTTTCATCAACTCCAAGATTGGCTTGCAATTTGGACAGTCATCTTTACCACAGCCACACTCCATAGCTTTCAATGCTGAACCTCTTATTACTGGTATATTTTCTCCAGGGAATTCATACTTAGAGAGAAGCTCTCTTACTTCTACCTCTACCAAATCGATAAGTTCCTTATCATCCATCTGGTCTATCTTGTTGATAAACACTACAATTGCAGGAACATTAACCTGTCTAGCTAGAAGAATATGCTCTCGAGTTTGAGGCATAGGTCCATCAGTAGCTGCTACCACTAAGATTGCTCCATCCATCTGGGCAGCACCAGTAATCATATTTTTGATGTAATCAGCGTGTCCGGGGCAATCAATATGAGCATAGTGTCGGTTATCCGTTTCATACTCTACATGAGCAATGTTAATAGTGAGTCCTCTTTCCTTCTCTTCGGGAGCCTTATCGATATCTTCATAAGCTAAGGCTTGAGCTTTTCCTCGAGAAGCTAAAATCTTAGTTATCGCAGAAGTCAAAGTAGTTTTCCCATGGTCTACATGTCCAATAGTTCCAATGTTTACATGCGGTTTAGTTCTTACAAATTTTTCCTTCCCCATACTCCACCTCCTTTACTTTCCCAAAATTTTCGCCATTATTTGTTCAGGAACTTTCTCATAATATAAAGGCTCTATTGTATAAGAGGCCCTACCTTGTGTCAAGTTTCTTAACACATCTACATAGTCAAAAACCTCCCCTAAAGGCACTTCTGCTCTTATTACCTTAACATTTCTTCTTTCCGATATAGAAGTTATCTTGGCTCTACGAGAATTTAAGTCAGCAATTACTTGGCTTAAGTAAGTTTCGGGAGTTACCACCTCTATACCCATTATTGGTTCTAAAAGAATGGGGTTTCCTTTTCTTAGCCCTTCTTTAAAGGCAAGTTCAGCGGCAATTTTAAAAGCCAGCTCACTAGAATCTACTTCGTGGTAAGAGCCATCTACCAGAGTGACTTTAATATCAGTAACTGGATACCCTCCCAAAATTCCTGCCTCAGCCGCTTCTATAATACCTTCTTTCACTGATGGTAAAAATTCTTTTGGAATTACGCCCCCTTTTAATTTGCTTTCAAAAATAACCCCTCTTCCTTTTTGGTTAGGAGCCATAACTATTACTACATGTCCATACTGACCCCTTCCTCCAGTTTGTTGGATAAATTTTCCTATCGCTTCTGTCTGTCGAGTTATAGTCTCCTTATAAGCCACACAGGGTTTACCCACCTTTGCTTTTACATTAAAGTCTCGCAGAAGTCTTTCCACCATTACTTCTAGATGCAGTTGACCCATTCCTGAAATTATATTCTGACCAGTTTCTCGATTATAAGTAAATCTAAAAGAAGGATCTTCGTCAGCTAGTTTTCTTAAAGCAGTTAATAATCTCTCTTGATCTTGATTAGTTTTAGGCTCAATAGCTAAAGATACTACAGGTTCAGGGAAATGTATTTCTTCCAGGAGGATAGGATATTCAGGATCCGTAAGGGTATCTCCGGTTACAGTTTCTTTTAAACCTACTAAACATACGATGTCTCCTGCCTCCGCACTTCTGATAATTTCCTGTTTGTTAGCATGCATCCTTACTATCTTATTTATCTTTTCCTTTGTCTTTTTAGGAACATTAAGAATCTCATCCCCTACACTTACTCTCCCTGCATAAATACGAGTATAAAACAATTTACCTACAAAAGGATCAGTAAATATTTTAAAGCATAATCCACAAAAGGGAGCGTTACTAGAGATTTCTCTCTCTTCAAACTCTTCACCGTCAGGAATAAACCCTTTCACTATCTTTAAGTCTTTGGGAGAAGGAAGCCAATTGCATATAGCATCTAAAAGTAATTGGATTCCTTTATTCTTTAAGGCACTACCACATAACACAGGAGTAATTCTATTAGCAATAGTATACTTTCTTATAGCAAGGATTATCTCTTCTTCAGAGATCTCTTCACCTTCAATAAACTTATGCATAAAGTTGTCATCTAACTCTGCCAGTTTCTCCATTAACTGATCTCGGTATTTGGTAGCTAACTCTATATCTTCTTGAGGTATATCTTTGTATACGAGATTGACTCCTAACTCATCACTGTAATAGATTGTTTTCATTTTTATTAAGTCGATAATTCCTTTAAATTCATCCTCTTCGTAAAGAGGAAGTTGAACTACCACAGGAGTCGCTCCTAATTTTTCTTGAATTTCCTCTACAACTTTGAAGAAATCTGCTCCTATTCTATCCATTTTATTTATAAAAGCAATTCTAGCCACTTTATACTTATCTGCTTGACGCCATACTGTCTCTGACTGGGGCTCCACCCCTCCTACACCACAGAAGATGACGATCGCACCATCTAACACCTTTAAGGCACGCTCTACCTCTATAGTGAAATCGATATGTCCTGGGGTATCGATAATATTTATATGGTAATCTCTCCATCTACAGTAAGTAGCTGCACTAGTAATAGTAATTCCTCTTTCCTTCTCTTGAGGCATCCAATCAGTAGTAGCTGTGCCTTCGTCAACCTCTCCTAATTTATAGACTCTGCCACTATAAAAAAGAATTCTTTCAGTAGTTGTAGTTTTACCAGCATCAATATGAGCAATAAACCCTACATTTCTTGTAAATTCCAATTTTTCCTTCTCTTTCATATCTATCTTAATTGCTCTCACTTATTACCTCAAATTATTAATTACTATGAAGCTAGTTACTCACCATCTAAAATGGGCAAAGGCTCTATTTGCCTCAGCCATTTTATGAGTATCTTCCTTCTTTTTGATTACCGCTCCTTCGTTTTTATAAGCAGAGATTATCTCTTCAGCTAGTTTTACACTCATAGGTTTACCCTTCTTACTTCTTGCAAAATCTCTCATCCACCTCAAAGCAATAAAAATTCCTCTTTCTTTAGGTACTTCCACAGGTACCTGATAAGTAGCACCCCCGATCCTTCTAGGTCTTACTTCTAATCGAGGACGGGCATTTTCTAAGGCCGAGAAAAATACTTTCAAAGGGTCTTCTTTTAATTTCTCCTGTATCCTACCCAAAGCCTGATAAACAATCTTTTGAGCAACAGTCTTTTTCCCTTCCCGCATAATAATATTTATAAATCTACCAATAATTGCGGAATTATATATAGGGTCAACTTGGGGTTCTCTCTTAGAAGCTCTTCTTCTTCTCATTTCTCCCCTTTCCTAACTACCTTTTGGTCGCTTAGTCCCATACTTAGACCTTGATTTTTTTCTATTTTGGACACCCTGGGTATCTAGAGTTCCTCTTACGATATGATATCTTACTCCAGGTAAATCTTTTACTCTTCCTCCTCTTACTAAAACGATAGAGTGTTCCTGTAAGTTATGACCTTCTCCAGGAATATAAGCAGTGACTTCTTCTCCATTAGTAAGTCTTACCCTAGCTACTTTCCTTAAAGCGGAATTAGGTTTCTTAGGAGTCATTGTCCTTACCTGAATACATACTCCTCTTTTTTGGGGGCAACTCCCTAAAGCAGGGGATTTAGAACGTCTCTTTTTTGCTTCCCTTGGTTTTCTTATAAGTTGGGCTATTGTTGGCATTTTTCCACCTCTATCTCTCTATGTACTTTTAATCCTGTTCCTGCGGGAATGAGATGTCCTACGATAACATTCTCTTTTAATCCTTTTAATTCATCTACTTTACCACTAGCAGCTGCTTCTGCCAATACCCGAGTTGTTTCCTGAAAACTAGCTGCAGAGATAAAACTCTTTGTACTTAAGGAAGCTTTAGTAATTCCTAAAAGAAGAGGTGAAGCAGTAGCAGGTTTTCCTCCTTTTTTAATTATCTTTTCATTCTCTTTACGGAAATCCCATTTATCTACAGCTTCGCCAGGAAGAAATGTAGTGTCTCCTGGATCTAATATCCGTACTTTTTTAAGCATCTCCCTTATAATAAGTTCTATATGTTTGTCATTGATTCTTATCCCTTGTAGGCGGTATACCTCCTGTATTTCATTAACTAAGTATTCTTGTAGAACTTTATCTCCGCATACTCTAAGAATATCTTGTAAGACAATAGGGCCCTCAGTAAGTTGTTGTCCAGCGGTTACCTTATCTCCTCGGTAGACGATAGGATGTGTTCCTTGAGGAATAGTATATTCTCTTTTCATTCCTGTAGGACTTCTTACAATAATTTTCCTTTCCCCTTTTTCTTCTTTAAATTCTACAAATCCATCTATTTCACTTATAATAGCAGGATTTTTTGGTCGGCGCGCTTCAAAGAGCTCAGCTACTCTTGGTAATCCTCCAGTAATATCCCTAGTTTTGGCTACCAACCGAGGAGTTTTAGCTACCACATCTCCAGCTTCCACCATTTGATTTTCCTCTACCATTATATGAGCTCCCGTAGGTAAAGGATATATTCCTAAAACCTCGTCCTTTTCTGAAAGGATGATTATTTGAGGGTGGTAATCTCCTTTAAATTCTATAACTACTCTCTCTTTTCTACCGGTAGTTAAATTCATTTCTTCTTGAATGGTAACCCCATCAATAATGTCTTCGTATTTTACTTTCCCAGATACTTCGGTAAGAATGGGAGAAGAGTAAGGATCCCATCTTACAAAAAATTTGTTTTTCTCTACCCAATCGCCTTCTTTTACATAGAGAAATGCTCCTTGAGGAATAGGGTTTCTTTGAAGTTCGATTCCCTTTTCGCTATTTATGCTTATCATACCATTTCTATTTAGAACTACGAACATTTTTCCTTTAGGAGCTACCTTCAAGTTATGGTACTTAATGTAACCTTCTTCTTTAGTTTTAATAAAAGACCGTTCGGCAACTCGAGAAGCTGTACCTCCTATATGAAACGTTCTCATAGTAAGCTGAGTTCCGGGTTCTCCTATCGATTGAGCAGCAATTACTCCTACCGCTTCTCCTACTTCCACCATTTTACCTGTAGCTAAGTTTCTTCCATAACACTTCACACATACTCCTCTTTCTGACTCACAAGTAAGAACACTTCTTATTCTTATTTTTTCTAATCCCAATCTTTCTATTTTTTCTGCCTTCTCCTCAGTAATTTCTTCGCCTGCTTTTACAATAATCTCATCAGTAATTATATCTACAATATTGTCTAAAGCTACCCTTCCTATAATTCTTTCCTTAAGAGGGACTACCACTTCGTCCCCTTCTACAATTTCAGAAACAGTTATGCCATTTACTGTTTTACAATCTTCTTCTATTACAATTACCTCTTGAGCAACATCTACTAATCGTCGAGTAAGATAACCGGCATCAGCAGTCTTTAAGGCAGTGTCTGCTAATCCTTTTCTTGCTCCATGGGTAGAGATAAAGTATTCTAAAACCGTTAGTCCTTCTCGGAAGTTAGAAATAATTGGGTTTTCAATGATTTCTCCCGATGGCTTTGCCATTAATCCTCGCATCCCTGCTAATTGTCTAATCTGTAGTTTAGAACCCCTCGCTCCTGAGTCTGCCATCATGTAGATAGGATTAAAGTCATCTAGATTTTTAAAAACTAAATCAGAGACTTTATCTGTAGTTTTTGTCCATATATCTATGATTTTATTGTGCCTTTCTCGTTCAGTGATTATTCCTTTTCTGTACTGGTCTTCTACCTTAGCTAATTCTTCATTTGCTTCTTGAATACAATCTTGCTTTTGAGGAGGAATTTGTAGATCTTCCATTCCTATACTAATTCCTCCTAAAGTAGCATATTCAAAGCCAATGTCTTTTAAAGCATCTAGTAAAACTATAGTAGCGTGATGACCGAATCTTTTGTAGCACTCACTTACTATATTAGCTACTTTCTTTTTGTCCAAAACTTCGTTAATAAATCCAAAACCTTTGGGTAGAATTTGATTAAAAATTATCCTCCCTACAGTAGTATCAATAATCTTGTCTTCTCCATTTTCTTGAATTCGAACTTTGACTTTAGCGTGAAGAGCTACTTCTTCATCTTGATAAGCAGTGATTGCTTCATCAAACGAAGAAAATACTAAACCTTCTCCTTTTTCACCATCTTTTTCTAAAGTAAGGTAACGACATCCTAAGATCATGTCTTGGCTAGGAGTAATGATAGGACGGCCATCGGCAGGAGAGAATATATTATTTACGGAAAGCATAATAATTCTTGCTTCCGACTGCGCCTCTAATGATAAAGGAACATGGACTGCCATTTGGTCTCCATCGAAATCAGCATTAAACGGTGCACAAACCAAAGGATGAAGTTTAATAGCCTTCCCTTCAATCAATTTAGGGAAGAAAGCCTGAATGCTGAGACGATGTAAAGTTGGAGCACGGTTTAAGAGTACTGGATGACCTCTTATTACTTCTTCTAAGATATCCCACACTTCTACTCTTGCACGTTCTACCATTCGACGTGCACCCTTTATAGTATGCACGAACCCTTTTTCTCTTAACTTTCTTATAATATAGGGTTCAAATAGTTCTAAAGCCATCTGTTTGGGTATTCCACATTCATGAAGTTTTAACTCTGGACCAACAACAATCACACTTCTTCCTGAATAATCTACTCTTTTTCCTAAAAGATTCTGACGGAACCGGCCTTGTTTGCCTTTGAGCATATCAGAAAGACTTTTTAATGGTCTATTTTGATGGCCCATTACTGGACGACCATGGCGACCATTTTCTATAAGGGCATCTACTGCTTCTTGAAGCATTCTTCTTTCATTTCTAATTATAATCTCGGGAGCTCTTAGAGAGATGAGTTTCTTTAAACGATTATTTCTGTTAATTACTCTCCGGTATAAATCATTCAGGTCAGAGGAGGCAAATCTCCCCCCTTCTAAAGGAACAAGAGGACGTAAATCAGGAGGGATTACTGGAAGAACTTCTAAGACCATCCACTCTGGACGATTACCCGAACGTTTAAAATCTTCTATAATTTTTAATCTTCTTAAAAGTCTTTTATTTGTTCGATTGTTTTGTATTTCCTTTCTAATCTCTCTACTCAATTTATCCAGGTTTATTTCTTTGAGAAGTTCTTTAATTGCTTGTGCTCCTATATCTGCTTTAAAGTTACCTTTATACTCTTTTAGTGCTCTTTGGTATTCTTCTTCATTAAGTAATTGTTTCTTTTTCAAAGGAGTATCTTGAGGATCAATCACTATATACTCCTCATAATAAATTACCTTTTCCAATTCTTTAACGCTTAAATCTAAGATAGCTCCAATTCTTGAAGGAATTACTTTAAAGAACCATATATGAACACAAGGGCTAGCTAGATCTATATGTCCCATTCGTTGCCTTCTCACCGAGGAATGTAGAACCTCTACGCCACAACGGTCACATCTTAATCCTTTAAACTTTATACCTTTAAGCTTTCCACAGTGGCACTCCCAGTCTTTTACAGGACCAAAGATTTTTTCACAGAAGAGTCCATCCTTTTCTGGTTTAAGTGTTCGATAATTTAAAGTTTCTGCTTTTTTTACTCCCCCACTAGACCAACTTCTAATAATCTGTGGGGAAGCCAACTTTATACTTACACGATCAAAAAAGGCACTTTCTTCAATCATATTTTGGACTCCTTTTTTGCCCTTATATCTAAACATAAACCTTGTAATTCCCTCATCAGAACATTGAAAGATTCAGGAACCGATGGTTTAAATTTTTGTTCTCCTCTTACAATAGCCTCGTATATTCGAGTTCTTCCCTCAACGTCATCACTTTTAACAGTAAGAATTTCTTGGAGAGTAAAAGCAGCTCCATAGGCTTCTAAAGCCCACACTTCCATTTCTCCAAAACGTTGTCCTCCAAATTGCGCTTTTCCTCCCAATGGTTGTTGAGTAATTAAAGAATAGGGTCCAATTGCACGAGCATGGATTTTATCATCTACCATATGAATAAGTTTCATTATATACATATATCCTACAGTAACCCTTTGGCTAAAAGGTTTTCCTGTATAACCATCATAGCAGATAGTTTTTCCATCCTCAGGTAAATTAGCTTTTTTAAGTAAATTTTTTATCTCTCCTTCTCTTACTCCTTCAAATACAGGCGTAGCTATTTTTATCCCTAATTTCTGAGCTGCCCAACCAAGATGAGCTTCCAAGAGCTGACCAACATTCATTCGTGAAGGTACTCCTAAAGGATTAAGCACTATATCTACAGGAGTTCCATCTTCTAAGAAAGGCATATCTTCCTCAGGAAGGATTTTGGCAATTACTCCTTTGTTTCCGTGTCTTCCTGAAAGTTTGTCTCCTACAGAAATCTTTCTTTTCATAGCTACGTATACCACCACTCTCTTTAACACTCCTGCAGGAAGCTCATCGCCCTTCTTAATTTTTGTTATTTCCAGTTCTTTCTCTATTTCTAACTCTTGTAAACGTTCTTCATAGATATTAAGTATCGCTCTTGCATCTTCATTACCTTCCAAATCTTTCTTACGTATCCTATCCTCACTTTTTCCTAAAAGCGCAGAGATTCTTTTCATTTTTTCTTTTTCTAAGATCTCTTTCTCTTCTTGATAATATTTTTCAATCTCTTTCAATTTTCTCAATTCTTCGGTTTTTTCTTTTTTAGATTTTCTACCTCTTTCTTTTCTTTGGAATACTTCCACATTAATAACTACTCCATAGACTCCTGGAGGTACTCTTAAAGATGTATCTTTTACATCGGCTGCTTTTTCTCCAAATATCGCTCTAAGCAACCTTTCCTCAGGTGAAAGTTCTTTTTCTGTTTTAGGGGTTACTCTTCCTACCAAGATGTCATCAGGCATTACTTCTGCACCAATTCTTACGATTCCATTTTCGTCAAGATTCTTTAAAGCCTCTTCGCTTACATTAGGAATATCTCTGGTTAACTCTTCGTTTCCTAATCTAGTTTCTCGAGCTTCTATTTCAAATTTCTCTATGTGAAGGCTGGTTAGAATATCCTCTTTTACCAACCGCTCACTTATTACTATAGCATCTTCAAAGTTATAACCTCTCCAAGGAAGAAAAGCTACCAAAAGATTTCTCCCTAAGGCTAATTCTCCATTCTTTGTCGCCATTCCATCAGCAATGATATCCCCCTTTCTTACATAATCACCTTTCCTCACTAAGGGCCTTTGGTTTATACAAGTATCAGCGTTAGAACGCTTAAACTTTTTCAAATAATAGGTAAATTTACCAATCTTGATATGCTCAGCATCTACTTCCTCTACGTACCCTGCCTCTTTTGCTATCACTACTGCTCCTGACTCCCTAGCCACCTTCTCTTCCATTCCTGTAGCTACAGTAGGTTCTTCGGTAAAAAGTAAAGGTACTGCCTGCCTTTGCATGTTAGACCCCATAAGAGCGCGGTTAGCATCATCGTGCTCTAAAAAGGGAATTAAAGAGGCAGAAACAGAAACTATCTGTTTAGGTGAAACATCCATATACTCTACTGTTTCAGGTTTCACTTTGGGGAATTTCCCTTTGTAACGGCAATATATCTCTTTATCTCTTATCTTCCCATCATCTCCAATATTGACTGTTATTTGAGCAATCATTTTATTTTCTTCTTCGTCAGGAGTAAGATATTCTATTCTGTCTAATACTCTTTTATCTTCTACTTTCCTATAAGGAGTAATTAAAAACCCTAAAGGGTTAATCCTTGCATAGGTAGTCAGAGAAGTAAGTAAGCCAATGTTAGGGCCTTCAGGAGTTTCAATAGGGCAAATTCTTCCATAATGGGAAGGATGGACGTCTCTTACTTCAAAACCTGCTCTTTCTCGAGACAACCCTCCTGGCCCCATAGATGAAAGTCTCCGTTTATGAGTAATTTCTGCTAAAGGGTTAGTCTGGTCCATGAATTGAGAGAGGGGGCTTCGAGCAAAAAAGTCGTGAATTTGCATAGAGAAGGCACGGGAGTTTATAAGATGCTGGATAGAAAAGTCATTGGTAGAGACTAAAGAGCATCTTTCTAAAAAAGTACGTTCTACTCTAAAAAGCCCAACTCTTACCTGATGCTGAAGGAGTTCTCCGATTAATTTCACTCTTCGATTACTTAAGTGATCAATATCATCGACTTCTTTTTCTCCATTTTTAACTTTTAAAAGATTCTTAAGTATTTCCACTATAGTTTCTAAATCTAAATTTCGTTTATTCAAAGATACATTCATGTTGAGTTTCTTGTTAAGAAGATATCGTCCCACTCTAGCTAAGTCGTATCTTCGAGAGTCCAAAAACATCCTCCTAAATACTTCTTTAGCTGCTTCTAAAGTAACAGGTTCAGTAGGTCTCATTCGCTTATAGAAATCTAAAAATGCTTCCTCTTGATTTTTGGTGGAATCCTTTTTTACAGTATTCACAATTTCTGGATAAGGCTTATCAGAAAAGGCTTTGTAGATATCATCATTAGTAGAGAGTCCTAAAAGTCTTAAAATCTGTGTAGCGGGGAACGTCTTTCTCCGATCAACAATTGCAGTAATAGTATCGTGAATATCACACCTAAATTCTAACCAATACCCTCTGTAAGGAATTATCCGTGCGTAATATATCCTTTTTCCTGTGGGATGAGTTTCTTCTTCAAAAAATACTCCTGGAGAACGCTGAAGCTGACTTACTATAGTTCTTTCATCACCATTAATAATAAAAGATGCTACTTCAGTCATTAAAGGAATATCTCCTAAATAGATTTCCTGTTCCTTAATTGTATTGGAAGGACCGAGTAAACGCAGTCTTACTCTCAAAGGTGCACAGTAAGTTTGGGAACGACGTTTACACTCTTGGGGAGTATATCTAGGTCTACTTAAAGAGTAAGATACAAACTCCAATCTGTACTGTTTATCTGGAGATTCCATAGGGAAGACCTCATTAAAAATTTCCTGAAGTCCAATATTCCTTCTCCTTTCCGGAACTACATCCATCTGGAGAAATTCTTTAAAAGAATTAAGCTGATGTTCTAAAAAGTGAGGCATATAAATATCTTTTTTACTTTTGGAAAAATATTCTCTTTTTACCCATTTCATTTTCCGTTCCCCTATAGAATTCTAAATTATTATTACTTTAATTCCACAGCAGCTCCTGCGGCCTCTAATTTCTTCTTAATCTCCTCTGCCTCTTCTTTAGAAACATTTTCTTTTACAGGTTTAGGGACAGAATCCACTAATTCCTTAGCTTCTTTTAATCCTAGATCAGTGATTGTTCTTATTTCTTTAATTACTGCAATCTTATTTGATCCAGCACTGGTGAGTACGATAGTGAAGGATGTCTTTTCCTCCTTTTCTTCTTGAGCTGGTGCAGCTCCTACTCCCGCAGCAACTACTGGGGCAGCGGCTTTTACGCCAAACTTTTCTTCGCATTTCTTTACCAGCTCAGAAAGCTCCATCACTGTCATCTCTTCCAGCATTTTTAATACTTCGTCAACCCTTGACATATTTACCTCCCTTTTAGCTACCTCTCTTTTTCTTCAATTCTTCTACTAACCATACAAATTTTAAGATAACCTGATTTAGACTGTTGATAAACCCGGTTAAGGGAGAAGCTAACCCCATTACCGCCATCCCTAAAAGGACCTCTCGTGAGGGTAATTTTGCTAACTCTAGAATCTGGGTTTCTTCTATTCTCTTATCCTTTAAGTATCCTCCTTTTAAAGTCATAGAGCCTTCATTTTCCTTACTAAAATTAACTAAAATCCTACAAACTTTAACTATGTCCTCATCAAATATAAATACTAACCCTGTGGAGTCTTTTAAGAAACCATTAAAATCGACTACTATTTCTTGCAAGGCTCTTTTGATAAGTGAGTTTTTAGAAACAAAGATAATGGCATTTGTCTTTTTTAATTCATTCCTTAATTGATTAAAAGCAAATGCTTTAAGTTTATTAAAGCCGATAAATAAATAACCTTGTGATTGGGAAACTTTTGTCTTAATTTCCTCAACTATCCTTTCACGAAAAAGTAATCCTACTTTTTTAACTATCATTTCACATCAACTTTTACACTCGGACTCATAGATAAAGATAGATGTACCGATTTTATAAATTCCCCTTTCACGTTTTGAGGTTTAGCATTCTTTAGAGCATTTAAAAATGTTTCTATATTCTCTTTTAACTTATCTGCAGGAAAGGATATTTTTCCTATTCCGGCATGAACACAGCCAGTTTTGTCTATGCGAAAATCCACCTTACCTTTTTTGACTTCCTTAACACTAAAAGTTATATTTTCTGTTACTGTTCCTATTTTAGGGGAGGGCATGAGTCCCCGGGGCCCCAGAATTCTTCCTAATTTACTCACTATTCGCATCATTTGAGGAGTAGAGATGCAGTAATCAAAATCTAGCCAGTTCTCCTTAAGAATCTTATCTACTAAATCTTGCCCTCCTACATAATCTGCTCCTGCCTCTTGAGCTTCTTTTTCTTTTTCAGGTTCACAGAAAACCAAAACTTTTTTCTTTTTACCTGTACCATGAGGAAGCACCACCGAACCTCTTACCATTTGATCTGATTTTTTAGGATCCACATTCAATCGACAAGCTATTTCTACCGTTTGATCAAACTTCACAGGAGGCATCTTTTTTAAAACTTCTACTGCTTCTTCTATAGGATAAGTCTTGCTTTTCTCCAGAGTTTGGGTTGCTTGAATATATTTTTTCCCTCTTTTCATTCTTCTTTTACTTTTATTCCACAGCTTCTTGCTGTACCTTCAATAATCTTTATCGCTTTTTCTAAATCAGTAGTATTTAAATCTACTATCTTTTGTCTGGCAATTTCTATTATTTGATCCCTGGTAACTTCACCAATTATTTCTTTCCCTGCTTGACCACTTGCTTTAGCTAAGTTAGCTGCTCTCTTTAGTAACACTGAAGCAGGGGGGCTTTTAATAATGAAATCAAAACTCTTATCCTCATAAACATTTATTACCACAGGAAGGATTAATCCTTCCTTCCCTTTTGTACTATCGTTAAATGCCTTACAGAATTGCATAATATTCACCCCATGTTGGCCTAAAGCAGGACCTACTGGAGGAGCAGGGTTAGCACTTCCTGCAGGAATTTGAAGTTTGATTTGAGCTATAGGTTTTTTCTTTTTCTTGGCCATAATTTAACTTTTCTCTACTTGCCAGAATTCCAACTCTACAGGAGTAGTTCTTCCAAAGATAGAGACGCTGACTTTCAATTTACCTTTTTCTATGTTTACTTCTTCTACTACTCCAGTAAAATTAACAAAAGGGCCCTCAACTACTCTTACTGTTTCTCCCTTTTCGAAAGTAACTTTTGGAGCGGGTTTGCTCTTGCTCTCTTCTGCTTTCTTAAGAATTTTATTCACTTCTTCTTCTGATATAGGAAGAGGTTTTCTACCCGGACCTATAAAGTTAGCTACACCAGGTGTTTTCTTAACAAACAGCCAAGTATCATCGTTCATCTCCATATGGATAAGAATGTACCCTGGTAAAAATTTTCTTTCTAATAATCTCCTTTTTCCTAACCTTACTTCAGTTATCTGTTCTTTAGGAATAACTACTTTATCTATTATTTCTCCCATGTTAAATGCTTTTATCCTCGCTTCTAGATTTGCTTTTGCTTTTTCTTCTGCTCCACTGAGGGTGTGAATAATGAACCACTTCTTCATACTGTTCTATTTAAAAAGGCCTTGAATTATTTTAGTAAGAATTATGTCGATACCTGCGATATATAGAGTGAGGACAGCTGAAGCAATAATTACTACCACGGTAGCTGTTATTAATTCTTCTCTGGATGACCAATTGACTTTTTTTAACTCTTCCCTAACTTCTTTTAAAAAACGAGGAAATCTTTTTATTTGTCTAAACATCTCTTATAGTAGAATTCAGGCGTGGAGCGAATCGAAACAAATCTCCGCTGAAAGCGGAGTGTGCAAAGCGCATATTTGTTCCGATACTATCTTTTAGTTTAAATTTACCACTCTTAGATACTTCCCTATATCCCATACTCAAATGTAAACTCAGGCCTGGGGCGAGTCGAACGCCCAACTCCTGGTTTTGGAGACCAGTGCTCTAGCCAATTGAGCTACAGGCCTACAATATCTTTTTTCATCAATCATTTTTTAAACTTTAGTTTCTTTATGTTTAGTGTGTTTACGACAAAACCTACAGAATTTATTAATGGTAAATTTTTCCTGATGCCGCCTTTTGTTTTTGGTAGTATAATAATTTTTTCTACCGCAGGTAGTACACTCAAGAGCAATTAGTTCTCTCATAATAACTTAAATAAAATTTGGCTTTCCTATGACAAAAAAAGAGGTTAAACCCCTCCCTTTCCCTTTTTATTAGGTTTTTTCTTTTACTTACCTTATTGTTGATTTTATAACCGGTTATCCGGCCTTCTCTCTTTTTTGTTAGCCTGGAGTGGGAATTGAACCCACGACCACCTCCTTACCAAGGAGGTGCTCTACCTCTGAGCTATCCAGGCGGTAAATCTCTCTTAAATTTACCGCCTAATTAAATAAAGAATAGAGTCACGTAAGTAAGAATGATACTATAAAAAAATTTTTTGTCAAGGAAAAAAATTATGATGTTGTTACAATAACAAAATGTTAAAAATAATTACTACAATAAAATGTTTTCGCCAAAGGCGAATCCACCTCAGGTGGAAAATTTTTAGTTAAAGGCAACCACCTCAAGAAGTACAATTTAAGCTATTTAAAGATAAAAGGAGGGGGTTGCCTATGGAGTATATTGTTAAGATGAAAGATATCAAAAAATAT
>CAZHYN010000004.1:0-86685 GCA_964536865.1 uncultured Planctomycetia bacterium
AGGCATGCGGGTAAAACTAAACAGAGAATTCTTTTTAAGAATAGTTTTATCCGCTAACCCGTTTTTACTTAAAAATCAGTAGTTAGAAAGTATAAGGGTTAGAAATTGAAAGAGGTTATCTCTATAATTGGTGCAGGGAGTTGGGGAACTACTTTAGGAGTGATTTTAGCGAAGAAAGGATTGAGGGTTTCTCTCCATAGTGTTTTTAACAAAGAGAATCTTGTAATGCAAAAGAGAAGGAAGAATCCTTTCTTCCTGAAAGGTATAGCATTTCCTCCTAATCTTTCAGTAGTTACCTCCTTAAGAGAGGTCTTAGAGAATAAATTTATAGTGATTGCAATTCCGGTAAAATTTATAAGAAAGATTTTAAGAAAGATAAAGAAGAGAAGTATTTCTTTTAAGGGAAAGTTCTTCATTAGTGTGGCAAAAGGAATAGAAATTGGGAGTTTGAAAACCCCCTCCCAGATAATTAAGGAAGAGTTAGGTAAAGTTAAGGTTAGTGTATTAAGTGGACCGACTATTGCTAAGGAGGTAATAAAAGGAGTACCTACTACTTGCATTATTGCCTCTGAGGATAGAAGGGCAGCTAAGATTCTTCAGGGTATCTTTACTACCCCTTACTTTCGGGTTTACACTCATAGCGATGTGGTAGGAGTAGAATTAGGAGGGGCTCTAAAGAATATAATAGCTATTGCCTGTGGGATTGCTGATGGTTTAGGCTTTGGTACTAATACCAAGGCAGCTTTGGTTACACGAGGTTTAGTAGAGATAATCAGATTAGGGAAAAAACTAGGAACTTCTCCTTCTACTTTTATGGGAATAGGTGGATTAGGGGATTTAGTTACCACATGTTTTTCTTCTTACTCTCGGAATAGATTTGTGGGAGAACAAATAGGGAAAGGGAAAAGTTTGAGAGAGATTTTAAGTAAAATGAAGATGATAGCTGAGGGAGTAGAGACAGTAAAGTCAGCTTACCAGTTAAGTAAGAAAGCGGGAGTGGAGATGCCTATTACCAGAGAAGTTTTTTATGTTCTTTATAGAAATAAATCCCCTCTAAAGGCGGTAAAAGATTTAATGGAGAGGCCATTAAAGTCAGAGAAGATTAATTAAGTTCTAGAAAGGAAGTACAATGAATTGGGATGGAAGAGAGAGGAGAAGAGCTATAAGAGTAAAATTTCCCTACACGATTATTATTAATACCTCAGGAGGAGATGTTATCTTTACTTATACTGAGGATATCGGTGCTAATGGAGTGAGAGTAGTTACTAGACAGCGGTTAGATGTGAATTCTCCTTTGGAACTGAAGGTGTATGTTAAAGAACACCCTCTCCTCTGTAAAGGAAGAGTAGCTTGGGTAAAGGAAAGAGAGAGCCGTTACTTAGAGGGAACTGTTCTTTTCGATACTGGTATAGAGTTTTCTCAAATTGGTGAGGAAGATAGAGATTTGATTAAAAGTTGTGCTGAAGCACTTGCTAAGAAGAGCCAAAATACCCAATAAATTTTTCTTCCCAAGCAAACTTCCTTAATAAAAAGTATAGTAACTTTTGCGCCTGTAGCTCAATAGGAGGAGAGCATCTGGCTTCGGACCAGAGGGTTGGGTGTTCGAATCACCCCAGGCGCAAAACTTCATCTAAACGCATAAATAAAATCCATATAATCCTTTAAACTTTTATTTTTACCCCCAACCACAGAAAACCACCCCGCCCCTTTCCTTGAAAGGGCGAGGTTCGGGGTTTACTAATTTCTCGGGAGGTGGCGTAGGCGGGAAGAGCGCACTTGAATGGGGTTGCCTCTCAAAACAAATCTAAAAAATCTCGCTAATTAAAGAAAATCAAGAAAAATCAATAACTTTCAGCGATTTTTATTCTTTATCAATTTTAATGAATTTTAACCAATTTTAACCTAAATTGGACACTTTTTGGACACCTAAAAAACTCTTGCATATAAATATAAAATAGATAAAATATGGTATACTATAAAAGGAGGGAAAAAGATGGTTTTAGAAAGAACAAAACTTTTTGAGAAATATCAAAATAAATGGGTAGCTTTAACTCCTGAAGATAAAGTTATAAGTGATGGGAATACCTTAGCTGAAGTATTAAAAAAAGCAGTTAAGAAAGGATATAAAGAACCGGTAGTTATTAAAATCCCTGATTTGAAATATGATTATCTTCTCTGATAATGACCTGCCGCTACCCTTATACACGAGTTTCCAGTATTCATCTTCCTCAAATTATTCCTGAGATTACCAAGTTTGCTTTCCATCCTCTGATTGTTGTAGGAATTCTTAATAATTCTAATCTTATAAGAACAAAGGCTTACATTGATACTGGCTCTCAATGGTGTCTTTTTAATAATGAGTTTGCTCCAATTTTAGGAATAAAGGATTATAAAGCTACAAAAAATAAAATTGAAATTTCAGGGATAGGGGGTAGGAAACCAGAAAATATAGCTTATTTTTATGATTTGACTTTAGTAATCTTCAAAGACTTAAAAAATCTTAAATTAAAAAATACATGGAAGATAGAAACCAAAGTTGGCTTTTTAGAGAGAGCTATTGGATTTTCGGGAATATTAGGAGTTTATGGGTTTCTTGACCATTTTTCTTTCAAATGTAACATCCCCGAAGGTTATTTTGAGTTAGAGTCTCTTTTTGAATCTGTCTGATTAAAATTTACTATCTTCCTGATCTAATTTAATTCAATATTTATTTTTACTAGCTCAATTATTTAAAATCCAGCAATTTTGAAAGGGAAATATTGAAGGCTTTAGCAAGCTTTTCTAAGGGAGAGAGTTAATCTTCTAAGGCTTTTATGATGTTTAAAATCTTTTGGAGAGTTTTAGAGTCTTTTCCAACTAAGAAACCAATTATTTCCTCTTTAATTTTATCAGTTTTGCCACTTGAAAATAAAAATAAATCTTTAATTTCAATATCTAAAGCCCTAGCAATTTTCTCTATAGTGTCTAAGGTAGGAGCTTGTTCTCCTCGTTCAATTACTCCAATATAGGTGGGATGTAAATTTGCCTTCTCCGCTAATCTTTCTTGAGAAAGATGCTTCCTTTTTCTCAAAATTCTAACTTTCTCTCCAAATAATTTCCTTAAATTTGACTTTTCCATTTTCAATAATTTTAGGCTGTATTTTATTAATTTACCAGAGACGATAACCATTATTTTTCTTGACAATAGTGGCTATTGCCACTATAATTTTAAAAAAATATGTTTATAAACTATAAAAATAGATTTAAAGAAAGGAGGTGAGGAGATAAAAATAGACTTGGGTTTAATATGAAATTCGCAAATTTAAGTTAAAGATGGGAGGTGAAAAATGAAAAAGTTATATCTGGTGAGATTAGCAATTTTATATTTTTTTATTTATTCTATAGCCATTGCAGCACCTGTTGGTAATCCTGCTAAGCCAATTCTTGAAAAAGGCGACACGCCTTTTAAGGTCGGTGCCGAGCTGGATTTTGTTACTGAAAGAGATTTAGATGTTTCCGAAGAAGATGTGACTATAGAAGAATTGAACTGGTATGGAGGAAAGATATCCTATGTTCTTGCAGATAAAGTGGAGCCATATGTTTTTTTAGGTGCTGCTGGAGGTGAATTTACTGAGAAGTATACAGGTGTAGATTTAACGTATGAAACAGAGAATGATTTTGCATGGGGAGTAGGCGCCACTGTCTTCCTTTATGAGTTTGAGAACGGCTTGAGACTCGGCTTGGATAGCAAATATCGCCGAGTAGAACCAGATATTGATAAAATTATACTTAACGGCGTAAGCTATTCACCTGGGGATGTAGGCATTTCTGATTTTAGTGCTGAATATAGCGAATGGCAAATAGCTTTTGGAGTATCTAAAGAATTTGGACAATTCGTTCCTTATGGTGGGATTAAATATACTGATGTTGAAGCATCAATGCAAGCTACAATTTCAGGGACAACTTATAAAACTGATGATGTAAATAGCGATGATGTAATCGGAATCTTTGTTGGTTGCGATTTTCTTCCTATTGAGAATTTTTCTATTAATGTAGAAGGTAGATTTATCGACGAAACTGCTTTCTCTGTTGCCTTGAATTATAGATTCTAAATTAACTCTTATATATTATTTATTCTCTGAGACGTGTTGCAGTGAATATATGTAGGGCGTAATAGTATCTTTCTATAAATACAAAATCGTTAGTCTAATTTTTTAAATTGCTACAAATTTACTCGCTCACCTAATTAGTAGAGAGTAAAATCATTTGTACACCAACTATTTGCATATCCATTAGATGCGTTTTGGGCGTAATTTTAGAGTATCAATTCTTGATTTTAAAATAAGGAATCTATCTTTTATTTTTTAAGCTTTTAAAAGAACTTCTCTCACTATAAGAACTACTATCTATCTTTTCATATAATACGCGGATTTCAGTCAAAACCCTTTACATTTCTAAGGAAACAAGTATAATAAATTTTAAGAAAGTATTGTAAGGCTCTATGAAACTTGGGACATCAGAAGGTACAGATTTCCATAGATAAATCAAGGTGATTCTTTCTCCTATGATGTAATGCTACAAGCTAAAACCTAAGCAGAAGAAAACGCCTTGCTGTTATTCCTGTAGCAGAAACGAAGAAGAAAAAAAATCCTTGCGTGTTATACTATAGGGTTGGCAGTGAACCGAGTTTAGCTTCTCTGAATAGCTTTGAGGTGAATGCAAGATGGGGGTAGAGCCTCTATGATTTCCCTTCAGGGTGTCAAGGAAGCAATTTTTCTTCTGTGAAATTCTTATGAGCGTAGTGTCAAGGGGAAGGATCCCCCTTGATGTATTCGGGAGGTGGCGCAGTCTGGATTAGCGCACTTGAATGGGGTTCAAGGGGTCGCGGGTTCAAATCCCGCCCTCCCGAGGTTATTTGATAATGTAAAAACTTAGCGATAGAAGCAAAATCTCAACTGTTTATCTGGAGGGCCTAATACATTTTTGGAAGCAATAAGCCCTTTGGGCTAGTCCTGATTTTATCAGGATATTGCTTTCAAATCCCGCCCTCCCGATTTTTTGTTTTGTAGAGAGGATAATAAATTTCTAAGGAGGAAAAATGGATGGAAACTACAGAGGACCAGAGAGGAGAAAATATCCGAGAATTCCTGCTACTTTTGTGTTGAATTACCGAATAAAAGAGATTCCTGATGATTACGATCTAACCCAAAGTAAAAATGTGAGTCAGGGAGGAATACTTATCACTACCAATCAGTACTTTGAAAAGAGTGTTTATTTGGAGATAACTATAAGGTTTCCTTTTCTTCCAGGAAAAGTTAAACTTACTGGGGAGGTAGTAAGTTGCAGAGAAAAAGTGAAAGGTCTAATTTATGATACTAGGATAAAATTTGTTAATTTGGATTCCTCTCTCTCAGAGAGAATCGGAGAGTATATCCAGAGACTTTTAAAGAGATGATAAAGAGGATTGGTATTTTGGGATTAGGTGTTGTAGGTGAAGCAGTAATAAAGACTCTTGCTCGATATAAGTATTTAATTAAGAAAAGAACCTCTCTTAAAATAGAGGTAAGGAAGGTATGTGATATAAGGGAAGAAAAAAGAAAGTTTGCATCTCGATGGAATGTCCCTTTTACTAAAGATCCTTATGAGGTTATTGAAGATCCCACAATTGATATCCTTGTAGAACTAATTGGAGGTATAGAGCCTGCTAAAGAGTATCTACTTTCGGCTCTTAAACAGGGGAAAGATATTGTTACTGCTAACAAAGCTTTATTAGCTCAATGTGGGAAGGAGATATTTTCTACTGCGGTAAAGTTCAAAAGAAGTATAGGTTTTGAGGCTTCTGTTTGTGGAGCTATTCCTATAATAAAAAGTATATCTGAAGGATTAGTAAGCTGTCAGATTAATAAGCTCTATGGTATTCTTAATGGAACTACTAATTACATTCTTTACAAGATGCATAAAGATAAGGTCAAATTTAAAGATGCTTTAAAGGAAGCTCAAAAGAAAGGTTTTGCTGAGCATCTTCCTCATTTAGATTTAGAAGGGATAGATACTCTTCATAAATTGAGTATTCTCACCTATCTCTCTTTTGGAAGATGGCCTCAAATTAAAAACATTTATGTAGAAGGCATCTCCCAGATTACCTCTTTAGATATTGTATATGCTGAGGAGCTTTCTTATCGAATAAAGCTTTTAGCTATTGCTAAGAAAGAGAATAAAAAACTTTCTTTAAGAGTTCATCCTACGTTAGTGAGAAGAGATCATCCTCTATCTGAGGTAAATTACGCTTTCAATGCTGTATGGTTAGATACTTATCCTGCAGGTCAACTTCTCTTCTTCGGAGAAGGGGCAGGAGGAGTACCTACTTCTAGTGCGGTAGTAGCTGACATTGTAGAAGTTTCTTTGGGAAGAGGTTTGCCACAGATAAAGAAGGAGGATGTACAGTTTGGAGACATAAATAATCTAAGAACTCGCTACTATATAAGGTTTATGGCTTGTGATAAACCTGGAGTTTTAGCCAATATCTCTAAAATTTTAGCTTCTTTTAAGATAAGCATAGCTTCAGTTACTCAGAAAGAAAGGAGCCGAGGTCAGTTTGTCCCCATTATCATGCTGACTCATGAGGCTAGGGAAATAGATTTAAAGCGAGCTCTTAGAAAGATAGATAAGCTAGAGATAATTAACCCCCCTTCTCAGCTTATAAGAATTGAAGATTTATGAGATTAGAAAACTATCGAGGAGTTATCCTTCGTTATAGAAAGTACTTACCTGTCACTTCCAAGACGCCAGTAATTACTCTCCTGGAAGGTAACACTCCTTTAATTTTAGCGGAAAAGATTTCTTATGCTTTGGGGAGAAATTTTAAAGTTTATCTTAAGTATGAAGGAGCTAATCCTACTGGTTCTTTCAAAGATAGAGGGATGACAGTTGCCGTATCTAAGGCAAAGGAGGAAGGCTGTAGAGCAGTTATATGTGCTTCCACAGGGAATACTTCAGCTTCAGCAGCTGCTTATAGCGCTAGAGCTAATTTAAAGTGTATTGTAGTTATACCTAACGGGGCAATAGCCTTAGGAAAGTTAGCACAGGCTCTCATTCATAAGGCAGTAGTAGTCGCTATAAGAGGTAATTTTGATCAGGCTCTTTCTTTAGTGAGGGAGATCTCTTCTAATTATCCTGTGAGACTGGTGAATTCTCTGAATCCTCATCGTATTGAGGGACAGAAGACTGCTTCATATGAAGTCTGTGATGTTTTAGGCAACGCACCTCATTTTCATATTCTTCCTGTAGGCAATGCTGGGAACATCACTGCTTACTGGAAAGGGTATAAGGAGTACTACGCTTACAGAAAAATTACCTATCTTCCTCGGATGTTGGGATTTCAAGCAAAAGGTGCTGCTCCTATTGTGAGGGGATTTCCTGTAAGAAGACCTAAGACGGTGGCTACGGCAATAAGGATTGGGAATCCCGCTAGTTGGAAAAAAGCAGTGGAAGCAAAAGTAGAATCAAAGGGTTTGATTGACATGGTTTCTGATAGGGAGATAATTTCTGCCTATCGATTTTTAGCTAAGGAGGAAGGGATATTTGTAGAGCCAGCTTCGGCCGCTTCTGTAGCAGGATTATTTAAATTACAAAAGTCAGGTTACTTTGATACGTATAAGACCCAAAAAGTTATTATAGTTTGCACCCTTACCGGAAGCGGATTAAAAGATCCTCAAATTGCGGTAAAAAAAGTGCGCCCTCCCAAAATAGTAGAACCTGCAGTTAAAGCAGTGCTCAAAGAAGCAAAGATATAATTTCTATGAAAAACTTATATCAAGAAATTTGTTTTTCTCTGAGAGAAATTGTAAATAGGAGGTTTGGAGAAATTTCTATTTTACCTCCTTGGGGAGAAGTGCCTACTCAAGCTTCTTTCGGCGACTTTTCTACTATGATAGCTCTAAAGATAGGTTCCTTCCTTAAAAGAGATCCTTTTTCGATTGCTTGTATTCTCAAAGAGGAATTAGAGAAGAAATTGAAAGGTATAGAAAAAATAGAGATAGTAAAGCCAGGATTCATTAACTTATTTTTTGCTCGCAGAACTCTCTTAGATTCTCTAAAGGTTATTTTGAAAAAAAAGGAGAATTATTTTTCTTTTAAAGAGAAGAGAAGAGTCCTTATAGAGTTTGTAAGTGCAAATCCTACCGGCCCTTTATCTATTGCCCATGGAAGGCAGGCAGTAGTAGGAGATGTTATTGCTAATGTTTTAGAATTTTTTGGTAACAGAGTAGTTAGGGAATACTATGTGAACGATGTAGGTAGACAGATAGACTTACTTATTGTCTCAGTAAAAGAGAGGATGAAGGAGATAGAGGGTAAGACTTTCTCTCTCCCCCAGGATGGTTACTGGGGCGATTATGTAAAAGATATTGCTAGAAATGCTATTAAGAAGCGGCCTCAGAACTTAAAGAGATTTGTACTTTCCTATATTTTGGGTGAGATAAAAAAAGATCTTAAAAAATTAGGAATAAAATTTGAGAGGTGGGTGAGTCAGAAAGAATTAATAAGTAAAGGGAAAGTGGAGAAAGTTATTGCCCTCTTGGAGAGAAAAGGTCTGGTATATACTAAGGATGGAGCATTATGGTTTTCCTCTGCTAAATTTGGCGACGATAAAGATAGAGTTTTAAAGAAAAGAGACGGAGAACTTACCTATTTTGCCTCTGATATCGCTTATCATAAAGATAAAGCGGAAAGAGGTTTTGATAAATTAATAAATCTGTGGGGACCAGACCATCATGGTTATATTAAGCGAGTGAAGGTCTCTTTAGAAGCTTTAGGTTTTAAGAAAGATATTTTAGATATTCTCATTATTCAGTTAGTAAAAATAAAAACAAGAGAGAGGATGTCTAGACGCAGAGGTACAGCGATTTCTCTCTCAGAGTTAGTAGAAGATGTAGGAAAAGATGCTGCCCGATTTTACTATATCAGTCGCAAGAATTCTTCTCATTTGGAGTTTGATATAGATAAGGCCAAAGAAGCTTCATTTGATAATCCCCTCTACTATATTCAGTATGCTCATGCTCGCATATGTAGCATATTCAGAAAGAAAGGAAAGAGGAAGGTTGAATCTCGGTGGATAGATTTCTTAAATGATGGGAAGGAGTTGCTTATTATCAGGAAGATTCTTCAACTATCTTATTGTTTAGAGAGAGTTTACTATACTTTTGAACCAGTGTTTTTAATTGAGTACTTAAAAGATATCGCTACCCATTTCCATAAGTTTTATGAAGAGAGGAAAGTTTTAGGGGAGAACGAAGAAGTAACAAGGGCAAGGTTGGCTCTCTTAGAAGGAGTGAGGATTGTTTTAAGTTGTGGGCTTAAACTTTTAGGTATAGAACCAGCAAAGAGGATGTAGGTGGAAAAGAATTGGATAGTAAGAAATTTCTCTCCTCAAGCTTTTGTACTAAGTAAGAAGTACAATATCAATCCTGTTTTAGCTCAACTTCTTATCAACCGAGATATAAGGGAGGAGGAGTTTTTTTCTTTCTTAGAGCCTCGAGTAGATAATTTATTTTCTCCTTTTCTTCTTCCTGATATAGATAAGGCTTTGGAGCGGATAAGGAAAGCTATAGAGAGAGGAGAGCGAGTATGTCTCTTGGGAGATTACGATGTCGATGGTGTCACTTCTTTAGTTATCTTTTATGAGTATATAAAAAACTTCCCCTTGCAGATTTCCTTTTATATTCCTCATCGTATTCATGAAGGATACGGCTTAACCAAAAATGTATTGGAGAAAGTAAAAGGAGATGGAGTTACTCTTTTGATTTGCTTTGACTGCGGGACTAACTCTTACCAGGAGGCACGGTTAGCTAAATCTTTAGGGATAGATGTTATTGTAGTCGATCATCACACTCCTAAGGAAGGACTAAATAATGATTTCTATGCCTTCCTAAACCCTAAAAGAGAAGGGTCAAGTTACCCTTTTAAAGAATTAACTAGTGCAGGACTAGCTTTCAAAGTAGTTTGGGCTCTTAGAAGGAATTTCCCTTTTGATCTTTTAGACTTGGTAGCTTTAGCTACCGTATGTGACGTTGTTCCTCTCAAAGGAGAAAATAGAATATTTCTTTCCGAAGGGATCAAGTGGTTAAGAAGCAACTATCGTCCAGCAATTTCTGCTCTCTGTGAGTCAGCGAAGATAACTCCTAAGAATATCGAGCCTTACCATATAGGATATATCTTAGGACCAAGGATTAATGCTTGTGGCAGAGTTGCCGATGCTAAGAAGATTCTAGATTTTTTTCTCTGTTATGACACCGAGCAGTTAAGAGACTCAGCCAAGATAATTGAAGATTACAATCGCCAACGAAAAGCTATAGAAAGCGAAGTTCTAAGAGACGCAGAGGAGATAGTGGAAAGAGACCTAAAAGAAGATTTTGCTTTGGTAGTTTATCGAGATGGTTGGCATCCAGGAGTTTTAGGTATAGTTGCTTCCAAGCTTGTAGAGAGATTTTGGCGTCCTACATTAGTTATAGGAGTTGAGAATAATAGAGGTAAGGGTTCTGGGCGGTCTATTCCCGGAATTCACATTATGGAGGTTCTGGAAGAATGTAGAGAGCTTCTTTCTACTTATGGAGGTCATAAAAAAGCTGCGGGGATAGAGATTTCAAAAGAGAATTTGGAGAAGTTTAAGTATAAGTTTAATGAGGCAGTAAAAAGAAGAGTAGGTAGTAAAAGATCTCTTCCTAACTTAGAAATAGATTTAGAATTACCATTTAAGTACATAAGTGTTAAATTGGCTCGAGAGCTAGAGAAGTTAAAACCTTTTGGTGAGGAGAATTCCTACCCCTTATTTTTAACTAGAAAAGTTCATGTTAAGAGCCCTCCTAAAAAGATAAATATTTCTTCTGGAAAACAGACAAAACTTTACAATTTTTGGATAACTGATGGCACCTATACTTATGAGGCAGTTTCATCTGAAGACAATCAATTTTTTGATCTTTTAAATTATGGTGCATCATTAGATATAGTTTACTCTTTAGAGAGGAATTCTTACTATGACAACGTTAGACTGGTAATTAGGGATATTAGAATTTCTTGATTTTCTTAGGGAGGTTAAAAAGACCCTTCTTTATACATTTAGTACAGACCAGAATCCTTCTTACCTTACCATCAATAATTACTTTCTTTCTTTGAAGGTTAGGGAAGAACCGGCGCTTAGTAATCCCTGTAGTCTTTTTACCAACGCCTCCCTTTTTCTTAGCTAGACCTCGGCGAGTAATAGAGTGCCCAGTGATAGATCCTTTTCCACATATTTCACAATACTTTGCCATAGCCGGTTAGTATACCCAGAGAAGTTATTTTTGTCAAGGATAATATAAGATAATTAGATTCAAAAATATTTTTTGACAGTTTTTTTTAACTCTTATATAATCTTGTAGGTAATCGAGTTATGGATTATCTTGCTAAGTTAGAGAAAATTAGAAAGATTATAGGTGATCCTTTCTTAGAAAGGAGCTTTCCTAAGCCCCACTCCATTGGAGAAATTCTAAAGACCTTCCGAGAAGGAGAAAGTGTAGCCTTGGCAGGCAGAATTCTAACTAAGAGGGAACATGGTAGGTCTACGTTTGCTCATATAATGGATATTACCGGTAAGATTCAAATTTATCTTCAAATAAATGTTCTTCAGGATAAATACAAGCTTTTTAAGGAGTTCGATGTAGGAGATATTTTGGGCATAATAGGAAAACTTTTTAAAACAAAGACTGGGGAGCCTACGGTTTTAGTAGAAGATTTAAAGTTCTTAGCTAAGTGTTTACGTGCATTGCCAGAGAAGTGGCATGGGCTAAAGGATGTAGAGATAAAATACAGACAACGGTATCTAGATTTAATCGCTTCTTCTAAGAGTAGAGAAGTTTTCTTAAGACGGAGTGAAATTATAAACTTCATTCGGAATTTTTTTAATAAGAAAGGGTATTTTGAGGTTGAAACACCTATTCTCCAGATTCTTCCTGGTGGAGCGCGAGGTAAGCCTTTTGTGACTCACTACAATGCTATCGATTGTGATGTTTATCTAAGGATTGCCCCTGAGCTCTACCTGAAGAGACTTCTGGTAGGAGGGTTGGATAAAGTCTATGAGATTAACAAAAACTTTAGGAATGAGGGGCTTTCTTCGCAGCACTCTCCAGAATTTACTATGTTAGAGGCTTACGCCACTTACCATGACTATCAGTATATGATGGAGATATGTGAAGAGCTAATTTCTGGATTAGTAAAATATCTTCATGGAGAAATGAGTGTGGAGTATCAAGGTCAGCTAATAGATTTTACTCCTCCTTGGGAGAGAATTTCTTTTGCCAAATTGTTTGAAGAAGAGTTAGGAGTACTTGCTTCTGATTCTCAAGAAGAAGTATTGGAGAAAGTAACTAAAAGATTAAATCTTTCTCTAAGTCAGCTAAGCCGTTCTCAGATTCTCAATATTACTGAGGAGTTAATTGAGAAACGTTTTCCTAAGAAAAGACCTGTGTTTGTGACTGATTTTTTTAAATGGATGTCTCCTTTAGCTAAGACAAAAAGAGATGACCCTAATATTGCAGAGAGGTTTGAGTTGTTTATAGGAGGGTTAGAGATAGCTAATAGTTACACTGAGTTAAACGATCCTATAGAACAGAAAGAAAGGTTTAAAGCTCAACTAGAGACAGAGGAAGAACTTCCCAAGAAGATAGATGAGGATTTCCTTCTTACTCTAGAATACGGGATGCCTCCTGCTGCTGGATTAGGTGTAGGTATAGATAGACTAATAATGCTCCTTTTAAACCAGCCTTCTATAAGAGACGTTATCCTTTTCCCCCTGCTTAAACCCTTATAGAGTTAATGAGAGTGGAACTGTTTTTAGCCCAGAGGTATCTCTTTAGAGGCAAAAGACGCCATCTTTCCTTAGTAAGTATAATGGCGGTTGCAGGAATAGCTTTAGGAGTAGCAACTTTAGTAATCGTAACTAGCGTAATGAATGGATTTGATTACGATTTGACTTCTCGGCTCTTGAGTTTTAACTATCATTTAGTTATAGAGAGTAAGGACAATTCCAAGCTCGATATAATTAGAGAGGAAATAAAAAAGGTTTCTCAAGTAAAAAGTGCTAGCTTGTTTTTGCATACCCAAATATTTGCTAAATTCGGCGATTATATTGTTCCTCTTTTAGTAAGAGGTATTGATTTTGAAGATAAGGAAGAAAGAACTACTTTTTATAAATTCGTAAAGAGAGAAATAGCTAAACAAGGTTTCTTTGTAGGTGAAGGTTTAAGCCAGAAAATTTTCCCTAGAGAAAGAATAGAATTTTACCCCTTAGAAAGAAAGCTGATTTTGAAAGAGAAAGAGATAAGGGGAATTTTTAAAGTAGGATTGTACGATTTGGATAACAATTACTTAGTATGTGACTTAGGAGAGGCAAAAAGTTTAAGCAAAAATTATCTCGTTTATGTCGGCGCAAAGATTAAAAACCCCTGGGTTGTAGATGAGGTAAAGAAAGAAATAGAGAAAAGGGTGAAAACACCTTTAATAATAAATACCTGGATAGGTTCCAATCGTGCTTTATTTTCTGCTCTTAAGCTTGAGAAGATTACAATGTTTGTTATCTTAAGTTTAATTATTGTGGTAGCTGCTTTTACTATTCTTTCCATTCTTATGGTGAAGGTGGCGGAGAAGGTAAAAGATATAGGGATTCTTAAGGCAATTGGATTTGATTCAAATAAGATTCTTGGGGCATTTATTTCTCAAGGAGTCATCTTAGGAATTTTAGGATTGTTAGGAGGGCTTAGTGTGGGGGGAGGGATATGTTTTCTCTTGAAAGAATATCACCTCATTAAGATCCCTGAAGAGATTTACTATATTAATTACCTTCCTGTATATATAGATTACCGAGATATACTAGCTATTTCTTTTATATGTGTGTTACTTTCTTTTATTGCTAGTCTGCTTCCTGCTTTTAAAGCTTCTAAGTTATCGATTTCTGAAGCGTTAAGATATGAGTAAGTTGATAGAAATAAAATCTCTCTCTAAAGTGTATCAAAGTGGGAAAGATAGGATTTTAGCTTTAGATAAAGTGAATTTGACGGTAGAGAAGAATACCTACTTATCTATAGTTGGGCCTTCAGGAGCAGGTAAGTCCACTCTCCTGCATATCCTGGGAGGATTAGAACCCCCTACCCAAGGAGAAGTATTTTTTGAGGGGATAAACATATACAGGATGAAGGAAAGACAGCTTTCTCTTTGGCGTAGAGAAAAGGTTGGTTTTGTTTTTCAATTTTACCATCTTATAGAAGAGCTGACCGTTGCTGAGAACTTGTTTCTTCCTCTCTTGCTTAATAAAAAAAGAGAGATAAAATTTGCTTTTAAAAGAATTCAGGATTTGTTACAATATTTGGAGATAGAAGAAAAAGTAAATGCCTTTCCTAGCGAACTTAGCGGAGGAGAGAAGCAAAGGGTAGCTATAGCAAGGGCTTTGGTGGCAGAGCCAGAGGTCCTTTTATGTGATGAGCCTACAGGAAATTTAGATTCATCTTCGGCAGAGAGAGTTAAATTTCTTCTTAAGCGTTTGCATCAGGAGAAAAATAAAACGATAATTTTGGTCACTCATAATATTGAATTAGCCAAGGAAGCGGAAAAAATTATTTATATTAGAGAAGGAAGAATCTTTTTATAAGTTGGAGGTAATATGAAGATATATTTGAATGGGAAGTTAGTTCCTAAGAAGGAAGCTAAGGTAAGTGTTCTTGACCATGGATTTCTCTACGGCGATGGAGTATTTGAGGGGGTCCGTGCTTATAATTGTGTGGTTTTTAAGCTAAGAGAACATATCCGTAGATTATTTGAATCTGCTCACTCCATAATGTTGGAGATTCCTCTCAGTGAGAAGGAGATGGTTTCTGCAGTAGTAAAGACCCTTAAGGTAAATAAATTAAAAGATGCCTACATAAGGATAATTGTTTCGCGAGGAGAGGGTGATTTAGGGCTTGATCCTACAAAGTGTCGAGGCAACGAAACAGTGGTGATTATTGCTGATAAGATTTCCCTCTATCCTAGAGAGATTTATGAGAAGGGGATGGCTATAATTACTGTACCTACTATAAGAAACTTACCTGAAGCCCTAAATCCTCAGATTAAATCTCTAAATTACTTGAATAATATCCTCGCAAAGATTGAAGCTATAAATGCGGGCTATCAGGAAGCTTTGATGCTCGACCATTTAGGTTACGTAGCTGAGTGTACTGGGGATAATATTTTCGTAGTAAAAAAGGAACAGTTATATACTCCTCCTCAATGTATGGGTACATTGAGAGGAATAACTCGAGATACCGTATTAGAAATTGCTAGAAAACTTAAAATACCTACTCATGAACATGTACTTACTCGACATGAGCTTTACATAAGTGAGGAATGTTTTTTAACAGGGACAGCAGCAGAGGTTGTTCCTGTGGTGGAAGTGGATGGACGAAAAATCGGTAATGGTAAGCCCGGAAAACTTACTAAATTTATAATGAAGGAATTTAAGAAACTTATTCGGAAAGAGGGAGTGAAGTACGCATTGTAGTTATGTTGTGTGATATCTGTCACAAAAATATTGCTACCGTTCACCTTACAGAGATTACGGGAAATCGAATTGTGGAACTCCACCTGTGTCAGGAGTGTGCTAATTTGAAAACTGAAGAATTGAAGGCTCAGCTTGATCTCTCTGAGCTTTTAGGAGGATTGGTAGAGAAAAAAGAAATAAAAGAGAAGCCAAGTATATCTTGTCCTAAGTGTGCTCTCACTTTAGATGAATTCAAAAAGAAGGGGAGGCTGGGTTGCAGTAAGTGTTACGAAACATTTCGAGAGAGCCTCTTTCCTTTGTTGAGAAAAATTCATGGTTCTACTCACCATGTAGGTAAATTTCCTAAAGAGGTGGAGTCAGATATTTTAGTTGAGAGAAAAATAAGAGAGTTAAAACATAGGCTCACCCGAGCAATAAAGTTAGAAGAGTATGAGGAGGCAGCCAAGATAAGAGATAGAATAAAGGAGTTAGAAAGAAGGAGAAATAGAAAAAAAGTTTGAAAGTATGTTTGAGGAATTTCTCTCTAACGAGAGATGGTGGCTAAATCCTAAGGGTCCTGAAGCAGAGGTAGTGATTTCTTCTCGCTTAAGGTTAGCAAGGAATATTAAAGATCTCCCCTTTCCTTCTAAAGCTACCCACTCTCAGAAAAAGGAGGTTTTAGAGAGAGTAGAGAGTTTTTGGTCTAAAGTAGATATTCTTAAACCTGGTTTTCTTGTAAGGATGGATGAGGTAAATTTTCTCGATAGGCAATTCCTTTTAGAAAGACACCTTATTAGTCAAGAACATATTAATAGACCTCAGGGGAAGGGATTAATAGTGAGTTTTGATGAGAGAATCTCTATAATGATAAATGAGGAAGACCATTTAAGGATCCAGGTTCTTACTTCGGGATTTAACTTAGAGGAGACTTGGGAGATTATCAATAAGGTGGATGATGCTATTAGTAGATTTCTTCCTTATGCTTTTCTCCCTGAGATAGGATATCTTACTGCTTGTCCTACTAATGTAGGAACAGCTTTACGTGCTTCCTGTATGCTTCATCTTCCAGGATTAGCCCTTACTAAAAGGATAAGTAAGATTTTGGAACTTTTAGCTAAACTCTCCTTTACTACTCGAGGACTCTTTGGAGAAGGGACACAAGCTTTAGGTAATTTCTTCCAGATCTCTAATCAGGTAAGTCTGGGTATCTCCGAGGAAGAAATTATAGATAATCTCTCGGGAGTAATTAAACAGATTAAGGATCAGGAGGAATCAGCGAGAGATTTTCTTCTAAGGAGGCATAAACCGAGCTTGGAAGACAGTATTTGGCGAGCTCTGGGAATCTTAAGGAACGCCCGTCTTATTACTACCAAAGAAGCTTTATCCCATCTTTCTCTATTGTGTTTAGGGTTGGATTTAGGTATAATTAAAGGGATAAAGAGAGATGTAATAAATAACCTTTTCATTATTATTCAACCTGCTCATCTTCAAAAAATGGAAGGGAGGACTTTAGAAGATCAAGAGCGGGATTATAAACGTGCTGCTCTATTAAGGAGTAAACTCAAGTAGGAGGCTTTCTATGTTTAATCGTTTTACCGAGAGAGCAAGAAAAGTTTTAGTGTTGGCTAAGGAGGAGGCAAGAAGATTCAATCACGACTATATCGGTACCGAGCATATCCTTTTAGGATTGATAAGAGAAGGAGAAGGTGTAGCTTGTGCCGTATTACAAAATTTAGGAATGGATCTGGATAGATTAAGAAGAGAGGTAGAGAAGTTAGTAGCTCCAGGAAGTGCCCAAGCAGTGATAGGAGATATTCCTTTTACTCCTAGAGCAAAGAAAGCTTTGGAGATTGCTGCAGAAGAGGCACGTAATTTAGGTCATAACTATATCGGTACCGAGCATATCCTTTTAGGATTGATAAGAGAAGGAGAAGGTTTAGCTAGTCAGATTCTTTACAGTTTGGGGATAGATTTAGAGAGAGTAAGAAGTGAGATCTCTTCGCTCTTAGGAGGGATGCATACTCCAGGAACTACCGCCGCTGCCTCCAAAACTCCCGCTTTAGATTCCTTCGGCAGAGACCTAACTAAATTAGCTAAGGAAGGAAAGCTTGATCCTGTAATCGGTAGGAAGACAGAGATAGAAAGAGTAATTCAAGTGCTTTCTCGTCGTACCAAAAATAATCCTGTACTTTTGGGAGAGGCAGGAGTTGGTAAGACTGCGATTGTAGAAGGATTAGCTCAGAGTATTTTTAGTGGTAATGTTCCTGAAGTTTTGAGGAGGAAAAGAATAGTAGGTTTAGATTTAGCTTTGATGATTGCAGGTACAAAATATAGAGGTCAGTTTGAAGAAAGGATTAAAGCAGTGATGGAAGAGATAAAGCGATCCAAAGATGTGATAATTTTTATTGATGAACTTCACACTCTGGTAGGAGCGGGAGCAGCAGAAGGAGCAATAGATGCTTCCAATATCTTAAAACCAGCGCTATCTAGGGGAGAGATTCAATGTATTGGGGCTACTACTTTGGATGAGTATAGAAAACATATTGAGAAGGATGCTGCTTTAGAGAGAAGATTCCAGCCCATAATTGTTGAACCTAATACTGTGGAGGAGACTATAGAGATATTAAAGGGTTTGAGAGATAAGTATGAGGCCCATCATAGAGTAAAATTTACTGATTCAGCATTAGAGGCAGCAGCTAAGCTTTCCGATCGTTATATATCGGGAAGATTTCTTCCTGATAAGGCAATCGATTTAATTGATGAGGCTGGAGCACGTGCACGATTAGCAGTGCTCACTGTACCTAAGGAGATCCATGAATTGGAGAATAAGTTGAAAGAGATAGTTAAAGAGAAGGAAGCGCTGATAAAACAGCAAGATTTTGAAACGGCAGCGAGATTAAGAGATGAGGAAAAAAGTATTCGTCTAAAGTTGGAAAATGCTCGCAGGGAGTGGAGCAAGAAACGAGATCAAATTGTTCCCACTGTTAATGAAGAAGATATTGCTAGGTTGGTTTCTCAGATTACCGGCATACCTATTTACCGCTTAGAAGAGAAGGAGTCAGAGAAATTATTAAAGATGGAAGAAGAGCTCAAGAAGAGAGTAGTTGGTCAGGAGGAAGCCATTGCTTCTATCGCTAGAGCAGTTAGGCGAGCAAGAGCAGGGATTAAAGAGCCTAAACGTCCTATAGGGTCATTCATGTTCCTTGGTCCTACAGGAGTAGGTAAGACACTTTTAGCTAAGGCATTGGCAGAGTTTATGTTTGGTGATGAGGAAGCCCTTATTCAGTTAGATATGAGTGAGTATATGGAAAAGTTTAATGTATCTCGCCTCATAGGAGCTCCTCCTGGATATGTAGGTTATGAGGAGGGAGGTCAGCTAACCGAAAGAGTAAGAAGGAGACCGTACGCAGTAGTTCTCTTAGACGAAATTGAGAAATCTCATCCCGATGTATTTAACATCCTCTTGCAGATTTTAGAGGAAGGGAGACTTACGGATAGCTTTGGAAGGAAAGTCGACTTTAAAAATACTATTTTAATTATGACTTCTAACGTAGGAGCAGAAATTATAAGAAAGAGAGGATCTCTGGGGTTTAAGGCTATTAAAGAAGAGATTAGTTATGAGGAAATGAGTCGCCTCCTTCTTGAGGAAGTTAAAAAAACTTTTAAACCAGAATTTTTAAATAGATTGGACGAAGTTATTGTGTTTAAGCCTTTGAATAAAGAGGCGTTAGCGAAGATTGTGGAGATTGAGATTTCTTATACCAATGCTCGTTTAGGAGAACAGGGAATCTCTATAGAACTTACCCCTGAGGCAGAGGAATTTTTCATTGAGAAAGGATTTGATCCTGTCTTTGGTGCTCGTCCTCTAAAGAGAGTAATACAGCGGTTTTTAGAAGATCCCTTAGCTGAGGAGATAATCAGGGGGAAGTTTGTTCGTAAAGAGAAAGAGGGAGTAATTAAGATAGTGGTGAAACGGAAAGGAGATGAATTAATCTTTGAATGATATTTATTTCGTCTTTAATTGCATCTTTTATTTCCCCTCTCCTCATTATAGGGTTCTCTTTTTCTCTTGTTAAATTTTGGTTTACTTTTTTAAAAATGTATTTTTTATAAAGTATGAGTGAGTCTTTATGAATTTGGTTAAAAAAGTAGAAGTTCTTTTTAGTTATCTAGGAAGTTTAGGTATCTTTATAAAGAATGTTTTTTACTTTCTATTTACTCGTAAAAGAGATTTTAAAACTGTAAGTAAGGAGATTGTTTTTATAGGTATTGACAGTCTTTTCTTGGTATCATTAATTTCCTTCTTCGTGGGGGTAATTGTTGCCTTCCAGACAGCTTATCAACTTAAGAAGTTTTCTTCAGAGATTTATATCGCTTCTTTGGTAGCGCTCTCTTTAACTAGGGAATTAGGACCGGTATTAAGTTCTTTAATAGTTGCTTCACGAAGTGGTGCTTCTATTACTGCAGGAATAGGTTCCATGAAGATAAGCGAACAAGTGGATGCTTTAGAAGCATTTGCAGTTAATCCCATAGATTATCTTGTCGTTCCTAAATTTATAGGTCTTGTTTTTTCTTTACCTATTCTAGTAACTTATGCTAACTGCTTGGGTATCTTTGGGGGGTATGCTGTGGGAGCATTAAAGTTTTCTATCCCTTTTCATTTTTACTTTAAAATGACCTTCGATGCTCTCCAGTACAAAGATATCGTTAGTGGTCTTATAAAAAGTGTTTGTTTTGCAGCAATAATTGCTTTTGTGGCTTGCTTTGAGGGTTTAAAGCCTTACAGTTCTAGTGATGTAGCTAAGGTAGTTACCCATTCAGTAGTGAGATCTTTTATACTTATTATTGTCTGCGATTGTATCCTTACTGCTTTATTTTACTTTATTCTAGTATGAACATTATTAAAATAGAAAATCTTACTAAATTTTTTGACAGTAAAAAAGTATTGGATAAGATAAATTTAGAAATTAGTGAGGGGGAGTCGTTTTTAATTTTAGGGAGAAGTGGTGCAGGTAAAACAGTTCTTTTAAAACATATTATTGGCTTACTTAAGCCAGATTCAGGGAGAGTATTCATTGAGGGAGTAGATATTACCTCGCTTTCTAAAGAAAAGTTAGATAGAATAAGGTTGAAGTTCGGTGTAGTTTTTCAAAACAGTGCCCTCTTTGATTCCCTAACAGTAGAGGAAAATGTAGGATTTGCTCTTTACCATCACTCGGATTTAACTAGAGAACAGATCACTAAGGAAGTTTCTCATTATTTAGAAGTAGTGGGTCTAAAAGGTACTGAAAAGTTGTATCCCCATCAGCTAAGTGGAGGAATGAAAAAAAGGGTAGCTATTGCTAGAGCAGTAATCTACCATCCTAAGATAATTATCTATGATGAACCTACTACAGGGATTGACCCTATCTCGGTAGATAAAATAATCTCCCTTATTAATGAGCTTAAAAGTAAACTTTCCGTTACCACCTTAGTAGTCACCCATGATTTGAATGTTGGTCTTAAGATAGCAGATAGGTGTGCGTTTCTCCTTAGAGGGAGAATAATCTTTGAGGGTAAGAAAGAAGATTTAGAGCATATTAAGGATGAGAGAATTATCCAATTCATAAGAGGAAGTTCATCTGGACCAATAAAGGAGATGGAGGTATAGAGATGAGGAGGAAAAAGATTTTAGATCTGCGAAGATATTTGGTGGAGATAAAGATAGGAGTATTTTTATTAGGAGCAATGATTATCATATTTCTTACTACCTTATCTCTTAGAGAGGTATCTTTCTTAAGAGGAAGTTACATAGTAAAAGTCAAATTTGACTTTGCTGAGGGGCTTAGACCGTCTTCGCCGGTAAGATTATGTGGTGTAGATGTTGGTGAAATTAAGAGAGTTGAAGTAAAAGAAGAAGGAAATAATACTGTAGTTTACGTTTATGCTAAGATAGAGCGAGGGATAAAAATTCCTAAGGATTCTTATTTTTTTATTAACAATTTAAGCCTTTTTGGAGAAAAGTACTTGGAAATTATTCCTGCTCAGCCACATAAAAAAAAGTTCTTGAAGGAAAATCAATTAGTTATAGGAACCTCCTCTACTCCACTTTTTAATATTATGGATTCTTTCTACAAAACTATGAAGAAATTAGATGAATTTATTAGAGAAGAAGAGCTAAGGAGTTCTTTAAAGAGTATTGTGATAAATTTAAAAGGAGCAAGTCAAGATTTAAAAGAAATTTTAAGAGGAATTAAGGATAAAGAGGGAAGTTTAGGTAAGTTTATCTATGATGATTCTTTATACCTAAAGACAGAAGAATTAATTGAGGATTTAAAGGCTCATCCTTGGAAACTTCTTCATAAACCAAAAGAGAGAAAGCCAAAGAAGAGAAGAAAGTAAGAAAGGATGTTTGTTTGCAATAGCTGTGGTTATAAATCAGTAAAGTGGCTAGGTCGGTGTCCTATGTGTGGAAGCTGGGAGTCTTTTAGTGAAGAGAAAGAAGCAGTTTCTCCAGAATTAGAGAAATCTCCCTCTTTGCCTGTTTCTTTAGGGCAAGGTGAGGTTTTAAAGAGAGAAAGAATTTCCACTGGTATTAAGGAATTAGATAAGATCTTAGGAGGGGGGCTTATAAAAGGAGAAGTTGTGTTAGTGGGAGGATCTCCCGGGATAGGCAAATCTACCCTTCTTTTAGAGGTAAGTTCTCAGCTTGCTCATATAGGGAGAGTTCTTTACGTTAGTGCTGAGGAGTCTATTGAGCAGATAAATTTGCGGGCGGATAGATTAAAAATTTCTAATGACAAACTCTACATCTTAAATGAAGATAATTTAGAAGAGATTTATACACATCTAAAGCAAGGGGGTTTCCAATTTTTAGTTATAGACTCTATCCAAGTAGTTTACCATCCTAAAATATCTTCTCCTAAGGGTAGTGTTTCCCAGGTGAAAGGATGTGCCGATTTTCTTGTTCAGATAGCAAAGAGTAAGGGGATTCCTGTATTTATTATTGGTCATGTTACTAAGGAAGGATCAATAGCCGGACCTAAGCTATTGGAACATTTAGTGGATTGTGTATTGTACTTTGAAAGTGAAACTATTTCTACTTACCGTATTTTGAGAGCAATAAAGAATCGTTTTGGACCCGCAGGGGAGTTAGCATTCTTTGAGATGAGCTCTTCGGGGTTAAAAGAATTAGCTAACTTGACGGATATTTTTCTTCCTGAAAGGGATAGGTCTATTGCTGGTAGTTGTATTGTATGTGTTATTGAGGGAATAAGACCTATTACTCTAGAAATACAGGCGCTAGTAAGTAGAGCTAGTTTTGGAATGGTAAGAAGAAGATCCTTAGGATTTGATTTCAATCGTTTCTCTCTTTTGGTGGCTATTATAGAGAAGAGGGTTAGGATTTCTCTTTCTAGCGAGGATGTATTTTTAAATGTAGGAGGAGGGATAAAGATTAATGATCCCGCCGCTGATTTAGGAGCTTGCATAGCAATTATTTCTAGTTATAAAGATAAAATAGTCCCTTTTTCCTATGTTTTTGTAGGAGAGGTAGGATTAGCAGGAGAGGTGAGGGGAGTGACTAATATAAATTTAAGACTTAAGGAGCTAGAGAGGAGTAAGATCTTTAAGAAAGTCTTTATTCCTCGAATCAATGTAAAGGAAGTGGAAAAGGAAGTTCACCAAAGTATTAAGATAGAAGGAGTGAGTTCTCTAAAAGAAGCTTTAGATAAGTTATAAGAGTTTTTATAAAGTTAAAGGAGGTTTTATGTTCAGTCTTACCATAATTAGAATTCTTTTTGTGGTTCTTCTTACTGGTGTTGGTTATCTGTTAGGGGAGAAGAATCCTTGGATGTTTGCTTTGGGAGGGTTCTTAATTGGTTCTGCTCTGGTTGTTTTTGAGATAATGGCTAGACGGGTTTCTTTAAAGGGACTTTCTGCTGCTGTATTTGGAATAGTTTTAGGGTTAATCGTAGCTAAACTTTTTGGAGGACTGCTTAGCCTTTTTAATATTCCCCAGGAGATAGATTATAACCTACGAGTTCTTTTTACTCTTATCTTTATTTATATAGGACTTACTTTAGGACTTAAGGGGAAAGAAGAGTTCCACCTGATTATTCCCTACGTAAGATTCCGTCGTCAAGAGTTAAAAGAGGAAGCTATTGTAGTAGATACCAGTAGTATAATTGACGGAAGGATACTAGATATAGTAAGGACAGGATTTTTAGAGGCGAGGTTTATCCTTCCTCGTTTCGTTCTTAATGAATTACATGCATTAGCAGATTCTACTGAACATCTAAAAAGACAGAAAGGAAAAAGAGGTATAGAAATCTTGCATGCTTTAAAGAAAGAGCCTAACATAGAGGTAGTAATAAATGAGCAAGAGTTTGAAGGCTTTAGTGATGTAGATACCAAAATCGTTAATTTAGCTAAGATGTTAGATGCCAAGGTTCTCACTACCGATTATAATCTCAACCGTATAGCTCAATTGGAGGGAGTAAAGGTTTTAAACGTTAATGACTTAGCCAATGCTCTAAAGCCTATTTTTATTCCTGGAGAAAAACTATCTATAAAAGTTATAAAGGAAGGGAAAGAGCCTAACCAAGGAGTAGGTTATCTAGAAGATGGGACAATGGTAGTAGTAGAGAATGCTCGTTGGCTTATAGGGAAGATAGTTGACGTTGAAGTTACCAGTGTTCTTCAGTCTCCTAGTGGACGAATCATTTTCACTAAATTGGCAGGATGAAAGTTGCAGTCATTTTAGCTTCCGCTGGCAGAGGAAGGAGGTTAGGATTAAAAATAGATAAACCATTTGTAAATTTAGGTGGTAAGCCTCTCCTCTTTTATAGTATAGAGACTTTTCTGAAGATAGATAGGTATATTGATCAAATTGTAGTAGTGTGTAGGAGGAAATATTTTTCCTTGATTAAGAAGGAATTCTCTTCTCCTAAGATAATTCTTACCAAAGGAGGGAGAAGACGACAAGATTCTGTTTACCTTGGTCTTAAGGCTGTGAAGGAGGGTATAGAGTATGTAATCATTCACGATGGGGCTAGGCCCTTTATAAAAGAAGAAAAAGTGAAAGAGATAGTTAACTACTTGAGAAAGGGATATCCAGGGGTAACTCTAGGTTTACCTGAGAATGATTGCTTGAAGGTGGTAGAGAGAGGGATGATAAAAAAGACTATAGAGAGAAGAGAAATTTATAGAATTCAGACTCCTCAGGGGTTTAAGAAGGAGGTATTGTTTGATGTTTATCAAAGGTTTAGAAGAAGAAAGGTTTATGATGATACTCAATTTTTGGAGCTTTTAGGTAAGAAAGTTAAGATAGTGGAAGGAGATTATTTAAATATTAAGATAACCTATCCTCAGGATTTAATCTTAGGAGAACTAATCTTAAAGATGAGAGATGAAAAAAGGTCTTTTAAGAATTAGGTTAGAGAAGGAATCATTTGATGATTTAGATCAAGCGATTTCCTCAGTAGGTTTAGGGTTCGATGTTCATAGATTTACTAAAAGAAGAAAGAGATTAGTCTTGGGAGGATGGAAGATTGACTATCCTTGGGGACTAGAAGCGGTCTCTGACGGAGATGTTGTCCTTCATGCTATCTGCGATGCTATCTTAGGAGGAGCAGGTTTAGGAGATATTGGCGATTACTTCCCTCCTTACCAAAAGAAGTTCCAAGGGATGAGTAGTAAAAAAATCGTTAATCTAGTTTTGAAGAAAATAAAAGGCAAATTTGAAATTGCAAATATAGATGTAACGGTAATTTTGGATAGATTACATCTTTCCCCTTACAAGAGGGAGATAGTAGCTTCTCTTAGAAAGATATTTAGAGTGGAAAAAATAAACTTTAAAATAAAATCAAGAGAGAGTTTAGAACTTCTCGGGGGAAAAGACGCAGTAGCTTGTTTAGTCGTAGTTCTCCTAAGGCGAGTATGTTGAAGATATTTAATACTCTAACCAGAAATAAGGAAGAGTTTAGACCACTTTCTCCTCCTTTAGTTAAGATTTATTCGTGTGGAGTAACTGTTTATGATCACTGTCACATTGGTCACGGTCGTTCCTTATATATCTTTGAGGTAATGAGAAGATACCTAAACTATAAAGGATTTAAAGTAAAATTTGTAAGAAATATTACTGATGTCGATGATAAAATAATTAATAAAGCTAAACAATGGAGCCAAGAGAGAAGAATATCTTTGGAAGAGGCCTTTACGTTGGTAAGAGAAACCTATATTAAAAGCTACTATGAAGATTTAGGTTTATTGAAGTTACCTCCTGCGGATATTGAACCAAAAGCTACAGAGAATATTCCTTATATGATAGATTTCATAAAAAGAATAATTGATAAAGGTTACGCCTATCAGAGAGAAGGCAATGTTTATTTCAGTGTAAGGAAGTTTGCTTCCTATGGAAAACTTTCTGGTAAAAAGTTGGACGAACTTTTCCAAGGAGTACGAATAGAGAGGGATCCTTTAAAGAAGGATCCTTTTGATTTTGCTCTCTGGAAGAGAAGAAAAGAAGGAGAACCTTATTGGTCTTCTCCTTTTGGAGAAGGAAGACCAGGTTGGCATATAGAATGTTCAGTTATGGCAGAAAGATTTTTAGGTTCACCTTTAGATATTCATGGAGGGGGTAAAGATTTGATCTTTCCTCATCATGAAAATGAGATAGCCCAATCCGAGAGTATAGGGAATTCACCTTTTTCTCGATATTGGCTCCATCACGGTCTTATTACTTTTAACAAGGAGAAGATGGCTAAATCCCTAGGCAATTTCTTTACTATCAAAGAAGTAACTAGAAGGTTTTCTCATGAAGCCCTCAAATTGTTTTATCTTTCTGCTCATTATACTTCTCCCCTTGATTTCGACTGGGAGAGATTAGAGGAAGCAGAAGCTCAAAGGAAGCGATTATATATTGTCTATGATTATTTAAAAGATATTCCTTCTCTTCCTATAAAGAGAGAAGAGATTCTTAATCTTACTCGAGAGTTTGCGAAAGCTATGGATGATGATTTTAACATACCTCAAGCTAAAGCTTTACTATTTTCTTTGTCTCCTTTGGTGGGAAGAGATAAAAATAGGGAATTTCTCGGAGAGGTTAAAAACTTCCTTTTGACAGTAGGGAATATATTTTCTCTTTTCCAGGAGGAAATCCAGTTACCCGAAGATTTCAAAAAGTATATTGAGGAAAGAATCTCTCAGAGAAAGAGGTTACGTCAAGAAAAAAAATTTAGAGAAGCAGATAAAATAAGAGAGGAGTTAACACAGAAGGGGATAATCTTAGAAGATTTATCTGATGGTACTACTCGGTGGCGGATGAAACGGTGAGTAAACGTGCTTTGTTTATAACCTTTGAGGGATTAGAAGGAAGTGGTAAAAGCAGTATAATATCTTTCTTGGTAAGGTATTTGAGAAAGAGGAAGCTTTCAGTAAAGGTGTTTAGAGAGCCTGGGTCTACAAAAGTTGGTGAACTTTTAAGAAATATCCTTCTAGATAAGAGAAAGATAATTTCTCCTTATACAGAACTCCTTCTTTACTTAGCAGCAAGAACTCAGCTTATCGAAGAGAAGCTCAATAGAGCTTTTAAAGATTACGATGTAGTCATTTGCGATAGATTCTATGATTCCACCATAGCTTATCAAGGTTATGGGTTGAAGTTGGGTAGGATGGTAGAGAAGGTAGTTAAGATTTTTTCTTTAGGGATAAAGCCTGATCTTACTATTCTCTTAGATGGTGATGTAAAAAAGGGACTTAAAAGAATTAGGGGCAAAGATAGAATTGAGAGAAGACCTCTAAGTTTTCATTACCGGCTAAGAAGAGGATATAGAATGATTGCTAAAAGAGAACCCTGGCGCCTAAAGATAGTAAACGCTGATAAAAGTTTGCGGGAAATCTCCAGAAGGATTAAGAAAATCGTTGATGATTTTTTGAGAGATAAATGTATAAAAAAGTCTTAGATTACTTTTCTCTTCTTAAAAGGAATAATCTTGTGAGCTCTTCCTATCTATTTGTAGGAAGTAATCTGCTATCTCTTAGTTTAGATATAGCTAAACTCATAAATTGTCCAAATAGTGATTATTCCTGTAATTGTTGTGAGAGTTGTAAAGAGTTTGGAAAAAGTATTTCCTACGATATTTTCTGTGTTGATGAGCCTTATACTATAAAAATTGAGAATATTCGTGTAGCCCAGCAATTTCTTGCTCGTAAGAGCATAAATTTACTGAAGAAGGTTTTGATTGTAAATAATATCCATAATCTTACTGAAGAAGCTTCCAATGCTTTTTTAAAGAGCCTAGAAGAGCCTCCTAAGGATTCTCTCATTATTCTTACTAGTTCTCGGGTTGATATGATTCTTCCTACAATACTTTCTCGGTGTAAAAGAATCTATTTTCCTATGATTGAGGAGGCCTCTTTTCTTTATTCTAAAGAGGTATTGAGAAATTTCTTAGTTGATGGCAACTTACCAGTATTTAAGAGTAGAGAGGAAGCAAGAAATTTTTTCTCTGATGTAATAATTTTCCTGAGGGATTATATGATTTTTGGTATAATTAAAAATAGAAATTTATTGATAAATTCTGGTAGTTATGAGATAATTCCCCACTTTAAAGAAAATTTTAACAAAGTTTTAGAGATTCTAGAAAGAGCCATTATGCTAATTAATGAGTTAGATAATTTAAACATTAATTTAGCGGTGAATCTTTTAAATTTAATTTCGAGATAGAATGAAAGTAGCTTTAGTAAGATTGAGAGAGGTAGGCAACATTTTAAGCTATCTGGCTCCCTTTGAAGTTAAGTCACAAGATAAAGTAATCGTAGAGGCAGATAGAGGTTTAGACTACGGAGAAGTTTTAGAAGTTAGTGAGGAGTACCCTTCTGCTAACTTGAAAAAGATAATAAGGAAAATGACACCTGAAGATATAAAACAGGTAAAAGAAAACACTAAGCAGGCAAAAGATGCATTGCAGATTTGTGCACGGAAGATAAAAGAACATAAGTTAGAGATGAAGTTAGTTGAAGCAGAGTATTCCTTTGATAAGAAAAAAGTAATTTTTTATTTCACTGCAGAAGGAAGGGTTGACTTTCGTGAGTTGGTAAAAGACTTAGCTAAGATTTTTAGAATAAGGATAGAAATGCGCCAGATTGGGGTAAGAGACGAGGCTCGGCTTTTTGGAGGCATAGGACCTTGTGGTAGAAGTTTATGCTGTGTTTCCTTTCTGAAAAATTTTGAGCCGGTGAGTATCAAGATGGCAAAGATTCAACGGCTCCCTCTAAATCCTTCTAAGATATCAGGAATATGTGGGAGACTTATGTGTTGTTTGTTTTATGAGTATAAGAACTATCGTGATTTTTCTCGTAACCTTCCCCGTGAGGGTCAGACTATTCATACTTCCCGAGGGAAAGGGAAAGTAGTTTCTGTAAATGTTTTGAAGAGATTGGCTTATGTAGAGTTTGAAGATGGAGGGATAGAAAAAATAACTTATCCTATAAATGAGTAAGTTTTATCTAACCACCCCTCTTTACTATGTTAACGCTTCTCCTCATATAGGGCATGCCTATACAAATATTGTTACCGATGTTTTAGCACGGTTTAAGCGTCTCAAAAAAGATGAAGTTTTTTTTCTTACTGGCACGGATGAACATGGTGAGAAAGTGAGAGAAGCAGCTCACGTTAAGGGTAAACATCCCAGAGAGTTTGCTGATGAAGTGGTAGTTAACTTTCAAAAACTTTGGAAAATGTTAAATATTTCTTACGATTTCTTTATAAGAACTACCGATGAGCTCCATAAAAAAGTAGTTAAGAAGGTTATTGAAATCCTTTGGGACAAAGGTGATATTTACAAATCTACCTATAAAGGTTTTTATTGTGTTCCCTGTGAGTCTTTCTTTAGTGAGATACAAGTTAAAGAAACAAGGGGTAGGTGCCCGGAATGCAAAAGGCCCTTAGAAGAAATAAAGGAGGATAATTATTTTTTTAGGCTTTCTAAGTATCAAGGATGGTTAAAGGACTATCTTAAAGATAATCCTCAGACTGTAAAACCGTCCATTCGTCATAATGAGGTGTTGGGATTTCTTGAGTCTAATCCTTTAAATGATTTATGTATCTCCCGTCCCAAGCATAGAGTAAGTTGGGGGATAGAATTCCCTGGAGATATTCACTATGTAGTGTATGTGTGGTTCGATGCCCTCCTTAATTACATAAGTGGAGTGGGATTCTACTATCAAGAAGAGAATTTTAGAAAGTGGTGGCCTGCAGATTGCCATTTTATTGGTAAGGATATCTTAAGACAACATGCTATCTTTTGGCCTATTATCTTACATGCTTTAGGTCTTTCTCCTCCCAACACTGTGTTTGCCCATGGATGGTGGTTGGTAGAACAGGAAAAGATGTCTAAGTCAAAGGGGAATATTATTAATCCATTTGATTGTATAGAAGAATTCGGTAGTGATGCTTTAAGATACTTTCTCTTAAGAGAAATTCCCCTTGGATTGGATGGTAGCTTTTCTCGAGAAAAATTTATAAAAAGGATAAATTCTGATCTAGCTAATGATTTGGGGAATTTGGTATTTAGAGTGCTTAATATGAGTGAGAAATACTTTGGGGGAAAAGTTTCTTCTCTAAGAAGAGAACCGCCTTGGGAATTTAAATCTTCATTGGATGAGTTAAATAAGAGTTATACCTCCCTTATGGACAATTTAGAATTTTATTCTGCTTTAGAAAAGATTTGGTCTTTTATAAATCTTATGAATAAATTTATTGAGGATAAGAAACCTTGGGTTATGTGGAAGGAAAAGAGAATAGAGGAGTTAAAATACTTTCTACTTTCTCTTCTGGAGGGGATAAGAATAGTAACAGTGTATATCTCTCCTTTCCTTCCACAAGCAGTAGTAGATATTCTGTCTCAGTTAGGTCAAAGTAGTTTAAAAGAGAATTTAACCTTAGAGGATGTGCGTTGGAAACCTCAAGGATTTATCACTCAGAAAGGAACTCCTCTTTTTCCTCGGATAGATGAGAGTGTTCTTTAAGTTCTTTAATTGATAATTCTGTAAACCCCGAACCCCGCCCTTTCAAGGAAAGGGCGGGGTTCGGGATAAATCTTGTTTGCAGTTTGATGGATTCTGGCATCCTGATAGATACACACTGTCATATAAATTCTCTAGATGACCACTCCAGAGAAGAGTTATTTGTTTTGGGGAAAAAAAGGTTTATTTTTGTCGACGTAAGTACAGATTCCTCTAGTGCAAGGCTTTCTGTTGCCTTATCTTCTCAATATTCTTTTATCTACTCCTGTTTAGGATTTCATCCTTTAGGAGCTCACAATTTTAAGGAGGAAGTTATAGATGAGTTTGAAGAATTGTTTCATCAAAGTAAAAAGGTAGTAGGTATTGGAGAGATCGGGATAGATTATAAATCTCAAGCATCTTTTAACACCCAAGTAAAGGTTTTTAAGAGATTTATAGAGTTAGCAAGAAGGTTAGATCTGCCAATAGTAGTGCATAATCGATGGAACTCTTTGTCTTTGTTTGATATTCTAGATGGATATTTTTCTTCCTATCGTAAGATAATCTTTCATTGCTTCTCTCAAGACAGAAACACATTAGAAAGAATTTTGAGAAAAGATGGATGGGTTTCCTTCTCTCTAAATATATTAAGAGGAAAAAGAAAGCTTATTGAAGCTTTGAAAGTTGTTCCTTTCGAAAATCTTCTTCTAGAAACTGATTCCCCCTATATGTTCATAAATAGGAAAAAGTCTCACCCCTTAAATATAAAGGATGTGTATAATTTTGTTGCCCAGGTCAAGAATATCTCTTTAGAGGAGTTATCTCAAATAATTTTGGTTAACGCTAGAAAGGTTTTCAAAATCTAAATGTCTAAAGAATTAGCTGATAGAAATGGCTTTAAATTACTCTATCCTGAAAATTCTATTATTAGAGAAGATATATCTTTATCTTGGTGGGTAGATGGATTTAAGATTGTAAACTTACCTAAACTTAAAACCCATGATATAATGGAGCTGATTTTAGTAATGAGGAATCTTTTGTGTTGTAACGAAGTATGTGAATTCTCTGCGATAAAATTGAATAAGAGTTTTCTTTTGAGACTAATTAGATAATGACTTCTGCACTCATTTTTAAAAATCAGAAGCTATACTATTTAGACCAAAGAAAACTTCCTTTAAAGGAAGAATGGAAAGAATGTAAAAATCTTAGAGAAGCCTTTTTAGCTATAAGGGAGTTAAGGATAAGAGGAGCTCCTCTTATTGGAGTATTTGCTGGCTACAGTGTGTATATTGCTATGAAGAATCATAGAGAAAAGGGAGAGATTAAGTTTTTTAAATCCTTAGAAAGAGTGATTAGTTTTCTTAAGACCTCCAGACCCACAGCGGTAAATCTTTTTTGGGCTTTGGATAGAATAAAGAGGATTGTCTACCAAAATAAAGGCAAGAGTATAAAAGAATTGAAAGAATTGATTCTTAAAGAGGCAAAAATGATTCATTATGAAGATATATTACTGTGTCGTAGAATATCTAGAAATGGCGTAAGGCTTATAAAAAAGGGAGATAGAATTTTGACCCATTGTAATACGGGGTTTCTAGCTACTTCAGGAGAAGGTACAGCCTTAGGAGTTATCTATGAGGGTGTTCGTCGCTATAAAAATATAAAAGTATACGTGGATGAGACCAGACCACTTCTGCAAGGTGCACGGTTAACTAGTTGGGAATTGACTAAAAGAAAGATTGACGCCACTCTTATTACTGACAATATGGCTGCTTATTTGATGCAGAGGAGAGAAATTGATAAAATATTCGTAGGAGCAGATAGAATTACTCGATGTGGAGATGTGGCCAATAAAATTGGAACTTATAATTTAGCAGTTTTAGCAAAGTATCATCACCTGCCCTTCTATGTAGTAGCTCCATCTACCAGTTTCGATCTCACTATAGAGAAAGGGGAGGAGATATCTATTGAGCAGAGAAGTCCTGATGAGGTGAGGAAAGTATTAGGGAGAATATATATATCTCCTAAAAGAGTTAGAGTGTATAACCCTGCGTTTGATGTTACTCCTCACCGGTTAATCTCAGCAATAGTAACTGATAGAGGGATAATCAAACCCCCGTTTAGGGAGAATATATTGAAGGTATTTTATGGATGAAATAGGTTGGGTTGATTTTCTAAAACGTTACTTAGGGAGCTCAAAAAAAGTGATAGCTTCTTTTGGAGAGGATTGCGCAATAGTAAAAGACAAGGATAAATTTATTCTTTTGAGTAGTGACTTATTCATAGAAGGTGTACATTTTGACTTAAAGAAGATAAGTTTTAAAAACTTGGGGAAGAGAGCGGTAGCAAGAGCTGTCTCTGATATAGTTGCTTGTGCTGGTATACCTAAATTTTTAGGAGTTTCCTTAGGTATTTCTCCTTCCTTAACTTTTAGAGAATTAAAGAGTATAATCCTAGGAGTGAAGGAAATATGTAGAGCTTTCCAAATAGAGTTTGTAGGAGGAGATACTGCTAAGGCAAAGTTTTTGTTCTTGGATGTATGGGTAGTGGGAGAAACACAAAAGTATGTACTAAGAAGCTCAGCCAAGGAAGGAGACTATATTTTTCTTACAGGAAGATTAGGAGAATTAAAGTTTAACCAAGTTCCTCACTTAAGAATTAGAGAGATTCATAGATTAGTAGAGAAGTTTAAAATAAATGCTATGATTGATATTTCTGATGGGTTTGTTCTTGATTTATGGCGTCTTTTAAGAGAAAGTAGGAAAGGAGCTCTAATTTATTTGGAAAATTTACCCCTTACTCGAGGAATAAGAGATATCTACCGAGGAGAGGATTATGAGTTAATTTTTACTGTGTCTATAGATCAAGATTTATCACTCCTTAAGAGGAAGTATTTCCTCGTAGGAGAAATCAAGAATAAAGAATTTGGTTATAAAATAAAATCTAAAGAAGGAATCAAGAAGCTCAAGATAAAAGGATTTCTTCATTTTTAAAGATGGAATTTATAACCGCTTCAGAGGAAGAAACAAAACTTTTGGCTTCTAAGTTTTCTAAAAATCTAAAGATAGGAGATGTAATTCTCTTAATTGGTCCTTTAGGGGTGGGTAAGACAGTATTTGCAAAAGGGATTCTTAAAGGGTTAGGAGAGAAGGAGGAGAGAGTAAGAAGTCCTTCTTTTACTCTTATAAGAGAATATCAAACTAAGCGAGGCAAGGTATATCATATCGATTTGTATCGGGTAAGGAGAAAGAAGGAACTGATAAACTTAGGATATCAGGATTACTTTTATTCTCCATCTGCTATCGTACTGATTGAGTGGGCAAATAAAGTGGAGAGGTTAATTCCTAAAAGTAAAAAGGTAGTTATAGATTTTTTAGGAATTAATACAAGGAGAGTAAAGATAGTAGAGAAGTAAAAGTTATATGGTCCTTTTAGGTATTGAGGCTTCTTCAGAAATTATCTCTCTGGGTGCGGTAGACAATAAAAGAGTGATTTTTAAGTTTAAGAAAAAGCTGAGGAAAGGGGCATCCTACATAGTAGCTTATCTTGAGAGATATTTAAAAAAGAATCTTTTAAGGTGGGAGGATGTAAGTTCTCTGGTAATAGGGAAAGGACCGGGATCTTTTACTAGTTTAAGAGTGTCTTTTAGTGTAATAAAGGGATTAGCGGTAGCTTTAAATAAACCTGTAATAGCTTTGGGTAGTTTTTTTTCTATAGCTCATAAACTGAGAAGCAAGTTTCACAAACTTGCAGTAGTCTGTGATGCTCGGAGAAATCTAATTTATGCGGCTACTTTCAGAGTTAGGAATTATACTCGATTAATAAGGAAAAGGAAAGAAAATCTATATTCCTTAGAGGAGTTTGTTCAACTTTATCCCGATTATCTTTACGTAACTTATCATAGTCATATAAGAGAAAATGCAAGGAAGATTTTCCCTCAGATAAATTTTTATCCATTAGATATATATCCTGATGTTATTTATCTTTTGGAGATAGCTAAAGATTTTTATAGGAGAAGATTGTTTACAACATTGGAGAGTTTGGAGCCTTTATATATTTACCCTAAGGAGTGCCAGATAAAGAATGTTTAGACCTCTATGGATAGAGATTAAACTAGGAAATTTAAGAAAGAACTTATCTTTAGTAAGGAGATATGTTGGAGAGTCTGTAAAGATCTTAGCTACCGTTAAACAGAATGCTTACGGTCATGGTCTTATAAGGATAGCTAAGGAGTTAGATAATTTAGGAGTGAACTTTTTTGGTGTGGGAAGTCTTGAGGAGGCTATAGCTTTGAGGGAAGCTGGGATTAAGAAGCCAATTTTAGTTCTTACTGCTTTACTTCCTTCTACAATAAAGCTTCTCATAAAGTATAGAGTGAGGCCTACTGTAGTGGATTTAGCTTTTGCTAGAAGATTAGACAAAGAGGCGAAGAGGTTAGCTAAAAAAGTTGATATACATATAAAAGTAGATACAGGAATGGGGAGATTAGGAGTTTGGTGGGAAGATGCTAAGAAGTTTATCTGCAAAGTTTGCAACCTAAAAAATCTATATGTAGAGGGACTTTTTACTCACTTTTCCTCTGCGGATACCGACTATTCTTTTACTACATTCCAGATTAAGTCTTTTAATACTCTGATTAAGGAATGTGCAAAGGAAGGGATATTTTTTAAGTACCTCCATTCCGCTAATAGTATTGCACTCATTAAGTACAAGAGCTCGCATTTTAATTTAGTAAGGCCAGGTTTGATTCTCTATGGGATAAATCCTTACTCCAAGATGAATATTGAGTTAGCGCCTTTACTTTCTTTAAAATCAAAAGTTATATTTTTAAAGAAAGTGGACAGAGGACGAAGTATAAGCTACGGAAGGACCTATATAACTAAAAGACCTACCACTATTGCTACTGTAGGATGTGGGTATGCCGATGGATATCCTTTTGTTCTATCTAATCGAGGCAAAGTAATTATAAAAGGAGAGTTCTTTAATATAGTAGGAAGAGTATGTATGGATCACTTTATGATTGAGGTAGGGAGTAATGAGAAGATAAAAATAAGAGATACAGTTACCCTCATAGGGAAAGAAAAAAATGCTTACTTGAAGGCAGAAGATTTGGCAAGATGGGCAAATACTATACCTTATGAGATTGTAAGTAGATTATCTTTAAGTATTCCCCGTATTTATAAATAACTTTATCTGAGAAGAAGGAGAGCGCTTATTCCTGCAGTAAAGAAGAATAAAGGTGCTGTCCATACACACAAAGAAGGCAGAAGTACTCCTGCTTTACCTAAGGCTAAACTTACTGAAAATATTAGATAATAAAGAAAACTAAAAATAAAGGCTAAGCCTAGAGAAGAGAGGGCAACCCTGCGTTTTCTTATTTCTAATACAAAAGGAAGTGCTCCTATTATGAGAAAAAAATGAGAAAAAGGTTGTGCTATCTTCTGATGGAATTGGATAGTAAGATTAGAGAGAATATTATATGCCTTTATCTTAATAAGTCGATGTATTTCTTTTCTTAAGTCTTTGAGAGAGAGAAATTCTCCTAAGGCAGTTCTCTTGATTAAAAGCTCCTCTGGCTTTTCTTCTAACTCTATTACTTTGGTCTTAAAGTATAAAGGTCTGTTGGAAATTTTTCCTTGGAAGTTCACCTTATAGGAGATAACCTCATTTGCTACCCACATACCTTTTAAGTAAATCATCTTTTTTATCATCATTTTTTCCGTAATGTTCCCCTGATTATCTTCTTTAAAAATTACTACTTCCTTTAGGGATTTCTGATGAGGAATAAAGCGAGATACAAAAAAGAACATATTTTGATATCTGAAGGTAATATTCTTCCTCTGTGAAGATATTTTTTTCTTCTTTATATATTTTATCTTTATTTCCTCTACTTTTTCTTGTGAGATAAATAGTAATCTCTCTTGAATAAGTAAAGAGGTAGATGAAACTATGAAAGATAAAATTAGTGCTGCTAAAGAGATTCTAAAGACACTTAACCCAAAGGTTCGCATGCCCAGAACCTCGTTACTTTTATTCAACCTTGCAAATGTATAAATGGTACTTATGAGAAGAGAAAAAGGACTTACTCTTAAAAGTATTAAAGGCAGGTTATAAAAATAGTAGGTTACTAAAATATTAAAAGGAATTTTGGTTTCTAAAAAACTTCCTAAATTAGAGAAAAGGTCCACAATTACATATAATCCTATAAAAGCAGAAAGTACGGTGAGGTAACTTTTTACAATTTTGAGAGAAATATATCTGTCTAGAATGTACATCTTATTAGAAGGTAGATGCCCAATATTAGAAAGATTATGTTAGGGATCCACATTCCTAAAGAGGAGACTACGATATTAGATTTCGCCAGAGTTTCTCCTAAGATTAAAAGGAGATAGTAACTAACGGCAAGAAGAAAAGTTACCCCAAAGTTAATCGATTTCTCTCTATGCCGCACCCGTGTTGCTATTCCAAACCCCAAGATTACGAATATTAAAGGTGAAAGGGAGATGCTAATTCTTTTGTGAAATTCTATAATGAGGTCTTTGGGGAAAATTTTAAGATTTCTGAGATAAGCTATTTTTTCTTTTAGCTCTTCCATAGTTAAATCTTTCGGTTTCTTTTTAATTGGAGTTTTAATTTTCTCTTCTATAGGTATATCCATAAAAAATATTTTGAAACTTAATCTGTAGAGTTCGTTTCTGTCCTTAGGATTTATTTCATCCCTAAATCCATTTTCTAATTTCAATTTTAAAATTTTTTCCTGAGAGATGAATTCTCCTTTTTTAGCAAAAGTAATCTGCTTCAAACTATCATTTTCTATCTGATAAATAAAGATATTCTTCATTTTATTTCCTTTAACATCTCCCACATAAAGGATGTAGTTACCAAAATTTTCCAAAAATATGCCTGGTTCAATCACTGCAGAGATATTCTTTCTATATAAGTTTTTTATGCGTCGATAATAGCGATAGTGAAAATTAGGGAGTATCTTATCATTGAGAATGAAGAGGCACGCAGAGAAGATGACCCCTAAGATTAGGAATATTCTTAAGATTCTTGCTAAGGATATTCCTGCCACATGCATAGCTACAATCTCATTATCAGCAATTAGCCTTCCTAAGGAGAGGAGGATTCCTAAGAGGAGAGATAGAGGTATAGTAAATCTCAAAAGATAAGGAACAAAGAAAAGAAAAAGTGCTGTTGCATCTTTTAAAGCTACGCCCTTCCTTATTACCATATCAGAAAGCTTTATAAGGTTACCCAAGACCATTACCATAGTAATGGAAAGAAGAGAAAAGGTGAATGCGGAAAAAAAATCTTTGAGGATATAGTTTCTGAGAATTCTCATCGTACTCTAGCTAAGGTTATAACGGTAATAGATGAGGCTCCTTTTTCTTTCAGTACCTTACTGCACTCCGAGACAGTAGCTTTTGTAGTTACTACATCATCAACTAATATTATATTTTTCCCTGTAAGGTCGCCTTGAGCATAAAATTTCCCTTTTATATTTATGATTCTTTCTCGGAAGTTAAATTGAGTTTGTGTTTTGTAGTATTTTGTGCATATAAGAGTATTTTTGCTGTGGGGAATATTCAGAGAGAGAGATAACTCCTCAGCTAGAAGTTGAGATTGATTATATCCCTTTTCTCTTATCCGGAGAGGGTGAGAGGGTACGTTTACTATAAGGTTATAGGGGATAAAATCAAAGCCTATTCTTTTTAGATGAGTTACCATCAGGGAAGTAAAGAACTTTTTTAAGAAGGCATACTCTTTATATTTAAAAAGGTGAATAAGAGAGCTCAAGGGATTTTGATAAAGAGCTACACTTATAAGCTGGTCATAAAAGAAATATTTATTTCTACAGTTTCTACATAAGTTCGTTTCTGGATTTACAGGAAGGGAGCACATTTTACATAGGGGAGGAGTTAAAAAGACTATTTTTTCAAAGCATGACTGGCAGAGAATTCCTTCTTTTATTTTTCTTTCACATATAAAACATACAGAAGGAAAGAAGATTCCTTTTAGAGTTTCCCACCAAGAGTTACTTCCTTTCATGGATTTTATTTTAATTTATTAACAGAGGATTGTAAACTGATTTCTTAAAAGCTTATTTTTGAATTCCTCTGAATTTCTTGATTTGAGGGAGTAAATATGGTAAAAAGAAAGCAGAGAGGAGGTGATAAATTATGAAAAGGGGTTATTCCCTCATAGAAATTATAATGGTAGTAGTAGTCAGTCTTGTTATTGCTACCTTTACTGTGGTGGGGTATCGGCAGCTTTTGGAGAATGCTCGTCAAAGAGTATGTTCTACCAATTTAAAAGCCTTAGGGGCAGCGGTAGAGATTTATGCTTTAGAAAACGATGTTTTGCCCGCTACTTTGGGAGATTTAAAACTAGAGCATCTTCTAAAAGGTTATGCTAAGGTGATAGATAGTAGAGATTGGTTTACAAAATTTTCTTATTTTTTTATCAAAATTAATACTCCCCCTGATGTTTATGCTCAGTTTTTAACCCCTGAAAACTTAAAAAAATATGGGGTAACTCCAGAAATATTTAGATGTCCTGCAGATACAAATGGTCCTCCTTCTTATGGTATAAACGCTAACTTGGCAGGTAAGAAGTTAGAGAATATTCCCCCGGGAGAGATTATAGTTGCTGAGTGCGACCACTATACTTTTACTTCCCAGGATGAACTTTCCTTTCGTCACTTCTCTGGTTTTGGTCTTAAGAAGCTTGCGCAGATGTTAGTAGTTGCTGAGGAAGGGAAAGGGCAAGAAAAAGGGAAAAAAATGAAGATGATGAAGAGGAAGATGATGAAGATGAAGAAGACGAAGATGATTGAAATTCCTCTGAAGGGAAGGTTAAAAAATAAGAGGAGGGATAAACAGGAGAAGTAGATAGTAGACTCCATAGTATCTTTTTATAATGAAATTTTTCAAGGATAAAGATTTTCTCTTCCCTTTAATAATTTGGTTTATAATTATTTTCTGGTATTTAATCTTTGCGTATAGTTTTTTTTACCCTTTTCGTATTCGTCTACAGGATAAACTGAATTGCCAGGCATTTTATGTATTTTCTCATCCTCCTTCCTCTGTAAACAAAGTAGTAATTGTAGCTATTGACTCAGCTTCACGCCAGTATCTTCAGCTTAAATGGCCATGGCCAAGGAGGATTACCGCTCGTCTTCTTCGTAACATTATGGAGTTCTCTCCCAAAGTTATAGGATTGGACATTATCTTTGCGGGTAAATCCTCTTCCGAAGATGATGAAGAGTTGCTCAGTGTGTTAAAAAACTATCCTCATACAGTATTAGCGTATACTCTATCTGAAAAAAGCTGCGAATATCCCTGGGAAGGATTTAAAAGAGTGGCTCCTTCTTTAGGATTCATAAATAAGCCAGGAGAGAAAGATAGGGTAGTGAGAAGTATCCGTACCTTCTATATAGATAGAGAATGGAGGACGCATTACTCTTTAGATACCCAGATTTTAATTCACTATTTTAATATTAAAAAAGAAGATATTAAGGTTGAGCTGGCTAAAGGAATTTTCTTAGGAGAGAGACTTTTTGTGCCTTCATCAGGGGGAATAACTCCTCTTAATTACTTGGCCCATCCTAGTGATTTTATCACCGTCCCTGCTTTTTTGGTGTTAAATAAGAAAGTCGACTCCGATATATTTAAAGATAAAATTGTCCTTGTAGGTGCTACCGACCCTTTGATTCATGATGTTTGCTCTACGCCCATAGGAGTTTTCCCAGGAGTAACAGTCATAGCTAACTCCTTGGTAATGATGTTAAGTGGACGTTTCCTCTACTATCTTCCTTTAGGAGTAACTGTTCTTCTTTCCTTGGGTGTAGGTATTGGAATTATGATGATTAATAAGAAATTTTCTTTGAGTTTTTCTTCGCTAATTACTTTTGTAATTTTAATTTTTTCTTATTTTTTACTTCTCTACTTAAGGGCAAAAGATATTCAGATTGACTACTTTACTTTTTTCTTTCTAGGAGTTTCTGCTTATTTGGTTCCCAATGTATACAAGTATAGCTATGCCATATATATGGGCACTACACTCAAGAACCTGGCTATAAGAGATCCTCTTACAGGATTCTACACCTTCCGTTACTTTTCCTTAAAAATTGAGGAGGCATTGAAGGAGAAATCAAAAAGTATAGGATTAGTTATCATTATGTTTTCTAATTATAAAAAGCTTTCTCTAAAGTTAAGTTTTGAGCACTTGAAAAGACTGGTTAAGCTACTTTCTAATTTTCTTCAGGTGAGTGTCTCTAAGGAATTTAAGCGGTTCTTCTTCTCCCGTATTTCTGAAGATTCAATAGCAATAGCTCTTTTAGAAGAAGATAGGGAAAAGATAGAAAAATTTTTAAAAATTATGTTAGAGGAGTCCAAGCATAAAGAGTTTAAGGTGGAAGATTATTCTGTAAAAGTCTTTTTTAGAGGAGTGATATTCTACAAGAGGAAAGGGATTCGCCTGAGCAGAGAAGTTTTGCTTTCTAAAATAGAGAGTTTCTTGAGAGAATTCCGCAAAAAGAGTGATGAACTTGCTATTTTGGAATTAGAAGAAAGTAAGGAAGAGACAAGGGATACTCTTTTGCCATGGGAAAGTTGGGATTTTTTGATTACTGATCTGGAGGAGAGAAATAAAGAATTAGAGAGGGCATTGAAAGAGACTCTCGATACCAAAAGAGAGACAGAAGAAGCATATTTTGGGCTAATTTATTCTCTTGTCAAAGCGTTGGAGGAAAAGGATACTTATACTCAAGGACATTCGGAGAGAGTGGCTAACTATGCTAAAGCTATCGCTGAAGAAGTGGGTTTAGACGAGGAGGAGTGTGAGTTAATTTACAAAGCAGGACTTTTACATGATATAGGCAAAATTGGCATTCCTGATTATATTCTCCATAAAAAGAAAGAGCTTACCTCCCAGGAAAGGGAGTTTATAAGAAAACACGAAATAATGAGTGTAGAAATACTTAGGCCTATCAAAGCCTTCCACCGGTTGCTTCCTATAATTTTGCATCATCATGAGCGTTTCGATGGTACCGGTTACCCTTATGGTTTGAGTGGAAATATGATTCCTCGTGGTGCTCAAATTTTGGCAGTGGCAGATGCTTTTGATGCTGTAACCTGTGGTAGGGGATATAAGAAAGGAATAAGTTTTGAGGAGGCGATTAGAGAATTAGAGAATAATAGTGGTACACAATTTAATCCTGTTTATGTTGAGGCACTGAAGAAGGTAATTAACAGGTCTTTTAAGAATGAAGATTTTTCCTAAGACTTTCTTTCTTTTTTTCTTCCTTCCTTCGTTAATTTTTGGATGCAGTTATCCAATTAAAAACTTAGATTCTCCAGGAGAGATAATAATATGTTTTGGAGATAGTATAACCCGGACAGAGGGAATTCCTTTAGAGAAAACCTACCCTGCAATTCTAAGTGAACTTTTACATAGAGAAGTTATAAATGCCGGTGTTTCTGGTGATACAACTGCCACTGCTCTAAGAAGATTAGAGAGAGATGTTTTAAGGAAGAATCCCTACTTGGTTATCGTGGAGTTAGGAGGCAATGATTTTTTAACTGGGATCTCTAAAGAAATCACTTTAAGGAACTTGGAAGAGATAATCGTTAAGATTCAAGAAGTGAAAGCTATAGTTGTTCTTTGCGATATAAGCTGTGGTTTCATCCTCTCAGGGTATAGGAAAGATTTTTACCAGTTGGCTAAGAAGACAGGTGCCATTTTCGTTTCTCAACTACTGGAGGGAATCTTAGATAATCCTTCTGCAAAACAGGATTATATCCATCCCAATGTTGAAGGTCATAGACTTATCGCTCAAAAAATCTACCAAGTGATAAAGCCCTACCTCAAATAATTAAGGTAAATGTCGGACAGCAGACTTCTAATAGTTTCCCTTGATTTTAGTTATAAATCTCCAGTTCAAAGAAAAAGTTAATGAATGTGAGGTTAAACCATGCCGAGGGCGGGAGTCAAGGCACTGAGTGCTTCGCACTATTTTAACCAGTGCCTTCATAGGGACTCTGTCCACTTGAGGCTCGGCTCATAGGAAAAAATCACAGAAAATAACTTCGCCTCGCTGTCACCCTGAAGTATTATCAAAGAAGATATTGTTAATAATTATTTTTAGAAGGTATTTAAAAAGAATAATGTAGACCCCAATTCTGACTTTAAAAACAAAAAGTGCCGAGGGCGGGAGTCGTAACAAATTCGCCAAAGGCGATTTCCCTTATTTGTTCCGACAATACTTTCGTTTCAGAGTTAACTTCTAGCTTAAAAAAGAAGTTAATGAATGTGAGATTAAACCATGCCGAGGGCGGGAGTCGAACCCGCACAGAGTTACCTCTACCGGTTTTTGAGACCGACGCGTCTGCCAATTCCGCCACCTCGGCATTTACTTTATATTATTATCCTACTCCTATTAGTCTTGCTCCTTAACAACTTCTCTCTTCTATTAACTACACGGGAACAACTAAATTGAGCTTCGCTGTAATAACAGCGAAAGTTGTTACCGCCACCTCGGCATTTACTTTATATTATTATCCTACTCCTATTAGTTCTGTCTATAGGATTTTTTCTATTAACTAATAATAACTACTAAATTAGTCTTTACCTCTTGACGGAGAAGACTATTTTTTCTTGGTCTCTATTTCTTTATTTGTTCCGGGAACTTTAAAATCTTAGCATTAGCAAAATTCTTTGTCAATTGACAATTTTTCTGTTAGATGATATATTTTAGTTTAAAGTTTCTCCCTAAAGTAGACAGAGCATATAGATAGATGAGAGAGGCCGTAGTTTCCGCCAAAGGCGGACCCACTTATGAGGGGCGATCCTTGATGGGCCATTTAAAAATAAATAAATTTCTTCTTTGGTCATACTCTAGGGGTGACAGCAAGCCGTGTTTAACTACCTCGGATTTACTTATAGGCTTGCGTCAGAGGGGCAGAGCCCCTATGAGGAGCGTAAGCGACAGGGCCGTAGTTTCCGCCAAAGGCGGACCCGCTTATGAGCGGGCAGCAGGGAGTAAGTTGTCTGCAACGTTAAGTTGCAGTATTCTTAAATATACAACTTCCTCCATTGTTTATGATGTTAAAGATAGGCTGTCTCTTTAAAATAGAAGCTAAAGAAAAGTGATGGGGCCGTAGTTCAGCAGGGAGAACGCTACGCTGGCAGCGTAGAGGTCAGGGGTTCAAATCCCCTCGGCTCCACCAGTTAGATTGTTAAATTCTCATTTTTAGGTGATATAAATGTTTTTATTAATAGATGGTAATTTTTAAGGTTTTCCAGTAAAATTGCGGGGCCGTAGTTTCCGCCAAAGGCGGACCCGCTTATGAGCGGGCAGCAGGGAGTAAGTTGTCTGCAACGTTAAGTTGCAGTATTCTTAAATATACAACTTCCTCCATTGTTTATGATGTTAAAGATAGGCTGTCTCTTTAAAATAGAAGCTAAAGAAAAGAGATGGGGCCGTAGTTCAGCAGGGAGAACGCTACGCTGGCAGCGTAGAGGTCACGGGTTTCCGCCAGAGGCGGACCCGCCTTTAGGCGGGCAAATCCCGTCGGCTCCACCAGCCAATTCCTTAAAGAGTTGTTAAGGTTAGGTGTTCAAGTTTCAATTGCTGGTGGTATCCATTTCTCCGTAGATAGAGCGTTGAAATTAGGGTGTAATGCTATGCAGATATTCTCTCGTAATCCACGGAAGTTTAGAAAGAGTTTTCTAAAAGTGGAAGATATAGAACTTTTTAAAAAAAAGATCAGTGGTTCTTCTATCTTTCCCCTGGTTATTCATACTCCTTATACCTTAAATTTAGCTACCCCTCAAAAATTCCTTCATTGGATTACTACTAAGGAGTTTATCGCTGATTTAATAGAGGCAGACAAGTTAGGCGCTCACTACTTAGTTACTCATCCAGGCTGTTATAAAGGAACTACTAAAGAGGGAGGGTTAAATCAAGTAGTAAAGGGTTTAAGGAGAATATTGAAAAATACTCAAGAGGTAAAGACAGAGATTCTTTTAGAAAATACTGCAGGGGGTGGCACGTGTCTGGGATCTAAAATTTCTCAGTATAGATTCATATTGGAAAAGTTGGATTTCACTCCCCGGATAGGTATATGTTTAGATACTGCTCATGCATGGTGTGCAGGTTATAGGATAAATACTCACCAAGGTTTAGAAGAACTACTTCAAGAGATAGAAAAAGAGGTAGGTATCCAAAGATTAAAACTTATTCACCTTAATGATACCCTTGAAGAATTGGGTTCAAAGAAAGACCGTCATTATCATATTGGGGAAGGTATGATTGGGAGAGATGGTTTTTCTTTGATAGTTAACCATCCTTTTCTTAAGAACTTACCTTTTATTTTAGAGACACCTAAAAAGAACGATAGGGATGATATAAAGAATTTAAATACTGTAAGAGCACTTTATAGAGATGAATTACTCTAAAGAGATTGACAAAAAGTGGCAAGATTACTGGAAAGAGATTAGGCTTTTTAACGTTGATGTGAAAGATAAGTCAAAGCCCAAGTATTACTGCCTGGTGATGTTTCCTTATCCTTCCAGTGAGCTTCATGTAGGGCATGCACGGAACTATATTATTGGCGATGCTGTAGCTCGGTATAAGATAATGCAGGGCTATAAAGTTTTGTCTCCTATGGGATGGGATGCTTTTGGATTGCCCGCAGAGAATCAGGCTATAAAACATAATATCCATCCTAAGAAGTGGACATTCGATAATATAAATCGGATTAAAGAGCAACTTAACAGTTGGGGCATTGGTTACGATTGGGATAAAGAGGTAAATAGTTGCCTCCCTGAGTATTATAGATGGACACAGTGGATTTTTTTAAAACTTTACTCCCAGGGCTTGGCTTATAAGAAAGAAGCTTCGGTAAACTGGTGCCCCCATTGTTTAACTGTGTTAGCTAATGAGCAGGTAGTTGGAGGAAGGTGTGAGAGATGCTCTTCAGAAGTAGAGCAGAAAAAATTAAAACAATGGTTCTTTAAAATTACTGATTATGCCGAAAGACTCCTCAAGGATTTAGATTTATTAGAGGATTGGCCAGAGAGAGTTAAGATAATGCAAAAGAATTGGATTGGTAGATCTGAGGGGGTAGAGATTTACTTTCCTTTGAAAGATACCCAGCTTAGGATTAACTGTTTTACTACCCGTGTTGATACAATCTTTGGAGCTACGTTTTTAGCCTTAAGCTGGGATCATCCTTTTATAGAAGTTCTTCTTCACAATAACCCTAAAAGAGAGGCGATAGTTAACTTTATTGAGAAGATTAAAAATCAACCATACTCAATAAGACTTTTGGATAATTTTGAAAAAGAAGGCATTTTTACTGGTAAATTTGCTATTAATCCTATGACTAATAAAGAGATTCCTATCTGGGTTGCTAATTATATCCTTTCTGAATATGGTACAGGAGCAATAATGTGTGTGCCTGCTCACGATAAGAGGGATTTTGATTTTGCAAAGAAATACGGACTTCCCATTGTGGAGGTAATTAGAGATTTTCAGAAGGAGAGGGAAGTTACTTTGGAGGAAGCTTATGAAGGGGAAGGTGTTTTGGTTAATTCAGGAGAATTTAGTGGGCTTAGTTCTCAACAAGCTAAAGAGAAAATTGCTGATTTTATGGAGGAAAACGATATAGGTAAAAGAAAAATTAATTATAAATTGAGAGATTGGCTTATATCTCGACAGCGTTACTGGGGCACCCCCATTCCTATTGTTTACTGTGATAAGTGTGGAGAGGTTCCTGTTCCTGAGGAACAACTTCCTGTCCTCCTTCCGGAGAAGGTTAAATTTCTTCCTACCGGGCAGTCACCTCTAACTTATGTGGAAGATTTTATTAAGACTAGTTGTCCTCGTTGTGGAGGGCCTGCGCTTAGAGAAACTGATACTATGGACACATTCGTGGATTCCAGTTGGTATTATCTCAGATACATCTCTTCCAAAGATGAAAAGTCTCCTTTTATTAGGGAAGATGTAAATTACTGGTTACCTGTAGACCAATACATTGGAGGAGTAGAACATGCTATTCTACATCTTATGTATGCACGTTTTATCAATAAGTTCTTTTATGATTTAGGTCTAATAAATTTTAAAGAACCGTTCAGGCGTCTATTTACTCAGGGAATGATTGTAAAAGATGGAGCAAAAATGTCCAAATCTAAAGGGAATGTGGTTTCCCCCGATTATATTATAGATACCTATGGCGCTGATACTATGAGGCTTTACATCCTTTTTATTGGTCCTCCCCAGAAAGACGCAGAGTGGCATGATGAGGGGCTTTTAGGCTGTTTTCGATTTATAGGTAGAGTGTTAAGACTTCTGGATTTATTTTCTCAGTATAAAGAAATTGATGTTGATAAAGATAATCCCCATCAAAAGTTACTCCTTAGAAAAATGCATCACACAATTAAGGAAGTTACCCAAGATTTGGAAGGCAATTTTCAATTTAATACTGCTATAAGTAAGATTATGGAATTAGTGAATCAGATATACAAGTCTTTAGATACCGCACAAATCAGTAAAGAGTTATTTCGTCAGGCAATAGATACCGTATTTTTGCTTTTGGCTCCTTTTACTCCCCATATAAGCGAAGAGGCAAATAAAGCTTTAGGCAATTCCGGTTCTATTTTTCATAGAAATTGGCCTATTTATGAGCCTAAGTATCTAGAACAGGAGGAGACAGAGATTGCTATTCTTATCGATGGAAAATTGAGAGCTCACCTTAAGATAAATACTACCTGGAGTGAAAAAAAAGTAGTAGAGGAAGCCCTCTCTTTAGAGAAAGTAAAAAATTATCTTAAAGGCACCCTTCCTAAAAAAACCTTCTACGTAAGAAATAAAGTTCTTAATCTCGTTACTAAGAAATGATTCCCCTTACTTATAGAGAAAGGAAGATTCTTTTGTTAATAGGGGTTCTCCTCCTTTTAGGAGGGATACTAAGACTCTCTAAGATTAGCTATCCTTCTTTTGAAGAAGAAAAGCCTACCTCTTTAAAGAAGGTTAATATAAACACTGCTACCTTAGAAGAATTAACTACCCTTCCCTATATAGGAGAAAAAATCGCTCTCAGAATTATTAATCATCGCAAACTCCAAGGGGAGTTTAAAAGCTTAGAGGACCTTCTAAAGATTAAAGGGATAGGTCATAAAAAATTAGAGCTGATTAAGGATTATGTAATCTTTTAAGACTTTAAGAGTTTGCATAATTTCTTCCTCTTTATTTCTTTAATTGTAGGTATCCTTATAGGGCGTGTTGCTAAAGATTTTTCCCTCTTCATTGTTTTCTTAGCAATCCTTTTCTTCTTTTCTTCTTATTTTTTCCACAGGAAAAATAAACCGATTGCCTGGGGAATTTGTTTTTTCTTATTTTTTACAGTTTTAGGTACTCTTTGGAGTTTACCTAAATATTTTACTACTCCTGAGGAAGCGTTAGCAAAAAGTAAGAGATTTCATCTCAAGGTAATATCCTTTCCTAAGAGAGTTTCAATCAAACAAATTTACTTTGCCCAGATATTTAGAGTAGATGACTCTCCCTTTTATCTTAAGACAAGAGTTGTGGATTTCTCTCCTCTATCGAAGGAATACTTAAGTAAATATCAAGTGGAAGGAAAACTTTCTCTCCATATCTATAAGGGGAGGAAATTTTATACTCTCTGGATAAGTAAAGATACTTTCCAACTTAAGTGTAAAGATAAATGGATTGATAATCTTTTAAAAAAGGTAACGTTTTTTTTGACTAACCTCTATAAGTCTAAATTATCTGCCCAAGCATATTCTTTTCTCTCTGCAACATTTTTAGGAAGGAGAGAATTACTTCCAAGGAAAGTAAAGAAAATTTTTGCTGCTTCAGGAACCTCTCATCTTCTAGCTATAAGTGGATTACATATAGGGATGACAGCTTTGGTATTAATCTACCTTTTAAGATTTTTTAAACTAATCTTTCCTAAAAGGATAGTTATTTCTATTCTTTTTCTCTTTTTCTACACATTTCTGGTGGGGGCAAGAGCCTCCACTCTAAGGGCTGCTATTATGTATACAATTTTTGGTATAAGTTTTCTTTTGCAGAGAAAGACTCATCCTCTTAACTCTTTAGGTCTATCTGGAATAATTTCTTTATTCATAAATCCTTTATGGGTTTTTGATGTAGGATTTCAGCTCTCCTTTATCTCAGTATTGGGAATTATTTTAGGATATAGAACTTTTAGAGTAAGTATATCTTCATCAACTTTTCTGGTTACTTACTTTAAAAACATTCTCTTTACTTCTCTATTCGTTTTACTATCTATTGGGGGATTGACTTCTTATTACTTTGGAAAGGTTTATATCTCCAGTATATTGACTAACTGGATTCTAATTCCTCTTTTTGTATTTATTATCTTTGTTAATTTTCTGTTCATAATTTTATCTTTTTTCCCCTTCTTAGGAGAGTGTATGGGCTCTTTAGTTTCTTTCCTCATCTTTGGTTTCATAAAGATTGCAAGTTTTCTTTCTTGGTTAAGTAGGATTAATTTGGACTTTTATTTTTCTAGGGAAGGGGTCATCGCCTACTATTTAATTTTAACCTCCTTAGGAAGTTTGATGTATAGATTTAGAGGAAAGTTTGGAAAGATTAATTCTGTTTTCAAAAGGCCAGCTTTATGTATAATAAATATAATATGGAAAAAATTCATAAATCTAAAGTAATTTTTCTAGAGATCTTAAGAGGAGTACTTCTACCTTTCTTTTTCCTTATTCTCTTAGGAAGTTTATACTCTATCTATAGGTACAGATTTGCTAATTCTTTATCTAGTGCTATCCAGAGTCAAATTGTAAAATACATCCGCACTTTTTTTATCGTTAATATTACTTTTCTTTTTCAAAGAGCAATAGGAGGGGCTTTCTCTTGGTATGAAAAGAAAGTCGCTCCTCAGACAAAGACTCATTTAGATGAGGAATTAATTCCTCTCCTAAGAAGAACAGCGAAGATTGGACTATGGGTTATCTCCTTACTTATAATTCTACCTCTATTTGGTGTAAACATTACTGCCTTAGTTACTGCTTTAGGAGTGGGTTCCTTAGCTATTGCTTTAGCTGCCCAAGATACAATTGCTAATATAATTGCAGGATTTATGATTATGATAGATAGACCTTTTAGGATAGGGGACAGAATAAAATTACCTACGGGAGAGATGGTTACTGTCTTAGATATCGGAATAAGACGCTCTAAATTCTCATTGGATGAGCAAGCGATAGTGATCGTTCCTAATTTAGAATTAAGTAAAAACAAAATTGTGAATTTTACCTATGCTGAGGAGAGGCAAAAAGAGTCTGCTAAGAAATGAAACAACTAATAGGAAAGATTTAGTTTTTAGAAGAATAAAGAGAGACATTTAGGAGGTTTAGTTTTTCCTATGGAAGAGTATTATCGTTCCTACTGCGATGATGATCTCTGGTTAATTAGAGAAACTGTATGGGCCCCTTCTCTTCAAAATATCCGTGAATCCCAGTTTACCTTGGGCAATGGTTACTTTGCTAGTCGAGGAGTTTTAGAGGAGATCCCTTACCAGGCTATGTCTGGCACCTACATTGCAGGAATTTACGATGGAATTGGTTCTCAGGTTAAGGAGTTAGTAAATTTCCCTAATCCCTTCAATTTCCGTTTTACAGTGAAGGGAGAAAAAGTTGGTTTAGCAACAATGAGGAATGTATTTCATAAGCGTATCTTAAATACTAAGAAGGCAGTCTTGGTAAGGCATACACTTTTTGAGAATGTAAGAAGACACAGATTCGATTACCAGTCTATAAGGTTCGTTTCTCTAGATAATAAGAATTTAGGAGTCATGCAGATTATCTTTACTCCCCTAGATAAAAATTGCCTTTTAGATATCTATACAGGAATTGATACTTCAGTTTTTAATGTAGGTACAGTTACTGAAGGTAAGAAAAGACACTTTAAAGTTAAGGAAGCAGGTCAGTTCAAAGACGCAGGTTATTTGGCAGTTGTAACTTTAGAGAAGAAGTATGTAGTGATTTACTGGGCAGGATTTTACTATGAAGTTGATGGGAAAAAGATACCTGCTTCTGACAATGTTTTTCAACTCGAACTTAAGAAAGACCAGAGTGTGAAATTTACTAAATTATTTTTTATAAAACATTTTCCTTATCGAGAAGATATCCACCTTTACAAAGAAAGGACATTTGTTAGATTTTCTCAAGCCTTCCGCACGGATTTTAATAAGCTTATCACTCAACATATAAAGAAGTGGGAGAGTGTATGGAGAAAGGTAGATATACTCATTGAGGGGACAGCTAATCTGCAGCAAAATTTAAGATTCAACCTCTATCATCTTCTCATAGCTGCTCCCCAAGATAGAGGATTTTCCAGTATTGGTGCTCGAACTTTAAGTGGAGAAGGTTACCGGGGACATGTCTTTTGGGATACTGAGTTATTTGTGATGCCTTTCTATCTTTATACTCTCCCTCAAGTTGCCAAAAATATTCTTCTCTATCGCTACCGAAGGTTACCTAAAGCTAGGGAGTTAGCCAAGAATGAAGGATATAATGGAGCTAAATTTCCTTGGGAATCTGCAGATACGGGAGAGGAAGAAACACCTGCCTGGGCAAGAGATTTCGATAGTTCCATTATAAAGATTCAAACCCATCTTTACGAACATCATATAACTGCGGATGTAGCTTATGCTTTCTATAGATACTACTTAGCTACTGGTGACGAAGAGTTCTTAAAAAAATATGCCTGCGAAGTTATTTTTGAGACAGCACGTTTCTGGGCTTCTCGAGTTTTTTACAATAGAACTACTAAGAGATACGAGATAAGAGGGATAATTGGGCCAGATGAGTTTCACATTAATGTGAATAACAATGCTTATACTAATGGCTTGGTACAGTGGATTCTTTCTTTAGGTCATACTCTCTTTTTCTACCTTAAAAAGAGAGCGCCATCATCTTTCTCTCAACTTAAGGAGAAATTAGGACTTAGGGAGAAGGAAGTAAAGGAGTGGGTAAAGATCGCTAAGAAGCTTAAGTTAAATATAGATAAGAAGAGTAGAGTTATTGAACAATTTGATGGATATTTTAAATTGAGAGAGATAGAACTTGAGAAAACCGATGAGAATGGCATTCCTCTTCTTCCTAAGTACCTTAAAGCTAAAGACTTAAGGTATACAAAACTCATAAAACAGGCTGACGTTTTGATGCTTCTCTATATCTTAACGAATAAGTTTAGTTCCTCCGTAATAAGAGCCAACTATAATTACTACATAAAAAGGACTCTTCATAAATCCTCTCTCAGTGCTCCTATTCATGCCATAATGGCAGTAAAGTGTGAAGACATGCACCGGGCTTATAATCTTTTTAATGTTTCTCTCCGTACTGATATAAGCAATCTTTACGGTAATACTCAGGAAGGTATTCATGCGGCAAGCTTAGGAGGAACGTGGCAAGCGGTAGTTTTTGGTTTTTGTGGGATAGAATTTATAGATGATATAATTAGTGTTACCCCTAAATTTCCTCGTACCTGGCAAAAGGTGAAATTCTCTCTCACTTATCGAGGCGATAGAGTAGAATTTGATTTGACAAATGAGGAGGTGAGAGTAAAAATAGTATCTAAAAAGAAGAAAAAAACGAAAGTGGTAGTATTTGGTAAACCTTATTCTATTTTGACTAATAAAAAGTATAAGTTTTTCAAAAAAGGTGTTAAGAAGGAGGAGTACTATTACTAAGAAGGAGAAAGTTCACAAAAAAAAGTTAAGTATTGCTCACCTCCATTGGGGATTCCCCCCTATTATAGGAGGGGTAGAAACCCACCTTACCATAATTCTCCCTCAGATGGCAAAAAAAGGTTATAAGGTGTCTCTTTTAACTTGTTCTGCAGAAAAGGCGAAAGCAAGAGAAAGTTACTGTGGTGTAGAAGTTTTTCGTTATCCCATTATGGACTTAAACTGGCTCTATAAAAGAGGGTTACAGGGATTGGAGGAGGAGGTAACTCACATTTTCACTTCCTTTATAGATAAGACTAAACCTCATATTCTTCATGCCCATAATATGCATTATTTTAGTGAGATTCACGCTTTCACTCTAGAAAGAATAGCGAAGAAGAAGGGTATTCCTTTGATTCTTACTGCTCATAATGTTTGGGATGACGTTTTATTTTTAGAACTTACTCATAAGATAGATTGGCAGCATATTATTGCGGTAAGCCACTATATTAAGAGAGAAATTATAGGGATAGGTGTTGATGATAGAAAAATTACTGTTGTTCATCATGGTTTAGATGAAACTAAGTTCCATCCTCGGATCAAATCATCACGAATTTTGAAAAAATATCCTCAGCTTAAGGGTAGGAAAGTAATTTTTCATCCTGCAAGAATTGGTTTAGCTAAGGGATGTGACATAAGTATTAAGGCTGTAAATATCGTAAGAGAGAAGTATCCCGAAGTAATTTTAGTATTAGCGGGTTCTAGAAATATCATCGATTGGGGAGCGACTCAGCAGAAAGATATCGCTTACATGGTAAATCTTATAAAACATTTTAGGTTAGAAAAAAATATTCTCATTGATTTCTATTCTTTGGAAGAGATGCGTGAACTTTATGCTCTGAGCGATATTTGTGTTTATCCTTCTACAGTTCCTGAACCTTTTGGATTGACGATGCTGGAGGCTCAGGCTTGTGGCAAACCCATGGTAGTTACTAACTCAGGAGGAATGCCTGAGATAATAAAAGATGGGGTAAATGGTTTTGTTATTAATATTAGAGATTTTGAGAACTTAGCAGCTAAAATTGTTCAATTGCTAGAAGATAGGCGTTTGCGAGAAAGATTAGGTTATACAGGGAGGCAGATTGTGGAGTCTTATTATACTAAGGAGAGGGTTACTCACGATACACTTGCAGTTTATAAGAAGTTTATTAATTTTTAGAAGTTAGATATGCTTAGGGGATGGAGCAAAAAAACTGTAATAGACCTAGTAAAGACTAAGTTAGAGAGGGCCTTATTTGTCGTTGTCTCTAACCGCCAACCTTACATCCATAAATTTATTAAAGGGAAAATTCATTGTTTAAAAGGTCCGGGAGGAGTGGTAACCGCTATTGATCCTGTAATGCAGGAGATTAAAGGTTTATGGGTCTGCTGTGGTAGTGGAGATGCCGATAAAATTGTGGCTAAAGATAGTAAAGTGAATGTTCCTCCGGAGATGCCATCTTATCAAGTTAAGTATGTATGGTTAACTAAGGAAGAGAATTTAGGTTATTATTATGGATTTTCTAATCAAGCTCTCTGGCCTCTCTCTCATCTGGTTTTTGTTAAACCAATATTTAGAGACGAGGATTGGAGAATCTATAAAGAGGTGAATAAAAAATTTGCTCAAAGTATCTATGAAGAAATAAAGGATAAGAGGGCAGTAGTGTTTATTCAGGATTATCATCTTGCTATGGTAAGTAAGTATTTAAAGGAGAGCAAACCCGATGTTGTTACTATTCTTTTTTGGCATATTCCCTGGCCTACTTACGATGTGTTTAGAATCCTTCCCTGTAAACAAGAATTTTTAGAAGGTTTACTTAGTTATAATCTCTTAGGGTTTCATATAAGGTACTTCTGTAACAATTTCTTTGAGGCAGTAGCAAACGAACTGGAGAGCAAAATAAATAGAGAGACTTCTACTATTATCTATCAAGGTAAATCTACATTAGTAAAAGCTTATCCTATAAGTATTGATTTTGAAGGGATAAGTAATAAGAGTGGAGAAAAAGATGTAGAAGAGGCTATGGTGTCTTTAAAAGAAGAGTTTGGTTTAGAGGGTTACAAGATTATTGTGGGGTTAGATAGAATAGATTATACCAAAGGAATAGTAGAGAGAATTCTAGCCATAGATAAACTCCTTCAGTTGCACCCCGAGCTTAGAGAGAAGATTATATTCATTCAGATGGGTGAAATATCTCGTATTCATATAGCTCAGTACAAACAACTCAACGATCAAATAAATGCCTTGGTAGAGGAGGTAAACTTTAAGCATTCTACCGATAGTTGGCGACCTATAATTTTTGTAAGGAGACACCTTTCTTTCAGTGAACTTTTAGCCTTCTATAGATTAGCAAATGTATGTATAGTAAGTTCTCTCCATGATGGAATGAATCTGGTAGCTAAGGAATTTATCTCTTCTCGGTGTGACGAATTAGGAGTACTCCTCTTAAGTAGGTTTACAGGAGCAGCACGAGAGCTTAAAGAAGCGGTTCTTATCAATCCTTACTCTCAAAGGGAGAGTGCAGAAGCGCTTTTCTTTGCTCTTGGTATGAAGGAAGAGGAACAAAAAAGGAGGATGAAAGCTTTAAGAGTGTATATTCAGCGTAACAATATCTGGCGTTGGATTGGTAAAATAGTTGTTGATATTCCTTGGAAGTGATGGATGATGTTGCTTTTCCTTTCCAAGCAGTTGTTTTTGATTTAGATGGTGTAATTACCCAAACTGCCTACCTTCATTTCCAAGCTTGGAAGCAAACCTTTGATGAGTATTTACGTTTCAGAGAGAAAGAAAAATTTAGAGAATTTACTGAGCAAGATTATCTTAACTATGTAGATGGAAGACCACGCTATGATGGAGTTAAGACTTTTCTTTCCTCTCGAGGGATTCAAATTAGTTGGGGAGAGCCTACTGATTCTCCTGGTGAGGAAACAATCTGCGGGTTAGGGAATAAAAAAAATGTGATTTTTAAAAATCTTTTAGAAAGTAAAGGAGCCAAAAAGTATCCTACCACAGTAGAGTTTATCCAAGAGCTTAAAGAAAAGGGAATAAAGATAGGTGTAGCCTCTTCCTCTAAAAATTGTCGTGCTATTCTCAGCTCTACCCGAATTATAGATCTCTTTGATGCTTGTGTAGATGGGATAGTTTCTCAACAGTTTAATCTTCAGGGTAAACCTGAACCAGATATATTTCTCTTAACTAGTAAAGATTTGAAGGTTTCCCCTTCCAAGACAGTTGTAGTTGAAGATGCTAGTTCAGGGGTAGAGGCAGCTCGCAATGGAGGTTTCGGATTAGTCATAGGAGTTGCCCGCAAAGATAATAAAGAAGATCTCTTAAATTCGGGAGCGGATTTAGCATTGAGTGATCTAAAGTTCATAGATATAGAGTGGATCAATGAATGGTTTAAAAAAAGCCCTTTTTACCTTTTTGATTTCTGGGATAGAGGAACAAGAGAGGAATTAGGAGTTTTTAAGAAGAACGAAGATATAGTTTTAAACCCCTGGTATTTTTTGAGCTTTAAAGATGCTATTTTTTCCAGAAAGCAGTTAGCCTTTTTCTTTGATTATGATGGCACACTTACCCCTATTGTTAAGAGACCAGAATTAGCAGTGTTATCTACCCAGATGCGCTCCTTAATTAAAAAAATAGCTAAGAAATACCCTACCGCCATAGTGAGCGGAAGACAGAGAGAAGAGGTAGAAAAGTTAGTAGGAGTAGAAGGCATTTACTATGTAGGAAGCCATGGTTTTGATATAAAAGGAGGCGGTTTTTCTTATATTCATCCCCAGCTAAAGGGAATAGTTCCTTTAATCTCTCATATAGCAGAAGAGTTTTCTACCAAGTTGAGAAGTATCCAGGGGGTGATCATTGAGAATAAGAAGTTCAGTGTTGCTCTCCATTATCGTCTGGTAGAGGATAAGTTCTTAGACAATATTAAGAAGGTAGTAGATGAAGTAAAGAGAGAGTATTCTAACTTGCGGTTAATGTGTGGCAAGAAGGTTTTTGAATTTATGCCTGATATTGATTGGGATAAAGGTAAAGCCATAAGATGGCTTCTTAGTATACTAAATATTTCTTGGAGAGAGTATGCAGTAATTTATATTGGCGATGATACTACTGATGAAGATGCATTCAGAATGGTGCGGACTAGGGGAATAGGGATTCTAGTTTCTGAAGGTAAGGCTACTTCAGCAGCTGATTACTTTGTTCACTCTCCCCAGGAAGTTAGAAAGCTTTTAGAAAGATTTGTATGAAAGATTCTACCTGGACGATTACCTACACTCACTTTGAACCTGCTCATGAGGGACTACGGGAGGCCCTATGTACTTTGGGTAACGGTTACTTTGCTACTCGAGGAGCCGCTCCTGAAGGGATAATCTCAAAAATTCACTATCCAGGAACTTACATTGCTGGAGTTTATAATAAACTCTCTACTAACCTAGCAGGGAAAATAGTAGTTAATGAAGATTTAGTAAATTGTCCTAACTGGCTCTATATTACCTTTAAGGTCGGAGAGGAAGATTGGTTTATTCCTTCAGAAGCTAACCTCACCTTTTACCATCAGGAGTTAGATATGCGTGAAGGCATATTGAAGAGAACACTTAAATTTAAAGATAAACAAGGAAGAGTTACTCAGGTATTTACCGAGAGGTTAGTTCATATGAGGTATCCCCATATAGGAGCATTGAGGTATCTTATTGCTCCTTTAAACTATGACGGTTGGATTACTGTAAGAGTTATGCTTGATGGAGCAGTAGAGAATAGAGGAGTGGAGAGATACCGGCAATTGAATTCCAAACATCTTAAACCTTCTGCCTTAGGTAGCTTTGGAAAAGATGGTATATACTTGGTTATGGTTACTTCTCAATCGAAGATAAAAATAGCCCAAGCTTGCAGAGTTTCGTTCTTTATAAATGGAGAGAGAGCAAGGCCAGTGATAAAGACCGTACGCCGGCGATTGATGGAAGGTAGAGAAAGGATTGGTCAGGAGTTCCGTTTCTTCGCTCGTCGGAGAGTTTCCTATGAGGTGCAGAAGATTGTCTCTATATATACCTCTAAAGATTTCTTGAAAAGAGACCCTGCCAAAGAAGCAATCAGAGCGGTAAAGAGGGTGCCCTCTTTTATTAAATTGGTAGCTCATCAAAGGCAAACCTGGCAAAGTCTTTGGAATAGATTCGATATAACTATTCAGGGAGATAAATTTTCTCAGTGGGCGTTAAGGGTCCATATTTTTCATCTTTTGCAAACAGCCTCTCCTAACAATGTCAATTTAGATGTAAGCATTCCTGCTCGTGGTCTTCATGGAGAAGCTTACCGAGGTCATATCTTTTGGGATGAGATTTTTATTATGCACTTTTATGATCTTCACTATCCTCAGATTTCTAAGGTCTTTCTCTTGTACCGTTACCGGAGATTAGAGAAAGCAAGACAGTTAGCTAAGAGATTCGGTTACAAAGGGGCTATGTATCCTTGGCAAAGTGCCTCAACGGGAGATGAGGAGACTCAGATGTATCACTTGAATCCTCTCTCGGGTAAGTGGGGACCCGATTATAGTTCTTATCAAAGACATATCTCTTTTGCTGTTGCTTATAACGTATGGAAGTACTGGGAAAGAACTTTGGATTTTCAATTCCTTATTCACTTCGGTGCAGAGATGATTCTTTCTATAGCTCAGTTTGGAGCAAGCCTTGTTAGTTACAGTAGAAAAGATAAGCGCTACCATACTGAAAGAGTGATGGGGCCAGACGAATTTCATGAAAGATATCCTCATGCTAAGCAACCAGGGCTTAGAGATAATACCTATACTAACTTTATGATTGTCTGGACTCTCAATAAGGCCAAGGAGGTTATTAAAATTCTACCTTCCTCTTATAAAAACAGACTTTTCAAAAAACTAGGAATAACTGAGAAGGATTTGAAACTTTGGGATGATATTACCAGAAGGATGAATATAGTGATCAATCGCAGGGGTATCATTGCTCAATTTGATGGTTACTTTGCTCTTAAAGAATTAGATTGGAAAAAGTACATGTTTGAGTACGGGGACGTTAAAAGGATGGATAGAATCTTAAAAGCCGAGGGGAAAACTCCTGATGAATACAAGGTAACTAAGCAGGCAGATGTCCTTATGATTTTTTATCTTTTCTCTCTTCGAGAAATCAAGAAAGTTTTTAATGAGTTAGGATATAGATTTGATCTTAAAATGTTGAGAAAAAACTATGAATACTATAGTAGGAGAACCTCTCATGGTTCTACTCTGAGCAAAGTTGTACATTGTTTTGTAGCTCATAGTCTAGGGAAGAAAGAAGAAGCGTGGGATTGGTTTGTAGATACGTTAGAATCAGATATATATGATACTCAGAGAGGGACTACTCCTGAAGGAATTCATACGGGAGTTATGGGAGGTTCCATCGATGTAGTAGTAAGAGCATTTGCAGGTTTAAGTCTGGGTGATTCTATCAGGATAAATCCTTCTCTTCCTAAAAAATGGAGAAAACTCAGTTTAAAATTTCTCTACAGAGACCTGTGGTTTACTCTTTCTATTAGAGATAGAGCTTTTACACTCTCTGTAGATAAGGAAAAAAGGAGTAAAATATCTACTTCCATAGATATTGTAGTAGGGAATAGAGTTTATAAATTCCCCTTAGTAAGGAAGGCTACCTTCTCTATAAAGTAAATAGTTCATAAGTGGGAGGAGAATACTTTCATTTCCATACTCGGGTAACTCAGGTAGAGCTTTTAGGGTATACCGCTCGCAATGTAAAGGAGTTGTATCAAGGGATAAAAAGAGTTCCCTCTTCCAGTATATATCACCACACCCATCGTTATCTTGAGCAACACCGGTATTTTTCTCCTGAACATCCCAATGATTTTTCTTATTGGATTAATAATAGTTTAGGACTTAGGAAGTTGGGAGAGAGGATTGCTAGTGTTGATATCTTTCAGTTTTCTGATATAGAGGATTTACGAAAAGAATTTCTAATAATTTTAGATGAATATCTTAAAACTGCTCCTGCTTTAAGAGGTTGTCTTCCAGGGGAGGAGTTTCGTTTCCTTTCTTCAAAGATTTTTATTCTTCCTACACCTTTCAAGGCACATAATCTTGAAGAGTTTTCTCTTTATCTTAAGAGGGTTACTGTACACTCTCTCTACTTTCATATATTTGAAGCAAAGGTAAGATTAAAAAGAGCAGATAATGATTTCTCCTGTTGGCTAAGAGATCTAGGATATAAGGAGTTAGCAGAAAAGATTTCCAAAATCGATCCATATACACATACTTTAGAAGGACTTAGGCAAAAGATCATAAATCTTGTAAGTGAACACCTATATGGCAAGGATAGATGATTACCGTCCCATCGTAGGCAACCAGACTATTGATGAGCTTTACCTTCTGGGAGAAAAGCTAAAGAATATCACTATTCAAAATATAAATTCGACTCCTTCGGGGGGAGGTGTGGCAGAGATTCTTTCTCGAATGGTACCTCTCATGAAAGATGTAGGGTTAGATGTATGGTGGGATGTGATCAGAGGAGATGATCGTTTTTTTCAGATTACCAAAAAGATTCATAATGCTCTTCATGGAATAGAGGTTTCTCTTACTAGAGAGGAATTATCTTATTTTTTAGAGGTTAATCAAGAGAACGCTAAATCTATTAAAAAGTGGGCAGATATTGTTTTTGTCCATGATCCCCAACCTATCTACCTAGTTAGAGAGAAGAGAAAGCTTAAAAATAAATGGATCTGGCGTTGTCATATTGATTTCTCTAACCCTAAAAGAGATGTATGGCTATTTTTGAAGAAGCTCATTGAGAAGTATGATGCTAGTGTATTTTCCGCTCCTACGTTTGCTCGGAGATTATCTATCAGACAAGTTCTTATTTACCCTTCTATTGACCCTTTAAGCGATAAGAACAAAGAGTTGGATCAAAGATTTATCGATAACGTTTTAGAAAGGTTTGGTATCGATAGACAGAGGCCCATCGTCACTCAGATTTCCCGCTTTGATTATTTAAAAGACCCTATGGGAGTGATTAAAGCCTTTCGCTTGGTAAAAAAGTATATAGATTGCCAGCTTATTTTAGCAGGAGGAGGGGCTAGAGATGATCCTGAAGGGGAGAGAGTGTTAAACGAGGTGAGGGAAGAGGCTAGGAAGGAGAGAGATATTCATATTATTTATCTTCCTCCAGAAAGTAATTTAGAGATAAATGCCTTACAACGTGCTTCTACGGTAATTCTTCAAAAATCTTTGAAAGAGGGCTTCGGTCTTACTGTAGCAGAAGCTTTGTGGAAAGAAAAACCAGTTATTGCTTCTTGGGTGGGAGGCATACCTTTGCAGATTGCTCATAAGTATTCAGGGATTCTTACTTACACTATCGAGGGGACCGCCCACTGGATAAAGCGACTAATTAATGAGCTGGAGTATGCCAAAAGATTAGCTAGGAATGGTAAGCAACATGTCAAAAATAATTTTCTTATTCTCCGTCAGATTCAAGATTACTTCCTCTTATTTTTATCCCTTTTTAACCCTCAAGATATAGTGTACCTTTGAAGGAAGCTGGAGGGCAAATTGCGTTTGACAAATTCTAGTGGTTCTGATATAGTTTTTTTCTCATGAAGAAAGTATTTATTGCTGTCTTTTTTTCTTTTCTGGTTTTTTCTCAAACTTATCCTTTTTGGATATGGTCTCCTAAAACCCAGAAGTGGAAAAATCCACAACTTTCTCCATTAGCTACCCCTAAGCTCCAGTTAGAGAAAGCGTTAAAGGAGTTTAATGCTGGAAGGTATAAATCTGCTCTTCGAGAGTTCAAGAAAGTTATAGTTCACTATCCAGATTCTTATCAAGCTTCGGAAGCTCGGTATTATATGGGTAGGTGTTGGGAAGAGTTAAAAAGACCTTATCAGGCTTTTTTGGAGTACCAAAAAGTAATCGACTCTTATCCTAACAGTACTCGTATTCAGGAGATTATAGAAAGAGAGTATAAAATTGGAGAGTACTTTTTGAACCAGAAGCTTCAAAAATGGTTTGGGATCTCCTTATACGATTTAGTAGAGCACCCTTCTATAGAGATTTTTAGGAAAATAGTAAAAAGTGCTCCTTACTCAGAATACGCTCCTAAAGCTCAATATAAGTTAGGAATTCTCCTGCTCAATCTGGGTAGGCATGAGGAAGCAAGAGAAGCTTTCCAGAAACTTGTGGATAACTATCCTGATAGTGAATGGGCAGACGCTGCTAAGTATCAACTTGCTACTTCTAGCGTTAAGGCTTCTTTAGGGGTAGATTACGATGATACCTATCGGAAAGAGGCTATGAGGGGGTTTAAAGAGTTTATTTCGCGTCATCCCGAAGCAGAGTTTTCCCAAAAGGCTAAGGAGCAGCTAAAAATCTTGAGAGAAGAGGAGGCAAAGAAGAATTTTGATATTGCTGCTTTTTATGAGAAACAGAAGAAATTTAAAAGCGCCATCCTTTACTATAAGTTAGTGGCTGAGGACTTTAAGGATACACGGTGGGCTAAAGAAGCAGAAAGGAAGCTGTCAGAGATCAAAGATAAAGTTAAAGAATGAAGAGGGTAATTCTTTTGTTTCTCTTACTAGGAGGCTGTGGTTATACTACCTACCTTGTGAGTTCCTCATTAGGAGAAGGTAAAATTTATGTAAAACCAGTAGCTAATGAGGTCAGAATAACTTCTGAAGATAGAGCCTATTCTGATTATACTGTTTATCCTGTTCTCTTAGATAAAGATTTGACCAATGCTATCATTGATGAGTTACAAATAAGAACTCCTCTTAAAGTAGTAAGCTCTCCCGATGGTGCCTATACTTTAGAGTGTAAGATTGTTAACTATAAGAAGGAAGCACTAAGATACACTGATACTGACGAGGTTAATGAGCAAAGATTGAGATTATACGTTAAGGTAATAGTTTATGATGCTGAAAAGAATTTAATTAAAGAGAGAGAAGTGGTAGGAGAAGCTTCTTACTTTTTTTCGGGACGCCTGGCTTCTTCAGAGTCCGAAGCTTTAAATGAGCTTATAGAAGATACAGCAAAGAGAGTAGTAGATACCCTTTCCCAAGACTGGTAATGGAAGGGAAAATTTTCTGTGTTATTGGTTTAGATTTCGAGCATCGTCAAAGAGCTATAGAAAATATAAAGAAAGGGTTATTAAAAGAAAAGACAACTTTCTTAAATACAGTGGTTCTATACTGCAAGAATTTGAATCTTCAGGAGTTAAAAAACACACTCTATACTTTTCCTTTAGAAAAAAAAAGAGTTGTTATTTTTAAGGGTGCTGAATATCTCTCTCAAGAAGTAAAACTATTTCTCTTAAAGAAGTTAAAGGATTTGCTCTCCTTGAATTATTTAATCTTTGAGATAGAGAGAGACCACGCTCAGTTTATTTACGACAGAAAAGTAAGAGAGGATAAGTTCTTTTCTTATCTTTTAAAGAGATGTATTTTAAGAAGAATTATTTCTATACAAGAAGATTATTCTCTAAATAAATTAATATCTCTGGTAAGGAGAAATGAACGAGCCCAGGCTTTTTCCACTTTAGAAAAGATGTTCTTGCAGCCCAAGAAAAGCGAGAATTTAGCAACTCAGATTTTAGGAGCATTAACTCGTGAATTTTCTTATCTTACTAATCCTTACCAAAAGAGTAGATACTTTCAACTTTTCTGGGAGGCAGATAGATTAATAAAAGAAAAGGGTATTCCTTCTAAGTTAGCCTTGGAGATACTTTTAGCAAAGTTGTTTGAGATAAGTTAAGTTAATTGGTTGATGAGGGAAGCATATTTAGATTTCTCGCGGGCGGCCTTCTTAGGATGGATAGTTTTCTTACGTGCGGCTTTATCTAATGCTTTATAAACTTCCCTTAAAGCCTGTTTAGCATTCTCTAAGTCTTTATTCTGTAGAAATTTTTTGTATTTTTTTATTGCTTCCTTGATAATTTTTTTTCTAATTAAATTTAGCTTACGTCTTTTTATGCTTTTTTTTAGCTCTTTTTTGGCAGACTTTCTTTGAGGCATCTTGACTCCTTTTTAAGGAACTTTTATACCAGAGAGATTCAAACCTGTCAAGATATTTTAATTTATGCTTAAAAGACTGGCGAAAAATACCACAGTATTAAGTTTGGGGACACTGTTTTGTAGGATTTTAGGGTTAATAAGAGATATCCTCATCGCTACTTATTTTGGAACTTCCAAGATATTAGAAGCTTTTATTGTAGCATTTAGGATTCCCAATGTATTTAGGAGCCTGTTAGGAGAGGGATTTAGCGATTCTGTAGCCACTCCTGTACTTTCAGAGTACCATAACCAGAGAGAAAGACTCCTGACCTTAGGAAGGAGATTGTTTTCTGTTAGTTTAATAATTTTAGGAATAGTTGTTATTTTAGGGATACTCTTCAGTAAATACTTAGTGATAGCTATTGCTCCGGGTTTTCTTAAGGAGAGCTACAAACTTAGCTTAGCAAATATCTTTACTAAAATTACTTTCTTCTACCTTTTCTTCATGGGGTTGGTAGCGGTAATGTGTTCTTTTTTGTACGCTTTGAAAAAATTTGCTCTTCCTGCATTTGTTCCTTCTCTATTTAATATCTCTTTGATATGTGGAATACTTTTCTTCCATCGCTATCTACACAACTATATCCTTGTCTTATCAGTACTAGTAGCAGGCCTCTTACAGTTTCTCTCTCTCTATCTTTATCTAGCAAGTAAAAAGATGAGGTTGACCTTTGAGTTCAGAAACTCCTTTAAAGATAAAGATATCATTAGAATGTTTAAACTATTTGTCCCCCGCATATGGTCAAGCATCGTTTACCAATTAAACATTTTTGTAGATACGATCTTTGCATCGTTGAGTTGGATTGTAGGTAGTGGAGCTTTGGCAGCGATTTACTATGCTAATAGAATTATTCAATTCCCTTTAGCTCTCATAGGTATATCTATTGCTAGAGTAGCGATAGTTGATTTGTCGGGTTTTTATAAAGAAAACAATTTAGAGGATTTCAAAAAAGTTTTGATTTTTTCATTTCAGAATATCCTTTTTTTTATTATTCCCATAACCTTTCTTTTTCTATTTATGGCTCAAGAGATTATTGAGGTAATATTTGTCCATGGAAAATTTAGTACCTATTCTCTTGTTCTTACTTACCCAGTTTTAGTTTTCTACAGCTTAGGATTGTTTTTTTTCTGTGGGATTAAGCTTCTGGTGAATTCCTTCTACTCTTTAAAGGATACGCTCACCCCTGCAAAGACTGCTACCTTTGCTCTTATAGCAAATGTTATTCTTAGTGCTATCTTTATCTTTCCTTTGCAAGTTGCAGGAGTAGCTTTAGCAAGTAGCTTGGCAGGACTTTTTAATTTTCTCCTTCTCTATCATCTCCTAATAAAAAGGATTGGGTTAATAAAGTGGGAAGGAAGTTTGTGGGAGGTGGTAAAGTTATTTATTTTAGGAGTGTTAACTGCAGGGGCAGCAAAGGTTGTTTGGATGATTTTAGGATATAATAAGTATATAAGAATAGGATTAAGTTTTCTTGCAGGAGGAATTATTTTTTTATTGGTAGGGCTATTTTTGAAGTTGAGATACTTTATTTACCTTAAGAGATGGATTTTAAGGAGATAGAAAAGTTACCCTCAAGTTGTGGTGTCTATATTATGAAATCCAGACAAGGGGAGGTTCTTTACGTAGGAAAAGCTACTGATTTGAGGAAAAGAGTAGCAGGCCACTTTAAAGGTAGAGGTTCTTTAAGGTCTCCTCTTTTTTTAGATAAAGTGAGCGATATAGATTACATTCTCTGTTACACCGAAGAGCAGGCTCTTATTTTAGAGGCTTCCCTGATAAAAGAATTTCAACCAAAGTATAATGTAGCACTAAAAGATGATAAAAGTTACCCCTATGTAGTAGTTACTAATGAGACCTATCCTCGAATATACGTAGGTAGACCTAAAAAGATAGAGGAAGGCATGGTTTATTTCGGTCCATTTGCTAATGCTAAACTTCTTAAATCTGCTTTAAAGATAATTCGCAAAATATTTCCCTACCGTTCCTGTAAAAGATTTGCTAAAAAACCTTGCCTTTACTTCCATCTTAATTTATGTCCCGGTCCTTGTAAAGGAGATGTTGATATTATTGATTATAAGAAAAATGTAGAAGGGGTGTGCAAAATAATCCAGGGAGAAAGGAAAGAGTTGATAGAGGAATTCCATAAACTTATGGAAAAATTTTCTCAACAAGCTAAGTTTGAGGAGGCAGCAAAAGTAAGAGATAAGTTGTTGGCTATTTACAATCTTTATACTGGTAAAAGAGAATTCAGTCAATTAAGTGTGTTAAAAGAGACTTTGAGTCTTGAGAAAATTCCTTTTACTATTGAAGCGATAGATGTTTCTTCTCTTGTAGGTAAGGAAGCTACAGGGTCAGTAATCGTCTTTAAGGATGGTATTCCTGACAAAAGTAGCTATCGCCGTTATCGTATAAAAGAGGTGAAAGGTATTGATGATTATAAGATGATTGCTGAGGTAGTAAGGAGAAGGTATCGCCGTTTAAAAGAGGAAAGAAACCCTCTACCGGATTTGGTGATTATTGATGGAGGTAAGGGACATTTGGGTGTAGCTAAGAAGGAGTTAGATAAGTTAGAGTTAAAGATACCAGTTATAGGGATAGCTAAAAAAAATGAAGAGATATGGTTGCCTGGGAAGAATAAGCCTTTAATTATTTCTAAAGATAGTGCTGTGCTTCATCTTATCCAGAGGATAAGGGACGAGGCTCACCGTTTTGCCCATGCTTATCATCGCCTTCTAAGAAGAAAGAATTTAATAAAAAAATAAGAGAGGTGTGGAGATGAAGGATTTTGAAAAGAAGGTTTTAAGAGCAGTTTTAAAAATTCCTCTGGGAGAGGTTCGTACCTACAAAGAGATAGCTAAGATGGCTGGGAGGCCTTCTGCATGGAGGGCAGTGGGTGGCGTGCTTAAGAAGAATCCCTTTCCTTTGTTTATTCCCTGTCACAGAGTGATAAAAAGCAGTGGTCAGTTGGGAGAATACTCTTTAGGGAAGAGGTTAAAGAAAGATTTAATAAATTTGGAGAAAAGAATAAAAAATATGTTAAAATAATTTTAGATCAAAAAGGGAGGCAGGGATGCGTCTTAGCGAAATTATTGAGAAGATGATTGAGGTTAATGCTTCCGATATATTCATAAGGGCAAATAGTAACTTGAGGGCAAGAGTTTACTCTCAAATAATAGGAATTTCTGATTATATCTTTAACACCGAAGATGTGAACAGAATTATTGAGGAGATCACCCCTTCTTATCTTAAGGGAGAACTTATGGAAAAGAAGAACTGTGAGTTTGCTCTTTGGTATAAAGAGAACTGGCGGTTACGTGTGGGGGCTTTTTTCCAGAGGAATACCCTTTCTATCGTAATAAGAAAAATTGACCTACGTATCCCTACTTTCAAAGAACTTAATCTCCCTGCTTCAGTATTAGAGAGATTCTGTAAAGAGAGAAGGGGTCTAATTCTTCTTACGGGAGTAACAGGAAGTGGAAAATCTACTACTATTGCGAGTATGATAGAGTATATAAATAAAAATTTCGGTAAGCATATTCTAACAGTAGAGGAGCCTATAGAATTTACCTTTACCGATAAGAAGTCCATAATAAATCAAAGAGAGATAGGTAAGGATGTCTTTTCCTATGCAGAAGCGTTAAGGCAATTTGCTATTCATTCTCCTGATGTTATCTTTATAGGAAACATCAGAGATAAAGAGACCTGTCACGCTGCTTTGACTGCTGCTGAAACAGGTGTTTTGGTATTTTCTACCCTTCATACCGTTAATGCTACTTCTACTATCGAGAGAATAATCAACTTTTTCCCCCCTCATCAGCATCACTTTATCTTATCTCAGCTTTCTACTCTTCTTAAGGGAGTGGTTTGTTTAAGGCTTCTACCTCGAGCTGATAAGGAGGGATTAATTCCTGCTTATGAAATTATGACATTAAGCCCTACTATCTCTCGGCTTATTAGAGAGAATCGATTATGGGAGGTACCTAAATACCTCGCTTCGGGAGATATTTATGGAATGAAGAGGTTTGATCAATCACTTTTAGAATTGGTAGAAAAAGGAATTATTTCTTCTCAGTTAGCTTTGGAGTATGCAGATAAAAAGGAAGAGTTGGAACTTCAGCTGAGAAACAAAGGGTTAATGTAAGATGGAAGAGATTATAGCAAAGTTAGATATGTTGACTACTCAGATTAGAGGGCTCAAAAGAGTTTTGAATATAGAGAGTAAAAAGAAGAAGATAGAAGAGCTTCAGCTTCGTATGGGCTCTCCTTATTTTTGGCAAGATCAGGATACATCTTCCTTAGTGATAGAGGAACTAAAGGGATTAAAAGAAGAAGTTGAGAGTTTTTCTAATTTAGAGGAAAGGATTAATGAGCTTAAAGAACTTGCTAAATTAGGAGATTCCTCTTACTCTAAAGAGCTCCTAAGGGAGGTGGAGAGGATAGAGGAGGAGGTAAAAAAATTTAAACTGAGGATTTTGTTCTCGGAGAAATTTGATGAAGCTAACGCTATTGTGGAGATAAATTCTGGAGCAGGAGGAACAGAGGCTTGTGACTGGGCAGGTATGCTTTTGAGAATGTATACACGTTGGGCACAAAAGAAGGGTTTTAAGGTGAAGATTCTTAATGAGGTAAGAGGAGAAGAAGCGGGAATAAAAAATGTTACATTTCTAGTAGAAGGAAGATGGGCCTACGGATACTTAAAGGCAGAAAAAGGAGTTCACAGATTGGTAAGAATTTCTCCCTTTGACGCTAATCGTCGTCGACATACTTCCTTTGCCTCTGTGGATGTTCTTCCTGAAGTAAAAGAAGATATAGAGTTAAAGCTGGAACCTGAGGATTTAAAGATAGAGACCTTTAGAGCTTCTGGACACGGTGGTCAACACGTAAACCGCACTGATTCAGCAGTAAGAATTACTCACCTACCTACAGGGATTGTGGTAAGTTGCCAAAATGAGCGTTCTCAATATCAGAATAAACAGACTGCTTTAAGGATTTTGAAGGCAAAGCTTTACAAACTAAAAGAAGAAGAGAAAAAGAAAGAAATGGAAGAAATTTCTGGTCAGAAGAGAAAGATAGAATGGGGTTCTCAAATTCGTTCCTATATTTTACACCCCTATCTCTTAGTTAAGGATCACCGTACCAACTTTGAAGTAGGTAGGGCAAGAGAAGTTCTTGATGGGGAGTTAGATGAGTTTATCCATGCTTATTTGGTTAAAAATTTAGAAGATGTTAAAAAGATTTCTTCTTAAAAAGTATCAGGGAAAGATTGATAAACTTAAGCCTCCGGTAGATATTAAGCTTAATCGAGAAATACCTTTACCTTCAGCAAGAGAGATTGTCCATCTTGCAAAAGTAGTAAGAGAGGTTAACTCTTTGGAAGAAGAGATTGAGAAAAAACCTGATAGTTTTTTTAAAGAGAAGACAGAGGAGTTTAAAAAGAAAGTAGCAGAGAGAACCAAAGGATTAGAAGGGGAGGATTATAAGTTAGCTTTAGAGGAGGTATTAGACCAAATACTCCCTTACTACTTTGCTATGGTGAGAGAAGCAGCTCGACGTACAGTAAGAATGCGTCATTTCGATGTTCAGATTTTAGGAGGGATAGTTCTTCATAAAAATAAGATAGCAGAGATGGCTACCGGTGAAGGTAAAACTCTTGTAGCTACTTTAGCCGCTTCCTTAAACGCCCTTTCTCAAAAAGGAGTTCATATTGTTACTGTCAATGACTACTTAGCAAAGAGGGATAGAGAATGGATGGGTCCAATATATGAGTTCCTAGGATTAAGTTGTGGAGTGATTCAGCAGGAGATGAATAAAGAGGAAAGAAAATTAGCTTATTCCTGTGATATTACTTATGGCACTAATAATGAGTTTGGATTTGATTATTTAAGAGATAATATGGCTACCACCCTTGATGAGGTAGTACAAAGGGCTCATTTCTATGCTATTGTAGATGAAGTTGACTCTATCCTTATTGACGAAGCTAGAACTCCTCTTATTATCTCTGGACCTGCAGAGATTTCTGTAGAGAAGTATTATGCTGCTGATAGAGTTGTCCGACAGCTTAAGACCAAAGTAGTAATCTCCCGCCATGATACAAAAGATGGAGTGGTAATATTAAAAAATCCTGATGGTAGTGAGCAAAGACTTTCTCCTGAAGAGTTAGAGGAAAAATTTGACGCTCTCATAGAGGAGAAGACTCATAATGCTTATCTTACCAAACGGGGAGAGGAGAGGTGCGAATCTCTTTTAAGGATAAAGAGTGTTTCTGAAGATACTCCAGATAGATTCTCTAGTAGTTGGACACACTACCTTAGTCAAGCCTTGAGAGCTCATTACCTCTTTAAACGTGATAGAGATTATGTCGTTAAGGATGGCAAGGTGATAATTGTGGATGAGTTTACCGGCCGTCTTATGCCGGGTAGACGTTGGTCTGAAGGTTTACATCAGGCTATTGAAGCAAAAGAGAAGTTAAAGATTCAAGAAGAATCACAGACTCTGGCAACCATTACCTTACAGAACTATTTCCGAATGTATGAGAAGCTAGCAGGGATGACTGGTACCGCTTACACTGAAGCACCAGAGTTTAAACATATTTACAATCTGGAGGTAGTAGTAATTCCTACTAATCGACCTTTAGTAAGAGTCAACTATCCCGATAGAGTCTATAAAACTAAACGTGCTAAGTTTAAAGCGGTAATCTCTGAAATTGAGGAGCTGTATAAGATCAAAAGACCAGTTTTGGTAGGCACCACTTCCATTGAAGACTCGGAGGAACTTTCTTCCCTCCTTAAAAGGAAAGGTATTCCTCATAACGTTCTTAATGCTAAGTATCATGAGCAGGAAGCCTACATTGTTGCTCAAGCAGGTCGAATAGGTCAGATTACTATTGCTACCAATATGGCAGGAAGAGGTACAGATATAATTCTGGGAGGTAATATCGATTACTTCGTCAAGGATATGTTAAGAAAGAATAACATCCTTCCCGATGCTCCTAACTATAAGGAGTTATACGAAAGAATGTATACCAAGTATAAGGGAGAGTTGGAAAGAGAACATAAAAAAGTAGTGGAGTTAGGAGGCTTGCACATTATTGGAACTCAACGTCACGAAGCAAGAAGAATTGATAATCAGTTAAGAGGGAGAGCAGGTCGTCAAGGAGATCCAGGATCTTCACGTTTCTATATTTCTTTAGAAGATGATTTAATGAGACTCTTTGGTTCAGAGAGAATCTATTTCCTCATGGAGAAATTAGGTTTTCCTGAAGACGAACCCATTGAGCATCCTTTGGTTACTCATTCTATAGAGATTGCTCAAAAGAGGGTTGAGGCTCATAACTTTGAGATAAGGAAGCAACTCTTAGAGTACGATAATGTGATGAATAAGCAGCGAGAGGTAATTTACACTCAGCGACGTATGATTTTAGAGAAAGGGGATATAAAGGAAGAGATTATTCAGATGATTGAGAATGTGATAGAAAAGAATTTACCTTTTTACTATGAGCAGGCAGACTGGGAAGGAATGGTGGATTGGTTAAGAGCAAGGTTCGGTTTAATTACAGACATTCAAATTGTAAAGGAGAAAGAGCTAACAGAATTGATGGAGGAGGTTAAAGAAGAAGTACTTAAAATTTATTCTCAAAGGGAGATAGAGAGCGGAAGAGAACTTGTCCGTAGTATAGAGAATACTATTGCTCTTTGGGTAATAGATTCTCGTTGGAAAGAGCACCTTCTGATGATGGATTCTTTAAAAGAAGGGATACATTTAAGAGGCTACGCTCATACTGATCCTTTAGTAGAGTATCAGAAGGAGTCTTATTTCCTCTTTAATCAGACTATAGATTCCATAAAGGAGGGAATTGTAGATTTCCTCTTTAAGACTAAGGTAACCCCCCAGAAAGAGATGGTTAGTGTTTTCAGTAGTTTGCCTAAGAGTTTCCTGCACTCCTCATATTCCTCTTTGAGAGTCTCTCCTCAAGAGGAGAAAGATACCCCACCAGTAAAGAAAACTCCTCACAAGAAAGTAGGGAGAAATGATCCTTGTCCCTGTGGGAGTGGGAAAAAATATAAGAAGTGCTGCGGAAGGTAGATAGCTATAAACTTTTAATTTTTGCTGCCTTGAGTGGCCTTTTAGGGGGAATGAGTTTTTTTCGCTCTCAGTTTTCTTTTCTGGTATGGTTTTCTTTTGTTTTCTTCTTCTTCGTTATAGAGAAAGTAAAGAGACACACTCTTTTTCTTTACTCCCTCCTAGCAGGTTTTGGCTATTTTATTACTATCCTTTTTTGGGTAGGTTATGTTACCAAGATAGGACTTTTTTTTCTCACGCTTTATCTAAGTTTATATTGGGTTGCCTTTGCTTATTTAGGTAAATTCTTTCTGAGGATTCCTTTTAGCTGGATTACTCTACCCTCACTGTGGGTAATTTTAGAATTCTTTAGAGAGAATATTTGGACAGGATTTGGCTGGGCAATCCTGGGTTACTCTCAGTATCCAAATAGCTTTCTTATTCAGAGTGCAGACCTCTTAGGAGTAAAGTTCATTTCTTGGTTAATTCTTCTTTTTAATGTGGTACTTTATGATCTAATTAAAAAGAAAAAAGGAGTTTTAAGAGAAGTGATTTTTCTCTCTATTTTAATTCTAGCAAACTTAGGATATTCTATATATCGAATGAATAGTTTAGATACTCATTCAGAGAAGATTAGTTTAGCTCTAATTCAGACAAATGTCCCTCAGGATTTGAAATGGAAATCTTTTTATGCTCACCAGATTATTAGGAGGTTAGAGAATTTAGCAAAAAAAACGTCTTCCACTAGTTTAGTAATCTACCCCGAAGCTAGTTATCCTTTCGTGGTTAAAGAAAGTAACTTCGAAGAATTTATGAATTTTTTTGCTGAATTTAAGAGAAATATTCTTATAGGAGTGGTAGAGAAAGAAGAGGATAAATTTTATAACTGTGCTTTCCTGATTAATAGGAAGGGAGAATTTGTTGATAAGTATCGTAAGCTTAAGTTGGTTCCCTTTGGAGAGTATATTCCCCTAAGGAGGTTTCTCAAATTCATTGATGTAATAAATGCTATGGGCGATATCTCTCCGGGAAGAGAGTTTAAGATTTTTAACTATCAAGGCAAAAGATTTGCTGTACTTATCTGTTTTGAAGATACTTTCCCCTTTGTTGTTGCACGCTTTGCTAGGAACTCCGACTTCTTAGTTAATATAACTAACGATGCTTGGTTTAAAGGCAACCCCGAAGCTCAACAGCATTTAGGTATTCTAATTTTCAAAGCTATAGAGAATAGAATTTCAGCAGTAAGAGTAGCTAATACAGGAATAACCGGATATATCTCTTTTAAGGGAGAAGTAGAGAAATTTAGAAAGGATGGGAGAGAATTATTTACTCAAGGTGTATTTAATGTTGAACTTCCTATTAATCAAGAGAGAAGCTTTTACTCTCGTTATCCGGAGTTATTTCTCTTGATAGCAAGCATTTCTCTTCTTTTTTCTATAATAAAAGTATGAAGGAGAACTATTATCGATTATCTTTTAAGGTAAGTTTCTTAAGTATAGGTATTAACCTCCTTTTAGGAATAGTTAAGTTGATTCTGGCAATCCTTTCTCAGAGTATAGCCATACTTAGTGATTGCGTTCATAGCTTGTCGGATATGGCTACTACCTTAATAGTAATTCTTAGCTTAAAGGTGAGTAAAAAGCCGGCAGATAAGGACCATCCTTTTGGTCATGGGAGGGTAGAGGAAATAGGAGGGTTACTGATTGCGGTAGTTATCTTTCTATTAGGGATTAATTTTTTAAAATCGTCATTTTTAAGGTTATTTTCTCTTCCTCCTGTTATGGTAACCAATCTTTTTATCGTGATAATCTTTATTACTGCCTTCATAAAATTATTTCTAGGAATAATTACTTTTGTAGTATCTAAAAAGACATCTTCAAATCTTCTTCTGGGGGATGCTTACCACCACGGGAGTGACTTCTTTATCAGTTTCTGTATAGGGTTGGGATTAATCTTTATAAAGAAGGGATTTATGCTTTTTGATCCGTTAGGAGGTATTCTTGTTTCTTCTTTAATCGTATTCTGGGGTTTAGATTTAGGGAGGAAGTTTATTGATAAACTGATAGGGAAAAGCCCTTCTGTAGAGATCTGTGAAAAAATTAAGAGTATCGCAAAGAAATTTCCTCAGGTTAAAGGGGTTCATGAAATTTACGTACACTCTTATGGAAGGGAAAATATTATTTCTTTCCATATTGAGTTAGATGAAGATTTGTCGTTAGAAGAGGCACACAGCGTAGCTGATAGGATAGAGAAAGAGATATTTAAGGAAGGTTTAGGAAAGTGTATTGTACATATGGATCTTTTTAAGAAAGCATCTTTTACCGAGAAAAAGAAAGTTATTGCTACTTTAAATCATATTACTCACTTAGTAAAAGAGATTAAGGATTTCCATGGTTTAGAGATAATCACTACCGAAGGAGGAAGAATGCTTAACTTCCATCTTATGCTTGATAAAGATACTTCTCTAGAGGAGTCTCATCAGATTTCTCATAGAATAGCAGGGATCTTGAAAGAAAAGTTTGGTTTCTCATCAGTGAATATTCATCTCGAGCCCTATAAATAAATTTCCTCTCCTTGATATTAAAGGTCTGCTTAAGGAGACTAGCGATATAAATCCGCTACACTACACCATAAAATCAATTGACACACTTTAGTTATTTTCATAAACTAATTAAATATGGAGGAGTTAATCTCTAAAATAAAATCCTTGCTTGTTAAGAGAAAGCTTTCCGAAGTAAAAAGTTTACTTCCTCTTCACCCAGAAGATGTTGCTAACTTAATATCCCGCCTTGAGAAACCTTCTCATAAGTTGCTAGTTTTCCGTATGATTCCCCATGATAGAGCAGTAGAGGTATTTGAGTATCTTCCTGATGATGAACAGGAGACCCTTTTACGTTCTTTGACTGACCAGGAGGTTAAAGAGATATTGGACGATATGTCTCCTGATGATAGAACTGAACTTTTTGAGGATATGCCTGCAGAGTTAGTTAAGCGCTCTATAAACCTTTTATCAACCCAAGAACGTAAGCTTGCCCTGGAGATTCTTAATTACCCTCCTGATTCTGTGGGAAGGCTCCTTACCCCCGATTTTGTTCAGTTCTACGACGACATGATGGTTAAGGAGGCTTTAGATCATTTAAGAGTTGCAGGGATGGGCAAGGAGACAATTTATCATTGTTATGTTTTGGATAAGGAGAAAAAACTTAAAGGAGTGGTTTCTTTAAAGAAGTTAGTTTTAGCTGACCCTTCAACTAAAATTTCAGAGATTATGTACAAAGATGTAATAAAAGTTAACGTTAATACTGATAGAGAAGAAGCAGCAAATATATTTAAGAAGTACGACATAATAGCTCTCCCTGTAGTAGATAACAACGACAAATTGTTAGGAATTGTAACTTTTGATGACTTAGTTGATGTCTTAGAAGACGAAGCTACAGAGGACTTTGAAAAAATCGCTGCAGTATTACCGGTAGATAAGCCCTATATGGAAGCGGGCTTTTTTAATATAGTATGGAGGAGGAGTTTTTGGTTGATAGTTCTTGTCACTCTGGAGTCAATCTCCAGTTTAGTTTTACAGAAGTATCAGTCAAGTATCCAGAAGTGGGTAGCTCTAAGTTTCTTTCTTCCTATCCTTATTGATACCGGTGGTAATGCAGGAACTCAATCTGCTACTATAATTATAAGGAGTTTAGCTATCGGAGAGGTAGGAGTAAAGGACTTTTTTAAGATTATCTTCAGAGAGTCTTTCATTGGTTTCTTTATTGGAGGTATTTTAGCGGTAGTAGGGATAATTAGAGTTTTCCTTCAGCAGAATAATTGGCTTTTAAGTGTTGCTGTAGGAATATCCATAGGATTTACAGTAGCTGCTGCGGCAGTTATTGGAGCGTCCCTTCCTCTTATCTTTAGAAAGATTAAACTGGATCCTGCATTAATGAGTGGACCTCTAATTACTACCATTGTCGATGTAGGGGGCATCTTTATCTACTTTGAGATAGCTAGATTAATCCTTGGTTTATGAGTAAGCACTTTTTAGTTATCTTAGTAGCGCTTACTTTATGTGGATGTGTGACCTTGCCTAAAAGAGCTGTTCTTCCTTCCCTTTCAAAAGCAGAGTTTGTAGAGGTAAGTAAATTCTGCCAGAGAAATGGATTGACTTATTCTTATAACACTTTAGATGATATTGTGGAGTTAACCTCTAAGGATAAAGATATTCGATTACTTTTAAACTCCTTACTAATCTATTACAATGGAAAGTTCTTTCATCTCAAGAATTCTCCTTTTTACCGAGAAGGTAGAGTATTTGTTCCTCAGGAATTGGAGGATATTGTCCTTAAAAAAATACCTAAGATTTTTGCTCCTCTACCAATAAAGAGGATAGTTATTGATCCTGGCCATGGAGGTAAAGACCCAGGAGCAATTTCCCCTAGGGGGACAAAAGAGAAGGATATTAATCTCCGGATAGCTAAGCTTCTTAAGAGAGAATTAGAGAAGAAAGGATTTACAGTTTACCTTACTCGAAGAAGTGATGTTTACCTTTCTCTCCAGAAGAGGGTAGAGATAGCTAAAGATAAGAGGGCAGATCTATTTATAAGTATCCATGCTAATTCTAACCGCAATCCCAAAGTAAATGGAGTGGAAGTTTACTACCTTTCCCCTAAGTACTTTAACTGGAAAAAGAGATTGCTTTGGTTATCTAAATATCTTCCTCCTGACTTAAGAGGTACTTATTCTCCTCGCCAAAGGGAGATTATCTGGAAGAATATCTGTGTTAAAAATGATACCATCAGCCGCCAGGCAGCTCACTGTTTAGTTACCATCTTTAGGGAGTTAGGATTTAAAGTTAGATATCCTAAAGGCGCGCCTTTCTATGTTTTAAGGTATGGGTATGTACCTAGCATTCTGGTAGAAGTAGGGTATTTAAGCAACAGTCGAGAAGAAAGACTTCTAAAGAGTTCTCGTTACCAACACCAGGTTGCTTGTGCAATTGCCTTAGGAGTTTCTTCTTTAAATAGGCGTTATGCACACTTAGTAAAGAGGTATGGGAATAGATAAAAGACCTATTGGAATTTTCGATTCTGGAATAGGGGGACTCACCGTTTTTAAGGAGATAGAAAAAGCTCTACCTTGCGAGTCTCTTGTTTATTTTGGAGATACCGCAAGGGTTCCTTACGGAAATAAATCTAAACAGACGGTAATTCGCTTCACTACGGAAAATATTCTTTTTCTTCTTAAGAAAAAGGTTAAACTTATAGTGATAGCTTGTAATACTTCATCTAGTTTGGCTTTAAAGTATGTAAGAAAAATTTTTAACATTCCTATCATAGGAGTAATTAGGCCTGCTATTGAGAAAGCAATTAAGGTCTCTAAAGGAAGGATTGGGGTGATCGGCACAAAATCTACGATAGCTAGTAGAGCTTATGAGGAGGAGCTAAAAAGGAAAGATAAGAGTAGTTTAATCTTTTCCCGTCCCTGCCCTCTGTTAGTTCCTTTCATTGAGGAAGGTCTTATAAAGGGCCCGCTCTTAGAGCATTTGGTTAAATTCTATTTAAAAGATTTAAAAGGCAAAATTGATACTCTTATCTTAGGGTGTACTCATTATCCTCTTATTAAGAATATAGTTGCTTCCTATTTAGAAGGGGTATGTATTATAGATTCTGCTAAGGAAGTAGCGATAAGTACTAAGCGTATATTGGAAAAAAATGATCTTTTAACAGATAGGAGTAATGTGCCCCGTAAGGAGTTTTATGTCACTGATGATGCCGAGAATTTTTTTAAGTTAGCGAGGATGTTTCTTAAGAAGGACATAAAAAAACCAAAGTTGGTAAATGTATAGAGTAAAAGTAATATCTAGTTTTAGTGCTGCCCACTTTTTAAGGAATTATAAAGGTAAGTGTGAGAATCTTCACGGGCATAATTGGAAGGTAGAGGCTATCTGTAGAGGTGAGAAGCTGGACTCCCAAGGTTTGGTGATAGATTTTGGATTATTAAAGGATAAATTAGATAGTGTCCTGGAACAGCTGGATCATAAGGTTTTAAATGAAATAGATTATTTTAAAGATAGAAACCCTACCTCTGAGGAAATTGCTTCTTATATCTTCTCTCAATTAAAAGAGAGGTTGATAGGGGTATGCAAGTTAGAAGAAATTCGAGTATGGGAGAAAGATAACTCATGCGCAATTTATCAAGAATAAGAGAAAAGAGAGGTTCAAAAAAAGGTATAATCCTTCTCTCCGGAGGTATAGATTCAACAGTTACCCTATACCTGGCGAAAAAATATGGATACAAGTTAGTTGCCCTTATCTTTGACTATGGTCAGAAGCACCGTAAGGAGATTGTCCATGCACAGAGAATTGCTTCCCTCAACAGATTAGAATATTACTTGATTAGACTTAACTTAGGATGGGTAAAGTCAAGTTTAGTTAGTAAAAAAAGAGAAATTCCCTTAGATAGAGATCTTTCTTCTCCTGTCATCCCTTCTACTTATGTAGCAGGAAGAAATATAATTTTCCTAAGTTATGCAGTATCCCTAGCAGAAACAAAAGGAGCTAGTGAGATATTTATCGGTGCTCATACTCAGGATTACTCAGGATACCCTGATTGCCGACCTCAATTCTTAAATAAATTTGAAGAGGCAATAAATTTAGGGATAGCTCACTCATCTATAAAGATTATTGCTCCCTTAATTGATAAAGACAAAAAAGAGATAATTAAACTGGGACTTAAGCTCGGAGTTCCTTTCCATCTTACCTGGTCCTGTTATAAAGGAAAAGATAGACCTTGCCTTAAGTGTGATAGTTGTAGATTCCGGATAAATGCTTTTAAAGAGTTAGGTTTAGTTGATCCTCTCTTAACTAAGAGAGTTAGAAAAAGGTGGAAGCGAAAGTAGCCAGTATTTTTAAGAGCATCCAGGGTGAGGGAAAATATGTAGGTTCTCTTCAGGTATTTGTAAGATTCTTTGGATGTAACTTAAATTGTCAGTTTTGCGACACAAAGTTAAAGAAGTTTAAATTCTACAATGTAAATAGTCTTAAAAGAGAAGTTAGCTCTTTAAAAATAAAGTTTCTCTCTCTAACAGGAGGTGAACCACTTCTGCAGGCAGATTTTTTAAAAATGTTTTTAGAGAGTATAGCTAAAGATAAATTTAAAATTTACTTAGAGACTAATGCTACTCTCTATAAAAATTTGAAGAAAGTAATTAAATATATTGATATAATATCCTTTGACTTAAAGCTTAAGAGTTCTACAGGGTGTTCTCAACTTTGGAGGGTTCATGAGGAGTTTTTTAAGGTTGCTAAGGTTAAAGAGATTTTTTTTAAGACAGTGATTACCACTTCTACTCAGTTTGATGATATAAAGAGACTGGCAGGTTTCTTAAAAGATAAATTAGATTATCCTCTTTACTTACAGCCAGACTCTCGCTATTTAAGTAGAAGATTACTTAAAAAAATGTTTGTTTTTGGGGAGTATCTTTTAAACAAAGGAATTGATGTTAGAATCGTTCCTCAAGTTCATAAGTTTTTAAATATAGAATGAACTTAGAAACAGTAATTAAAAATTTAGCTATAAAAGCTAATATTGAGTTAAGGAAGGACGTTCTGAATCTTTTAAGAGAGGCTTTTTATAGAGAAAAATCCCCTCTTGCTAAAGGGGCTTTAAGAGTAATTTTAGAGAATGCTAAGATAGCCAGAAAGGAAAAGATAGCTATTTGTCAAGATACGGGGCTCCCTTTAGTATTTTTGGAGGTAGGCAGAGACATAAAGATTGGAAAAACTTTATTAGATAAAATAAAAAAAGGAGTAACTAAAGGTTATAAAGAAGGGGGATTTCGTGCATCGGTTATAGATAGTCAAGGAAAGTTAACTTACAGTGGAGACTTTTTTCATATCGAGTTCACCAACATAAAAGGTGTTAAAGTAACTATCTTTCCCAAAGGGTTTGGGTCAGAGAATAAAACTAAGATGAAGATGTTTAACCCTACCGCTTCTTATGATGATATTGACAAGTTTATCTTAGAGGCAGTAAAGGAAGCTGGTCCTGGAGCCTGTCCTCCTTTTTTTGTAGGAATAGGGATAGGGTCTACTTCTGAGGGGTGTCTGGTTTTAGCAAAAAAAGCCTTACTTTCCCGGCTGGATAAACCTACTCTCTCTAATGAGTTAGCTAAGTGGGAAAAGATTCTAAAAGAAAAGATTAATGCCTTAGGTATAGGGCCAATGGGTTTAGGAGGCGGTTTTAGTTGTTTAGCAGTAAAGATTAAAAGGAGTCCTACTCACATTGCTGGACTTCCTGTAGGGGTAAATATAAGTTGCCATGCTTTAAGGAGTGCTACTCTCTCTATTTCTAAGGACAAGTTGATGGATTTGTTAAGAAATGATTAAGTTAGTTACTCCTTTAAATAGAGAAAAGATAAAACAACTTAAAGTTGGGGATAAAGTATTACTTTCCGGGGTAGTTTATACTGCTAGAGATAGAGCAATTAGAAAGTTGATTACCCTAATTGGAAAAAAGAAAAAGCTTCCTTTGAGTTTAGAGAATCAGATAATTTACTATTGCGGACCTAATATTAAAGGCAAAAAATTAGGTTCCTGCGGTCCTACTACTTCTTCCCGTATGGATGATTCCTTGGAAGAGTTATTAAAAAATAGTGTATTAGCTACTATTGGAAAGGGACAGAGAGCACCTTGGATAAGAGAGTTGCTAAAAAAATATAAAGGGATATACTTTATTACTTATGGAGGATGCGGTGCTTACTTAAGAAAAAGAGTAACTGATTTTAAACTGATAGCTTTTCCCAACTTAGGAGCTGAAGCAATCTATCAGTTAACTTTAGAAGATTTTCCTCTCATTGTAGGGATTGATTGTCAAGGTAGAGACATTTATCAGCAGTTAGAAAGGAGTGGAGATGTTAAGGCCCGATAAAAGAGCTCCTAACCAGTTGCGTAAGATTAAGGTTGAGCGGGGATTTATTAAGTACGCTGAAGGTTCCTCCCTCATTGAGGTAGGTTCTACCAGGATTATCTGTACAGCTACCCTGGAGGAGAGAATTCCTCCTTTTTTAAGAGGAAGCGGTAGGGGTTGGGTGACTTCTGAGTATGGAATGTTGCCTCGCTCTACACAAATTCGTAATCTAAGAGAGAGAATTTCTGGGAGAAATATGGAGATTCAGCGTCTCATCGGTAGGTCTTTGCGCAGCGTGGTGGATTTAAAGAAATTAGGGGAAAGAACAATTCTTATTGACTGCGATGTTATTCAAGCTGATGGAGGAACACGCACAACTTCTATTATAGGAGGATTTATCGCTTTAGTAGATTGCTTATACAAACTTTATAAAGAAGCTACCATTAGTGAATTTCCTGTGACTGATTTTTTGGGAGCAGTGAGTGTGGGGATATGGAAGGGTAACTATATTTTAGATTTAACCTATCAGGAGGATGTTGAGGCTAGTGTAGATATGAACATAGTGATGAAGGCTAAAGGAGAGTTTGTAGAGATTCAAGGAACTGCCGAGAGCGGTTCTTTCTCTCGAACTGACTTAGATAGATTGATAGATTTAGCCAAAGAGGGAATAGCCGAAGTTATTGAGTTAGAAAGAAATCTTTTTAAAGATATCCTTCCCAATATTTAACTTCTTTTAAATGCGCTTAATAATTGCTACCAGAAATAAAGGTAAATTACGTGAGGCCAAGCATATTCTTAGAGGTTTAAGAATTAAATTAATCTCTTTGGATGAATTGAAAGCCAATCTTAAGATAAAAGAGGATGGAGAAACTTTTTTCCAAAATGCTTTAAAGAAAGCAATGGCAGTTTCTAAAATTTATCCTCACGATTTAGTATTGGGAGAGGATTCCGGGTTAGAGGTTAGATACCTAAATAATAGGCCAGGAATATTCTCTAAAAGATACGCTGGCAAAAACTCCACTGACTATCGTAATAATTTGAAACTGTTAAGAGAACTTAAGGGAGTAAAGAAGACTCAAAGAAGAGCTTGCTACCGTTGCGTGGCAGTGTTAGCTAAAAGTTCAAAGATTATGAAAAAATTTGAGGGAAAACTCTGTGGAATTATAAATGATAAAATGGTAGGTGAGAATGGTTTTGGTTATGATCCCATCTTTTACCTTCCTAAGTATAGAAAAACAGTAGCCCAACTCTCCTTAAAAGAGAAGAATCAGGTAAGTCATAGAGCAAAAGCTTTTGAGAAGTTAAAGAAATTTCTTGCGAGTTACCTTAAAAATAAGTAAAATTTGTAGTATAATTTAGCGATTGTAACTTAAAATAAACTCTTTGAGGAGGTATAGAGGGTTTATTTGAAGTATCCGGGAGGTGGCGCAGGCAGGAAGAGCGCACTTGGTTTGGGACCAAGGGGTCGCGGGTTCAAATCCCGCCCTCCCGATGTTATTTGATAATGTAAAAACTTAGCGATAGAAGCAGAAACTTAACCGTTTATCTGGAGGAACAGAATTAAATTTAAAAACAAATTGAAAACCAAAGAAGCCGATAAAAGGTTATTTCTTCTTGTTAGGGCAAACTTAAGCAGGTAAAATATTAGGTAAAGGTTATTTGACAATTTGCGCCCGTAGCTCAATAGGATAGAGCATCTGCCTTCTAAATGAGGCACAGCAATCCTGATTTTCGGGATTGCCTAGCCGAATTTGGTCCTGTAAATGAGTAAAGCGAATTTTACGGGCCAAAGTTGGGAGCCTCTATGCGGAAATGAACGCATAGAGTGGATGCGGCTGTATGCAAGGAAGTCCTCCTTTTCTTAAGGAAAAGGATGGATCACTTGCAGGAAACCTTTATATCCAAGGGCAGAGGCAAAATTTAAAAGGAAAGGAGGTGAGAGTGCATCATACAAAGGTCAAAGCGGATATAGGGTTTGCAAATGTTATTTCTGATTTAGTAGAAAAAGGATATGTGCCTTGTATTCCCATTTCTGAGCACCAACATTACGACTTACTAGCGGTGTTAAAGGATGGGGAGGTTGTAAAGATTCAAGTAAAATATGCGCATCTTAAAAAGAATGGTACTATTGAGGTGAAGTTCAGAACAAGTTGGGTGGATAAGAAAGGAATTCACACTCGACGCTATAAAGAGGAAGATTTCGATTACTACGCTATCTATTGCCCTGAGAAAAGGAAGGTATTGTATGTACCTAATGCTCCTAATTGCCCAAAAGCTATTCGCTTTGACAAACCTGGCAACAATCAGAGTAAGTACATAAAATGGGCCTCTGCTTACTTTGATATAAGGGGATCCTCAGAGACTATACGCCGCAGGCCTGAGATGGCCAAGACATAGTCCAGACCACAATCCCGATATGTTTGTCGGGAGCCGAAGAAATTCGGAGTGGTAAGCTAAGCAGAGGGTTGCAGGTTCGAGTCCTGCCGGGCGCGGGATTGATTTCAATATCGTAACTTTGTCTTTAAAATTAGGATTTAGTTATTTTAGTGCGGTAGGCATCTCGGAACAAATAGATACCAGAGGCTACTGCGACTTTGTCGCAGATTTGTTACGAGTCCTGCCGGGCGCGTAATTTCATAGCGTCTAGCAGATAGGAGGTTAGAAGTAGATGAAGAAATTTATTGTTTTTATAGTAGGTTTTGTATTTGTTTTAATAGGGATATACCTCGCCGTATACATATTCATAAATACCCAAGGAAAGAAGTTATTTTTAGATTTCTTAAAGAAAAAGTATCACACTGAAGCCCAACTGGAGAGTTTAAAGCTTAGCTTCCCTTTTCGTCTCACTTTAAAAAATTTTAATTATCAAGATGTATCCTTCTCTCAGGCTAAAGTTACTCTGATAGGCATAAATCCTTTTAATTTATCCTTTATTTTAACTGACATTTATGTAGAGAATTTATCCCTTAATATGGAAGGAAAGGATAAAGGATTTGTCATCAAGCCTTTTCTGGATACAACCAGTGGGTTTTCTACTGAAAAAAAGCTACTGCCAAGAAAATCCCTATCAAAACAAAAAAATACTCAAAAAAAGAATGTTTCTTTTATAGCTAAAAAACTCTTTTTAAAAGATGCTACGGTTAATCTAAGGACCAAATTGAGAAATTTACCTCTCACTGTTAGCTTTAAGGATTTAAATTTAAAAGTTAGGGGCCTTTGTTATCCTAAACTTTCTAAGTTTTATTTTGAATTAACTTCTTCTTTGGAGGCAGAAGAAAAACTTATGAAAGATTTCATAAACGCAAAAGGATGGGTTGATTGGAACAAAAAAGATATGGATGTGGTCATCCATTTAGTTGGCTTTGACTATTTAGCTTTCAGTAGTTACTATCCCCCCTTCTGGAGGCCAGAAAATTTACAGCTAAAAGAAGCTTTCCTTTCTTTGGATGCTTTGTTAAACTCAGTAAATAACGATTTAACTATCAATGCTACTCTCTATTTAGATAAATTTTCCTTTGTGGATAATCCTCAAGAACCTTCTAGGGTTGAGTCTTTAAAAACTTTGATTGCTCTGTTTAAGAAAGACAAAGAATCTAAACCTACTCTGCATTTCCCTCCTATAAAGACCAAGATGGATAAACTAGAGTTGGATTTATCTTCTATTTGGGAGGAGATTCAAAAGAAAGTAAAGGTGAGTTTTTTAAACACGGTGATTAGATTTTTAGGTAAAACACCTGAATTTTTAGGTAAAGGGACAGAGGAAATAAAGAAGATGAGTATAGACCCCGCAGTAGAAGCATTAAAGGGGGTTGTGGATATTATTAAGGGATTGATTATTCCTTCTCCGCAAGAGAATCCTGAAGAGGGGGGAAAAGAAGGCGAAAAAAAATTTTACCTTCCCGACCTATTTAAGATAGAATATTAATTCTAGTGGTGGGCGTAGCTCAATCTGTTCAATGAGAACTATAATTTTTCAAGTCAGAGACGAAGAAAAATTATTTAGTCGAATTGAATCCCGATGAGCGAAGCGACATCGGGAGGGCTCAAATTTAGATTTACGCTTTGATACTTTGACTGATAGATGGTGGGCGTAGCTCAATCTGGTTAGAGCACTTGACTGTGGCTCAAGATGTTGGGGGTTCGAATCCCCTCGCCCACCCCAATTTTTAATTTGGCTATTTTTGAGCAAAAAGGAATAGGGTAAATTATAGGAAAATAATAACTTAGCGTCAGAGAGCCGAAAGTTCGAGCCAATCTTTTTGAAAAATTCCCGTTTTTCTTCTAAACTTCCCTTAGTTGCTATGTAACTGGCTTGGCCACAAGATATTACAAAATTTCGAGCCAGTTCGAGCCAAACTTTACCTCTACTTTCAAGATAAGTCAATTTTTCTTTTATCTCTAACTTCTCATTTAGGAGAGATGATTTCTTTTTTTTGTATTCTTCCTCACTAATAACTTGATTTAGATAAGCATCTAAGAGAATATTTAGTTTTTTATCTATTTCACCAATTCGGTTATTGAGGAAAGAGATAGAGAAGGAAGTTGTAGAATTTGTCGACTCTTCATCAATCATTTTAAGCAAAAAATTTTTAAGATCATTCTCTATGGAAACTTTCTTAATTGCTTCATTTATTTGTTCAACGAGCACCTCCTCACGCAAAAATGGTTCATCGCATTTGCCTTTCTTTTTTGTACAACGATAATAAATATACTTTTGTTTTTGGATCTCAGAAGTTATCATTCCACCACATTTACCACATCGGATAAAGCCTCGAAAGACATGATAATGAGGTCCATTTTTGCGGGGTTTACTTCGTAAATTAAAAACCTTCTGTACCTTATCAAAAAGCTCTTTGGTAATGATAGGTGGATGAGTGCCTTCGTAAAGTTGTCCCTTAAAGACAAAAGCACCATAATAGAAAGGATTTTTGAGGAGACGTTCAATATTACTTTTACTTAATTTTCCTCGTTTTCTTCTACTGGCCAAGCCAGAGGCAGTCGCCAATTTTCTTAGGTCATCTAAAGAGTATCTGCCTGTAGCATAAAGTTCAAAAAGTTCTTTTACCTTTCCAGACACTTCAGGATCAATCTCTATAGTATGGTTAACAGTGTTATTCTTATAACCAAGGGGAGCAAAGCCAGGATATTCGCCTCTTCTTAGTTTTTCTCTTATTCCTCTCTTAGTGTTTTCGCTTAAGTTATCTACATAATATTTAGATTGTCCAAAAATTATGTTAAGTATAAATTTACCTTGGGCATTGTTATCGAAGCGATAGGTAGGAAATCTCAAGTCGATAATCTTTCCTATATCTATAAGATAAATAATCTTTCCTCCATCAATAGAGTTTCTTGCTAATCTATCCGGATGCCAGGCAATAATTCCTTCTGCTTTTCCTTGCTCTATTAGCTCAATCATTCTATTAAATATAGGTCGTCCTGGTGATTTTGCAGTTTTTGCCTCTTGAAATTCATCCACAACTATTAATCCTTCTTTTTGAGCAAATTCACGACACTCAGTTATCTGGGATTGAATAGAGAGGACTTGTCTGTCTTCTGAATCTATGGACTTACGGGCATAGATAAAATATTTAATCATTTTTTACTGCCAAATATTTCTATCAGATCTACCACTGCAACTGTTGTCCAACACAGAATTGTTATTATTAAACTTATCCACCCATAGTTAGTTTTTTTTGACCAGATGTCTACCTCTTCAAAAGTTGTTACAGGCTCAGTTCGTTTATTATTGGCTAAGTAACGAACAACACCTATCATTGTGAACTTATCGTGCGTTTGAATTTTATCTTTAACAATATATGTTATCGAATCCGGACTGATATTCTTGGGAGGAGGAAAATCCGATAGAAATTTTTCGAAACCAGGAGTTTCTCTAGGAATTCCTCCTTCAGAATATCGTATTAGCTGGGCAAGGTGTAATTTCTCTTTGTCTGCAAAGAAACCTAACAGATTAAAGAATGATGCGAGTAATGCAATAAATCCAACTAATAAGCCAACTAATTTTAGTTTGCTTTTCAGCTTCATTAGGCTAGTGCTCAAAAGCATTCATATAATATAGAATAACAAGCTAATTATATACTATTTATATACTATTGGGAAAGTCTGGGCAATCCCCCTTCTATTTATTTGAAAATTGGCGACTGCCTTTTTATCCCGAAATTTCGTGATAAATTTACATAGCAACTCTCTTTTTTTTTCAAAAAGATTGGCAAAAACAAAGTTTTTATTTTGCTTCGCAAAAACGAACTTTCGGCTCTCTGACGCTAAGTTATTATTTTCCTATAATTTACCCTATTCCTTTTTGCTCAAAAATAGCCAAATTAAAAATTGGGGTCGCCTATGCGACCAAATTCTAACCTATTTCAAAGAGAAATATAAATGACTT
>CAZHYN010000005.1:0-56728 GCA_964536865.1 uncultured Planctomycetia bacterium
ACGACGTTGCGGCTGAAGGGAGCAATGTCCCGAAGGGTAAGGGCAAAGCCCGCAGCGTATATGCTGTGTTAGGCAATGCCGCCGGGCCAACAGATAATATTACAGGCTCCTTAGAAAATACCAAGCTACCACTCCTACTAAAATGAATACCACACCAGTTACCCTTGCAATCTTCACCGCAGTCTTTGGTGCAGGATGAGCTATATTTATTGTGGCTGGGAAAATGATAAGATTCAGTCCTATCATTACTCCCATGAAAAGATAACCTAACGCACCTTTATCTTCTTGAAACCGCATAAATAAAAGAACCTCGCCAATCACCAAAGCAAATATATACCAAGCAATAGAAAGTTTCAGATATTTATGGATGTAATTGACGAAACTTTCAAGTTGTCGTTCGCAATCATCACTACAAATGAAACCATAAACCTTTTGTTTTCGATATTCCACGGTATGCGGCTTCATGTTTTCCTTTTTGCTCCCGCACCAAAGGCACTTGTTCACTGTCATTTCTATTGTATGTTTTTTACCCATAATTCTTCCCTCCCCGCGATTTTGCATAACGTAGTTATATCCGTACTCTTGGTGCTGATATGGTGCCATTTTGGGGTGATATTTGCACTTAGTGCTAATATGCTTCCTATAAGAATATCTTCATCAAAGAGATTTTGAAGTTTTGAAATCACCCCTTCACTATAAGAAATTTCCCAGTATTTTTTCTCTGGGGTCCATCTTCTTCCAGAAATCGGTTTTATCTTCCTTATTAACTCTTGATTGTAAGGATTGCGAATTATAACCTTATCGTTTTCCCCAATTTCAATTTCCACAGCAAGGATTTCCCCTTTCCTTACAATTTTACCTGCCTGCGCAGGCAGACATTTTGTAAACATCTTTTGGGTCATTGTTTCTCTCACACCTTCCATTATAGTTTTAACCTTTTTCAATATCTTACAGCAAAAAGAAAAAGCCAGTTTTAGTTTTTAAAAAATTTTTTTCAGGGTTAAATTGAACATCTCAATAGCTAAACTCTTATATAAATGCGCTAAAAAACCTGCACAAAAAGGTTGAACCTCTTTTTGTGCAAAATTAAGTCCATCATTAGTAGAAGTCTTTTACACAGTGTTATCTGCTGTTGTGGGCAGTAAAAGTTAATACCTCCAATAGCTTGCATCTTTATCCTTGGCTGGGTTCTTAATCCCGCTGAATTTTCTCTCTGTCCATTTGATCTTCGGTGAATCGTTATCTATATAGTAACTTTTTCTTCCTGTAATTCCATATTCTTTAGGCCAAGCATAGCAGAACCAAAAGTCCCCAAAAGAACAGACATTAAATAAATAGCCACCGATTTCACGCACAGTAGTCTTGGGAATTCTCGGATAAGCTAAAAAGATTTGCATAGTATCAATTTCTTCAACATTGTAAGGAAAACGGTTGTTTTTTGCCTTAAACGCCTCGAATGCTTTATATATTCTATATAACATTTCCTTTGCCTTTTCTTCATTTTCGCTTATTGACTGGGTATTTTGCTCGATATTCTTTCTATCTGAACCTGTAATCTTATGTTGGCTCAAATTATATAAGCCAATTCCCAGAATAACTATAATTGCTCCTATCAATGAAAAAATACCTATTTTATTAATTAGTTTTCTTGCCTTGCTCATTGCTTGGAATTTTGGTAAATATCCCAACAATCAAAAGCACACCTACCGCTACCAAAATAGCCGCTATTAAATACCGCACATTATGCCAAAACCAAAGATAAGCGGTCGAATGTCTGGGAGTTAAAAGCAGGGGTTCAACAAATATTGCCCCTAAAATTCCTACTAATATAAGAACGCAACCAGTGACTATAAATTTTTTCTTTACCCTATTTTCAAAAGACTCCATAGTTTTTCTCCTCTTTAATTACTGGCCACAATTTTTAATACACAACTGTTATGATAAGGACTAAATCTTTTTTAGAATCAATTGGCTTGCCACAATAGCTACAAATAATGTTATGCTCCATAATATCCTCCAATAATTGTCAGGCAAGCATGGCGTATAACTTCTCCATTCCAGAACTGTTCGGATGCATTGCCAAATAAAAAAGAATATGCAAACAGTCCGCATATACCCCTCTGGAGGGCTATTTTTGCCGACACCTTCTGGGTCATTATTTCTCTCATACCTTTCATATAGTCTTAACCTTTTTCAATATTATATAATAACTTACAGCAAAAAGATAACAAAAAGCCAGCTTTAAAAAATTTTGCACAAAAAAGGCTGAACCTCTTTTGTGCAAAAAGCCACTTCTCCGAAATTCACAAAAATAAAAAAGTTGCTAAAAGTAAAAATACAAATTTCTTATTATTTGATGTTTTCATATATATTACCTCCTGAATCTGCTAACTAAAGGTTTATTCCTTTAAATCTCTTGACTATTATTTCTTTTTCCTTTCGATAAAAAATTAAAAATAAAACAAGAAATACCAAATGGCCTAAGGTAGTTGGAGTATCTCCTATATTTAAGTTGAAATAATCAAAAATTTTGATTCCACCAATAAAAAGAATATAAAAAAATGTAATCAAATAGAATTTACACTTTGTTAATAAAAAAATCCAATATGTCAAAATTCCAAAGAAGGTAAGGAATATTACTCCCCAGGGAAAAAACCTTTGTGAAATCACTCGTATAATGAATGAAAATATACCTAATAAAAACAGAGCCCAAAATAGATATTTTTTTCTCATATGGATTTTCATACTTTCATTAATTAGTAATGGTTGAATGCAAAATAAAAATGAGCAGCTAACTTTTGAAGTTTTTCTTTCGACCTTTGATTAAGTTCAAAAGATAATTTTTTAATCATTTTTAATTTTTGTTCTCTTTCATAAATGTAAAGTATTTCTTGTTTAAGACTTTATTCTGCTAAGACAAAGTAGTGTTTTCTTTTTCATCGCCACATTCTGTTTTCTATAGATCGATTTCATATAACAGCTGGCGAACAAAAAAATTGCCAAAGATAATTTGGAGAAATTTTTCCCTGCTTGCGGGCAGAGGATAGGTAAAGATTTCTCTTTTATCCGTCATTAAGCGACAGTTGTGCTGATTTTCTTATGATTTCGACGCTATTTCTAAAAAGATTCTTGATACAAGGCCTAATACAACAGCTAATATGTTTAAGGAAATTATTTTCCATCCCGACTTCTGTTTAACCCCATAGAAGGTGCCAATAATCCCGAATGTTATTGCTACTATGCTACATCCCTTTCCAAAGATAAAGAAGGAAATTACAGCAGAAATTAATCCTAATTTTGCTGTCCATTTAGGATCTTTAAATTTAGCCCATCTATCAAGCTTTTGTTGATTGTTCTGGTAGTTCTCCATATAAGTAATCTTCCCCTTTGTCATCTAAGTTTAAAACTATTTATGGCTTCTTCAAAATATTTGCGATTATCAGCAAAATTTCCAGGTTCATCATATGCACTTAAATGATAACAAATTCCGTTCTTCAAGAAAAAATATCCTAATGTTCTATACTCCTCACCAGTAAAAGAATCTATTCCTTCATATTCTACCCTAATAGCCTTTCTACCGTTTAATTCAATTTCCTTAGGCGACTCAATAAAACAAAAATTCTTAAGCGACCATTTTGCTGTATCAAGGGAGGTATTTACGTAATCCCATACTGTTGGCTCCGTTCCTTTAAAGATAACATTGGCAGGATTTTCAATTGTAAGAGTAACTTCAGGGTTTGATTTTACAGAACGGACAGGATATTTAAAAAAGCTTAACTGTAAACCAAAGGGACATTTTTCTCTTAAAAACTGCCTTAGTAAATTGTAAACCTCTGATTCTCGTTCTTTATTTTTTAGCCATGCTTCAAGAATTGTCCATTCTTTGGGTTTCTCCATATGCCATCCCTCTGGCCCTTGAATGCTAAATCCTAACTTTTCATTCGCATAAAGATTTCCTTCTGCTACAACTTCTTGATTACTTAAACCTGGAAGAACTAACCCAATAGCCAAAGAAAAAAATAATAAAAATCTCCTGATTCTATTCATTCTTCTCACCTCCTCATCTCTCTAATTTCATCGACTAATTTAGAATAAGGATAATAAGTTATATGATAGTATTTACCTTCTTCTATTTTAGGTTTTGTTCCACTATAACGGTATATAGTATTATCATTTTCAAAAGAGAATGTTTGGTAAGGACCTTCGCGTGGAGCACCTCGATGTTGCCTTGCCCAAATTACCAATCCCTCTTTTTCGCACAAATGTCCACCACGAGTAATTGCAAAGAATTCATCTTTAATACGGGGTAAAAGAACAAAGAAACAGATAAGCATAAGTATAACAATTAAAAAGCCATTTGCAAATAAATGTTTCTTATCAATGCCCCTGATGAGTAAAACTGTCCACCATAACATGAAAATAGTTAATCCTGAAAGTACTATCAATCTAACCCAAGCTCCTATCATAATTTTTCCTTTTATCTTTTAGCTATAATAGCCATCTTCATCTTCTCGAGGTGGCCAAAATTCCATAAAGAAGAAATTCTTGTTCCTTATTGTATTAGCAAACTTATCTATTAAATGTTCTGGGCAGAGATATTTGTATTCAGAGAATTCTCTTTGCTCTTGTATTGTATTGGACCATATCGTCCTGTATCTTTTATTACATCCAATGTAACCCAAGTAAATCTCATTAACTTATTGCATTTAATACAGGTAGTATCTTGGGAAGGCAAAAAGCTTCTTAAAGGCTCAACCACAAACTTCTTTGCCTCTTCATCTACAAACTTAGTAAAAGAATAGGCCTCTTCAAGCAAAGGCTCTACAAAAACAATCTTCCCTTTAAAGTTAAATAAATCTATTTTAAATTGCTTTAATAAGCAGTCAGTACCTAACATTCGAGGAGTATTATGTGTCTGATACTTATAGTAGGTGGAATTATACTTATGTAATTTTTGGAATTCTCTCTGGCAGGCTTGGCATAATTTTGGTTCAGGTTTTAAAAAATCAAAAAGCCCCATCAAATTCTCCTTTTGTCAAATGTAAAAGAAAAATTAGAGCAATTTCGCCCAACGTCTCAAGGCTAAAAGAAGTCTTAAGCAAAGCGAAAGATTTGGAGAAAATGATTTTATCATTTTCTCTTTTAGCCTTTGTTATCTGATGTTTTGGACGGCATAAAAACAGTAAAACTGTCCTTTCTCTTACCACAGCCTCTCTTCAATTCTTTTATCTATCACAACGCTGGGATTTCTCGATTTAATATCTCTAACCAGTTCCTCTTTCTTTTTTAATATGCCGAGATTTATCTTTTGAATATTTCCATCAGTTGATTTTCCAATTACAAGCCAATATAAACCTGTTTTTCCTTTCTTGGCTTTTATTTCAGTAATATTATCCCAGGATAGCTCAACATCTTTTATGAATGTCTTAAAATATACTGAATTTGCATCTGAAGAGACACTCACTCTTAATGACCTTAAAAAAGCTAATATACCTAAGATTGAGATTATAATTAAAAATACTGCTCCAGACTTGTTTTCAATTCCAGGCACCAAGATAATAGCTAAAATACCTATAATAAACCAGAAAGTCATAAACCCTATAATTATAGAGTAAATTTTTGTTGTAGAATAAATTCTCTTCATTCTATTTTAAAACAAAATATTTAATCTAATACTCCTTTCTTTTTTAACCAGTCCTCTAACCATCCAATCCTTCTGTGGTCTGGCGTTGCAGTATTTTTAGCCTTATTGAGCATCTCAATAGCTAAATTCTTATATAAAATGCGCCGAGGGTCTAATTGTGGCCTCTGAAGATACAGTTGAGTATATGAGCGAGATAATTTACAGTAGGCATAGCAATTATCCGGACGTAACTTAACTGCCTCATTAAATTCTTTAATTGCCTTTTCATAATCACCTACCTGAAAATAAAGATAACCTAAAAAATTGTGGCCAAAGACATCTTGTGGTTCTCTCTTCACATATTCTTTCATTTCCTTAATTGCGCTCTTATATTGATAGGCAGAATCTACATATTCTATAGCTAAATATTTATAGGGAAGTGGGCTTTGTGGGTTAAGTTGCTTAGCCTTTTTCAAAATAGGTATCGTCCTGGGCCCCATCGAGGTAATGGTATATAATTTTCCTAATTCCATAACTATATTGAAATCATTAGGACTCCTCTTATAGGCCTCTTCTAATCTGAGAATCTCCTCAGCTAATCTTTGATCATCTTCTATTTTATAAATATCTTCTCCTTCTAAAGGAATATCCTGACCTGTATAGTAGGGACAACGAGATAAAAGGTCAATGTAGGGATAATTTGCCCTCTCTATACCCCAGTAAGGGCTTGGACCAAATCTAATATATTTACGTTGATGGACAATATCATATTTCCACCCTCCGTTAGTTTTACAAAATAAAAATGGGGCGTTATCCCAACCTTCTTTATTACCAAAAAATATTACCGCGTAATTTTCGTTCTGAATAACTTCGTAGGGTTTGTTAGCATACTTTCGTATGCTTTTTTCAAATCGAGAATCAGGTAAATTCTGATAATCTCTATAGATAAGCTTGGTAAGTTCAGTATATACACCTAAATAGGGAGTTCTTACTTTATCCCGCCAACTCTGGATTCTTATTTGCCAGGCTTCTTGAGGTGTTCTACCTGCAGGATATTTACTACCAACATCCTTTATTTTCTCTTTTTTAAATTTTGATAAATCCCTCTTTGCTCCTGCTCCTCCTGAAAGCAGTTCTCTATCCAACTGTAAAATTATATCAACAGTATAATCTCCCTTGCTTTTAATTTGCGCCCGGTTTTCTAACCCCTCCATAACCGCTAACATACCTATACCCAATTGTCCTCCTAAAAAATAAGGCCTTAATTGTAAATCTTCAATATAACCACAAAATGCATCGGTAAAGACATCCTCCAGCTCATAGGAAACTTCTAATTTTACCTGTTTTTCTCTATCCGCCAATAAAAGCACAATGCCTCTTCCTGCACATTTCTCTCCAATTTTCCAATTGTTGAGCAACTTAACTGCTACCTCCTCAATAGTTTCTCCCCTATTCAGAGAGGGTATGGTTACAATTACTGCTTCTATGCCAAAATTCTCTCTTATTCTCTTAAGATAATTATGAGTATATTCAGAGACCCCTTCTAAAATTCGGGCATAATCGTAAACATAAACTTCCTTTGATGGCCGCTGCCTATAGTCTATCTTTAAATCCTTGAAAGAAAATTTATAATATACAAACCAGCCCGCAATAACCAATAATAAAATTCCCAGTAAGACTAATATAAAATTTTTTCTACTCATTCTAAGTCTTTATCTTTTATCTCATAAAATTATTTGTTTTCCTCCTCTATTGTGTGAAGCATATCTGTGGCATATTCATTGGCTGGGTCTAATTCTAAAACTTTCTTAAACCATCTTTTAGCTTTTTGGTAATCCCCTTTCCAATCATAAAGATAGCCTATCCAGTTATAACCATAAATTTTCTTTCCAGAAACTCTGATATACTTCTTCATATACTCAACAGCCTTATCGAATTTGCCCATTCTTGTATAACAGATAGCAACATAAAAGTAACCGTTGGCATCAGAAGGTGCAAGTTCAGTATATTTTTTAAGATATTCTAAAGCAGTTTTTGGTGAACAGAAATTATCTCGATTAATCAATCCTAAGTATCTATAGGCACGGGCATCTTTTGGATTTAGTTTTATTGCTTTTTTAAAAAGAGGAACTGCCTCTTTGGCAACGCATAAATCAAAAAATATTTCCCCTAAGGAGATTATAGTTTCAAAATCATCAGGGTTTTCTTTTAACCTTTCTTTATATAAGTTTATATAATAATCGTAATTGCTTCTTACTGAAGAAAACTTTCCAAAATCATCATAGAAATGATAATCCCAGACATATTTAGAATACTGATTATTTTCAAAGGCAAACATATAAGGGTGGCTGTCGCCGCCGATAAACCAATCATTATTTTGATTATACCTTACCCATTTGCCCATACTTAAAATATCTACCTGCCAACCTTTATCTGTTCTCTTCATAAACATTGGCCCTTCTTTTCTACTACCTGGATATAAAACTACAGCATAATCTCCCTTCACTTTAATCTCATAAGGCCTTGAATACCTTCGATATAAATCTCTGCATAAGGCTTTACTTGATTTAGGAATACTTCTCATAAGCACCCTTGATTCTTCGGTGTACATCTCTAAGGCAGGGTCACTAATACATTTTTTAATTTTCTCCATCCACCTCTTAAGAAGTTCTTCAGGTGTGCTTTGAGCAGAAAAATATCTTTTTTCTTCCTCTGATAACTCTTCTCTTTGAGCCAACTCTCCTATTTTTACCCTTCTTTTTATACCTGCACCTGCTGATAAATACCCTTCCATTTTTCTTCTAATCTCCTCATCTGTTAGCCTTCCTTCAGCTCTTCCAATGAACTCCTCTCTTGTTGCAGAAAGCCCTTCATCTACCTGGTTATTTTCAAAATATGGTTTAAGTTGCTTTCTTTCAATATATCCACAGAAAAGGTCAGTAAAAATACCTTCTACTCCATAACCAACCTCTACCTTTATAAGTTTTTCTTTATCGGATAAAAGCAGAAGAATTCCTTTGCCCTGGTTATCTCTTCCTATATTCCAGCTGGTAAACATACAAGATGCAACCTCACTGATACTTTTCCCCTCTAAAGAAGGAATAGTTACAATAAGCATCTCAATTCCATATTTTTCTTTAAAATACTTCAGGTGCTCTTCCATATTTTCCTTAGTATATTTTAGAAGGTGGGCATAATCAAACACATACTCTTTTTTAGAAGGCCGCCGTTTAATAATTTTTTCTAAATCAAACCTCTCTTTATTAAATATTCCACAACCTACCAAAAATATTAAAGATAAAAATACAATTCTTTCTGAGGTCTTCTTATATACCATTATAAGAGATTTACATTTAGTTTTTTTACCTTCCATTTTATTCCTCCCTATTGTTCCCGGCCAACTGAAATAAAAATTTACAATGTAACCTCCAGTCCACCATTAGAGACAGTGTGAATTTACATTAATGTCAAGGCATCTTCCAGTATCTCTTTCAACTTCTGCACACCCATTTTATCAAATTCAAAATATCTAACGCTTGCGCCAAGAAAAGCTGTAACACTTTCTTTTATTATAATTCTTTTTTTATTTTGCCTTTCAGTTAGTAAAACACTATGTCTAATTCCTATTCGATGTTCATCAATTACTCCGTAATCTTTGATTGTTTTGCCTGTAAAAAGAACCTCTTCTGCTCTTTTGAAAATACCCATTACGCTCCCCTCCTCTTAAAACTTTACCCTCACCGGCTCTTCTGCCTCATCCTTAGCCTCAAAATAATCCTTTTCCCCAAATCCAAACATAGGAGCAATTATATTCCCAGGGAAAGTTTTTATTTTTGTATTGTAAATCCTTACTGCATAGTTATATCTTTGTCTGGCAACAGCAATTCTATTTTCTGTTCCTTCTAACTGGTCTTGCAAAGCCAGAAAGTTTGTGCTTGCTTTCAGGTCTGGATAGTTTTCCACTAAAGCAAAAAGGCTCTTTAAGGTCTTTGTTAATTCTGATTGAGAAGCAGAAATTGCAGTCAGGTCTTCTTTAGATAATGATTTCTTAGATGAAATTTTTTCTAAAAGACCTTGAGCTTTTGCTCTCGCCTGAGTTACTTTTAGCAAAACCTCTCTTTCATGCTGAGCATAACCTTTTACTGTCTCAACTAAATTGGGAATTAAATCTAATCTTCTTTGTATAACTGTCTCAATCTGAGCTTTTGCCTCTTCCACTGCTTTCTCAGATTTAACTAAACTGTTGTAAGTTAGAATTAAACCTATCCCAAAAACCCCTAAAATAATAACTAACCCAATTATTAGAAATAAACCCACCTGAGCTTTCATTTTGCACCTCCTTTTTCTTTATAATGCCAGTTATTATTAGTATCAAATACATAAAGCTGGCTCATTTTCTTTAAATCTATTTTCCAGATTCCACCTTCTTTCTTTAATAAATAAGGAGGAACTTTTTTGGAAGGTGGTCTAAAATAAATCACAGCCTCACAACAAGATTTTTTCTCTACATAGAAATCTAAAACCTTTTAAATCATTGTATTCTCTTCTCATTAAAGACTTTGAAGGATTAACTATCCTTTTTGATTCAGAAGTTATCAAATTAAAATATTCTCTAATATCTCCTTCCTTAAGTGCTTGCCTGTAATTTTTAAAAGTTTCGTAAGGCCTAGATTGAGGAAAAACTTGAAAAGTTAAAAACAGACTAAAAAATAGAAAGATTGCAAAGACCTTTACTCTCAAATATTTATTCCTTTTCATCTTTTACACCTTTTCCACTTCAAAATACTCTTTTGGCTCAAATTTAAAAACTTTTACTATTAAATTCATAGGAAAATATCTTAAAGAGGAATTATAAACTCTCACTTGATTATTATAAATCTCTCTTTTTCTTGGAATTGTATCTTCTATATCTTCTAACTGCTTCTGAATAGTTAAAAAATTAGCACTTGCTTTCAAATCAGGATATTTTTCTGCCAAAGCAAATAATCTTACCAAACCTGTGTTTAATTCTTTTTGAGATTCCAAAAATTTTTTTAATTTTTCTTTATCAAAAGCCAAAAAACCTTCTCCTGCAATCTCCTGAGCTTTACTCCTTGCCTGAGCAACTTGAAGTTGAGTTTCTTTCTCATGAGCAGCATAATTTTTTACTGCTTCTAAAAGAACAGGGACTAAATCTAACTTTTTCTGATATTGAGCTTGAATATCTGCAAATGACTTATTTGCCTTTTCTTCTCTTCTTACTAAGAGATTATAAAATAAAAGTACCCCCAACCCTATAAAACTTAAAATTATTATTAACAAAATAAATAAAAATAAAATTGCTCTCATTTTCTCACCTCCCTTTGTATTTATCCTCAACTTTTCTGCTTTATCAAAAACTGCACGTGCCTTCTCTTTAAAAATATCATTTTTTGTCTCTTTATAAATAAGCTCATAGATTACTCCTAAAAGAGAATATCCTAAAGAAGTTGGAGACTTCTCTATTCCTTTCCTGCAAAATTTAGCTGCTTTTAAGTAATCTCCTTCTTTAAGAAAACAATTTGTCTTTTGAAAATATTCCAAAGCCTCTAAGGATAAACTATACTTAGAAGATTGAAGTTTTCCCAAGTAAAAAGGGAAAGATGTTGCTAAAAAGAAAAATAAAAACCACGCTCCTAAAATTTTTAATAAAGTCTTTTCTCTTTTTCTCTTATGATTTAATACCTCCTTAAAGATTCTCTCTTTTTTTCCTTCTGACTCATCTAAAGCTTTAAGAAGAAGCTTTGCTTCCTCAGAATTTATCTTTCCTTCAAGCATCATCTTTTTTATTTTTTCTCTATCTTCTCTCATAAACTTTTAATAATATTTGCTGCCTCTTTTGCAGAAATTTCTTTTTTTTCTACTTTTTCTAAGATTTCCTTTTTATATTTTTCTCTTTCCTCTATTTCCTCTTTTAAGGCAGAAATTATCTCATCCAGCCTTGCCCTTACTGTAGGATAACTTACTCCTAATCTTCTTGCCATCTCTTTCAGACTCCCGCTACTTAAGACAAACATCTCAATAAATTCCTGATAAGAAGAGGGTAGGTTAAGAATGGGTGAGCTAATAAAACTTCCTTCCAAAGAAACTCCGCAACTTCTACACTTTAGCTTTCTAACTTTTAGCTTCCCTCCACATATAGGACACTTATCCAATCTCATCTTGCCTCCAAGGAAGGTATATCATAAAAATTAAAAAAATTCAAGACCAAACTTTAATTTTTTTAAACTTTTTCTCTCTAAAACTTTAACATTTTTAACTTTACAAATAAAACCCTTTAACTATTAGGAATGCTAACGCTAACTTGACATTTTATCTCAGAGGCGAGTGTCAAGTTAGGAAACGAAATGGTTAAAAATGAAAAAGATAAAAATAGGTTTGACCGATTTATTTCAACCTGCAGGTTAGATGGATTCAATGATAAGAAGAAAGATGTTTTATTCTTTTCAACATATTAGGATGGGTGCTTAATATCTCCATCATTTTATCGGCAAAGGAAAGTTTTACCTTCTTTTTTCTTAAAATGTCTAATTCTTCTGGGTCAATCGTCCCGCTTCTGTCAATATCTAACTGAGATAACTCATATATTTCCTGATGGGCTTTGGAAAGGTCATTTAAGAAAAATGCTTTAAGCCCCTCAATCTCTTTAAGAGATTCTTTAGGAATTCTTGCTGAGCCATAAACTAATTTATATAAGGCAGTAGCTAATTTATAAGGGGGATTGCCCAGCATTACCGAACCCCTATCAGCAAAATACTCACGAATCCGGGAAGCATAAAGAATTAGGAGGTTGGTGATAAAATAAACAATAAAAGCTACCAGTCCAATTAAAATTGTGTAAGCTCCCCCTTCACGTCTTCTCCCATAACTTCCAAAGAAAAGGAAACGCAAAGCTATCCAGTATAAAATAAGGGGTAAAGCAGAAAGTAAAGTGATAAATAAAACATCTCTATTTTTAAGATGGGTTATCTCATGTCCTAAAACTGCTTTCAGCTCATCCTTATCAAGCAAATTTAAAATTCCTCTTGTTACACATACTCTTCCATCAGCCAGTGTCCGCCCAAAAGCAAAAGCATTAGGAATTCCAATCTCTGCGATACCTACTCTAGGCTGAGGAATTTTTGCTTTTCTTGCCAAATCTTCTACCATCTCATAAAGCCAAGGCAAATCTTTCTTTCTTATATAACGCACACGCATACTCATTTCTACAATTTTTGGGCCAATCATATACTGGAATCCAAGAATCAATAAAGCAAGAATAAAATAAAAATAAAGGTTTCCAATGCCTATTGCTTGCATAAAAATAGTAATTATCCCATAAACAATTCCAAAAAATAAAGCTAAAAGTACCATCATCCTTAAATACAAAGAAAAACTCCTCATATCTCCTCCTCGTAATCAATCTCTTTCTCAAACTCTTTAATCACATTTTTTACCTCCCACTCTGTCTTCTTAATCTTATCTTTACATAACTTTATAAGCTCTATTGCTCTTTTTACCCTTAAAGATACCTCATCCACATCAACCCTTTCTGTCTCTAAATCCTCAAGAATTTGATTTAACTCTTTTATCGCCTCACTATATTTAATCTCCTTCTTCATTTATTCTTTTTACCTCCGCCTCAATTTCTCCTTTAAAAAAAACTGTCCTAACTCTATCCTTTTCTTTTAATAAAGAAGCATCTTTAATTGCCTTTTTGTCTTTAAAAGTTATAGAATATCCTCTTTTTAATATGTTTTTGGGGTCAAGCAAATTTAGCTTTATTTGCAGAGAATCTACTAAATTATAAACTTTCTTAAAAAAATTGTCCAGATGAATATTTAAAAGTCTCTTGATTTGCCTTACTTCATTCTTTGTAGAGGCTAATATATAACGTGTGCTACTTAAACATCTTTCTTCCATCTCAGTTAGTTGTGTATGGTGGGCTAAAAAATAATGAGAGACTAAAGAATCAAATCTTACTGCTTTTGATTTTAAATCCTTATTTTCTCTTTCTAAATAAAATTTAGCTTTATCCATAATTTGTTCGCCTAAATACTCTACCTCATTTTTAAAATTCTCTATTTTCTCAACAAGAAATTGAGCTACTTTAGTGGGAGTCTTTAAAGATATGTAAGCAACTAAATCGCAAACAGTAGTGTTAATCTGGTGTCCTAAAGCAGAAAACACAGGAATACGGGAGGTGGCAATTGCCTCAGCAATTTTCTCATTATCAAACCAACTCAAATCTGCGGTTGAGCCTCCACCTCGGGTAATAACAATTATATCTATGAAATCTCGGAATCTATTAAAAAATTCTAAAGCACCGACTACATCCCTCTCTACAAACTTACCCTGCATATAGGAATCATAAATAAAGATTTTAAACCCATAACCACTCCCCTTTAGCTCATTTATGAAATCATGATAGGCAGCTGAATCAAAGGAAGTAATAAGACCAATGCGCAGAGGGAGAAGGGGCAAGGCTAAACTCTTGTTCTTATCAAGGAGATTCCTCCTCCTTAAATCTTCTATAATCCTTTGGCGATTGGCAGCAACCTTGCCCAAGGTATAAAAAGGGTCAACATCAACTATTATCAATCGATACTCGCCCCATTTAGGGTAAAAATCTACTTTACATAAAAGCTTAACCTCGATATCATCTTTCAACTGGAATACTGATTCGGTCTCTTTAATACGCTTAAATATTTTTGGCTTTGTATCTTCAAAGATAATGGCTTTGACTTGAGCAATTATCTGATCTGCTTCAGGATGTTTCTGAACCAGGTTAAAATAGATATGTCTTTTGCTTGGGGAGGCTTTATAATCCTGAATTTCTCCACAGACCCAGATATAATCAGGAAACTCCTGCCGGATTAGGCTCCTTACAATGTTGTTAAGCTCAAAAATAGTATATATCCTTTCTGTCTTTAAAAAACTCTCTCTCATTTTACTAAAATTATAACATTCTGATTTTAATCTTCAACAAATAAATTCCTTGATTCCTTCAAAAATAAGCAAAACTCAACCTATACGAGATATTCCAACCTACGAGGTTAGTTTGCGAGGTTAGTTGAATAAGGTAGGAAAAATTGAAGGAAAATAAACAAAGCCGGGCGCTGACCTACTCTCCCACCCCCTTGCGAGGACAGTACCATCGGCCCTGGAGGGCTTAACGGCCGTATTCGGAATGGGAACGGGTGTGGCCCCTCCGGTATGAGCACCCGGCAGAAAATAATTACAGATTACAAATTACAGATTTATTTTTAATTTGTAATTTGAAATTGGATAATCTGTAATTTATAGTTTAAGGTTGGGTATCAAGCCGATTGGCCATTAGGAGTGTTCGGCTAAACACGTTACCGTGCTTACACCTGCACCCTATCAAGGTCGTAGTCTCCGACCGGCCTTCACCCCGCCCTTTTTATTTTCCCAAAAGAGTAAGAGTATTCTTAATCCTTTTCTTAAGATGTCCTAACGAAGAACCATACAACTTTAGCTTTTTCTCTCTACTAAAAGCATCTTTTTTAGAAAGATATGCTTCATAATATACCATCACATAATCTTTTTTAGTTTTTTTATGTTGCTGAATCCTATCTTTTAAAGAGGAAGTAACTCCTATATAGAAGTGCCTTCTCTTAGGATTAAAAAGGAGATATACATAATACATCTTACCTCCTTTGGGTATTGAAAAGGGCGGGGAGGGATCCCTAGTTTTGGGGTGAGCTTCCCGCTTAGATGCCTTCAGCGGTTATCTCCTAGGAACACGGCTACCCAGCCTTTACCGCTGGCGCAATAGCTGGTACACCGGAGGTTCCTCTGTCCCGGTCCTCTCGTACTAGGGACAGCTCCCCTTCAAGGATCCTTGCACCCACAGTGGATAGAGACCGACAATCTGTTACTTTCTCCTACCTCAAAAGTTTTATAATTTAAGGTAGGATACTGACCCAGCCTTTTTTAATTTCTATTTATCTTAAGTAAAAGATTAATCTTCTTTGCAAAATATTGAAAATAACCGCTGTTTTTTCATAGGTTGAATAAAAAGGCTGGGCGGCCTGACATTTCTGTCAGACTCTCACCGTCCCCGGTGAGTTCGGACTGTATCTTCCCCACGCTACGTTGGGGTCTGGCGTACAGTCTCTGAGGGTTCTAGAAGGAGAAATAACTCCTTAAGTGGTAGTTTTCTATATCTACCACTGCTATTCATGGAGTGGGCGATTCTTAAAATTTTCTTTAAACCTTCAAGGGTGAGATGAAGTTTCTTCCCCATCATTCTTACCACTTCTTTAAACTTCTCAAAATCATCTCTTTTAGAAAAAAGAGAGTATTTTTCAAAAAAAGGAATCACACGTTGTTCTAAATTCTTTAAATCTCGCACCACTAACACCCAAGTAAGATCATAGGGATTTCTGGAATGATTAGGTTTAATATACCCACAACCAAGATGTCTCTGGATTAACTCCAACACTTCCTTACGGTTACGGTGCTGACACACATGAAACTCAGGAATAACCTGAATTCCTAATCTCACATTCTTACTTCTCTGGATAGAAATGGAGAAACTTCCCTCGCCATCTACAAAACCGGCGATATAATCGCCCCACTCTCCTTCTAGCCTTCCCTGCTGGTTATCTGCACCCATATATTTTTACTCCTGACTACTCACCACCCTATTATTTCAAAGTGGTCCCTTAAAAAAGGGAATCTCTATAGAATAGCATATAGAGACTGAATAATCAAGTAGTAATATGGGATACTCAGACTTCCCAGCATATAGCCAGATTTATAGACAGCACGGTTCGTACTGTCTCACGACGTTCTGAACCCAGCTCACGTACCCCTTTAACCGGCGAACAGCCGGACCCTTGGGAGCTTCTCCACCCCCAGGATGGGATGAGCCGACATCGAGGTGCCAAACCGGGCCGTCGATGTGAACTCTCGGGCCCGATAAGCCTGTTATCCCCGGAGTACCTTTTATCCGTTGAGCGATGGCGCTCCCACGCGCAACCACCGGATCACTAGGCCCCGCTTTCGCGTCTGCTCGGCCTGTCGGCCTCACAGTCAGGCACCCTTATGCCCTTACACTCAACGTCCGGTTTCCAATCGGACTGAGGGTACCTTTGGGCTCCTCCGTTACCTTTTAGGAGGAAACCGCCCCAGTTAAACTGCCCAACTGGCACTGTCCCCCGACGTAACGTCAGAGTTAGAACCTTAGTACGGTAAGGGTGGTATTTCACTGACGGCTCCCCCCGAACTGGCGTCCGGGGTTCACAGCCTCCCACCTATACTACACATACCGGACCAAAATTCAATACCAGCCTGCAGTAAAGGTTCCGGGGTCTTTTCGTCCAACTGCGGGTAGGCGGCATCTTCACCGCCACTACAATTTCGCCGGCTGCCTCCCCGAGACAGCGCTCCCGTTGTTAAACCTTTCGTGCGGGTCGGAACTTCACCTTAATCTTGGTGTTTCCACCAAGGGTGGACTATACCTTCACCCCACCCTTTCTATCCACGCAAATTAATTGAAACTGAGTAATTTTTAAGATACTTAACCAAACGAAAATATCCTCTTCCTCTTAAATTAGGTGTTTAGAAAGAGTGGGGGCCGGCGTATTAGCCATCCTTTAATTTGAGTTCTTAGAACTCATAAGATGGCTCCCTTCCCTTAAAAGAGAAGGAGTCTCTACGGGGTCATCAAGGAAAAAATTCCCTTTAGACTTCCCTCGGGATTACCCAGTATTCTCAAAAGAATCCTTAGGGCTTTCCCGATATGAGCCGGTGTTTCATCCCAATTTGCATTGGGAAGGGGCAAGTTTAAAAACTTACCCGACTAGGAATTTCGCTACCTTAGGCATTCCTTTCGGAATGGACCATATCTTTCCCGCCCTTTTTACTCACCCAAACTAACTTTATTTAAACTCATTTTGAGACTCTTTAGTTTTTTGTCTACTCTTACCTTGTGAATTTAAAAAGGGCGGGACCTGGCGTATGGTCTCTGAGGATCCCAAGGAGGAGAGAATTTCTCTTAAATTATATTTGCGTTGTTTTCCTTTATCATTCATACTGCAAGCAAGTTTTACTATTGCTTTAAATCCTTCCAGAGTATGATGATCTTTTTTTTCCATTCTCTCTATAATTTGACTAAATTTGAGAAAATTTTCCCATTTGTCAGTTAAGAGTTTATATTTCTTAAAAAAAGGTAAGATCTTCTCTTTCAGTGTGCGTCTTTCTGAGATGCAATATACATAAGTGTTACTCTTAGGTGATTTAGGTTTAATATATCCTGCCTGAAAAAATTTTTTAAGTAACTCCAAAAGGTGGATATTTTTTTTATGCTGATAAACCTGGAAACAGGGGTCTATCACCCAGCCAAACTTTGCTGTAGGCAACTTCTTTATAGAAACACTGAAAGAACCTTCTCCATCTACAAATCCTGCGATGTAGTAACTTAGATATTTTCTCTTTGAAGGTAAACGCTGAAAACAAAGATTATCTTTGAATTCATAAAGCATTGCCCCTCCTTGGTTTCCTGCTGGTAACTCCTCTGTAGGAATTCTCACCTTCTCGGTACCCTACAGATTTAGGAGTGTCCCAGCATATAGCCAGGTTTTACAACGGCCCTGCTCTTTTTTCAGAGTCGACCGTTATAGTTACGGCCGCCGTTCACCGGGGCTTCGGTTCTCCGCTTTGATACGGGTCCCCTTAACCTTCCGGCACTGGGCAGGTCTCAGTCCCTATACATCCTCTTTCGAGTTAAGCAGGGACCTGTGTTTTTGCTAAACAGTCCCGGGAGCCATTTCACTGCGCCCCGCCCTTTCTTTAGAAAGGGCGGGGACCCCTTCTTGCGAACGTACGGGGCTAGATTGCCGAGTTCCTTAGGGAGGTTTCTGCCGAGCGCCTTACCATACTCTGGCAGCCTACCTGTGTCGGATTCCGGTACGGTCACCCATAGACAACTTAAGAAGCTATTTCTCGGCACTAAGTCCAGGCAACTTCGCCCGCGCCGTAGCTTGGGCTCCCCTCCGACGTAATGTCGGGGAACGGACACCTCCAACCGTCCGCCTACCGCACTTAGTGCGTCACTCCTTAAGTTCCTGCACGAAGCAGGTCCGCTTTTGGCGGAAACGCCTATAGGTGGGGGGCGAATATTAACGCCCTTCCCCATCGCCTACCCCTTTCGGGTTCAGTTTAGGGACCGCCTAACCTCCGTCTGACTAACATTGACGGAGAAACCTGAGGCTTTCGGCGTCCCGGTTTTTCACCGGGATTTTCGCTACTCATTCCAGGATACTCTCTTCTGTAGACTCCATCCCGACTTACGTCGAGACTTCACTGTCTACAGAATGCTCCCCTACCCCCAGCCCTTTCTATCTAACATATCGAACAATAAACACTCTTAGAAAAATGCTCCTCTTTTTTATAAACTTTTTAACAAAGGTTTTTTTAGTAGAAGTAGAAAGGGCTGGGCCGTAGCTTCGGTAACAGGCTTAAGCCCCGATCATTTTCGGCGCAGAGTCACTCGACCGGTGAGCTATTACGCACTCTTTAAATGATGGCTGCCTCTAAGCCAACATCCCGGCTGTCTAAGTGACTCCACATCCTTTACCACTTAGCCTGTTTTTAGGGACCTTAGCTGACGGTCTGGGCTGTTTCCCTCTCGACCAACAAGCTTATCCCTGCTGGTCTTACTCCCAAGCTTAAGATCTAGGTATTCGGAGTTAGGTTGAGTTTGGTATTCCATTACGGAACCCTAGCTCATCCTGTGCTCTACCCCCTAGACCAAACACTTGAGGCTAGCCCTAAAGCTATTTCGGGGAGAACCAGCTATCACCAGTCTTGGTTAGCCTTTCACTCCTACCCACAGCTCATCCGAGCCGTTTTCAACCGACACCGGTTCGGGCCTCCATCCGCTGTCACGCGGACTTCACCCTGGCCATGGGTAGATCGACTGGCTTCGGGTCTACTGCCTAAAGCTGGACGCCCTGTTAGGACTCGGTTTCCCTACGCCTCCCCCCGACATTACGTCGGGGTTAGACTTGCTATAGACAGTAACTCCCTGGACCATTATGCAAAAGGTACGCCGTCACCCGCCTGAGGCGGGCTCCGACCGCTGTGTAGGCTTATGGTTTCAGGTTCTATTTCACTCCCCTCACCGGGGTTCTTTTCAACTTTCCCTCACGGTACTAGTGCACTATCGGTCTGGTGCGAGTATTTAGCCTTAGACCGTGGTCGGCCCAAATTCCCACAGGGTTTCCCGTGCCCCATGGTACTTGGGAACACTACCAGGAAGACTTACCTCTTTAACCTACAGGGCTCTCACCTTCTATGGCTCCGCTTTCCAGCGGATTCGGCTAGAGATAAGTTTGGTAACTTCCCGAAGAGTCTGCCGCCTCTTCTTGGTAATGTCCCGCGACCCCCAAAGAGCAACGCCGGCAGGCTTTAACACTCTTTGGGTTTGGGCTCTTCCCTTTTCGCTCGCCGCTACTGGGGGAATCCCTTTCGGTTTCTTTTCCTCCGGGTACTGAGATGTTTCACTTCCCCGGGTTAGCTCCCCGACATAACATCGGAGTCTCTCGATATTACTCGAGAGGGGTTTCCCCATTGGGGAATCTGCGGATCACAGGCTACTTGCGCCTCCCCGCAGCTTATCGCAGCTTGCCACGCCCTTCATCGCCTGCACCAGCCAAGTCATCCACCATAAGCCGTGCGTAGCTTGATACCCAACCTTATTTTCAAAGAACTTTTATTTTAATTACAGACTAATCTCTCTTCAGATTAATCTGTAATCTGTAATTTGTAATTTGTAATCTACTTTTTATGGAGCCGAGCGAAGTTTCCACCTCAGCGGACTCACCTTTGGTGAAGAACCGCTGACCTCTCTGCACTTTTTAACAACCACTCAACAAATTAAAAGAATATAAATTTCTCCTTCGCACACATCTCCACTTTATTATCTGGACCGTGCGAGATTCGAACTCGCTACCTCCTGCGTGCAAAGCAGGTGCTCTCCCAATTGAGCTAACGGCCCATTTGAAAGTGCAGGGCGTTCTCTCCGCTGCCCGCTCATAGGCGGGTCCGCCTTTGGCGGAAACTACGGCCCCTCTCACATCACCAATTGCAAATTAACCAATTTCAGATTTCAAATTACTCTGTAGAATAAAAATTCTATAATGAAATTTGCAAATTCACTTATGGGCCCAAGTGGGATCGAACCACTGACCCCCGCGTTATCAGCACGGTGCTCTTCCAACTGAGCTATGGGCCCTAAATTCTCCTTATGCAAAATTAACACTTGTAACCATCTAGAGCTTCCAAGTCAAAGCTTAAAAGTTTGTATAAAATAAAAAGCCTTTGGAGGATTTAAGATTCTCTACTCTCACGTAGAGTTAGAAAGGAGGTGATCCAGCCGCACGTTCCCGTACGGCTACCTTGTTACGACTTAGCGCCAATCATGGAATTCACCGTGACCCCGACGTAATGTCGGAGCTTCGGGCGCCCCCCACTTTCAGCGCTTGACGGGCGGTGTGTACAAGGCCCGGGAACGTATTCACGGCGCCGTGGCTGATGCGCCATTACTAGCGATTCCAGCTTCACGAGGGCGGGTTTCAGCCCTCGATCCGAACTGGGCCGGCTTTTTAGGGATTTGCTCCACCTTACGGCTTTGCCTCCCGCTGTAACCGGCATTGTAACACGTGTGTAGCCCAGGGCATAAGGGCCATGCGGACTTGACGTCGTCCCCACCTTCCTCCCACTTAACGCGGGCAGTCCCCTTAGAGTGCCCCAGCCCTTTTTATTCCCTGATTAATACAAATTATTGAAAATTTAATTAAAGATACAGCACTTTATCATTTCTTTAATCAAAGTATAAAAAGGGCTGGGTAGCAACTAAGGGCGAGGGTTGCGCTCGTTCTCCCACTTAAGGGAACACCTCACGGCACGAGCTGACGACAGCCATGCAGCACCTGTGCAGGTTCCCGACTGGATACGGGTGGCAACCCCTTTCGGAGCGCTACTACCTACATGTCAAGCCCTGGTAAGGTTCCTCGCGTAGCATCGAATTAAACCACGTGTTCCACCGCTTGTGCGGGCCCCCGTCAATTCCTTTGAGTTTTAGCCTTGCGGCCGTAGTCCCCAGGTGGGGCACTTAACGCGTTAGCTTCGGCACCCCCCTAAAATAGAGGGACACCTAGTGCCCATCGTTTACAGCTAGGACTACCAGGGTATCTAATCCTGTTTGCTCCCCTAGCTTTCGTCCCTGAGCGTCAGGACTGAACCAGAGAGCCGCCTTCGCCACAGGCGTTCCTGCCGATATCCACAGATTTCACCCTTACACCGGCAGTTCCGCTCTCCTCTTCCAGCCTCGAAGCCAAGCAGTTTGAAAGGCACTTTCCCGGTTAAGCCGGGAGATTTCACCTTCCACTTACTTGGCCGCCTGCGGACCCTTTACACCCAGTCAAACCGAGTAACGCTAGGTGCCTCCGTATTACCGCGGCTGCTGGCACGGAGTTAGCCGCACCTTATTCATCGGGTACAGTCAGTCCCACCCTTTTATTAAAAGGGTGGGATTTCCTCCCCGATAAAAGGGGTTTACACGCCGAAGCGCTTCATCCCCCACGCGGCGTCGCATCCTCAGGCTTTCGCCCATTGGGAAAGATTCTCGACTGCAGCCTCCCGTAGGAGTCCGGGCAGTGTCTCAGTCCCGGTGTGGCTGACCACACACTAATGCCAGCTACCCGTCTTAGGCTTGGTAGGCCATTACCCTACCAACTACCTGATAGGACGTGAGCCGCTCTTGGAGCGGCAGCATCCCGCCTTTTTTACTCAGGGAAATATATTAAAGAAAACTCTCTCTTCTCTGTCCCTCTTCCCACAATACAATTCTTTCCTCTCAAAGGTGTATAAAAAGGCGGGAGAGGCCACCTTTACTCCTAAGACATCTCAGTCTCAGGAGACCATGGGGTATTACCTCCGATTTCTCGAAGCTATCCCCCTCTCCAAGGTACGTTACCCACGCATTACTCACCCGTTTGCCGCTATCCCACCCTTTCTACTACCCCCAATAAAGACTTTAAGAAATGAACTAAACCTTACTTCTTACCTTAAACTCGGTTTCCTTCTCAATAAAGGGAGTAATAAAAAGGGCGGGATCGCTCGACTTGCATGCCTTATCCACGCCGCCAGCGTTCACTCTGAGCCAGGATCAAACCCTCCAAAGGCTTTTTTCTTTTCAGTCAAAGAGCAAGCGATAAAAAAAGCATCCTCTCTTTTCTTTAGGATGCTTTAAAAACAATTCTCTATTTAAATTTAAGAAGTAATCTGCTTTTTCTGTGTCAAAGAAAGGTTGCTCTCATCACCTTGGCAATATATTTATATACACAAATAACCACAGTTGTCAAGCATTTTTTTAAATAAAGTCCTTTGATTTTGAGTAGGTTTTAGGTTATGAGATTAAAATTTAAAAATTTGACTTCCTAATATGAAAATTAGGAATTATACCTCGTCAACAGAAACATATCATTGTTACTATGATAGCTAATTCAATTAGTAAGGAATATTCCAGTATAAGCAGACTTAGAACAAAATTAAATCAAATACCCTTAGTTAAATAGTTTTCAATATAATCTTCTATACCTTCTTCCAGAGAGTATCTAGGAGTAAACTTTAGTAGCTTTTGAAGTAAAGTAATATCTGCTTGAGTGAATTCTTGATATACTTCTTGGTAAGGATTATCGAAATACTCCGGCTGCAAATTTTTATTAAGAACTTTGTTTATAACAGAAATCACTTCGTTAAAGCTTCTTGCTTCCCCTTTGCCTACATTTACAATCACTGTCTTAGACAAACTCAAAGCCAGAAAGGTAGCATAAGCTACATCCTTTACGTAAACAAAATCCCTTCTTTGCTCTCCATATTTAAATACTCGTGGAGACTTATTTTCCTTCATTTGCAAATATAACTGAAAGATCATACTACTGGACTTACCTTTATGTGACTCTCCTGGTCCGTAAACATTAAAGTAACGGAGTCCTACAATAGGAATAGGACTCTTCCTAAAAAACTTACTCACTTCTCTATCACATAGATACTTTGAATAAGAGTAACTATTAAGGGGAGAAGGAGTTTGTGTTTCTCTCATTGGTGTAGGTCCTTTTCCATATACACCAGCACTAGAGGCGTAAATTAATCTTATTTTCCTTTTAATACAAAAATTTAAAATATTCTTGAAACCTACAAAATTAACTGTAAGGATCTTTTTATCATCTTTTAAAGTTGTATCTGTAACCGCTGCTTGGTGAATTACTACATCTACCTTAGGTATTTTTTTCTCAAGACTCTCCTCTAAAATATCTGAACAAATAACCTCACACTCTAAATCTAAAATGTTTTTAAAGTCTGCGTGAGAGAAATCATCAAAAATAATCACATCGATACCTTCTTCTTTTAATAGTCTAGCTATGTTAGAGCCTATAAATCCACTTCCTCCAGTTATTAAAACTTTCATAGTTCCCTCTAGAATCTTATACTCATAGCCTTATAAGGACAAACGCTGATACATATCCCGCAAGCAATACATCTCTCCTTTATGAACTCCACTTCAAAATTATCATTTCTTACTAAAGCTTGTGTAGGACATAAAGGTATACATATTGTACAATCTACACATTTATTTCTGTCCATAGAAACATCTTGAGAAAGAGGCTGAACTCTAACTCCTGATTTCTTTAGATATTCCATTCCTTTCTCTAAATCAGCATCTTCTCCTTTTATTTCTAAAACCAATACGCCTTCCTCTCTAGGATTAACCTCTGCTTTCAAAATATTAAACTCTAAATTAAAATCCTTCACCAGCCTGTAGACAATAGGTTTATCTACAAGTTCTTTAGGAAAATGTAAAACTACTCTTCTCTTAAACATCTTTAGGTCTCCTCTCTTTTAGAGGTTTAAATGTATACCCAGACTCTGCCGAAGGAAGGGATTCTACTGCCTCTGTAAGAAAGAACTTTCCTTCTTTTATCCACTGCTTCAATAAGGAAGCTATCTCTCTAGCTTTCTTTAAACTAGATAGAGAACCGGTGGGAATTTCTTGATTTCCCAACTTTATCTTACCTGACTTAAGTTGAGCATAATTTACAAATCCCAAAATATTTGATTTACCCTGAGGGTAATCTTTGGCATAGTCTACTATAGGGGCAAAAATCTCCTCATCCTTCACACAAACATAAGAAAGTACCTCTTCATTTAAAATAGGGATAGGAATTCCTACACCCACAGTTAAAGATACTCCATAACCATATATAGAAGTACCCACTAAGAAATTAGGTTTCATATTCTTTAAGTCTCCTATCAAAGCTAACGTTCCTGCAGGAAATTTAGGAAGCCCTTGGGAAGTCCTTTCGACGCAAGGGTTATGCTGAGTTCCCCACCAAGCTACATAGCCAATTCCTCCTCCTAAAAAAACCTTTGTGCCAATACCTATAGTTCTATAATGGGGGTCATTGAGAAGAGGACTCAGAGCTCCTGCGCTGCAATAGTTAGCATTTCCCAAATTGGGTTTCAACACTCCCATGTAGGTGTAGATAGGTTTATCAGAGGTATTTACTGCAACATTATAATTCTGGCAACAATTCCTCATATTAAATAGTACTGCTTCGTTCAAATCTTTTATATTGATATATGTCTTCAATTGCTTTCTAGGGTAGCAATCAGTTTCATAAGTCTGTGCTTCTAACAGCAAATCCTTCCCTGAAACTAAATCCTGAATTACATGGCCCCCTCCGTATCTGAACTCTCCAGGATAGATTTTATTCCGAGGATCATCTTCAGGAAGAACAGATGCTCCCAAAAACAAATCCACTGCAGCAAATCCTCCATAACAAGGCACACCTTCCAAAGTTATTTTACCTCCTCCTAACTTTATCCGGGGAGTAGAGTAACCAATATTAAAGTATATCCCACTAGAACACATAGGAGCAAAGGTGGCTGTGGTAACTACATCTACAAGATCTACTGATTTTTTCAAACCATGTTTATCTACAAAACCTACTATCTCCTCAGCAGTAAGTACAACTACTTCTCCTCTTCTAATCTTTTCATTTATCTCTTTTATCGTCTTCATTACCCTACTTTTTTCTCTAAATCCTCTATTCTTTTCTCTAATCTATGTAGAACTTCAATAACTGGATCCGGTAATTTATTATGATCCAAATCCACTCCACTTACCTTCTTAGGTGCACGAGATACAACAACTCTTCCCGGAACTCCTACCACCGTAGCACCTTCAGGAACATCATTTATAACTACTGATCCTGCACCAACCTTAGCTCCATCCCCCACTTTTATAGGACCAAGAAGCACTGCCCTTGCTCCAATTACTACCCTATTACCTATAGTAGGATGACGCTTTACTTTCTCTCTGGAAACCCCTCCTAACACTACTCCCTGATAAATTAAAACATCATCCCCAATCTCTGCAGTCTCTCCAATCACAACTCCCATACCATGATCAATAAAAAACCGTCTACCAATCTTAGCTCCTGGGTGGATTTCTACTCCCGTTAAGAATCTACCTATATGAGAAATAAGTCTAGCTAGGGTCTTAAAACCCTTAACCCAGAGCCAATGAGCTATCCTATACATCCAAATAGCATGAAGACCAGGGTAACATAAGAAAATCTCAACAGGAGTCCTTGCTGCAGGATCTTCCCTGAAGGCAGTATGTATATCTTCTCTAATCGTAGCAATGATACTCATCAGAATTAGCCAAGACAGGGTTTTCTTCCTTTATTCTTCTTCCTTCTTCTTCTCCAGGAAAGTTTTCTTCGTCTCTTTCTTCTCCCCATAGTTTATCCTTATAGAAAAATAAAATAATAGATATTGGATAGGTTGTCAATTGTTTTATTTCAAGTAGTGGTAAAGTAAATATCGATACGCCTGACCGCCTGTTCTCTTATTTTATAACTTAGAGGAGGGGTAATAATATCTTTCTTTAAAGAATAAACTCTTTTGCCATCGTCAATTTCTATCCTCTCTACTCTTGCTCTGGGAGAATAAGTATCTGTCCTTTTAGGATTATGATAAACTACTAAAGTAGAAGAAAAGAGTTTAAAAGCAAAAACGTTGGGAGGTAAAGCTATTCTTTCTCTTCCCAAGTTGAAGATACTTTTCTTAGTAGTGAAGAGACTTTCTTTAAGAAGAGGAGAAAATTTAAGAAATAGTTTATCTTGGTGATCAATAAAAAAAGGTTGTCTCCCTAAACACATTAAAACCCAGATATTTAAAAGTTCCGAAGTTGCTCCTGTAAGTCTTGCTACAAATCCTTTTCCCCACAAATTGCTATCATAGTAAGCACTACTTACTATAAATGAAGAATTTTCTAAAATGCTTCTTCCATAAATCCTAGGTTCCATAAAGCAAATAACACAGTGAAAAAAATCATCATAAAACTCATCATACAGTCCATTTTTAATTAATTCTACCAAATATTTATACTCCATATGAAGCCAGATAGATTCATTCTCCAACCAACCTGAGGGGAAAACCTTACTTCTCCCTATCTCTAATGGAGAAGAATCCAGAGATAGATTCAGACGATACATCTTAAGTTTTCTATCAAAAAGAGTAGTTTTTTTCACTTTTTGATAAATCTGTTTTTCTTTGTTCACTCTTAAGATGTGGACACACCCTTCTAAGAAAAGAGGTAAAGGCTTAGAGATAACTTTCTTAGGCTTTATATAAGATACGTTTTGGTACTCTTTAATTTCATGGAGAAAGTAAGTAAAGTACAGGCCACTTTTTTTGTCTTTACCCTTAGCTATACCCAAATTGAGTTTATTTATTGACTCTTTTAAGAATTTACCTATCCTTTCTAAAGAGAGACTTTCCTGTTTACCTTCTAGGCCCCAAAAAGTTTTTCTTCTAAAGGCCTCTTTTATCCGGTTAGACTTATCCCACCAGAATAGTTCTCTATCAATCTTTCTCTCTCGGTAGCTTAAAAATAAATCTTCCACTCTATCAAAAAACCATCTTATTTCTTTACATACTCTTACCTTTTTAGTTTCTCTCTTTATTTTCTTTATTGCTTCTACTAAAATCATACAGGCACGTTTAGTCTCTAAAGTCTCACATAAGGAAGAACCAAAAAGAGCAGGAAGTCCATTTAAGGAGTCACACCATCCAGGTTTATCTGCCTCCATCTCTATCCCTATGCCTCGAAAGTCTAAGCTGGATAGTTTGTTAAGAATTATACTAAGTAACTTTTCTACAAGATTGGTCTTATAAACCTTACCTCTCCCATAAGCTGTTCTTAAAAAGTTCCTCAATCTCCTTCGCATGCTAATCATTTTTTTCTTCTCCTCTACTAATTCTAGAGAATTTAACTGATAAACTTTACCATCCTTTAGAAGATACCGATATTTCCTCTCTTTAACCCTGACTTCATCATCCCAAAACATAAAATTAGTCTTTAAAAATAGTTCGCTAACCTTATCAGGATAAAAATATAAGAAGCTCTCTATTAAGTCTAAATTATAATGCCAATGGTCAATCCAGAAGCCTTCTCCAAATTTAGCCTGAGGCTCAGTTTTTGCTCTTTCTAATAAAGCACTCACTAACTCTTCCCATGCTTTCAAATTTATTTTTTTGTCTCTTAAGAAAGTAAAAAATTCCCCCAGATAAAACCCTCTTTTCATCAGGGAAATAAGGCTGTTATCTAAAGGAAGAGAGAATCTTCTCAAAATATCTTCTATACTGCTTTTTTTCTCAAAATATAACTTTTCCCCTTTCACCACTAGAGGATTGTAACCATCTATCCTAAGAAGATTTAAGAAGTAAATTATATTCTTATCATAAATAGTAGGATTGAAGAATAAATCCATACGACGATTTTGATTAATATCACGATAGTTTCCCTCTCCTTCACTGAAGTAAGTAGGTAGAATTTTAAACTTGTTATAATCTCTTTCTAAGTCACCGTGTTTCCGAGAGAAGAGATAGCAAACTTTTTTTCTGCCAAATTTATAAGGGTATCCTCCTCTTAAGATGTTATCTAGATAAGTAGATTTTAGATATTCATTAAACTCGTAAGATGAAGATAAACACCAGGCGTTATCTTTTATTTTTTCTATTAACTTTGCTCCTTCTTCTCTTTTTTTCTCCAAAAAACTATCATCAATACTCCCTATATTCTTGCTGAGTATGTCTAAATTGAACACTCCTCCTATGAGAGTATAAATAGTAACTTTTTCTTTAGGAGTTAGCTTGGTCCTAAGAAAACAAAATGCGGAGGGACTCCTTCCATAAAGTTTATATCTTTGAGGAACAGCAAAGTTCCTCCTCAAGAACTTAAAGGGTAAAGAATAGGAAGTATCATAAAGAAATACATCTCTAGGATCAATAATCAGAGGAAGGAATCGAATTATCTTATCCCTAGCAAAAGATAGGAAAAAATTTGCACCTTCTATATAGTGAGTATGAGAAGTATCTTTAGGATCTACAGTAAGTCTAAATAAAGCAATTCTTTTAGAAGCAATATCGGTAATCTCTGACTTCATCCATGCTTCCAAAGTACGAGAAAGATGTTTCAAAAATAAATCTCTGCATCCGAAGGGAATTATTTTTGGTAAACCATCGAGTATCTCCAATCGATATTCTTTTCTAGATATATTTTCTATTCTTAAAATCCTAACCAAACTAGCAAAAGGCATAGAAGGAAGGGTGAAATAACCTACAGAAATATTTATCCCTAAATAGAAATTACTTTCCTCCAGGATTAACTCCGAACTTTTAATAATCATCCTCTCTTTCTTAGGGTAACTAAAAGTGAGCTGAAAAGGTTCGTAAAAAGTACCATTTACCTTAACAAATGTTCTAAAACCTATTCTCCCCACCTGTTGGTAAGCCTTATCTGCAGGAAGGAACTCAAGGATAGAGTGACTTTTATCCTTTATCCCAAAACTTACCACTCCCTGTGCTCGGTTAACATAAAAACACCATAGAGGTATCCCCCATATTCCTGAAATAGCAGGTAAAAAGTTGGCAAAAGGTGAACTCCGGTTATACTCCTCTATAATGAATCCAGAATCTTTCTCTAGAAAATACCTACTCATATGCTTCTAACACATCTTTTAGAGAGTTAGCTATTTTTACTCCGTTAAACTTATTCTTAACCTCTTTAAGGGAGGAAGAACCCCCTTTCAAGAAGATGCTGTCTACCCCTGCTCTTTTAGCTGTCTCCATATCTATATCCATATCCCCTACAAATACTACCTCCTCCTTACTTACTTTTAATTTTTCCATAATTTTGAAAAGAATTTCAGGGTGGGGTTTAAGATTATTCACTCTATCGGCACAGAGAAGATAGGCATCTACTAAAGTACCATCCAAATCGAAGATATAAACTTTTTTCATCCTTCAAGTTTCCCAGGATTAAGAACTCCTCCCGAAACAATGAAACGAAGGGCTTCCTCAACTCCTATATCCAAGAATATAACTTCTTCTTTAGGAACAATGATAGTAAATCCTGTAAGGGGTGAGGGTGAAGAAGGGATAAAAATGTTAAAAGATTTTTTCTGGGGATTTACCTGTAATTCCTCGAGAGTATCGTTGGTGATAAATCCCATAGAATAAATACCTTTGCGAGGATACTCTACTAAAACTACCTTCCTAAACTTTTCCTTAGGTTCAAAAAACATAAACTCTACCACCCTCTTCACAGGAAGATATATCTTATTAGCTAAAGGAAGTTTTGAGAAAACTTTATCTACCCAACGAAGAACTCTCATGCGAGAGAGACGGACAAAAACTCCTAAGAGAAGTATTATACCTACAGTTATGATCAAACCTAATCCAGGAATTCTATATCCAAGGTAAGCCTCTATATAGCGATTGAGAAACTTTCCTAGAATACCATCAGTAAATCGGAATAAACCTACAATCACGTAAACAGTAACTACCAACGGTACTACTGCTGTAAGCCCTAAAATAAAAAGTCTTCTTAACATTTCTTTCTTAAAAATTTAATAGAAAGAGAAGAAGCGATAAAAATTTTCACGAGGTCCCCAAATATAAAGGGTAAGACTCCTATAGCTAAAGCCTTCCTAAGAGTGATACCCAAGAGAGACTTTAACCATAGAACCCCTGAAAGATATATCCATAGATTAATGCAAAAGAATAAAAGACATAAAGTACCAAAGGAGATATTCTGATAACTCAATCTTCTCAAAAGAGGAGAGAAGATTAAACTGGCACTAAGAAAACCTACTAAGTATCCTCCCGTAGGGCCAAAAATGTAACTGAACCCTCCCCCCCCACTAAAAAAAGGCCAACCCAGAAGACCTAAACCGATATATAGACTTATACAGTAGATTGAATTTTCTTTAAGAACAGCTATAGCTAAAAACAATACCAGTGTCTGAAAAGTAATAGGTACAGGAGTAAAAGGAAGTGGAATTTTAGCTTTAGAAGATATTACAAAAAGAAAAGTAAAAGAAAATATAAGGAAGAGATTCCAAACTAATCCTATACGACAAGCTCTTACAGACAATCTCATAACTATCTCCCACTCTTAACTAAGCATCTTCAAGGTAAAAGCACTCACTAAGGGAATCGAAATATTATCATCTACATAGGGTATCAATTCTACCACGGAAGCAAGAAAAGATGAAGAGAAAATTGCCAGCCAACTAATTTTGAACTTAGCCATCTTACATACTAAACCTATAAATAAACAGGTCAAAAAGAATGTAAATGTACCTTCTAAAGTCTTATTTCTAATCAATCTGACTCTCCCCCAGTAAAAGCCTACCAGCCCAGATGATGCATCAGAGAATATTAGAAAAGCAAGAGAAATTATAGCAATATCTTTAGGAAAAAAAAGAATCGTTAGAAACATAACTAAGAAGAATATTGTGGTAGAAGAAAGAAATTTTTTCTCTTCATTTTTTAGAAAGGATGAAAACATTTCAAATATTTTTTCGTTAATCTCCGGTCTCTTAAATCTTAAATACTCTAAGAAGAAAAGGGGAATCAAAAATATACTCAATACTCCAAGCGTGAGTTTCCGAGAAGTGTAAAAATAAAGAATAATAAAAGAAAAAGAGAAAAGGCGATAGATCTTTCTATGGATGAGACTCATTTAGTAATTAGTGTGCTCCCCTCTGTTTTCAGGCTCTGCCATTCTTCTTCAGTAAGACATTTTATTTTTTTAGCATACTCATCTAAAAATTTAGCAATCTCCCCTTTTAAGATTTGATCAGCACTCTCATGAGTAGGATGAACATGACAGGTAGCTACTGCTTCTCTTAAAATGTGAGGATTGTCTATAATCATACAGGGGGTAAGAAGGTTTCTTGAAATAAGATTCTCCTTAGAAAAGTACGGAAGATTAGCAATTATTCTTTTAACTGCCTGTCCAGCTACAAACTGCTTTATACGAGAAACCATCTTCCTCTCACCTTCTTCCTAAGAAGAAAAAAAAGATTTTCCTTCTTCGATATTTCTTTACTATTTTAATAAATTCATCCTTTTTGGCAAGCGTTTCTTTCTCCCCCATCTCTATAAGATCCTCTGCCTTATCGAAATCAGTCCATTTAAAAGGAGCATGAGGAAAGGAAATAAGAAAATCGACTTCTTTTATAGTCTCCTCAAGGATCTTCTTATACCTTATTCTATCTACCATAAACATAACCTCTACTGCATTTTTAGCCTCTTGATGAGAAATCCAAGCCGACTCCAGAGTTACCCCTACAATAAAATCAACTTTCTTCCTCAACAAAAGTGAAGGCACTGGGGCAAGGATTCCTCCGTCTACTAAAAGCTTCTCCTTCATCTTTAAAGGGGGGAAAAATCCCGGAAGACTACAAGAAGCCATTACTGCCTTATATAGAAACCCTCTTTCTAAAGATAATAACTCTCCCTTCATTAGGTCCACCGCCGAACACTGAAAGGAAATTTTACACTCATTGAAGGTAGCTAACCCTAACAGTTCTTTAAACACTCTCAGGAAAGGCTTAGGATTAACTAGGTAGGGTTTTATTATCCTAAGGTTCCATAAATAGATCTCTTTTACAAAATCAAAGGATTTCTCTAAGAACAATCTTTTTTCTTCTACATCGGAAGATCCACTATAACTCTTTAAAACTTCGATTTCTTTTTTATACTTATTCAGAATGGCTAGAGTCAACTCCTCTACTTTCTTAGCGTCTAGGTGGAGGGCGTAGAGAGCACCTATTAAAGCTCCTATAGAAGTTCCACTGATAGAATGGATTTTTATTCCTAAAGAGGTTAGAGCTTTTAATACGCCGATGTGGAAGAAACCTTTCGCACCCCCTCCTCCCAAAGCTAAACCTATTCTCATATTAAATATTAAATCAAAATAAAAAGAGCAGACCCTTCATCCCTAAGAGCCTGCTCTAAAAAATACCTACTTTTTACTCCTTAGCAATAGCGATAGTAATTGCTCCTGCAAGAATAAGAAAAACTCCCACGCAACCTTTTATCACTGTCCATACAGATGGCCACAAACCTATCACTGCCCAAATACCTAAACCCACCAATACTATTCCTAAAATATACTTAAAAACCGTTTTTACAACCTCTGAAGTTTTCTTTTCTTCCTTTTCCTGTTCCTGAGTTTGCTCCTGACTTTGAGCTACTTTCTCTTCCATCTCCACCTCCTTCTCCTATTACTTACTTCTCATAGCTAGAAGCTTTTATATTCCTTTATACTATATAGGTTTTTTCTCTTCTTGTCAACGAAAAATTAAGATTTGTACATATTATATGAAAAGATAGATAACACTTTTAATAATGAGAAATATCTCTTTAAAAAGCTTAAAGAAATTAAAGACGCCTCCTTGGAATTTGACTCACAAACCAGATTGATTAATCTCTGGCATAAGGCTGGTGGACAAAATTTTCAAATACGTAAGAAAACTAACTATGGGCCTAAAAGAATAAAATTAGAGTTAGCTAAAAAGCATATGAAAGCCTCTGAACATAGAATTTATAAGGTACTGTTAAAATATGAGCTTATCCAGAAGCATAAAAAACATAAAAAGAAACCTAAAAAATACTATGTCCCTTCCCCTGGTTATCCTTATAGGTTTTATCAATATACTGCTATAGATAGCTATACCCGAATGAGAGTAATAAGAGTATATGACGAATTATCTGCTTTCAACTCTGTCAGATTTTTAAAGGAGGTGGTTAAACAATTGCCCTTTCGGATATTAGCCGTGCGCACCGATAACGGGGTTGAAATTACCTATGGCCCTTTTAAAAAGGAACATCCCTTTAGTTTAGAGTGCGTGCGGCTTAATATTAAACATTATCTTAATAAACCCTCTCATCCAGAAAGTAATGGCAGAGTCCAAAGACCCATAGAACTGATGAGGAAGAATTCTACAGAGTTAATCCGGTTAAATCACCAAGAGAATGGGTGTATAAAATAAAAGTTTGGGAACATTTTACAATTATCAAAGAGCTCATCAGGCCTTGGGAAACCTTACCCCTTATCAATACTTCTTAAAATATCAAAAAGAGACTAAAAATGTTACTTGACATTGGGTATATTACATACCATTTTCGGTTCTGTCAACAAAAGTATGTAAATTCATAAAGGCTATAACCACCTATTCCCATATTAAACCTTTCAACTAAAAAATAAATACCCTATTGACACTTTTTTCTCTCTAAATCCTGCCCTCTATCCTGGTTAGTTGTTCTAATCTTTTAAGAATCTCTCTATTAAATTGGTGCTTTTTATTAAGGAATGAAATTTAGCAGGGTATTTATAAAAAGTTAAAGTTTTGTCTATGTTTTTAAGTAAAATATTAAAAAATTTAGGCTCTTTATCCTGGTATTCTTTTTTGAAGGTATTTAATTTACTCAGGAATTCGTTCTTTGTTTTTACTTTATAGAGATTATAGGCCTTCTCTCTTATAGAAGGAAGTAACTTCTTATTTTTTATGTATCTTAGGGCTTCCCTTACATAGTGGACACAATATATTTGAGTATCTCTGTATGGCTTCTAATTCCTTGTTTAAACTGTATTCTAATACATCTGTTATCATTTGCTTTACCTTGCCCTTTACATCCTGCCAGAATACCTCTCCTAGCAAAATACCCTTAACATTTGCCCATCTTAAGAGTAAATTTTCCCATTATCAAAATTTAATCTTCTCATAGGCTATATACCTCCTTTCTTTATTTAGGAGGGTATAGGCTCTTTTTTTATCCTGTTAAGAATTTGTACAGAATGTTTTACAGGGTCATTAAGATTAAGATAGACTTAATAAGTAAAATTAGAAAAATATCCTTGAAATCACTATTTCCTCAAGTTATTATATTTAGTATGTTAGTAAAATTTAAAAGACGGCAAATAAAGCAGGTAATCTGGGTTCTAATCTTTTTCATTATTCCTGCTTTCATTCTTTGGGGAAGTATATCCTATCTAACTACAAGAAGAAAAACTGCCGTAGGAGAACTAAAAGGTCATCTAATTACCGCTCAGGAATTCTCTTCCTATGTAGAATTAGCTAAAATCCTATATCTTCTTAACTATGGCTACAGCTACCCTGCTAAAGTGAGCCCCCCACAGATAGAATCCCAAGCATGGCAATTCTATCTCCTTCTTAAAAAAGCTAAAGAAGACAAAATATACGTAAGTGACGAAGAGGTAATTCAGAAAATAAAAGAAATTTTCTCTTCTCGAGGAAAATTTGATAAGAACTGGTATTTTAGAGTGTTGAAATTCCGTTTGCGTATGAACCCTCGTGCCTTTGAAGAATCTTTAAGAAAAATCCTTATCACCGAGAAGGTTTGGGATAAATATATCAAAGTAGAAGTCAAAGATGAAGAAGTCTTAGATCTATACAAGAAAGATAATCAAAAAACTAGAATAGGATATATTCTAATTCCTTATGAAAGAATGGAAAAAGAAATAAAGATAAATAAGGAAGAGGCAAAGAAATTTTATAAAGAAAATAAAGATATTTTTAAAGAGGAACCGAAAGTTAAAATTAGATATCTCTTTATAACTCAACAGGAATACTCTAAAATCAAAGAAAAACTAAGAAAGGAGCTTAGAAAAACAAAAGATATAATCGCACTTAGTAAGAAGATAAATCTGCCCTATAAGGAGACAAAATTGATAACCGCTTCAAGTCCTATCGAAGGAATTGGGTGGGCCCCTAAAGTGTTAAAAACTGCCTTCTCTATCCCTAAAAATTCTCTTAGTAAGATTTTAGCTGTAAATAACGGTTTTATAGTCTTTGAAAAAATAGATGAAAAAAGTGCACGAATTCCTCCTTTTGAAGAAGTAAGAAATAAGGCAGAGAAACTTCTAAAGGAAAATAAGCAGCGGGAATATACTAAAGAACTAGGAGAAAAAATTATTAAAGAAATAGGAGAAAAAAAGATAAACGATCTTAAAGTGATTGCCAAAAATTACAATTTAGAGTATAAAGAAACTAAGCCATTTAGATATTATGATTATATTGAAGGAGTGGGCTTAAGCAAAGATTTAGCTGAAGCAGTGTTTAGAGGGAAAAAAGGAGAAATCATTCCTAAAACTTTTTTGCTTTCTAAGGGATGTTATATTGTTCAAATTAAGGAGATAATGGAAATCGATAAGAAAAAATTTGAAGAGGAAAAACAAAAATATAAAGAAAAGATTATAACACAGAAAGAATTTATTCAACGACTAAAATTTCTCTCCCACCTGGAAGAGGAATTTGATTTAAAAATCTACTCTAAGCCTCCACAGTAATAGCATTAACCGGGCATTGACTTGCTACTTCGTTGAGATCGCAGCTAGGACACTCGGAGGATTTAACTTTAGCTACTCCATCTTCACCCATCTCAAAGCAATCTGGACAATTATTTACACAAAGCCCACACCCTACACAAGCATTCTCATCAATGGTAATCTTTGCCATCCTTACACCTCCCCTAGCTTGTAGTACTCAATATTTTTGTCCGCCACTTTCTGCAACTGCCGAAGGGCTTCTTCGTCTTTTAAAAGATGACGAAATCTACTTTGAGGTTTTATATAGTCTATTACAGGAATTTTCTGACTCAACTTAAACACCTTAGTGAGTTTACCTCCTTCGTACTCAACTAAAGGATAAAGACCACTTAATACTGCTTTCTTCCCAATATCAATAGTTAAAGAAGAATCAAACCCCCACCCTAGAGGGCAGGGAACATGAATTTGAATATACTTCGGTCCCCTTAAAGAAATAGCTTTTTTGACTTTTCTCTGTAGGTCTTGAGGAAAACCTACCGAAGCTGAGGCAGAGTAAGGAACAAAATGAGCAGCAACAATCTCTACCAGAGATTTTTTCAGACGCCAATTACCTTTCCATACTTTTCCTGCAGGAGAAGTAGTGGTTGAGGCTTGAAAGGGAGTTAATCCACTTCTCTGAATTCCCGTGTTCATATAAGCTTCGTTATCAAAACAACAAAATAAAACATCGTGTCCTCTTTCCAACATTCCACTCAGTGCCTGAAATCCAATATCTGCTGTTCCTCCATCTCCTGCAAAAGCACAGACTCTCACGGTATCAATCTTACCTAAATACCTTAAAGCAGCCTCTATCCCACTAGCTACCGCCGCCGCATTTTCAAATAAAGAGTGAATCCAAGGAATTCGCCAACTTGATTGTGGGTATTTGGTGGAGAAAACTTCTAAACATCCAGTAGCATTTGCTACTATGTTATTTTTACCAATAGCATCTACTACTAACCTCGTTGCTAATGCTTGACCACAACCACTGCAAGCAGTATGTCCAGAGACGAAAAAATGCTCCTCAAAATGTTTAGAAATTGTACTTTCAGACATAGAATTCATCTTTTAAAAGAGAATGGTCAACATCTAGAAAGTAACAATCAACTTCTTTATCCTCTCCAACCTTTAACATCTCCTCTAAAGTATTGAAGGTAATATCTCTTCCCCCTAACCCTGCAATAAATCCATACATTTTTGGTGAAGGCTTATTAAAAAGTGACTTAACCTCAGTATAGAGAGGACCTTCCATGCCTAAAGAGATAGCTTTTTCCAAAATGAACAATCTCTCTTTTTCTTTCAGCAACTCATAGATTATTTTTTTGGGAAAAGGGCGATACACAATAATTCTCAACAAGCCTATTTTCTCTCCTTCCTCTCTTTTTTTATCTACAAAATCCTTCACTGTCCCACAAAGAGAACCCATACCCAGAATTACGCTATCAGCGTCATCTACTTTATAGCTTTCCACAAAGTTCAACCCTTTTCTACCAAACAGCTGCTTGAACTCTTCCCCTACCTTAGGAATAAGGTCTTTTATTTCCTCCAAAGTTTTCTGAAGCGCGTATCTGGTCTCTAAGTAAACTGTAGGGTCTCCCAGTAAACCTAAACTTAAAGGATTATCGATATCTAACTTATAAGGAGGATTGTAAGGAGGTAAAAATTTATCTACTAAAGCCTGATCAGGAATATCCACTGGCTCCATACCATGGGTCAATATATACCCATCCATATTTACCATTACGGGAAGCATTACCTTAGGATTTTCTCCTACCTTATAAGCCTGGTAAATGAAATCATGAACCTCCTGATTACTCTCAGCAAAAACCATAATCCAACCACTATCTCTTAAAGCAACAGCATCCTGATGGTCATTCCAGATGTTTATAGGAGCGGAAAGTGCACGGTTAGCACAAACTAATACCAAAGGAAGACGTAAACCAGCGATATTAAAGAGAACTTCACTCATAAGAATTAACCCTTGGGAACTGGTAGCAGTAAAGGCTCTTACTCCACAAGCTTCCGCCCCTAATACTACACTTGCTGCAGAATGCTCACTTTCCACATTGATAAACTGAGCATTTAATTCTCCGTTAGCAACAAAATCGGCAATCCTTTCTACAATGTGTGTTTGAGGAGTAATGGGATAAGCAGAAATTACTCCTGGTTTACAACGCTTCACTGCTTCAGCTACTGCATGTGAGCCTTCTAAAAACTTTCTCATTTACTTCCTTTCGGGAACCATCTCGATATCTTTTTTAGGACAGATGTAGCTACAAAGACCACAACCTTTGCAGTAAAGTTCATCATTAATGTAAGTATTTTTTCCTTCGCCTATAATGCATCCTTCAGGACAAATTAATTTGCACAAACCACATCCAATACAATTCTTGTGAAGAAATTTGGGTTTCCTTAAAGTTCGCCAGGATCCTGTTTTATTCTCCTTAGAAGAACCAGGTTTTGCTGCTAAAGGACCAAACATCTTTACTTGGTAACTGCCTGATAACCTCTCTTTACTGCCTCAAGATTTTTCTCTAATACTTCTGGCTTTCCTAAAAATCTCTTCTCTACTGCTTTCAAGATATTCTCTAACCTCACCTCTCCCGTAGCCTTAGCAAAGGCTCCTAATAGCACTGTATTAGAAAAAGGTCTGCCAATTACCTCCATAGCAATTTTTTCGGCATAAAGAGCAACTAACTTTATCTCTTTAGAAGAATCTAAAACCGTATTTTCTCTTACGGCTACTATAGCAATCCCCCCTTTCTTTAGACCGGAAAAGCAATTTTGGGTAATAACAAGGGTAGGCTCAATAACGATTATATAATCAGAGTTATAAATCTGGGAGCGATTTCTCACTGGTTGAGTATCGAATCTTAAAAAGGCATTCATAGGAGCCCCCATTCTTGCTGCTCCAAAATGGGGAAAAGCGTAAGCATACAATCCCTGGTAAAACAAGGCTTCTCCTAAAATAGCAGCAGTAGTGATTGCTCCTTGTCCTGCTCTGGCAAAAATCTTTACTTCTTTCATAAGAGAAAATTTATATCACAATTTCAAAAAAAAGCAAGTTTTTTTTATGCATTCACCCAGAAAGGTTTGTGTCCATACCTCTCAATGAGATTAAAAACTATCTTTACCAACTTTTCATCATACTTAGAACCTGCACCTGCTTTCAATTCCTCTATAGCTCTCTCAAGTCCCAAAGCTTCTCGATAGGGACGGCGACTGGTAACCGCTTCCAGTACATCGCTTATTGCTAAAATACGTGCCTCAGGAAGGATTTCTTCCTCTCTTAGGCGATTGGGATATCCTGAGCCATCCAGGCGTTCGTGATGTTGATAGATTATCTTTGCCAAAGGAAAGGGGAAATTAACGTCCTTAAGCAACTGATAACATTTCTCTACATGATCTTGAATAATCTTGTACTCTAATTCTGTGAGTCTTCCTGGTTTAGTTAAAATATCTGAGGGAATAACTATTTTGCCCACATCGTGTAACTTACCCGCCAGCTTAATAGCTAAAATTCGCTCCTCACCCCAGCCTAACTCCTTAGCTATACACTCGGCTAAATAGGCTACCCTTTGAGAATGTCCCGAAGTGTAGGGATCACGCATCTCCAGAGCTCGATTCAATACCTCCAGAGCGTTCATTACCATGGAAAATTTTTCCTTTTCGGCATTAGCATAAGCAGTCATATCCCGAGTAATTCCCATAGTGCCAATAACCTTCCCCTTCCTATCGTACATTGGAATTTTAGTTGTAATTACCTGATTCCAATTGCCATCAGGAAGAAGGGTGCGTTCAATCTTACCTACAATAGGATTTCCGGTTCTTAATACATAATTATCATCATCAAACATCTGTTTTGCCTGATAGTAAGGAAAAAAATCGAAATCAGTCTTACCAATAATCTCTTCAGGTTTAAGCCCTACTCCTTGAGCATAAAATTTGTTCACTTTTATTATTCGGTTACGGTTATCTTTAAAATAAACAGCATCAGGAATATTATCTAGAAGACCCTGTAAGAAATCTCTTTCTAAAGCTAATCTTTCCTCTACCTCTTTATGAGAAGAGATATCCTCTATTATTCCTTCAATATATCGAGATGAGTTTTTCCTTAACAGAAAAGAGGCAGTTATAGCTACCCAAATTTTTTTTCTATCTTTCTTCTTAAAAACAGTTTCAAAGAACTTCACTTTGCCATCTTTTTGAAGAGCAGTAAAAAAATTATCCTTATCTTCTTGATGAACAAAGAGAGAGAAAAAATTTTCCTTCTTTAGCTCTCTCTTAGAGAGATATCCCAACATATTAACAAAAGCATTATTTATTACTAAAAACCTAGAAGAGGGAGATAGCTGATACTTAAAAAAGCCAACTCCTATGTGGTCAACGGTAGAGAAACTGAAGTAAAAGATATTTTTTCTCTTCATCTTTTACGGAGGTATAGTATATCGAAATACCTAATAGTTGACAATATTTAATTTCTTTCCCAATCTTAATGGTAACAATTTCCTTCCCAAGGTCATTTCCCATAATACTTTCTAATTTCAACATTATCGTAGTAATGAAAAATAATATCCTTATAACTGTAACCCTTCTCCGCTAAAGCAACCGCACCTCGCTGGCACATCCCTACGCCGTGGCCAAAACCTGCTCCCCAGAAAATAAGCATATTGGGTTTAACCACTCCATCTTTGATGATATACTTTATCTCAATTTTAAAAGCGCTACTTTTTAAGTTATCAAAAAAATTTCTTATCTTTAAGTCTCCTCTTATCTGTTTAACTTTACCTTCAATTTCTACTTCAATTTCTTTAACATGAAGGCAATCACCACGAGATTTTACTGTTATTCTTTCTAACTCCTCCAGAGAATAACCAAAAACTAACTTAAAATCTTCTCTATCGTAAACTCTCTGCCATCGGAAGTTACTATTTTTATCTTGAGAGCATAAGCTTTCTCTCTTCTCTTTGAACCACCTTTCCTCTTCCCAAGGAGTTAAACTTAATTTAGATTTATCTTCACTATCTCTCAAATTAGAATGCAAATAACCTCTTCTGCCAAAAAGCTTTCCCCTTAAGCAACCTCCACAGTTAGCATGGTAGAATGCTTCAATAGGGGTATCTTGATAGACGACTACCTCTCCCCGAGTCTCATCTACAGCCTTGTTAGTAAGAGAACTTTCTACATTAAGACCCCGATAAACCTGACAGTGCACCTCGCTACAGAAATCGAAACCTTCCTTTTTATGCCGGCCAAGATTCTTAAGAGCTATAGTCCGAGATATTACTGCTTGTGCTTTTAATGCTTCTAAAGGAGAATTGGCATAAATCTCTGCAGGAATAACCCCATAAAGGTATTCCTCTAAGTTTAAAACATTGATAACAATAATTTTCCCATCTCTCAAAGTTACCTGAAGATCTCCTCGGTAAGCATTATCGACTTTTCTCTGCCAAAACTCACCTGGTCCATAAGTTACATCTAAAATATAGAATGGATAGTTAGGAGCCGTTATCTTCAATGGAGGAGTTAAAAGAGTAATTTCTCTTTTACTATCATATACTCTTAAAGATATTCTCCCTTTCTCAACACAGAGAGAGTAAAATTTTTCCCCCTTAGCTTTAACTATCTTATTCCTACCATAGATTTTAAAATCATTTCCACACTTAAACGTAAATCTCTTTACCCCCTCTAAAATTTTCACCTTTACTTCTGGAATATTCCCTTCCACTCGATGATAGGATAGAAGTTTAATTTTTTTTCTCCTTTTCTCTTGTAGTTGTCTCCATCTAAAGAAAAACTTTTTACCCAACTTTTCCTTAGTTAACTTTAACTTCTCCTTTATTACCTCTATAGGGTAAAAGTTAACTGCTTTAGAAAAGAAACGATAAGCAGAGGAATATTTCTTTTCTCTGAAAAAAGAGTCCGCTAAATAGTAGTAAGCCAGCCTTATACTGGGGTCTATCTGGATAGTTTTTTTAAAATATTTTATTGCCTGCAGAAATTTCTTCTCTTTATAGAATATCTTCGCTAATTGATAGGAAGCTAAACTCAAGCCTCCTAAGTTAAGAGCTTCTAGATAGTACTTCTTAGCTAAAGATAATTTATCTAAATCTTGGTAGACTAATCCCAAGTAGAGATTGATAAGGGTATCTTGAGGTGTTCTTCCTTTAAGTTCTTTCAGAATAACTAAGGCTTTTTCTGAGTTCCCTCTTAGATAATATAAATAGGCTAAAAATTTCTTTATTTCTAAATCTACTTCTCTCCATTCTTTGTGAGAAATAAACTCCTCTATTATTTTCAAAGCTTTTTTGTACTCTCCTCTATCCTTGTAAAGAGAAGCTAAATCTAAGCAACTACTCTTATTATGAGAGATTTTCTCCCATCTCTGGGATAAAAACTCATCTCTTCTTAAGTACTCCTTGTGATGATGTAAAGAGGAGGCGTCTGAAGAAAAGATGGATGAAATAGAAAAAGAAACAAATAACACCAGAAAGAGAAAAATAAGTCTCATTTTAGAATAGCTTTAGGAACTAAATCTATAATCTCCTTGACTTCAACCACATAAATGAGTTGAGGTCTTGAAAGAGAAGCCTTCTCTTTAGGTGGGGATAAAACCATTCTCCTGGAGTAAAACTTCTTTTAGAAGTATATAAGCTACTTCTAAAACTATCTAGAATACTTACTCTTCTATTATCTTATAAACCCTATCGTTAGGGTGAACCTTTTGAGCCACTTTAATTCCCACTAAATCTCCCTGCTTAGCCTCCTCTACTGGTGAATGCTCAATCTGCATAGATTCTACTACCTGAGTAAAATCATCGTGAGTTCCCTTGAAGTGAATTTTATCTCCTACTTTTAAAGAATCCTTAAGTTGAATAATTCCCACGGAAATCTTTCCGAAATAGTGAGTAACTATACCCACTTCTTTTTCTTCCATCTTTCCCTCCTTCCTTAAGTTTCTTTAGAAAGTTAATTTACTTTTCTCTCTCCTATAATAGAAATTCCCCATTTATCCGCTAAGTTTAGGAATTTCTTCTTATCTAGAATTATCACTCTCCCCTCTTCTAAAATTAGAGCTTTAGCTTTTATCTTCCTCAAAAGACGTAAAGTGCCTATCCCCACCACAGGAACATCAAATCTTAAATCCTGTTCTCTTTTGCTAAACTTAAATACTAAACAATCTCTGCCAGCAATTTTATAAGCTCTCGTAATTGTCCTATCTGTACCTTCTAAAGCTTCTATAGCTACTACCGCTTTATTCTTTATTACCAAAGTCTGCCCTACATCCAACTCTACATACCTAGAAACTATCTTAAGACCCCACTCTATCTGAGCGAGAAGTTCTCTATCAAGTTCTATTTTATTCATCACTCCTTTATGAGCTAAATTATCTTTTAAATAGGAAGTAGAATCTAAAAATTTAAATCCCTCTCTCTCTAACAAAGAGATTATTTTAGAAAATATTGAATGGGGTCGGAAGTCGGTTTCTTTCACTACTTCTAAAATAGAATTATCCCACTTACTTCTCCTAAATATTCTCCAAGGACTAATCTGGCCTACCATTACACACTCTTTTATATCTTCCTTTCTGAGAATATCTATCACCTCTTCCAATCTTCCTACATCCACCCAATAGGACCTATCTACTAATCTAACGATTTCAGGATTAGTCTCTCCTTTAAAACATATCCCCACTATTTTTAAATTGTTTTTTTTAGCTTGACTAGCAAAGAGTAAGGGGAGATCTCTGTTTCCTGCTAAAAGCCCAATCTTCATCTAGCAATTCCTCTTTTAGAGGAAGCAATAAAAGTTAAAAGTTTATCTAATTCTGGAGAGGAAGGAAGTTTATTTAAAATTATCTCTCGAGCGGAGGAGAAGGTATGTTTTTCAAAGAAGATTATCTTAAAAGCTTTCCTTATTGCCTCTATTTTTTCCTCAGAAAACCCTGCCCTCCTTAATCCTACAACATTTACACTATATACTTTTGCAGGATGACCATCACATAGAGAGTATGGAGGAATATCCTGCACTACCTTGGAACAACCTCCAATTATAGAGTAACTACCTATCCGACAGAACTGATGAATAGCAACCAGTCCTCCTATTACTACTCTGTCTTCTATCTCCACGTGTCCTGCCAAAGTTGCTGTATTAGCCAAGATATTATTATCTCCAATCTTACAATTATGAGCAATATGAGAATAAGCCATTATCAAGTTATTACTTCCTACTAAGGTAGCACTTCCCTCTTCTGTTCCAGGATTTATAGTTACAAATTCCCTAATAATATTATTGTCTCCAACAATAACGAAGGTTCTTTCACCTTTATACTTTAGATCTTGAGGAACGCTACCTATAACTGCATAGGAGTAAATCTTACAGCTCTTTCCTACTTCAGTATTTCCTAAGAGTTGAACAAAACTTCCAATTATTGTAGAAGAACCTATCTTTACATCCTTCTCTATCACCGCATAAGGACCTACTTTTACATCTTCATCAAGGAAAGCTTCAGGATGGACTATCGCCTTGGGATGAATCTCTACCCCCATAGCTTCTTATTATATCAGAAAAAGAAAAGGGAGCAAATTGTTTTAAGGAGGGGTTAAGACTCTACCAGAGCAAACATAAGCTCTGCTTCCGCAGTTAATTTATTATCCACAAAAGCTTTAGTGTACACTGTCCCTGTCTTACTTTTAATTTTCCCCACAACTACCTCTATAACCAGCTGATCCCCTGGTTCTACAGTCCGGCGGAATTTTACCCCATTAGCAGCCATAAAGTAAGCGAGCTTTCCTCTATTCTCCTCACTGGCAAGCATCAAGACTCCTCCCACCTGAGCCATAGCTTCAATGATTAGAACTCCCGGCATAACGGGACGGTTAGGAAAATGTCCTTTAAAGAAGTAATCATTAATAGTAACGTTTTTAATGCCCACCGCTTTCTTCCCAGGATCAAGGTAAAGAATCCTATCGATGAGCAGGAAGGGATAGCGATGAGGTAAGATCTTCATTATTTCCTCTACAGAAAGTTCTCTGGAAGCAGGAAGATAACCAGAAAAGGAGGTAACTCCTCCCGAAGTTGCTTTCCTCTGGTATTCCTTAATTTTCTTCACTAGTTTTATGTTAAGAGCATGGCCACTCTTTATAGCAATTATGTGTCCCTTTAAAGGTCCCGCTAGGTATAAATCTCCTAGCAAATCCAAAACCTTATGTTTTACAAATTCATCCTCTATCCTCAACCCATTATCAATTATTCTATCTTTAGCTACTACCAAAGTATTTTCATAGTTAGAACCCTTACCTAAACCCATATCTAGAAGAGACTTTACTTCCTCCTCTAAACAAAATGTCCTTGCTTGGTAGAGATCATCTTTAAGGGATCCATCTAGAACCAAATCTATATACCCAGTATTAATGAGCGGATTATTATATTTTAAGGTGTAGGAAATTCTAAAATCTGCACTAGGCAAAATTGTCAGACTAGAGTTATCCTCTTCTATCCATAGAGGTTCTTTGATAGTGAGATATCTTTTGTAAGCATCCTGTTCTACTTTCCCTACGCTCTCTAAAGCTTCCACAAAAGCCTTAGCACTTCCATCCATACCAGGAACCTCTTCTCCCCAGATGTTTATCTGAAGGTTATCTATCCCTAAGATACTCAAGGCAGCCATAAGATGTTCGATAGTATGAACATAAACTCCACCCATCCCTATAGAGGTCCGTCGAGGAAATATATGAGGTTCTACTACATTGTAATAATCTGCTTTTATCATCACTTGATCAGGTAAATCTTTTCTTAGAAAGAAAATCCCAGAATTTGGGGGGGCAGGTAAGAATTCTAACTTTGTTTCTTCCCCAGTGTGAAGTCCTACTCCCTCTAAAACCACTTTATCCGCAATAGTAACCTGTTTCTTCATCTCTTTTTTAAAGCTTTTTCTAATTCTGCTACCTTTGCTTCTAAGTCCTTTATTTTTTTATAAAGTTGAGGGAGTCTTTGTACACAAGCATTTACTCTCTTAGCTACATCATGGGGTTTGGCAGGGTAACCGGAGACTTTAGTATGAGGAGGTACTGATTTTGTCACTCCTGCCTGAGCAGCAACGATAGAGCCTTCTCCGATAGTAATATGTCCTACAACCCCTGCCTGCCCTGCTAAAATTACCCCCTCACCTAAAGAAGTACTTCCCGAAATACCTGCCTGGGCTACTATGATACAATTTTTACCAATAACTACGTTGTGAGCAATTTGTACTAGGTTGTCAATCTTAGTTCCTTTGCCAATCACCGTCTTATCGAATCTTGCTCTATCAATAGTTACATTTGCTCCAATTTCTACATCATCCTCTATCACCACTGTACCTATCTGAGGAATTTTTTCCTGAACCCCTTTTACTGTAGCAAACCCAAATCCATCACTTCCTATAACTGCACCAGAGTGAATAATTACTCGAGATCCAATCTCAATTCTCTCTCTTATAGAGACATTAGGATAAATTAAACAATCGCTACCAATATGAGTGTAGTGTCCTATATAACAACCTCCATAAATTATGGAGTTATCTCCAATCTCTACTCCCTTCTCTATAATCGTATAGGCCCCTACAGAAATATTTTTACCCAATCGAGCAGTTTCATCAATAATTGCTGTGGGATGAATACCTTTAGGATGTCTTATATCATTAGGAGCCACCAAACTCACTACTTTAGCGAAAGCCAAAGAGGGATTTTCTGTTCTAATCAAAGGCTTTTTACTATCGGTTATATCTTTAGAAGTAATGATTGCCGAAGCTTTCGTTGTCTTCATAAGGTGAAAATATTTAGGATTAGCTAAGAAAGTAATATCTCCCTCTTTTGCTTCTTTTATCCCTGAGATACCTGTAATTACTATATCAGGATTCCCAATTAATTCTCCTTCTATGAGTTGTGCAATCTCTTTCAAAGTAAACTTCATTTTTTATACCTCTGGTTTATAAGTTTTAAAATTGTCTCTGTTAAATCTATACCTTCATTGCCATAAACTATTGCTCCTTTGTTAAGTATCAAATCGAAATTATTCTTAATAGCATACTCTTTTACTACCTTTTCTATATCTTTGACAATTTCCTCCATCTTCTCATCTCTCTCTTTCTTGAGATCAAGAATAACTTGTCTCTCTTGTTCACGATAATCCTGCGCAGCCTTAGATATCTTCTCTCTCTCTTTTTTTTGTTCTTCCTCTTTGAGTAAGTCTAATCTATCCTGCATCTTCTTAATCTCATTCCTCTTCTTCTCTAACTCTTTCTCTTTAGATTTCTTCTTATCCTCTAAGATCTTATCATAATCTTTTGTCTTTTTATATTCCCTAAACACCTTAAACACATCAATATAACCAACCTTTAAATTCTGAGAGAAACTATCTAATGACAGAATTAAACTAAAAATAAAGATAAGTAATGTAACTCTTTTCATTTATATCCTCCCTTATTAAAAACCTCTGCTTATATTAAAATGAAATCTCCCTTTCTTCCCTTCTTCTCCTGGTTCTTTGTTAAGAGGCCAACCGTAATCCACACTAATAGGTCCAATAGGAGTCTTTACTCTTAACCCCAAACCTACACTAGATTTAAGCCCTCCACTTAAAAAATCCCCCCGTTTCTTCCATACATTTCCTGTATCAAAAAAAGTAGCTACTTTTAAAAAATCTGTTAAAGAATATGTATACTCTGCATTGTAGATAAATAGAGCTTCCCCTCCCACAGGGTCTTCTGTAACAGGATCAATAGGCCCTACCTTTCTCTCATGGTATCCTCGGATAGTGGAAGAACCTCCTGCAAAAAATCTCTCATAGATAGGCACTTTTTCTGTGTCAGAGAATGGATTAGCCATACCTGCTCTTAATTTTAATTCTATCACTGATTTACTCTTTATAGGAAAGTAAAAACTAACACGAGAAAGTAACTTAGTAAAATCTCTATCTCCTCCCAAAAACCCACCTGTAACTTGAATAAAGTTAGAAAAATAAATACCTTGAGTAGGATTGAATACATTATCCCTTGTATCCCAAGATAGATTAAACTCTAAGCTAGAAAGGTCACTGGTTCCTTCTTCCTCTTTTAAATCTTGTGTTGCATCTTCTACCACATCACTTATTTGAATTCTTTCAAATCTATAAGCCAGCCCTCCTCTAAAATAATCACTAAACTCTTTACCTAACCTTAACGCTCCTCCCCGTGCATCACTCTGATAAGCATACCCTACATCTTCTTCTCTTTCGTGTTCTTTTTTATAACCATCAAATCCAAAGGAAACAGGCATGTCAAATATCCAGGGATTAGTGAAACTGAGCTCATAAGATTCAGTAAGAGTACCAAAGCTACCATAGAGACTTAAATCTTGACCTGCTCCGGTAAAAGTTTTGAAATTTTTGTAATCAAAGTTACGCTGACGTAACTCTATAAATCCAATAAACTCATCTACCGAAGAGTAACCCCCTCCGAAACTTAAATAACCTGTTTTTGCTTCTTTAACTTCCACAATCAGATTCTGCCAGTTTGGTCTAGAACCTGGTTCAGTATCAAATCTTACCTCTTCAAAAAAACCTAAATTTTCTAACCGTTGGCGAGACTTTTTAATCTTTATCCCTTCAAATTTATCTCCCGGGTATATCCTTAACTCCCTACGTATAACTTTATCCTTTGTCTTCTGGTTACCTCTTATGTGAATCATTTCTACATAATTTACCTCATTTTCGGTAATACGGAAAACCACATCTACTTTTTTAGTTTGAGGATTAAAGTAACTTAGGGGGGTAACTTGAGCAAAAATATAACCTTTATCGAAGTAGATAGCTTGGATATCTAAAGCTTGTTTCTCTACTTTAGTTTTGGTAAAGATATCTCCTTCTTTAAGTTTTATAACTTTCTTAATTTCATTATCTGATACTTCTCTATTTCCTTCTATATTAACTTTGCCTATATAGTAACACTTCCCTTCTTTAATCTTTATAGTAACAAAAACCTTTCCATCTAAGGTGTCCCAGCTAGAACTTACCTCTACATCACTAAAACCTTGCTTTCTATAGAAATCTTTAATTCGCTCTACATCATCTTCTAAAACTTCCTTTTTAAAAATGCCTTTTCTAAAGAGCCATGCTTCTTTGATTTTCATCAACTTCTTAATTCTCTTGGTAGAAAAAGTTTCATTGCCTTTTATAATTATCTTTCTAACCTTTGCTACTCCTTTCTCATCAATTATCACTTTAAGATGAGCTTCGTTAGTATCTTTTTTAATATCAACCTCGTAAGTGACTTTTGCCTCAGCAAATCCCTTCTTTTGATAAAGATCTTTGACCGCTAAAAGTGCATCTTTTACTTCTACTTCATCCAAAAAGATCCCTTCTTTTAAACCTATTACTTCTCTTATTCTCTTTCTATTGATACGTCTTGCTCCCTTTATAGTAATCTTTTTAAGAATAGGTTTTTCTTTCAATTTAAATCTTACTACTATCCCTTGAGGAGTTGAGATTTTTTCTACCTCTACATTGTCAAAATAACCTAAACTCATAAGGGACTTTATATCTTCATTAATTATGTTTTCATTATAAGACTGGTTAGCTCTTACCTTTATATTGGAGATTATCGTAGCGTTACTTATAATTTTGTTGCCTTCTATCTCTATCTTTACAATCTTCTCCTGAGCTAAACAGAACAAAGATAAAAAAATAAAAAATATAGCTATTATTGTCCTTTTCATTTAAATTATTATACTTTATTCAAAGAGTAAAGTCAATTTCTTCTATCCTCTTCTACTTATAAATCTTAGAATTATATCTTTTAACCTTATAATGAGAGAAATACTATCCAAAATTATAAAGGAAATTAGAATAATTACAGAAATTCCTGCTTCCAGGAGAGTAAATTCCTCAGGAGAAAAAACTTGTTAAAAAATATATACCCCCCTACCTACTCTTCTTCTCTTATCTTAGAGAGATTAACAAATTTCATATACTCCTTTATAAACCCTAAATACACACTCCCTACCGGGCCATTTCTCTGTTTAGCAATGATTACTTCAGCAATTCCTTTGTTTTCTGGAGTGGGGTTATAGTATTCTTCTCTTAAGAGAAGGGCGACTACATCTGCATCCTGCTCAATAGCTCCTGATTCTCTTAAGTCGGAAAGCTGAGGTCTGTGGTCAGAACGTGCCTCAACTGCTCGAGAAAGTTGACTAACCGCAACCACAGGAATATTTAACTCCTTAGCTAAAGATTTTAATGCACGAGAAATCTCAGAAATTTCTTGCTGTCTTGATTCTCCCCGATGGAGAGCTCTAATCATCTGAAGGTAATCAACAATAATAAGACCGATATTGTGGTGAGCACGTAGACGTCGCGCTTTAGCTCTTAACTCAAAAACATTCATTGCAGGAGTATCGTCTATATATAAAGGAGCTTCGGATAACTTACTAGAAGCACCAGTGATATGGGGCCACTCACCGGGGGATAGAAAACCTGTTCTTAATTTATGAATATCCACCTTAGCTTGAGAACAGAGAAAACGTTGAATAAGTTGCTGACGGGACATCTCCAAACTAAAAAAAGCTACAGGAATTTTTTCCTCTCCTGCCACATACTCAGCAATACTACAAACAAAAGCACTTTTACCCATGGAAGGGCGACCTGCAACAATAATTAAATCTCCCTGTTGTAATCCCGCAGTTTTAGTATCAAAATCTATAAATCCTGTAGGAACTCCTGTAATGTGAGATTTTTTATGGTACAGAGATTCAATAATCTCAATAGCGTCTTTCAAGATTTCTTTTATATGAAGATATCCTCCCTCCACTCGGCGATCACTTATCTCAAAGATTAATTTTTCTGCCTTATCTAAAACAGCAGAAACATCCTCATCCTCTTTGTAAGCAAGAGAAAGAATTTGGTCAGCGTTGTAAATGAGGGAACGCAGAATACTTTTTTCTTTAACAATACGAGCATATTGAGAAGCATTGGCAGGTGTAGGAACAAAGTCAGTCAGAGTAGCTAAGTAAGAAGCTCCTCCTACTTTCTCTAAGAGCCTCTTTCTCCCTAAATCCTCAGCAACTGTAAGAATATCACACTTTCTTCGAGAATCAAAGAGAGAAATAATAGAAGAAAATATCAGTTTGTGCTCTTGTTTATAAAAATCATCTTCGTTTATAATCTCTAAAATCTCCGGAATAACAGTCTCCTCCAAAAGCATAGCTCCCAATACCGCCATCTCTGCCTCTAAGTTTTGAGGAGGTAACCTTTCTAACTCTTCCCTAGTCTTTTGAGGAGGGGGATTCATTTTTTAACCACCCACACACGAAGTGAACCTTTAACCTGAGGGTGTAATTCAATCTCTATAGAATAGACACCTAACTTCCTTATAGGTTCGGCAAGAGTTATCTTATTCTCTTCTATCTCTATTCCTTCACTTTTTAGAAGCTTAAAAATATGAGCACTCCCCACGCTACCATAGATGTCCTCACCTTCTTTCACCTCAACAGGAATAGTCAAAGATAACTTTTCTATCTTTTCCTTAAGTTGCAAGGCCTGTTTTTTCTTTCTTTCTAAAAGTTTCCTCTCTTCCTCCTTTATTCTCTCTAAACGTTGAAAATTTTCCTTACTGGCATAGAGAGCAAGACCTTGGGGAATAAGATAGTTACGAGCATAACCGTCCCTTACTTCTACAACCTCACCACACTTCCCTAATTTCTCTATATCCTTTATAAGAATAACCCTCATTACTTTCTTAAATAGGGAAGTAAACTTAAAAATCGTGCTCGTTTTATCTCCCTTGCTATTTTCCTCTGATGTTTAGCGCAATTCCCAGAAAATCGGCGAGAAACAATCTTGCCCTTAGAGGAAATATAGCGGGATAGAAGTTCTACATTTTTGTAATCAATCTCTAAATTCTTTTTGCAAAAAATACAGCTTTTTTTAAATCTAACCTGCTTAATTCTTTTCTTTGCCATTAGATAGCTCCTCCTAAATCTTCTTCCTCTAAGGTTGGAATCTCTTCAGGTTCTTCTCCTAAATCTATCGCCTCACCCTCCGATGGTTTTCCTCCTTTAGGCATAAACTGAACTCTTATCGCTCTTACCTCTATAACACTCCTCGACTTACCTTCACTATTCTGCCAGCTTCTTGATTGAAGTCTTCCCTCTACAAATATCTGCCTTCCCTTTTGGAGATATTGATTACATATCTCTGCTTTCCTTCCCCACACTACTATATTTACAAAGCAAGTATTGGACTTAAGTTCTCCATTTTTATCTTTAAAAGGGGTGTTTACTGCAACTCTTAGAGTAGTAACTGCTGTTCCTGAAGGGGTGTAACGGAGCTGAGGATCTTGGGTAAGATTACCTACTAAAAATACTTTATTAAGATTAACCATAATTAACTCCTATCTCTTCTAATGATAATATTCCGCAAAATCTTCTCTTCTAACCGTATTGTCTCCTTCAAATCACTAAGTTTATCTACAGGGAGGGAAAATTTTACTAACCAGTAAAGACCCTTATCGTACTTTTTCTTCTCTGCTCCTCTTGACCTCAAAGGATAAGAAAAATTCCTCTCCCTGGCCCATATTTTAGAATCTAATACCTTCCCACCCAGTTTTCTTATTCTCTCTGAAATCTTAGTAAATAATGCTTCTTTCTCCTCCTCTCCTATATCTGGCCTTACTATTATCATAGACTCATAGTGCCTATCCATTTCCGCCTCTCTTTCTCACATTATACTTCTGCATCACAAAGTTAATACCAAACTTTGCCCATTCCCAACATCCTTGAACAGCTTCCTCAATGACTTCCTCTACAACAGGTAACTCTCCAAAAGTAAAATCAGAAAGCACATAATCTGTCGCCTCTCCCCATAAAGGTTTAGATATGCCTATTCTTAAACGAGGAATTTCCTCATTTCCTAAGGCAAAAATAATTGAAGCAATTCCTTTATGTCCTGCAGAGGAACCTCTCCTGGCAAATTTCATCCTTCCTAAAGGTAAATCCATATCATCATAAACAATTAAAAAATTTTCTCTAGAGAGATTATAAACAGAGAGAAGAAGCTTAACACTTAATCCTGAATTATTCATAAAAGTAGTAGGCTTTGCCAAAAGAATCTCTTCTCCTCCAGAGCTCGCTTTAGCAATCATTGCCTTTACTTTAAATGACTTCTTAAACTTTAAATTTTCTTTTTCAACAATCTTATCTACTACTCTAAATCCTATATTGTGACGATTATTTATATAGGTTTTACCCGGATTGCCTAAACCAACAATAATTTTCAACCTTCTTCTTGAGGCTTCTTTTCTTTAATTACTTCGGGTTCCTCACTTACCTCCTCTACCTCTTCTTCTACCTTTTCTTCCTCCCTCTTGGATACAATAGTGACGATGGTCTCTCCAGAATCTTCTAAGATTCTTATCCTTTCTGGAAGTTGAATATCACCCACATGGATGGAATGACCTATCTGAAGAGAAGATATATCTACTTCTATCTTCTCAGGAATTTCTAAAGGTAATGCCTCGACTTCTAACTCCCAAAGCATCTGCTCTAAGACCCCTCCTTCTTTCACCCCCTGAGGTTCTCCTTTTAGCACTAAGGGAACTTTAACTTTTATCTTCTCTTTCATAGATACCTTCAGAAAATCCATATGGAGAACTTCTTCAGTCAAAGGATGAAACTGAATATCCTTTATTACTGTAGCAATCCTATTAGCTTTACTTTTAGAATCCTCTATCACTATCTCTATAATACTGCTTTCAGAAAAACGGTGAGCTTTAATAACTTTCAGTTCACTAGTAGGAATCTTTATAGGGATATTCAAATCTCTTCCATATATAACTGCTGGAATGAACCCCTCTTTTCTTAATTTTTTAGCTATCTCTTTACCTGTTTTATCTCTCTTTAGTGCTTTTATACTGACCTTTTCCATATTCTAACTTCCTATAGAACCGAAGAGAATACTTATAGATTTTTCTTGGTGAATCCTTTTTATTGCCTCAGCAAACAACTTACTTACTGATACCACTTTAATCTTTTTGCTTTGTTTTTCCTTAGGTAAAGGAATAGAATCAGTAATTACTAGAAAGTCTATAGAAGACTCTTCCAGTTTCTGTACTGCGTTAGCAGACAAAACCCCATGTGTAACACAGGCATAAATTCTCTTAGCTTTTGCTACCTTTAAAGCTTTGGCTGCCTCAACTAAGGAACTTCCTGTAGCAATGATATCATCCACAAGAATAGCATTTTTACCCTTCACTTCCCCCAAGATATGCATAACCTCTATAGACTCAGGAGAACTTCTTCTTTTATCTACAATTGCCAAAGACGCTCTAAATCTTTTAGCGTAAGCCCTTGCCATCTTTATTCCTCCCACATCAGGAGATACAACTACTAACTCATTATCTAACTTTATCTTCTTAAAATAATCCAGGAATACATTCACAGCATATAGATGATCCAAAGGAATATCGAAGAAACCTTGAATCTGTCCAGCATGCAAATCTAAAGTTAAAACTCTGCTTGCTCCTGCTACAGTTAAAAGATTCGCTACCAGCTTAGCAGTTATAGGAACACGAGGTTGATCTTTTCTATCTTGGCGAGCATATCCAAAGTAAGGAATTACTGCAGTGATCCTCTTTGGAGAAGCTCGCTTTAGAGCATCGAGAATAATCAAAAGCTCCATAAGATTTTCATTTACTGGAGGAGATGTTGGCTGAATGAGGAAAATATCTTTACCTCTTACATTTTCCTTTATCTTCACTCTCACCTCTCCGTCACTAAACCTACTTACTAAAGCCTTTCCTAATCTCATTCCCAAATGTTTGCATATCCTTTTAGCTAAGGCTAAATTAGCATTACCGCTGAAAACTAACATCACTTCTCCCTTTTTCTTAGAGGTTTAGCAGGAACACCCACTACCACCATATTATTCTCTACATTTTTAGTCACCACTGCCCCTGCCCCTGTTAGAGCATTCTTTCCAATCTTACAAGGAGCTACTACTACACTATGAGAACCTATAAAAGCATAATCTTCAATAAAGGTCTTATATTTATGCTTACCATCATAGTTAGCAGTAACAAACCCAGCTCCGATGTTTACTCCCTCTTTTATAGTAGCGTCTCCTATGTAACTAAAATGTTTGGCTCGCATCTTAGGACCAACCTGAGAACGAGTTATCTCTACAAAATTCCCAATAGAACTCCCATCTTTAATGTAAGTATTCTGGCGTAAATGCACAAAAGGACCAATGGAACAATTGTTGCCAATTATAACATTTTTTTCTATATAGGTAAAGGGGTAAATTATAGAATTTCTACCTATCTTGGTATCGTAACTTAAAAAAGTAGTATAAGGGTCAATTATCCTCACGCCTTTCCGCATTATTCTCTCTAATAATTTCTCATTTAATAACTTATATACTAAAGCTAAATTACTTTGAGTATTAACTCCTACAATCTGTCTCCAATCTTCTAAAAAGTAGGGAGAAACTCTTAAGTTTTGATGAGAAAATATCTCTACAATGTCAGTTAAAAAAAACTCTCTTTTTTTTCTATTCATCTTTATTTTCTTTAGTCCTTTTCCAAGATAGGATTTTTTGAAGCAGTAGATTCCACTGTTTACCTCATCTACAGAATGGGTTAACTGCTGTCTCTCTATTATTTTGATTACCTCTCCTGTAGAATTCCTTAAGATTCTGCCTAAGTCGTTGTCGAAAGGTAATCTACCGCTAATAAGAGCGCAGGGAGAATTCTTCTTAAAGTAGAAGTTAATAAAACTTCGGAGTGCCTTTGCCTCTATCAAGGGGGTATCTCCACAAAGGACAAGAACATCTTCCTCTTTAGTAAAAGGTAAAGCAACTTCTACTGCTTTAGCTGTTCCATTGTATATTTTTTGATGAACAAACCTTATGTCAGAAAACTCCTCTCTAATTACCTTCTTAACTTCCTCCTTTTTATACCCTACCACCAAAGAGATATCTTTTATCCCTAACCGCTTAAGAACATCTAATGTATAAAAGATTAATGGTCTTCCTCCTAAGTCTAAAATAATCTTTGGCTTAGTGAGTCTCATGCGCTTACTCTTACCTGCTCCCAATATTATTGCTGAAACTCTTCTTGCCATCTCTTGCTAGTTCTGCCCGGTGAGGACTCGAAACAAATCTTTTGCTAAGCAAAAGTCAAAAAATATTTGTTCCGAGATTCCTTTCACTTAGCCTCCAACCTTATGTTAGTTAAATCTGCTATTGATTAACTATCTTCCTACTGCCCGGTGAGGACTCGAAACAAATCTTTTGCTAAGCAAAAGTCAAAAAATATT
>CAZHYN010000005.1:56828-77447 GCA_964536865.1 uncultured Planctomycetia bacterium
TTAGTTAAATCTGCTATTGATTAACTATCTTCCTACTGCCCGGTGAGGACTCGAACCTCAATACCCAGACCCAAATTCTGGTGTGTTACCAGTTACACCACCGGGCAAACTACCTTAAGGAAAACACAGTAAATAGGGATTAAATTCTCTAATAAAATAACTCTAAATAGAAGGGGATTCTTTAATATCTTTACTCTCGCTCTTTTTCTGTGTTTCCTTCTCTCGATAGTAAGCATCAAGCACTTTACTTTGAAGGTAATCTCTAAATTCCTGGTTGATGGGGTGTGCTAAATCTTGATGGATACTCTGCCTATCTTTAGCTAAATCTTTGGGAGGTGGAGGGAGTTGTACTCCACACCAGTTGCAGAATCTAGAACCCACATCAACCTTCTTGCCACAGCGAGGACAAAATTGTTTCATCTTCCTCGCTGGCATAGCTACAAATAAACCCTGGTTGCCTTCTACTACCTTGATGTTTCTCACCACAAATGAGTTATCAAAGGTGACAGTAGCATAAGCCTTAAGCTTTTTCTCACCGTCCCGAAGAGAAATCCTAACCTCAGTAATCTCCATAGAAACCCCTCCTTTTTACATACTCTGAGCTACGAACCATCTCCAGTTCTCAGAAAATCCCCTTCTTATCATGGTTAAGTTCTCGTTTCTCTTTAGTATAGTAAAGAAAGCGCTCCCGCTTCCTGTCATTCTAAATCCTTTCCTCTTCAAGAAAACCCTATTCCTTTTTAAAAGAGGAGATAGAGAAAAGGCTCCCTCTTCCAGAGCGTTGAATAGACTATAATCTAAAAGAACCCAATCTTTTTCTCTTAGAGCGTAGGAAATCATCTTAGCATTATCAAGAAAATTTGTCAATTTTGCTTTTGTATTCTGGTAGACTAACTTTGTGGAAAACTTCAAGTTAGGGTAGCCAATTAAGTAACGAAGTCTAATATCTGTTTCCAATGGTATTACCTCTTCTCCTCTACCAGAAAGGTAAGCAAAACTGGCTCCAGAAAGGAAAAAGTTCACATCACTACCTAACGTCTTACCTAAAGCATACAATTCTGAGGAAGAAAGACCAAGCTTTAAAAGGATATCTACTCCTAAAATAGTAGAGGCAGCATCAGAGGAACCCCCTCCCAGTCCTCCTCCTACAGGGATATTTTTATGAAGGTAAAGAGTAAAGCCATGCCTTATTTTAAACTTTTTTTTCAGTAAGCTCACTGCTTTAACGCAGAGGTTATCTCTCTCTAAGCTCTTATCATCACAGAAAAAACGTATCTGAGGACGATTGTCAATTTCTATAGTGAGTTCATCATAGAGAGAAATTCTGTTTACAATACTCTCTATCCTATGAAAACCATTGGGATACTTTCCTAGAATATTAAGATAAAGATTAATTTTGGCAGGACAGATAAGCTTAACCCTGCAAAAGTCCTTCTGCTTTTGTAGCAATAAATTCTGAGGAAAGCCCATATTCCTGCATCAACTCCTTAGGAGAACCAGATTGACCAAATCTGTTGGATATCCCAATACTTTCTACCCTCTTAGGATAAAACTTGGCCAAAACCTCACATACTCCGGAGTAAAGTCCTCCTCTGCTCTGATGCTCCTCACAGACTATGAGGGCACGATGTCTCTTTGCTAGATTAACAATCAGTTCCTCATCTATAGGAGTTATTGTATGGAAGTTAGCTACTGTGACTGTAATACCCTTCTCTCTTAGAATCTTAGCTGCTTGAAGTGATTCATAAACCATAATCCCGCATGCAATAATTGCTACATCCTTTTCTTTCTCCAAGCTATCCTCTCCCAAGATATATCCTTTCCCTAAAATAAACTTTTTCTTAGAAGGTATAGTAGGAACTTTTGCTCTCCCTAACCTAATATAGAAAGGACCAGGAGTTTGATATGCAGAAATTACTGCATCTTTTGTCTCAGGTGCATCAGAAGGAACTATTATCTTGATATTAGGAATAGACCTTAAAAGAGCGATATCTTCCAGTGCCTGATGAGAAGAGCCATCTTCTCCCACAGTGATGCCTCCGTGAGTAGCTACTATCTTTACATTAAATTCATTGTAGCAGACGGTATTTCTCAGTTGATCCAATGCCCGGGTAGTAGCAAACATAGCAAAAGTAGATACAAATACTACCTTCCCACAACTGGCAAGCCCTGCTGCAGCAGCCATCATATTCTGCTCTGCTACTCCAAAATTGAAAAACCGGCCAGGAAACATTCTGCCAAACATACTAGTTCGTGTAGATCCAGAGAGATCAGCATCTAACACTACAATATTAGGGTCTTTTTTACCCAACTCTACTAATGTCTTACCATAAGTATCTCGAGCATAAAGAAGTTGAACTTCACTCATCTGTCCCTTTCTCCTCTATTACTTTATCTAATTTTTCTAACTCTTCCAGAGCAATTTCCTTCTCTTTTTCTGTAGGAGCGCGCCCATGGAAATCTACCACATGCTCCATAAAGGAGATACCTTTGCCCTTAACAGTATGGGCGATAATCACTGTGGGCTTCTGTTCCACAGATTTTGCCTCCTCAAACGCTTCCAAGAGCTCCTCAATATTGTGCCCATCACATTGAATAGTATGCCAACCAAAAGATTCCCATTTGTTCACTAAAGGCTCTAGATTCATTATCTCCTCAATGCGACCATCAATTTGAAAACGGTTGTAATCCACGATTCCACAAAGATTATCCAACTTAAAGTGAGCTGCTGCCATAGCTGCTTCCCAAATATTACCCTCTTGGATTTCTCCATCACCCATAAGACAGTAAACTCGCCAGTCCTGATTATCTATTTTACCTGCTAAAGCCATCCCTAAAGCCACAGAAAGTCCCTGTCCCAAAGAACCACTTGCTACCTCTACACCAGGGGTACGACGGTCAGGATGGCCTTGAAGGATAGAGCCTAATTTCCTTAAGTTCCAGAGTTCATCAACTTTAAAATACCCACTCAAGGCTAGGGCAGCATAGAGAACAGGACAGGCGTGCCCCTTAGAAAGATGGAAACGATCCCTTTTATACCATTTAGGATCTTTAGGGTTATGGCGCATTACTTTAAAGTAAAGACAGGTAATAATCTCTGTACTAGATAATGAACCTCCTGGATGACCACTTCCTGCCCGAGCTGTCATCTGAATAATTAATTTTCTTATTTTATTCGCGGTCTTGTAAAGTTGCTTTAATTCTTTTTTCATACTTCTCTACCTTCTTCTTCAAAGAAACATTATCTTTATCTAATTCTAATCCTTTCCTATAGTATCTCAATCCCTCTTTGAAATTATTCATCCGGATGTAAAGATCCCCTAAATGTTCATATATAGTAGGTTCCTCAAGATAATTTAAAGCCTTAAGAAGAAACTCCTTTGCCCTCGGATAATCTCTCTTTTTAAAATAAACCCACCCTAAACTGTCCAGATAAGCACCGTTGTTAGGGTCTTTCTCTAAAGCCTTTTTTATCAATCTTTCAGCATCATCTAAATTTACCCCTTCCTCAGCATATAGGTACCCCAAAGAATTTAAAGCATCGGCATGATTGGGATCTAATTTTATTGTTCTCTTCCACATCTGAATAGCTTTCTTTCTCTCATTTATCTCTTCATAGAAGTATCCTAACCAGAAATAACCATCAGCGTAATCTGGTCTCTGGTCTATTATGGCTTGATATACTCTTATGGCTTGCTGAGGCATTTTTTTGTAGAAATAAAATTGTCCTAAGTATTCGGAAATCTTTATATTCTCAGGACGAAGCTGATGAGCTTTCTCCAAGAAGTATTGATACTCATTCTCTAATTCTTCAGATCTCTTCTTACTTGCGTAAAGAAAAATTAAAGCTACGGAGGCATCTAAGTTATCAGGGTCTAACTCCTTTGCTCTCTTAAAAGCTGTCTCTGCCTCTGAAGTTCTTCCTACTTTAAGAAGAAGAAAACCTATCTTCAGATGAATATGGCTAGAATTAGGATCCAAACGTTTTAGCTTTTCAAATTCCTGAAGGGCCTCCTGGTATCTTCCATCTCGGATATATAAAAGACCTCTTAGGTATCTGGCTACTTGATCTGAAGAAATTTCATCTAAAGAGTAAAGATAAAGAGGGAAACTAATCAGTAAGATTAAAAAAAAGAGAAAGAATTTATTCATTAATCTCTGGAGACTACTTCTTCTTGTGCCTCTGTTGCTTCCGCCTTTTCTTATACCAATGACGTTTTACTTTTTTTAACTTTCTCTTCCTTCCGCAGGGCATATTACTTCCTCAGAGGTTTAATATATCAATTTATTTAGGGGGTACTCAATAATACCCTGAGCTCCTGCCTCTTTTAACTTAGGAAGGAGAGTCCGAACTTGCCTCTCCTCAATAATTACTTCTAAAGCATACCATCCTTTTAAAGTAAGGGCAGAAATCGTCGGTTTCTTTAAAGCAGGAAGAAGATTCAATACTCTCTCTAAGTTATTCTTATGAATGTTTAACTTCAAACCTACTTTACCTTTAGCTTCTAAAGCCCCTTTAAGTAGTAATAAAACATTCTCCATCTTTTTCCTCTTCCATCTGTTAGAGTAGGCTTCCTTATTAGCGATAAACTTCGGAGTAGAAACACACACACAAGCAATTTCTCTTAAGTTATTAGCTTTTAAAGATTCCCCTGTTTCGGTAAGTTCCACAATAGCATCAACAAGTCCGCTTTTTACTTTTACTTCTGTTGCTCCCCAACTGAATTCTACCTCTACATTGATCTTTCTCTTCCTAAAGAACTGCTTAGTATAGTTAACTAACTCCGTAGCTATACGCTTTCCTTTTAAGTCTCTTATACTCTTTATAGAAGAATCTTTTCTTACCGCTATAACCCATCTCACTGGCTTAAGAGTCTTTTTAGCATAGACTAATTCCTCCAACCTTAAAACATGAGAGTTATTCTCCAATATCCAATCTTCTCCTGTTATTCCACAATCTAGGATCCCCTCTTCCACATATCTAGACATCTCTTGGGCTCTTAAAAGAACAGGTTTGGTCTCAGGATCATCAATAGAGGGAAAATAAGAACGGGGTCTTACTGAGATATTGAACCCCGCCATTTTAAAAAGTTCTAAGGTTGCTTCTTGCAAACTTCCTTTGGGTAAACCTAACTTTAATACTTTCATAGCTGACTCACAGAAAATAAATTATACAATCATCATATTTTATTGTAAAGAAAAATTATCTCCTTATTAGTTTATTCTATCCCTTTCTTCCTATCTTCTAAAAATCTCCTAACTACTTCAAAAACTTCCTCTACAGTAATATCCCTTAAACATTTCTTATCATACTTGCATCCAGGGAATTTAAACTTTTGATAACATGGTCGGCAAGATAAGTCTCTCTTCAAGATAACAATGTCTCGATTATCAGGGTAAGCTCCATATACCGTTTCATCTACAGGGCCAAAGAACACCACTGTTTTCACTCCTAAAGAGTAAGAAATATGGAAAGGACCTCCATCATTGGTAACAAAAAGGGTACACATCTTAACTAAAGCTGAAAATTCTACTAAATCTATCTTGCCACACAAGTCTATAACCCTATTTTTAGTATTTTCTACAATATACCTAGCTATATTCGTCTCGCTCTCAGAGCCAAATATAATTACTTTTGCCCCTAATTCTTCTATAATCAAGTTACAGAGCGTAGAGAAATACTCCTTAGGCCATCTTTTGAAGTATGCACTTTCTCGCCAACTATCCCCTGCACCAGGACAGATGCCTACTAAAATCTCTTCTTTATGGAGATTTAATTTTTTTAAGATGTTGTTGGCTCTCTCGATATCCTCCTCTCTCAGGAACAAATCAAACTTAACTCGCTTAGGTTTGATACCGACAAACTTAACTAACTGTAAATAGTAGTCAGCCACATGTTTATCCTTATAGCCAAGGGGGAGCTCTTCTTTACAGTTAAGAAACCTTCCTCTATTTCTGTAATTAAACCCTACTCTTTTTTTAATTCCACATAATTTAAAGAATAGACCATACTGAGAGTTTAAAGAAAAATCAAATATGACATCGAAATTTTCTCTCTTTATTCGCTTAAAGAAAGAGAAAACTTCTTTTAAGAAGGCTGTCTTCGATTTCTTTATAAGCCTTCGGTAGTCGTCCTTCTCAAATACGTATACTTTCTCTAAGAAAATGTTCCTGGAAAGGAGGGGATAGACTCTCTTATTACAGATATAAAATATTTTAGCTTGGGGGAAATTTTCTTTTATATTTCTTATGAGGGGAGTAGTAAATAAAACATCGCCAATGCCAAAGGGGTTAAATATTAAAAATTTCATATTTAATAGGAGTCGAAGCGCTCAATGTCATCTTCTCCCAGATAAGTTCCTATCTGAACCTCAATTACTTTGGCTATTTTATTTGTAGGGTTGTAGAGACGGTGCTTTTCTCTTTTAGGAACGAATATACTCTCATTTCTTTTTAAGTTAATTTTTTTATTCTTCAAAATTACCTCTATTCTTCCCTCCACAACATTCCAGTGTTCACTTCTAAACTTGTGTCTCTGTAAGGATATATATTTTTTAGGATAAATTCCAATCTCCTTTACCTTGTAGTTACCAGCCTCTTTCAATATGGTGTAGTATCCCCAAGGTCTGTAGACAGTGAGAGAATCCTTTACCTCCTTTTCTTCCTTTAAAAACTTTACTACCTCTTTCATTCTATCCGCCAAAGACTTTTTTAAAACTAAAACGGTGTCCGGTGCCTCCACTATTATAGCATCCCTTAGTCCCACCCCTACAATCAACCTCTCTTTAGAAAAGGAAAAGCAACTCTGTGAGTCAAAAAAAACACCTTTGCCTATAGTGGCGTTTGACTTCCTATCCTTAAAAAATTCCCAGAAACTCTCCCAATTCCCCAAATCAGACCACCTTAAATTAAATTTAACTACACACGCTTTCTTTGTTTTTTCCATAATTCCATAATCTATGGAGATAGATGGCATTCTAAAAAATTCTTTTAAAAAGGAGCTAAAATTCTTTCTATAAATTCTAAACAGAGAAGGCTGATATCTTTTTACCTCTTCAATAAACACGCTCTTTTTAAAAGAAAATATCCCTGCATTCCACAATGCCCCCTTCCTCAAAAGAATGTGCAAACGTCTCCCTTTAGGTTTCTCTACAAATCTATCTACTAAATAACCTACTCTCAGGCGCTTTTTTAAAAGAATATAACCATAACCCTCCTTAAGAGCAGTGGGTTTTACACCAAAAGTGACCAGATATCCCAAACTAGCTAACTTACCAGCTTTTTTTAGGCAGGCTTTAAATCGATTTAGGGGCTTTATAATATGATCGGAGGGAAATACAAAAAATAACTCATCATCTGCAACCTTATCTTCTAAATATTTTAAAACGGTTAAAACCGAAGGAAGGGTACTTTTTGGTTTCGGCTCTAAAACAAGATTACGCTTTAAATAATCTTTTTCTTTTTGGGAAATTCCTAAAGAATCAATTTGATTAAAGATATGAAACTTATAATCTTGGTGAGAGCTGATAAATATATCGTAAGGATTAAATATACTTAAAACCCGTTTTAAGGTAATCTGAAATAAACTCTTTCCGTCTAAAAACTCTACGAACTGCTTAGGATAATTTATTCTCGAAAGAGGCCAAAGTCTGGTTCCTTTACCTCCTGCTAATACTACTGCTTTCATTATTGACTCCTCAATTCTTTCAAACGCTTGGAAAAATAACCTCCGGTATAACCGTCTAAACTAGCAGTGAGCTCTCTAAGACGTAACTCTTTTTTCATCCTCTCCTCATCAGGTAAGGTAGGATCTTTTAATGCTATCTTTATCCGCAACCTCTCATAATATAACCCATTCACATCATCAAGAATAGTAGTCCTTAATTGGGTGTTGAGTCGACTCCGCGTATCTATATCATCTTGATAGGTATTCCAAATCAAATCTCCTAAATCCCAGCTAAAACTTAAACCCCAATCACGGGGACCAATATAGTATCTATCAGAACTGCTGTCGTAATTTATAGTCTTATCATAATCTAAACTTACCGTAGGAAGGATTGCTCTAAACTTTAGGTGCTTTCTCCACCTTCTGATCTTCTCTGGATGAACCTCATTATATCTTAACGCCGCCTCTTGAACTTCTCTTATACTAGGCTCATATTTAAGCAACTTATCTAAATCTCGTGTGTATTTACCTCTGCTATACTCTTCTTTAAAATATAAACCCTTAGTGGTAGCTACAAAAAGCCTACCTCTCTTATCAAAATCTAAATCAAAAATATCTTTGGTAGGTAAACCCTCAAAGATAGCTTCAGAAACCTCATCTTTAAGGTTTACTTTAAAAATACCTCTATTAGTCCCTAAATATAAGTTATTTCTGTCACTCTTAGGCTTAGCTATTGCTCTAATATCAGCATTTTCTATTATAGGAAGGTGAACTTTTATGAATCTATTTCCTTTATCTTCAGAGAAAAAGAGGCCTTTACTGGTACCTAAGTAGATTTTATCTCTAAAGTAATAATCTACTTTTATCACTCTGCATACAAGACTAAATTCCTCTTGCTCTTGTTGTTCTTCAATTAGAGGAAAACTTCGCTTAAAACGCTTCCCATCAAAAGAAACATACACTCCTAAATTCGAAGCTAAATAAATAGACTGGGAAGAAAAATCTATAGAATAAACTACCAAATCCTGAGGTAAGGTCTCCTCCTTTTTCCACTTTGTAGTATCCTCCGAAGAGGAATAAAGTCCAGAAGTTGTCCCTACATATACTGTATTTCTATTCTTTCCCACACATTTAATCTCAACCTCAGGAGGAGAGATAAATACTTTCTCTATTTTATCTTCGAAAATCCTATAAAGGGAAGAAGTGGTAGCTAAGTAAATGTTGTCGTATAGAACATCATCCACACACAAATCCCTTATACCTTCATCTTTAGCTACAAGAATTTTTTTCCAGGTTTTTCCTCCATCCCTACTTCTAAATAGAGAATTAGATGAGGTAGTATAGAGTAAATTATCATCAAAATTGGATACATAAATTCTATAAAGCGCTGCTTTCTCAATCCCTCCCAGCTTAACAAATCCTGCCCAAGCGCTCTCTATAAAGACAAATAAAAAAACTGGCACCCACAATGCCCTCATCTTTCCTCCCTCTTTATTTTATACATCTTTTTCAAAAAGTCTGTGAAATTAAATTTCTAACTTTCCAAAGCACAAAAATAATAGATAGGTATTTTCTCCTGAGGTATTGAATTAGACGACGCATCCTACTTTCAGAAACGGCTCTTTTGGAAAGATAGAAGATTTTAGAAAAAATTCTTAAACTATCAAGCATAAGTAAAGAATTATCTCATTATCTCTCTCCAAGAGCAAGTTTTTTTATCTCAATATATTACCTCAAATGAGACAAAACAAGTCTGACTTAAAATGTCTCATTTGGAGGGGTTTTGTGGTGTTTAATCAGCTCTTTATACTTAGCATAACTTACAATTTGATAGAGAGAAGAAAAATAAGCCACCATAAAGCCAACAAAACCGTCACGATAACCTTTCTTTACTAAAAAAGTCCTTATGAATCTATCTAACATCCTCCATAAGACGTGAATTAGATTCATCTTATAATGAGCTTTCTTAGGATTTACTAAGGATAACTTATACCATTTAATTGCTTCTAAGGTAGTTTGCTTATTAACTTTATTTAAAAAATCTCCCCAATTTCTATAGGTGTAATGAATAAGGGGATTTTTTAGATGTCCACAACTACCCTCCAAAAACGCTTTAGGATGAACTTCTACCTCCTCCCACTTAAACTTATCCTTCCTAAATAATTTTATCTGAGGGGCAGGGTATAACCCTCCCCATCTTATCCAGTAATTTCCTATAAAGTTTTTGCGTGGTACAGTATAAGCACTGTGGGAAGGGCTCGAACTTAAAACTTCAATAATTTCCTTCTTTAACTCCGGAGTTAACCTTTCGTCAGCATCTAAACTAAACACCCACTCATTTTTTGCCTGAGTATATGCCCAGTTTCTGTGCTTTCCTTCGATATCCATCTTCCTAAATAATACTTTTGCTCCTAAATTTTTGGCTATTTCAGGAGTCCTATCTGCTGACTCATCATCAACTACAATAACCTCATCCGCCCAATCCAAAACAGATTTTATACACTCAGCAATTCTTTCCTCCTCATTCTTGGTTAAAATTACCACAGAAATAGCTTCTCTAACCATAACAGCCAAAATGTTTTATCTCTCTTATTTTTTCTTCATCAAAGTCAGTTAATACTGGATACTTAAATTTATCTAAAAGCCAGTGCAAGCTTCTGCTTTTACTTATAATTAAATTATATCTCTTCTTCTTTTTTAAAATCTTAAAAACTAAGTCAAAAAGGTTATTAAATTTTATAAATTCTATGCCGGAATGCTCAAAATGATTGCTCTCCTTAAAAATAGCCTCCCTCTCTTTATGAAGATTTTTAACGAAGAAGCGAACAAAATTACCTTCTCGTGCTAAGTTTATCCCTCTATCTAAATTATCCAACAACTCTTTAAAATCTTCCACAATCCATGCCACCCTTAATATTTTACCCCACTTCTTTGTAAACTTTTCTCTACTTTTTGCAAAGACTTCCTCTTTTTCTTTAGGCCATTGTTTAAATGAGGCATGCTCCTGGTGCCATACATAAGAACCCTTAGCTACCCCTATTAGGTAACCCGCACTTTTAGCTTTCATAGAGTAATCGGTATCCTCAAAAAACATAGGATGAAATTCTTCTGACAATCCTCCTATCTTTTCTATAACCTCTCTTTTTATTACCATACAAAATCCTATACAGAAAGGCATCTCTACAAATACTCCGGTGTATCTAGCCTTTAGCTGCTGGGCAAATTCCTCTAAGGAAACACCTTTGGGTGGGTTAGCTCCTAAATTATTACTGTTAGGATTAAGAACCCCTACCTTAGGATGTTTTTCGAAAACAGATATTATCTCGGAAAGCCAACCCTTAGTAAAAATTAAATCATTGTTAGCCAAACATACGTAAGGAGCACTGGATACGGTCAATCCTTGATTCATTCCTCCCACGAAACCTCGGTTTTCATTATTTAAAATAATTTTTACTTTAAATTGATCTGTGCTGCGTAAACTTTCTAAATACTCTCTGGTACCATCTATGCTTGCATTATCAATTATGATTAACTGGGAAGGTAAGTATGTAGTGCGCAAGAGGCTCTCAACAAAACTTTTTATTATCTCTTTTTGATTCCACGTCAATACAATGATATCACATAAATACCTCATATCCTTAACTGGTTAAATTTCCCTCCAAACTTAAAAGCAATATAGTTAAACATCTTCTGTACACGGTGAAAATAGGTGTGGTTGGTAACTACTAACTCATATCCTGCCTTAGCAATTCTCTCTCTTTCTTCTTCGTTTTTTAAATAATACTCTATCAATTCTAAAAGTTCCTTATCATTTCTATACACTACCAAATGCTTTCCTGGAGTAAAAAGTTCCTCAAATCCATTGTTCTTAATATAATTAGTCAAAAGAAAACATCCGCAGGCCATTACCTCAAAAATACGCATATTGATATCATTTCTTATAGAGGAGTTAAATCCAATCTTTGATGCACTATAAATCTCTGCCATTCTCCTAAAATCTGCTTCGCCAATAAAACTGTTAGGATAAGTTTTCTTTAAAAGCTCTAAGTGTCTACCACGAGCAAATTTTTTAGCATCTCTACCTACAAAGCCAATGTCATAATTTTTTTCTAAATTTAATTTTTTATGGATTCTGGGTTCGCAACCTAAAGGAATCCACTGAGTATCTACCTTTGTCTCTCGATGCAACCTTTCTGCTCCCTCTTTCTGAGCACAAAAGACAACATCGTAATGATATAGGTGTCTTCTAATCTTTTTATAAGGTTTTTTTAGATGAGTATCTATAGCATAAAAAATAGCCGGACGTAAATCAGGAGAGATGTCATACTTATAATCCCCATGATCAATTCTGAAGTAGAGGTTAAACCCTTTAGGTATATTAGGGTCTTGGGTCCAGAAGTGTTGGTAGCTAATACCTGCTTCTTTTATGATTCTCTCTATATACGCTCCTGTAGTGGACTCACTTTCCTTATTATAAATTACCGCTATCCTCATACCATATCTATCCTATCTATGTTGGGTATTCTATGTCCACTATCTATTAATCATTAAGAAGTTAATATACTTTTAACAAAGACCTTTACTTTCCAGCTTCTTGAAAGCTTCTCTGGTAAAATCAAAGGCCTCTTGAGTCTCTGACCAGTTAATTAATTTTTTCATCCCTTCTTTAAATGAAACCTTGGGCTTAAATCCTAACTTTTTAGAGATTTTTCTGGTATCTGCATAGCAGTGCCGGATATCTCCTGCTCTGAATTTATTTAAGATTTTAGGCTCCAAACCCTTTCGGTATAGAGAAATTATAGTCTGCGCAATGTCTAAGATAGTGCAAGGCTTGCCTCTACCTACATTAAAAAAATCAAAATCAGCTTCCTTTTTTTTCATCGCTAAAATATTTGCCTCAACAATATCAGAAACGTAGATAAAATCACGAGATTGTCTTCCATCTTCAAAAATTAGAGGCGCTCGGTTATTCTTTACTCGAGATAAAAATATTGCTGCCACTCCTGTATAAGGATTACTTAAAGATTGTCGGGGACCATAAACGTTAAAGTAACGTAAAGCCACAACAGGAATCTTATAAGCTCTTCCCACTGCTAAACACATCTCTTCTTGAGACCGCTTAGTAACAGCGTAAATAGATGTGGGAAATAAAGGTTTATCTTCAGAAGTAGGAATGGCTTCTACTTTTCTTTTGCACTTAGGACACCTCATCTCCCAATCACGCTTCTTTAGCTGAGTTTCTTCTCTTAATAAAGGATATACTATACCATCTTTTTTGCAACTGTAAGCTCCCTCCCCATATATAGACATACTGGAAGCTACAATAAGTTTTTTAACTTTATTTTTAGTATTAACAATTAAATCTAAGAGCATAGCTGTTCCTAAGGAGTTATGCTCAACATACTTACGGATTTCATACATAGATTGTCCTACTCCAACTTGAGAAGCCTGATGAAAAACTACGTCAACTCCTTTCAATGCCTTTTTTAATTTATCTCTATCTCTTATATCAGCGAAGATATATTCAGTGTCTCTTCTCAAATAAGAAGGCCTCTTACCCAAGTGAACTTGAGGTTCTAAAAGATCGTAAACCCTCACCTTGTGTCCTTCTTCCACTAACCTATCTACTAAGTGAGACCCAATAAACCCACATCCTCCAGTAACCAAAATACGCATTTACTCTCCTTTCTTTTTATTCTCCTAAAAAAGCCACTACTCAAGAATTAGAACCAGGTTCTTACTCCTGCTCCAATAGATATCCCCTCCTTTCCTTTTAAGAGACGTAAAAAATATTCAAAATCTTTCTCAGAGAGACTCTCCCGCCTAAAAATTATTTCTAATCCCACCGGCTTCCCTCTCTTATCCTTTAGAGTAAATTTTAGCTTCTTACCTCTATCTAACTTTACAACAGCTGTAAATTTAATTCTTTTTATTATTCCCTCCCCATAATTCATTTCAAAAACTAATCCCAAGGACCTTTTTATCTTCCAAGTCCCATACAGAATAATTACCCTCTCTGTGTAAGATTTTGCCCAACCTATCCCCACTCTGTATTTGATTTTATTCTGAGTAGGATAAAGAGTGGGAGTCTGGATATGCGCACGAAATTCAAAATTTGACTTATCTTGAGCTCTAAAGCTGTAACCCAACCTATTAGATGAGATAATATTCCAAAAACCTTTAAAAACTAAAGTGTTTTTCTCTTTGGTCTTAAGTTTTTTATACTCATATATAATGTGTTGGTTTTTGTTTAGATACCAACTTCCCCTGAATATGAGAGTATCAACAAAATCTTCTCTAACTACACTGAAGGCAATCCGGTTAAACTTATCCGAATGCCATAAACCCTTTAATTTTATAAAGTATACCTTACTTATACCCCGAGACCGCTTACATTTTATCTGAACCAGCAAAGAATCTCTTTTGGGAAACAAAATTCCTGTGCGAAGGATTAATCTCTTATTCTTTTTCTCTTCTCCGCTAATGTAAAAAACTAAATTATGGTCTTTATCTAAGCTCCATCTGCCCCTAAACTTTATTTTATCTGGCAAAGAATAAGGAGAAGAGAAAGATTTGTCAACTTCGTATATAAGATTATTTCTTTCCACTTTAAACTCGCCAAAAACTGCCTCTATTTTCTTAGAAAAAGGGCGCCTTACCAAAAGCTGATTCTCATTATTTACCGAAACCACAAAGAAATCATTTCTTTTTAAGTTAGAAGTATACATTCTATTCTCTTATTTGTTTCAGAATTCTATTTTCTTAATTCCTAAGACCTTACACAATCGAAATAATGTCTCTATTGTAATATTCTTTTTGCCTTCTTCGATCATAGAGATATCTGGTTGACTTATACCTACTTGCACACCTAACTCTTTCTGAGTTAAATTCTTTTGAACTCTGGCTTCTCTAATTACTTTACCAATTTTTAAAGATATCTGCGAGGGTCTTCCTTTAAACTTTTTATACTTATTATAACCCTCTTTTTCTAAAAGAGATTCATAGATAGTCTGCCACCAGTCTCTGAAATCTGAATAAGGTGCAATTTTCTTCCAGTAAGATTTTATCCTTGGCCAGTATTTAATAAAATTCTCTTGAGAGATTAAAGAAAATAATTCTTTAGGGCTATGACAGCGGGAAAGAAGAGCTACCATACGAGGGATAAACTTAGAATGTTTAGGGTTATCAATAATCTCTTCTATCTCTTTAAGTGCTTTTGCACTCAAATCCCAAAAATATTTTGAGTAGATGGAAATTTTTGATTTCATTTCAACACCTCTTCAATAAACTTCTTTATTTCATTTTCCAAATAAATAAGCATCTCTTTAGAATCAAATTTATCCTCATAAATATCTAAATCAAGTAAGGCTAACTTAAGGTCTTGCCGAGAAAATGTCCGATACCAATGAATCATCCCTCGCTGCAGGTGGTTGGAAACTTTTTGTAAAAACAGATGTAGAGGTTCGATTTTTTTAGAAAGCATATAGATATCAAAGACATCACGAGCTTCTCTCCGCCCCTCAAATATCCTTCTACCTATCTCATCTAATTCTGGTTTCAATCCAGCAATAGCAACAATCTTCTGGAGATATATATTCTCTACATCATAAACTCTTACTCCCTTGAATTTTCTTATACAAGGCTTAAGAACAACCATATCTTCAACAAAATCTATTTTTAAAGGTCTTTTTGTTCCCCTAACTGGAGCTATGTAAAATCTTACTCTAGCTTTTCCCTCAACACTTAACTCTTCCTTTAAGCTCATATTAGTACCAACTACTTTTTGAAAAGCAGATACTAACTTCTCTATTTCCGATATATTATATTTCGGAGAAAAAAAGTCTAAATCTGCAGAAAATCTATGATGTAAATAATAAAGTTCTAAAGCCGTACCTCCGGAAAGAGCAAAACTCTTTGCAAATTTTGAAAAGACTCCTAATATCTTTTTTTGAGCTTCTCTAATCTTTAAATCCATAATTATATAGGTTATATACTATATCTAATATAGATTATAACCTATAAAAATCTTTTTGTCAATGTAAAAAGCTAACTCTCTCTTATAAGAATAAATAAATATTTATTAGATTTTCCTCTATAACCTAGAGTTTATAACTGAAACTACCGATAATATTCATGAGACCATTTGTAATTCTCTTTCCATCTATATCCAGAAGTCCAAAAGATACCTTTTCTCTGCAGGAACTTTTTTTGAAGAAGTTTACAAATTTCTGCAAACTTAGGATGTAATGTTGACTCTCTTCCCATAATACCTATTCCTCCTCTAAATCCCTCCAAAGAATCTATTGCTTTCTTGATTGTTTCCAAATCCATAAAATAAGTCTTTTTGTGATGACCTATAAAAGGCGGGCAATTAGCACACTCTAAAAAACATGTATTAGTAATCTCAATCTGAATCAACCACATATCTCTAATTGCTTTCATAATGAGCTCTTTTTAGGTTGTTTTTAAAATTTCAGAAACACGCGGAACAAGGTAAAAGGGTAAAGAAATCAAATTAAACTTTTCTCCTAAAAACTCCACCTTACTCTTTTCTAAGTTTCCACTATAAATACGGAAAATTATTGAATTTTCTACTTCTTTAGCAAAGATAAGCAAGGATTTCAATCTGCCTATCGGTTTAGATTTTACCTCTATACCTACTATTTTTCCCTCCTTAGAAAAACAAAAGTCCACCTCTGCACTGCCCTCTTTTTTTTCTTTAGCCCAATAAAAAATTTTGGGAAAGACATCAATATATTGAGAAATTAAATTCTGAGCAACTACTTGTTCAGCAATTCTTCCTCTATAAAAATCATCTAACTTTTCAATATGTAAAAGTTGATCTTGTAGACCCATCTGATAATTCACTAATCCCACGTCTAAAAAAATTAATTTCTTTGGTCTTTTCTTTTGAGCTACCAGAGGAAGTCTCCTTGACTTTATAGCATTTAATTGATAAAGGAGCATAACTTTCTCTAAAGTATCAAAAGATTTACTCATTTCTCTGCTTCTAAAGTTAGAACCACCAAATTTTTCATAAGTAATTAAATTTCCCACAAATAAAGGAGCGGTTTCAATTACATAACTTAGATATTTTGCCTCGGCTAAAGAAGAATATTTATAGACATCCTCACAATAAGTAGTAAATAAAGAGTTATATATTGATTTTAAATCGTTCATATTATTGTTTCTTATAAAACTCTTTACCACTTCAGGCATTCCTCCCACCAAGGTATACTCGTAAAATTTTTCTAAAGCCAATTTATGAATTCCTTCAGGAATTTTATCCTTTATCTTAACATTAAGCAAAAAATCTAAAAGCTCTTTTTCTTTCTTTGCCTCTAAATACTCAAAAAAATCTAAAGGATAAAGATAACAAAATTCTACTCTTCCTACAGGAAAGGAAAGTCCTTCTCTTCTTATTTTTGCTTCCAGAAGAGAACCTGCAGCAATTACATACCAGTCTTTCTTTTCTTCATAAAAAAACCTTAATAATTTAATTAAAGATGGGGCATTTTGAATTTCATCTATGAAAATAAGGCTCTGGTTAGGAATTATTTTCTTATTAAACTTTACTTTTATAATATCCTCAAATTCTTTTAGAGAAATATCTTTGCGAAATAATCTTAAATGTTCTATGTTATCCAAGTTTATATGGATAACTTCTTTAAAATATTTTTTACCAAATAATAAAACTGCACAAGTTTTACCCACCTGGCGTGCTCCTCTTACAATTAGAGGCTTTCTTTCTTTTTTTTCTTTCCATTTCAAAAAGTAATTAATAATTTTCCTGTAGAACATATCAGGCACTATTTGTATTAACTTAGTACTAATTTACTACAAATTATGTAATAATTCAATAGTTAATTTAGTAAAATTGGGTGAGCAATCTCAATCTGAATCAACCACATATCCCTAATTGCTTTCATAATGAGCTCTTTTTAGGTTGTTTAATAAATTATCATAAATACCTAAACACCTGCAAAGCAGTTTTTCTCCAATCGAAATTGACTAATCTCTTTTTTCCTTTTCTTATCAGTTCTTTTCTTAAATTACTACCTTCTATCAGTTCTTCTATTTTTTAGATAAACTCTCATAATCATATGAATCTATCAAAATTGCTGCATCATCTGTTATTTCAGGAATAGAACCTCTATTTGTAGCTATTACGGAAACTCCTCAAGCAAAAGATTCTAAAATTGGCAATCCAAATCCTTCATATAGAGAGGAGATAATTGGAATAAGTGCGTTAGAAAGTAAAACTTTTATCAGAAGATTCCTTACTAAATTACATACATATACAGAAATTCCACACTTAGAATAAGCTAAAATTCTTGCGTTAACTCCTATTCGCATTTTTCTCTAAGAGATACCCTTCCCTTTAAACTTCATTCTTTCAATTTTTCTTCTTTCAATGCCTTAGACCCTACACAAGCGAAATAATGTCTCTTAGGTAGTAATTCCCTCTATGAGTGTCTTATACTTAGTTCCCATATTATAAATTCTGAACTCCTTCGCCTTTTCTAACCCCTTTATTATTAGCTTTTCTCTATAATTAGAATTACTGAGAACATTCATAATACCATTTGCGATACTCTCTACATCATAAGGGCTTACCAATTCTGCACATCCTAAAGCAACCTCTCTTATAGAGCCAACATCTGAAGCCACCACAGGAACACCACAGGCAAAAGCCTCCACTACAGGAAAACCAAAGCCTTCATAAAAAGAAGGATAGACCAAAATCTTTGCTCCATTATAGAGGTAAACTAAATCTTCCTCATTAACATACCCTAAATAGACCACTTTATTTTTTGCTTCATAACTCTCCATAAATAAATCTACTTCCCTGTAAGATTTTACCTTTTTGCCTACGATAACTAATTTAACTTTAGGGAATTTCTTTATTATGTAAAGAAATGCTTTAAGCAAAGAAATAAGATTCTTTCTTCGTTCTATAGAAGAAACAAAAAGTAAGTAATCATCCTCTATGCCAAATCTTCTCAACTTTTTCCTTATTATCTTTTGATTATCTATTTTTCTATAAACCAAATCTAAGGCAGGATAGATTACTTCTGTTTTTTCTTTGATATAGGGATAAAATTTAAGTAAATCACTCAAAGTATTCTTTGATATACATACCACCTTATCAGCTCTTTTAAGTCTTTGAGGTAAAAAACTAACTAACTTCTCTTTAGCATCTGTGCTGGAGAACTCCTCAACTACTAAGGGTATTAAATCATGGAGGATTAAGATAAATTTGCCATAGTATGGAGAAAACTCATAAGAAGAACTAACGTGGATATCAGCAGGGGGATACTCTTTCTTAAACCCATTACAGTAGATAATACCTTTACGATTAAGTTTAGGGGGCTTTTTCCTAAATTCACTCCACCTTTTTCGATAGTAAAGAATGAATCTGTATTTTTCTTCACTAAAAGTTACACAAAAGCTTTTAAGTAAAGAAAGAGTAAACTTACCGATACCTGTAACAGTAGGTTTCAAGGTAGAATTAACATCTATGCATATATCCATCTTTTCTTATATATTTTCCTTCTTTTCTTTATCCTTCACATACTCTTTAAATTTTCTACATATGCTTAAATTTTTTATACATACGTTTACACCGAATGATATGAGAAAAAACATCTTCCTCCCTCCAAATGAGACATTCTAAGTCAGACTTGTTTTGTCTCATTTGGAAATCTAATACCCAAATATACCTATGATTTTTTATAGTAAACCCCAAACCACGCCCTTACCCCCCGCCCTTTCAAGGAAAGGGTGGGGTGGTTTTCTGTGATTGGGGGTAAATATCTTTTGTAATTTTCCAAAGAACCAAATCAATTCTGAATTTTTCTTTACCATTCTTACCTGTTTAAGTTACTGATACTAAGGAAACAGAAAGAAAACCTAATGCAGAGAATACTCTAACAAAGATAGGAAGATGGGGGTTATCTAACATAACCATCAGGAAAGTAGAAGAGTGTCTTAAGTTTCCATCCCTTCTTTTAACCTCCCCCCTAATCCAAAATACTTTCTTCCCATGAAGTTTTTTGCTTTCTTCTACTTTAGCGATGAGTCTGTAATTTTTCTGATTGGTATTTATATTTAGGTCTATAACTTCTCCCTTTTTTAGACCTTTTCTATTTAAAAATGAAAAAAGTAATGATAAAGGGTCATAGGTAGGAGGATAAATTACTCTTTTTTCTCCTCCTATCTCCATAAACTGCTCGCTCTGATGGTAAATCACAACCTTCCTTTCAGGAACTTTACCCTGTATTTGAAGATCCTGGGTAAACTTTACAGGCAGGAGAGTATCCTCATCTATGAAAGAGTCGACCTCTACCTTAACTTTACGAAAAAAATCAAAGAACTTATTGGGTTTAGCATAAGCTTTTATATGGTAGACTCTCTTGCCACCTAACTCCTCAACTCCCTTATTTTCCATAATAACTTCTCCTAAAGGGATAAAGTTAGCATAACTTACCCTAAATACTAACTTCTCTATACTTTTTTTACTATCAAGATTCAATCTTTTTGCTATAAAAGAGGGACTATTAATAACATTAGATACTACTAAAACAAAAAGAACTAAAACCACTATACCTAAAAATATAACTCTTACATACCTCATAAATTCCTCCTTTCGTTATGTAATCTGAGCTCTTAGTATCGTTTTCCTATTCCTATATGAAAGAGAAATTCAGTAATTGGTTAATTATATATCCCTATAACTCTTCTATCAAGAGAGAATCTTGATATTCCTAAAGATTTAAAAGTAGCTTACGTTTCAAAAAGAAGAAATCAGGGAGTTTTCCTTTGATTTTAATCCGCCTTTTAATCATTTATAGATGGCTTGATTGGTTCTGCTTCCACCTCGTAGACATCGATAGGGCCTGTCTTTTGAGTGCACATTATTTTAGAAGGACACTTTTGGGTGTGAAAAGTTT